>NZ_CP195790.1:2975500-3577500 GCF_051465645.1 Planctomicrobium limosum | reverse complement strand
ATGATCACTGTGTCAGAAGGGCACAGGAAAGAAGGAATCCGAATCTGCTTGGTGGTGCCATTGGCCCCTATGCGAACTGACACGGAAAAATTCAGGGACGAGTAGACATTGGCTTGCCCAACGTAAGGAAGCAGCATCGTGTGTGCTGAAATTCCGTAATAGGAGTAGTGCCCGGTTCCTTGGTCGGCGGCGCTGAGAGCTGTTCGCTCGTAGTTCCCTCTTGGGAAGATTCGGAACGTGTCGTGATAGTTGTGTACCGCGATCCCGAGCTGCTTCAGATTGTTTCGGCATTGAGTTCGGCGGGAAGCTTCCCGGGTTTGCTGCACTGCAGGGAGCAGCAGGGCAATCAAAACAGCGATGATGGCAATCACCACCAGTAGTTCGATCAATGTGAATCCTGGAGAGGATTTTTGTGACCGTCTAATACTGCTGAAGCGAGTTGATTGACAATTTGTACTTCTCCGAAGCATGACCACGTCCTCCGTCGAGGCACTCGCAACGGCACAAAGATCTATAGGGAAATGAATAAGTCAATAAAAGATCATCCTGTGTGGGTGGTTTCCAGTGAAAATTCTCGATTAAAAAACAATTTGATCGACTTTCTTGGGGTGAATTTTGTGGTTGTGGGGGATATGCAGTTTGGAAATGCGTGCAACAATTTGTTGAAGGTGCCTTCGCGATCAGAGAACGTGGATTCCGATTTGTTCTGAGCCAACGAATGGAACCGAGGGTGGAAGAATGCTGTCTATGGAAACAAACAACCGTGACTGGCAGTCTCGTTCCCCGTTTTGTGGAAGTTGGAAGCTTGCGTTTGTGGTAAATCGATCAGGGCTGGCTCAGAGCGGAAAACAACTGAACTTCGCGATGGCAGGGTTGGTCTCTGGCATATGAAATTTCGCTTCCGTATGTCATTTCTGGCTGCTTTGATCCAGAAAGCGCAGAGTTGAGGTCCCATTGACCTGAAATTGAAAATCGCGAACAATTCCCAATCGACTCTCAGCACCGAAAGAAGGCCATCGGACATGTTTGAAATGAACATTCGACGTCACTCCCCGGTTGATCCGCAGAACGCTGATTATCAGCGTACTCGGCAGATGGGTGTAGGAGACCTGTTGCTCGACAATCGGATCATCTTTCTGGATGGCCCGATTCACGATGGCAATGCGAACTTGATTGTGATGAAACTGCTGTATTTGCAGTCAGAAAACCGACACCAGGACATTCACCTGTACGTGAACTCTCCGGGCGGTTCTGTCACCGCGACGCTGGCAATTTACGACACGATGCAATTCCTCGAATGCCCTGTCGCGACTTATTGCGTCGGTCTTGCGGCCAGCGGCGGCGCGATTCTCATTGCCGGGGGTGCGCATGGGAAACGCTTCATTCTTCCACACGCGAAGATGATGATCCATCAGCCGTATGGTCAGGTTGGCGGTCAGGTTTCCGACATCGAAATTCAGGCGAACGAGATTCTGGAAACGCGAGCGGTGTTGAACCGGATTCTCGCCGCGCACACCGGTCAGCCAGAAGAAGTGATTGCTCGGGATACCGAACGTGACCGTTATCTGTCGCCAATTCAGGCGAAAGAATATGGTCTGATTGATGAGATTGTGACTCCCAAGAAAAAGGGAGCTGCGGTTGCCGCTGAAGCAACGCAGGCAGCTGAAAAACGTTAACAGCTGCTTTTCTTTCGCCGTCAGCTTTCCCCCGCGAACACAATAAACGAGAAGTCATCATGTCTACGCTTGTTCCATTTGTCGTTGAAAAGTCCGGTCGCGAAGAACGCGCGATGGACATCTACAGTCGTCTGTTGAAAGATCGAATCATCTTTTTGGGGACTCAGGTCAACGATCAGATGGCGAACCTGTTGGTTGCTCAGCTGCTGTACTTGCAGTTTGAAGATCCAAAATCAGACATCCATATGTACATCAATTCGCCAGGTGGCTCTGTCACAGCTGGTCTGGCGATATACGACACAATGCAGTACATCTCCTGCGATGTTGCCACCTATTGCATGGGACAGGCAGCCAGTATGGGAGCGATGCTGTTGACCGCCGGCGCACCTGGGAAGCGATATGCTCTTCCAAACAGCCGGATCATGATTCACCAGCCATTGGCCGGAATGGAAGGGACCGCAACGGACCTGGAAATTCATGCCAAGGAAGTGATCAAGATGAAGCGAAAGCTGAACGAGATGCTCCTGAAGCATACCGGTCAGACTTTGGATGCGATCGAGCGAGATACAGATCGCGATAACTTCATGTCCGCAGAAGAAGCTGTTTCGTACGGGCTCGTAGACCGAGTTCTGGAACGCCTGCCGCATGGCAAAGAAGACTAATAAACTGTTTTTTGAGGGTTTGGGATCAGGCTGACACTGGCCATCCAAACCGGGCTTGCTTTGCATGCACTCAAATCGTTGTTTTTGAAGATGTGGCTTTGAATCCTGATCAGATTGATGGTCAGGATTCAAAGGGTTTCCAGAGTCAATGTGCCTCAGCTTTGAGTTGTGGCCTAATGACTTGGAGACGTTGTGTCAGGGAATTGTGACGGGATGGTTTCTGTCGCAACGATGCTCCTGATTCGGGCCTCACGTGATTGGTCCGCAATACTTTTCTGAATTTTGTTCGTCATGATGACTGCACTTCGAGCATGGAAGTTCGAAGCCGGCGTAGCGAAAGTCTTCGCCGGTCTGGCATTGTTGTCGACACTGTCTTCGTGCGTCACGCGAGGGAATGTCGATCTGCTGGAGGCGCAGCTACGGACACAGGAATCGGCCCTGAGAAACTACGAGTCCAAGGTTTCCCGGCTGGAAAGTGACCTCCGCGTCTCTCAGCGTGAGCTCGATCTGCTTCGCACGAATGCCTCTGCGCTGAACGTTTCCGTTGCGATGGAGGAAGTCAGCGGCAATATCGCGAAGGTCGAAGAATTCGCTTTCAATTCCTACTTCACAGCGGGGCAGGATCAGGATGATGTCGCCGGTGATGAGCGTTTCTTTGCACTCATCAGCCCTTACGATGCTCAGGGAAGCACTGTTAAAATCTCTGGACGACTGGAACTCGAAGCCATCGATCCTTCGCGTCCAAGTGGTGACCGTTCACTTGGACGGTGGACATATACTCCGGATGAGAGTCGCCAACTCTGGCATTCCGGGTTTTTGTCGGCTGGATTTCAAATTGATGAGGAATGGCAGCGACCGCCCAATGGTTCGCAAGTGGTGTTGCTCGCCAAAATTGAAACCATAGATGGCCGCACATTTGAAGCGACACATTCCATCTCTGTGACACCTGGTGGCACCATGAACGGAAACACGCCTTCGCGACGAGCCAGTCAGCCAGCGGGCGTTGTTCCGCCCCGACAGCTCCCGGCCGATCTTGATGAACCTGCAGCGGTTCGCAAGGTGCCGGATCCCGAGCCGTGGGAATTCGATGTGAAGCGCTCTGCTCCGGCCGGTCCTCAAGGAAGCAAAGAATCGCTCGATGCCTTTCCAGCTCCGGGAGGTACACGTCTTGTCCCGGGAAATTCAGCATCGAATCCGCCGTCTTCTGATGGGGCCGATCCATTTGGTGGCTTGAAAACCTCGGACAACTTCACTGAGGAAACGATCCCTTTACTGCGATAAGGGACGCGAGTTGGTCACAATCAGCTTCTTCTGATTTAACAGGGCCGCACCGTTAGTTTCGGAGTGCATTTCGCGCCGCTGTCAGCACACGCTTTCGTTCTTTCTGAATAATGAGTTTGGCATCGGCCTGACTGAGGCCACTGTCGATTGCGTAGTCAACCAGCATCCTTTGCTCAGGTGGAGTGAGGATTCCGTCAACCAGAAAGACGTGGGCGAGTTGCGTGACATAGTCTCTGGCTTGCTCGGCATTCTCGGGGCGCGGAACTTTTGTGTCGAATGCTTTCGCCTGTTCGAGAACGGTGTTTACCTGTTGTTCTGACAGGCCGCGATGTGCCCCGAGTTTCTGGAGCACGATCCGTTCCTGTTCATTGAGAATGCCGTCAATCTGTGCGGCCTGAGCGAGAATCGCCAGCGCGAGCGGAGTGTCTGTTGAGTGAACAGCGACATTGGATTCTGCATGTTCTTCTCGCAGCTTTCGAAGATTCTCAAAGTGTCTTTGAGCAGCATCTTCAGAGAAGCGATCGACACTCTTCAGGACCCAGTCGAAGCTGCCATCTGTCACGACTGTTCCGCAGTATTTACAACTGCCTGATCCGTCAATCTCCAGTGGAGCGCCGCATTGTGGGCAGCCTGCTGAACTGAACGTCCCGGCAGGATTGGTCAGAGTCCCCTTCTTTCTTTCGAGCGTGTACAACTGAGAGACGATTGCCTGCCCCTTCAGTTCGTTCTCTCTTCCGTTGTTGCGGTTGATCAGTATGCCTGACCAGCGGACCATCACATGCAGTGAGTCCATCTCCTGCGAATCCGTGGATTCCATGTTGTTGTTTGCGTCGAGGACTTCGACCTGACCAACGGCTGCATTCTTCCAGTAGCGATTCTTCTCTTTGAGGCCAGCCGTGAATTCGCTTCGGAGTTGTGGCATCAACACGGGTGCTGCATATTGGGGATCAGCATAGTATTCGGCGGCTCTCAACCTCCAGAACATGACAGAGGTTTTGTCTTCGATGTGCTGGATGTTGAAGCCGGGATCTTTCGCACGTAGGGCCGCAATTCCAGGTAAGTCCTGTTCGCTGCCGGGCACCTGAAATTCGGATTCCTGAGTGATTTCAGACAACACCCAGTCGTACTCACCTGAATTGACCTGCGCACCGCAACTGGAGCATTTGACGACATCGACAATATTCAATGGGGCCGCACAGCGCGGGCACTGGCCTTCGATTGCTCCTTGAGCAGCGATTGATTTGACGCCGGGGCGGCGGTGGAACGACCAGAATTCTACAAACGGACCAGAGTGCTCACTGTCTGGGATTCGTTTTCCGGTCTTCAGGTTGACTTTATAGTCGAGTGCGGATGCCGCAATTCGTAGGTGGATCGTGTCGAATTGAACAGTGTTATAGAGTGCGACTGCTTCGCACGTACGAATCTGAACATTCGTCATGATGTTGCGCAGATCAGCATCCTGCATCATTTTAATCTGAAGAGAAAACCGTTCAAAAATCCCGTCGCTGATGAATGGCCGGACTGACTTGAGATCCTGATCACTCCATGCCTGCTGGATTTTCAGGAATGCCGTTTCTACTCGTTTCCGAAAGAGTTCGTAGTTGAAACTCGGGTCCCGTTTTTGCATTGCAGCAAGCGAGGTCGCTCGAAGGCGTTCGGTCTGACGCTGCTTCCCTCGACGAACGGTCCTTTGGACTTGAGTTTTCTTCAAGCCGTTGATGGCGGACGAGACGACAACCAGAACAACAACTGAGAGGATGATGATTAAGAATCCATCGATGGGCCTGCCGCCCCCTCCCCCGCCGCTGGAGCGATAGCTGCTCGATCCTCCGCCGAAGCTCCCCCCGCCGCCGCTGAATCCGCCTCCACTGCTTCTACTCCCTCCGCCTCCTCCGAAGCTTTCTCCTCCCCCTGCCCGAGCGAAAACATCAGTTGGAAGAGAGCAAACGGTGATCCCGGTGGCCAGCAGGACAAGTACGATCAGAAACCTGCTTCGAGAGAAGTTGTGCGTGGATCGCATGAAGAAGGCCTCTTGGACGAGTCGCATTCGCAGGACAAGACAGGCAGAGAGTGACCGTTCGCGAACCACTAATGTGTTAGTGATGAATGGAAGTCTCTGTCCTCTCTTCACTTTTGTTGTTTACTGATTGTGCTGAAACTCACGCTTCTCGCAACCCTGAATTCAGCAACAGGGAGAAGAACATTGATTCGTGTTGGAAGCATGTGGCCTGATGTTCGAGGGGCGTGAGCTGGTTGGCTGGAGCGGAAATGTTACATACAATCCGAAGTTGTCGAATCGGAACCATCTTGAGGATGGCTTCTCTCTTTTGGTCGTTGTGGCAGAGAAAGCCGTGCGGTTATGAGAGTGGGTCAGTCAAGTGGAGTGTACGTGACCGCTTGAAGAATAAGCCTTCGGAAGTCATTGTCTTGTCTGATTGACGATTTCCGCGCTGCGGTGAACAGCATTTCCTGAATCAGAAAAGAAGCTGCGTCGGTCGACGAATGACTGGTGTCTTTTCTAGCAGTCTGGATGCATTGTGACAGAAGATCGATTTCAATCTGAATTTTGTGCCGAGAAGCTCAAGGCGCTGGGTGATCCAACGCGTTTGAAGATTGTCGATCTGCTGCGTACTGGTCAGCGTTCTGTTGGGGACATCGCAGAGCTGCTGCAGATGGAAATCGTGCTGGTTTCCCACCATCTGGGCGTCCTTCACAACGCCGGAATACTCGAACGCAAAAAGCAGGGTCGGTACGTTTTTTACCGTCTCAAAGATGGCTTGCTGATGTCGACAGAATCGACAGGCGTCGATCATCTGAATCTCGGGTGTTGTCGGATCGAAGTTCCCAGAGTGGGGGGCAGTGATAGCGACCCTAATAGCAACACGGGTGGCGACGAGTTGCATCAGCTTTCTTAGGGCTGCTCAGGTCTTGCGTGTGTCCGTGCAGCTGATTTGAAAGATGAGAGACTGAAGCTCGCGGGCTGAAAACGCTGAGCTTTCCAGATTCGCTTGAAAACGATCCGGACGCGGTGTCGCAACTCCAGAGTGCAGAAATGGGAGATGCGGTAGCAGACTCTCGTTCTCGAAAGCCTGCCACCGCTGTCACATTACTGAGTATGTCTCGCTAATCCTGTGATGGATTTGTTGAGGACGTCGCCATCTTCAGTGGGATGCGAGGCTTTCCTTTTCGTATCTTCAGATTGAGTAGCTCGACTATCAGTGAGAAGGCCATCGCGAAGTAGATGTACCCTTTGTTCACCGGAGTTCCGATCCCTTCTGCCACAAGAAGAACACCAATCAGGATCAGGAACGACAAGGCAAGCATTTTGATTGTCGGGTGAGCGGTGACAAATCGTTCAATGGAACCTGCAAAGATCATCATCACCACGATAGACAGGATGACTGCAACGACCATGACCCAGATGTCCTTCGCCATCCCGACGGCTGTGATCACGGAATCGAGCGAGAAGATGATGTCGAGGATTGCGATTTGCAGCAGCACAGACTGGAATGTGACTCGCTTTGGTTCGGCGTGGGATTCTTGTTCGTCGCCTTCCAGTTTGTGATGGATTTCCATGACGCTGTTCCAGATCAGGAACAGGCCACCGACGAGGAGAATCAGGTCACGGATTGAAATGTTGTTGATCTCTTCTGGACCATGAACATGCCCGTGCCCATGACCGGTTGTTGACTCTGGAGTCGCGGGAGTCGCCGGGACATCATCTGGAAGGACCCAGCTTTCCGGGACGCCAAGGTCTGTCAGTTGGAAGATCGGAGCGGTCAGTCCCAGGACCCAGCTGATGCAGAACAGCAGGAGAATGCGCATCCCCATCGCCAGCCCGAGCCCGATGGTGCGTGCTTTCGCCCGCTGGGCTTCAGGGAGTTTCCCACAAAGAATGCTGATGAAAACAATGTTGTCGATGCCCAGCACAATTTCCATTGCGGTGAGCGTTAGCAGCGGGATAGCCCAGTCCATGTTTGTTCCGTTGCCTTGTACAGTATCGTCGTTGCGTTTCGAGCGATGCGTCTTTTTGAGAGGGGCGAAAAGATCTCCAAACTCGAATTCATCGTATTTCAGATTCAGGGCTCGGCAAGTTGAGACCTACTTCGAGTTTGTGAATTTCTGAAGCAAAGAAGCCGAGGTCTGAATATCAGACCCCGGCTTCGTTTAATTGTGATGCAGTTGCGTTTCCATCAGGAAAGGGTCGCTGCATCAGACTGCGATTTGAATCGAAGCTGCGCTGACTGGTGAGTCAGGTCTACTTCTTTTCGAACTTATAGATCCCCTGCCCGTTTGGAGAAACGATGCAGAAGTAGATCTCGCCCTGAGCGTCGTCTCCGAAGGAAAGCACTGGCATGGCCTGTCCCGGAATCGCTTCGTTGGAAATCACCTTCTTGGCAGCGGCGTCGTAGTTCAGAGCCCAGATTTTTCCTGTCACGTAGTCGGCATAGACATACTTGCCTTCGAGTTCAGGAAGTGCTTTGCCCCGGTAGACAAATCCGCCAGTGATCGACTTTCCGACCTGGTGATCGTATTCCCAGATTGGATCGATGAAGGAGGACTCGTCGACGACTTTGTTGCCGAATGGGTGGGTTCCTTCTCGACGTGACCAGCCGTAGTTTCCGCCTTTGACGACGAGGTCAATTTCTTCCCAGATGTTCTGACCGACGTCAGCCGCCCACAGAACATTGGTCTTGGAATCGAACGCCATCCGCCAGACGTTGCGGAAGCCATAGGCGTAAATCTCTGGGGCAGCCCCTTCTTTGCCGACGAATGGGTTGTCAGCTGGGATTGCGTAAGCCTTGCCGTTCTCTTCGCGATCAACGTCGATGCGGAGGATCTTGCCAAAGTGGCTGCTCAGGTTCTGGGCGTTATCGAACGGATCGTTTCCTGCTCCGCCGTCACCCAATGCAATGTACAGGAATCCATCCGGGCCAAAGATGACGGTTCCGCCATTGTGGTTCCAGAATGGCTGCTTGATGGTGTAGATGATTTTCTCGCTGGCTGGATCAAACTTGGTTGGATCCGTCTTTGACAGCTGGAAGCGAGAGACGTTTGTCTGCAGAGTCGACTTTGGTGTGTAGTTAACGTAGATGTAGCCGTTTTCCTTGAACTTCGGATGGAAGGTCAGTCCGAGGAAACCCTCTTCATTCTGCTTGTCGCTGTAAGCAACGCGATCAGAGATGTCGAGAACCAGCTTGGATTCTTTGACGTCAGCTTTGTTGTCGAATGACCAGATGAGCCCGTGCTGATCAGCAACGAACAGACGGTTGCTGCCGTCCTTTGGAGCGGTGACAACGATCGGGCGGAAAGCACGTGGGACACCGTTCTCGGTTTCCGGTGACCATTTATCGAGCTTCAGGTTCGGGAAGGCCAGAGTCGATTTCAGAGGAAGTTCTGAGGTCGAGATGTCTGGAGCTTTGCCACCTGGGGCCAGCTTGCGGACTTTGATATTCCGGAACGAGACCAGATCGTTGTGGTCTTGCAGGCAGATGTGACCTGTGTCTGGTTTGCCGAAGTTTGCCCAGTCTTTGAATTTGCTGTTGGCAACTCGTTTGTTCCAGTCAGCGCTGCCCTTGTTGAAGGTGTAGTATCGAACACCGTTCACAGCGACTTCGCCAGACCCGGGAGCAACGCGCACGTAGAGTTGGTTCCATTCCCCGGTTGGTCGGGTTGCGTCCAGAATTTCTCCGGTGACGCGATCTTTAGCTGGCTGGTGGAGCTGATACAGCCAGCCTGCTTTCTGAGCGTCTTTTCCTTCGACATTGTCCTGAATCTGGATTTCAGGTCCGGTCTGGTAAGGACGTTGTTCTGTTTCCTGAACGTGGAACATCAATCCGCTGTTTCCAGCAGGGCTGATCTTGTAGTCGAGCAGCAGTTCGAAGGCATCGTACTGTTCTTCTGAGACGATATCGCCAGCCCCTTTGTCCTTGCGGACGAGAGCACCGTCTTCAACGACCCAGCCATTGCTCACTTTGTCGGATTTGTAGTTCCGCCAGCCGGATGTGGTCTTCCCGTCAAACAGAAGTTTCCAGCCCGCCAGTTCTTCGTTCTGTGTCAGTTGGTTTGGTTCAGCGGCGACTGCCGGGAGAGTGCTCGCGCACAAGGCAAGGCAGGCTGGAAGCCAGAAAGCTGATCGTTTCATAGAGCTCGCTTTACTCAGGAGAGAGAATTGGGGGAAGGTGATTGCGTACAGATTCAGCCGTAACGTCATCATTCAGTGTGGCCGACTCTCGGTTCGACACATTGGATGGTACCCCTCATGGAGGTGATCCGCAAAGCAAAGTGGCGTTCCCGGATTTCTTAGAGTGCAAATTTCTTCGTATACTCAAGGAACGCAGTCTCGCGCCGGTACTCTGAAAAGGGAGCAGAAATGGCACAGGCAATTGCAAATCCTGAAGAACTTCGGGCCTTCGCGATGAAGTTGAAGCAGTTCAACAACACGCTCGGCGATCAGGCTTCGATGCTGGGGAATCAGCTGGAAGCGTTAAGCGCGACCTGGCGCGATCAGGAGAATGCCAAGTTCACAGAGGACTTCAAAGAACATATGCGGTTGCTGGCTCAATTTGTTGAGGCCAACAATCGCCATATTCCGTACCTGCTCAGAAAAGCCGAGCGTATTGAGGAATACCTGCAGCAGCGATAATGCAGAATCTCTGCTCAAGGAATTTGATCTGAGTCTCTGCCTGTCCCTTTGTTGCAAACGGAAAAAGTCCGCAGCAGTTTCATTTTTGATTGCTGCGGACTCTCGTTTGTCTCTGGTCGCTGTCTTTGGCCGTTATCTCTGGCCGGAGGTTATCGGGCGCTCAGTTCGTGAACCATGCGGACCAGTGCTTTCACATTGTCGGGGTTCATGTCGGGATGAACGCCGTGCCCCAGGTTGAAGATGTGTCCATCTCCCTGTGCGTCGTTGAGCAGATCTTGCACCCGTTGTTTCAGTACGGGAATTTCGCAGTACAGAGAGACCGGATCGAGGTTCCCCTGAATGGCACGGTTGGGGCCAACAACCTGGCGGGCTGTCTTGAAGTCAACACGCCAATCGATTCCAACAACCTGTCCCCCGGCAGATGCCTGATCAACCAGCAAGGCCGGATTGCCTGTCATGAAGTTGATGACGGGAACGTCTTTGGGAAGCGACTCAATCAACCGCTTCGTGTATGGAAGAACGTAGCGTCGGTAGTCTGCAGGTCCGAGGCAGCCGACCCAACTGTCGAAAATCTGAACGGCCTGACACCCAGCTTCGACTTGTGCATTTAAGTAACGCCCAAGTGTGTCGACGAACTTGCTCATGAGAACGTCCCATGCCGCTTCATCGCCGAACATCAGAGATTTTGTTCGAACGTAGTTCTTCGACCCGCCCCCTTCGATGGCATACGAGGCAAGTGTGAACGGAGCGCCTGCGAAACCCAACAACGGAATGTCTGCCGGCAATTGGCTGCGAATCAGTTTCACAGCGTCGAAGACGTAGCCGACCAGCGACAGGTCGTCCACTGGCTGCACGCGATCGACTTCTTTCGCGGACAGAAGTGGATTGTGAATGACAGGGCCTTCCCCTTTCTGGTACTCCAGATTGAAGCCCATCGGTTCGAGGATGGGGAGCAGGTCCGCGAAGAGAATGGCGGCGTCAACACCCAGGACTTCGCGAGCGGTCAGCGTCACTTCAGCAGCCAGTTCCGGCCGCTTGCAGAGCTCGATGAAGGTGACCTTGCTGCGGACAGCCATGTACTCAGGCAGGTATCGACCGGCTTGTCGCATGATCCAGACGGGTGTGCAATCCGTCGGTTCGCAACGGGCTGCCTTCATGAAGCGGGAATTCTGGAGTGCAGGACTCAGCATCGACGAACCTGTTGACTGTTGTGAAGGAGAAGCCGGTGAGAAGACGTCCATATTCTAGGGCATTTTTCAAATTGATCTACCAGCCGTCGATTTCTGGGGGCTCTGACCATCGGATTCCAGTTCAATTCGACCGGTTGCTCCCCTGATTCGCAGGGAAAAGAGGCTGTGAGAGGTCGCATGTCCCCCTCGGCTTGTCGTTTGACCTTGTAAAGGGGGTCGCTGAATTGGCTTCCGCCGTTTACAATCAAAAAGAGACGGTCAGATGAACGACGAGGTTCATCGAGGAATTGCTTTTGGTTGGTGACAGGAAATCCGATGCGCGGCCCCGGTGTTCGTATTCAAAATGACGTTCGACGTTTGTGGCGATGCCCAGCCTGCTCGCGCGAACGGAAAATGCCGGCGAGCGTGACCACCGTTCTCTGTTCATGCAGTCAACCTGCTCCGCAAATGCAACTGATTGAAGGGAAGCGATACGCCAAACCGACGCCTCCTGAACTCGATCTGGTCATGACGGAAGAAGATTGTGGGCCGGAAGAACCTGCTCCGTCAGATTCCGCTGATGGTGGCAACCGACCAAAAAGAGAAAAGAAGCCACAAGGCCCTCGCTCTGAATTGCCAGCAGTCGGAGAGGCCAGCGAGAAAGCTGAAGTCGAATCCACCGATGTCGAATCTCGTGACGTGAAACCTGATGATGCAATGAAAGACCTCCCTCCGGAGACTTAATGCCATGCAGTTCGAGTTCTCGAAATGGGATGGCTCACAGAGCTTCAACCCACAGTCCGCAGATGAGATCTTCGACCAGCTTTCAGAATATTTCCTGGAGCATGGCGATGACATCCTTCCTGCATTCGAACAATGGGCAGACGAGAACCCGGACATTGTCGACAAATTGGTTAAGCGTGGGCTGATCGAAAAAGACCGTGATGGGCAGTACCGGATTACGCCCAAAGGGTTGAAACGGGTTGAACAGAAGACGCTTGAGCAACTGTTCAATATTCAGAGTCGCGACAAGTTGGGCCGACACGAATCGGATTTTCGTGGAGCGGGCCAGACCGTTCAGGATGAATCGAAGCCGTATGAGTTTGGCGATCCTGTTGCCAATCTGAACATGCACGAGACGTTGAAGAACGCACTCGTTCGGCAAGGGGGCGGATCTCCTATCGAGTTGTCTGAAGAGGATCTCGTGATCTACGAGACTGACTATCAGACCAGTTGTGCGACCGTCGTTCTGCTGGATATGTCAGGCAGCATGTCCCGATATGGGAAATATGGTGCGGCGAAACGGGTTGCGATGGCGATGCAGGGGCTGGTTCGTTCACGCTACCAGAATGATTTTCTGCAGATTGTCGGCTTTCACACGTACGCAACCCCAATGACGGAGCGTGAGTTACTGCTCTCTGCCCCGAAGAAAGTCAGCCTGTTTGACCCGCATGTGCATCTCCGCATCAATCTGGATCATCCACCCAAGTTTGTGCCGGAACACTTCACCAATATTCACGCCGGGTTGCAGTTTGCGAGGCGAATTCTGCGTCGTCAGCCAGCGGCGAATCGTCAGATCATTCTGATCACCGATGGAGAGCCGACCGCCCACGTTGAAGGACGCGATATTCTGTTGATTTATCCGCCTTCCGAGAAGACTTCCCGGATTACGTTGTCGGAAGCCAAACGGTGTGCGAGTGAAGGAATTCAGATTTCGAGTTTTGCATTAGTCGAAGACTATTTCTATTACGGACTGGTCAACTTCGTAGAACAAATGGCTCAGGTAACCAAAGGGATCAGTGCCACCTGCAATGCCCAGGACATGGGAAACATGGTGGTGCAGTCATTTGTGAAAGGACGTCGTAAGCGATTACGGGGATGATTTTCGAATCACCTGCAGAAGTGATTGCTGTCCCTGTGTACGGGTGTGCGGTACTCGGTAGAATGCAACCAGAATTTGCCTGAAGTTCGCCGATCGTTTTTCTGTTCGTTCAATCCAGATCAGATTGTTGCATTCTTCATGTCAGCCATTGTTGTTCAGGATCTTTGCAAAACCTATCGGGTGTACCAGAAGCAGGAAGGCTTATGGGCATCTGTTCGCGGGTTGTTTCACCGTGAATACAAGACGGTTGAAGCCGTTCGAAATGTCAGCTTGCGCATCGAGCCTGGCGAGATGGTTGCGTTTCTTGGCCCCAACGGAGCAGGCAAAACAACCACGTTGAAGCTGCTTTCCGGGTTGATCTATCCGACCTCCGGACATGCAGAAGTGTTGGGGCATGTCCCATGGAAACGTGAAAATGCGTTTCGTCGTCGCTTTTCGCTCGTGATGGGGCAGAAGAACCAATTGTGGTGGGATTTGCCTGCTCAGGAATCGTTTCGCCTGCATCGGGAGATCTATCGCATTCCTGCCGAAGATTTCGATCGTCGCCGCGATGAGCTGGTCGATCTGCTGGAAGTGCGAAAGCTGATTGCTCAACCGGTTCGGGAGCTTTCACTGGGTGAGCGGATGCGGATGGAACTGATCGCCGCGTTGCTGCATAGCCCTGAAGTTCTGCTGCTCGATGAGCCGACGATTGGCCTCGATGTGATCTCTCAACGACGCGTGCAGGAGTTCCTTCGGTACTATCAGGCTCAGAGGAAAATTACGGTCATCCTGACGAGTCACTATATGAAGGATGTCGAAGTTCTTTGTAAGCGTGCTGTCATCATCAACGATGGACAGATCAAGCACGACGGCCCGTTAGCGGAGATTGTAGAACGGTTCAGCCAGAACAAAGTCATCAGCCTGCAATTTGCTCCAGCGGTCAATCCCGCCGGGCTGGAGCGATTCGGGACCGTCCTCGAATCGACACTGCCTCGTGTGAAGATTGAAGTGGAACGGGCGAGAGTGCCTGATGTGTTGGGAGCCATCCTTGCACAGTATCAGGTGGAAGACGTGGGTGTGCAGGATCGGCCATTGGAAGAAGTGATCGCCGAAATGTTTTCCTCAACTCATGACAGGCAGGCCGTCGGAGAGATGTCTCCGGTCGCCTCATAGTTCGTGAGTTGCTGGTGCTCAGCTGACCTGATCGTTCGAAGTGTGTGTTAAGAAACTACATGAAAAACTGTATTTAAGAGAGTGGCTCGATTCGGATGGCAGACGTCGCATCACATTCCACTTCCGATTGGATCAGCCGATGGCGGATCAATTGGATCATTTTGCGCACCTGCATTGAAGAACGTCTTGTTTATCGGGCCGACTTTGCACTGGGAACGTTGTTTCGCTTTCTGCCGATCGTCACTCAGATCTTTCTCTGGGGAGCCGTTTTCGCGGTCGGAACGGAAAACGCACACGCAGAGATTGGTGGCTACACCTATCAGAATATGGTGGCCTATTACCTGATGACGATGCTGGGACGCGCGTTCTCAAGTATGCCGGGGCTGGCTACGGGAATTGCTGCTCAGGTTCGCGACGGTTCGATCAAGAAGTTTCTGACACAGCCGATCGATATGCTCGGCTATCTCTTCTGGCATCGCATCGCCCACAAGATTGTGTATTACGGAGTCGCGCTCGGCCCGTTCGTTTTTGTGTTCTGGTTGTGCCGCAGTTATTTTCCCCCAACGCCGGATCTCTTCACGATCGCCAGTTGTGTTGCCTGTCTTGTGATGGCGTTTCTGTTGGGGTTTCTGATTGAAGCCTTGCTGGGACTGATTGCATTCTGGTTTCTGGAAGTCAGTTCGCTGTTGTTCATCTACATGATGCTGAACTACTTCCTGTCCGGGCATATGATCCCCTTGGACTTCCTGCCTCCCTGGGCTCATGGAATCATTCAGCTCCTGCCGTTTCGGTTTCTTGCTTATGAACCGGCGGCGATCTGGCTGGGGCGATACGATCACACTCAGATGGCGCAACTTCTGTTGGTGCAGCTGGCATGGGTGATCGGGTTGTGGATCGCGAATCGTGTTGCGTTTTATGCTGGAGTGCGTCGCTACAGTGCCTTCGGCGGTTAAGCGGATCTGGCAATGATTCCGCTTGAAGTTAACTTGTTTCTCGTGTGCTTTTCACCGGTCTACTCTCATCACAACATGCTTCTCGCAGATCATGGAAGCATGCGACCTGCGAATCCATCGATGTTCACGCCGACTCGGCCTGGTAGATATTGCTGAGCGACGGCAACCATCTGGTCGCGATACGCAAGAGTGATGGAACTCGGATCGACCGCCGCCATCTTCATAGGAAGTTGTGTTCGGAGTGTGCGCGAACCATCGTCTGACCCGTCTCCCTGAATGAAGTGATCAATCACGACAGCATCGGCCACGTCAGCGATCTGTTCAAAGAACCGGTGTGGGCTCTCGATGGGCAGTAAGGGAGCAACTGTGACGACGGTGCGAATCCCTGCTGATCGCAATTTTTTGCAGGTGTTTAATCGGGCCTGCACACTGGCGGCCGGGGGAGGCAGACCGGGAATTCGATCGCGATCCGTTTCGATTGAAAGATGTACTCTGAGGCGACAGCGAGTGTTCAACGAGATCAGTATCTCGATGACATCAAGAACGCTGGGCGAGTGTGTTTGCAGGATTAACTCATCTGGAGGCTGTTCTTGCATCGCGAGTAACAGACTGCGAGTGATCTGCCATTTCTTTTCCTGTGGAAGAAATGGGTCGGTCGAGCTGGAACAGAAGAGCGAAAACGTGCCTCGTTGGCGATGCGCCCAATTCCGTTCCCGTTCGTAATGCGTTTGATAAGACTCGGCGGCATTGACTCGAACGTCCAGAAACTCTCCCCAACTTCGTCCGCGAAGAAGATGGCCGTTGTGCCGCACGTAGCATCCGACTCCGCAGAGGGAGCGACCAAATGTGCACCCACAATAAGGCTGAACTGAATGCGATGACACGGTCTGCAAGTAACCAGACGTTCTGGTCAGAATGTTGCCGATCGTGACCTGATTCAGTTGCAGGGTCATGGGTTTCCCGTGAATGGAACAGCATTCATTCCAGGTGGAGCATCGGAGGGGAGGCCCTTCAGGTATTCGATGAACTGCACATCCAATGCTTCATAACGTGCTCCGACGAGATCTTCGAGACTCTGCTTTCGTGCTTTTGCCGGGTTGTAGACATCCGATAAATAGGCAATGAATGCGTCTTGGTACTCGCCTTCATTGTAGTTGAGAAAGAAATGCACCATCGCGGCTGATTGGTTGTACGCTTCGGCCTGCAATGGGAACGCTGGTCGTCCCAGAGCAATGAATTCACGCATCGGACGGTATTCGTTCTCGTCGATGATCTTGCTTCTCGCCCAATAGATGCGGATGTGCCTTGGGTCGCCGACCTGTTGTTCGCGTTGTTCTGGAATGAAACTCTCCATGTAGCTTGCGAAGCCTTCGACAGCCCAGAAGTCGGATTTCTCGCCGACGTCGAAGAGACCTTTGCGGCTCTCCCCGAGAAGCTGATGGGTCACCTCGTGAAACATGGTTTCTTCAAGTTTCTCGGCCGTCCCGGGTTGTGCTGACTGGTCTTCGTTGAAGAAGTACGCCATGCGATCACGAGGGAGATAGAGCCCGTTCGCCAATTCAATCTGCGGTTGCCGCGATTTCAGGTGCGAGACAAATTCGTCTTTGTTGCGGAAGTAGGTGACTCGATAGCGTTTGGAGGGATCCCAAGTAACGCGCGTTCCGGTATCGAGCAGCTTTTCCATCTGCTGCTGAGAATTGAAGAATGCGGTGTATTCTCGCAGAAAGAACTTGTGAAATGTCTCAAGCATGCGGGCGATCTCCACCCCTTTCTCAAGACTATGATTTGTCCGTACAAGGAAGTTTTCTGTAGTCGCTTCCCAGGCGTTGTTGAGGTCGGTTCGCAGGGCCGCTTCTTTCTCAGTACTCATCCACTGACTGTCATAGAATCGCTCACCATTCTCATAGCGGTCGACGTGCTTTGAGTCGATCCAGCCAAATCGAGGATGGTCGATGAACCCGGTTTGGGACATTCGTCGCAAAAATGGTGTTGTCCAACGGCCTTTATCTGTGACATAGCCCAACATTCCACGAGCACTGGGATTGTTGGGGTCATGAAAGGCGACTTCACGAACCAATTGGAATGTGTAGCTCGGCAGGCCAAGGCGCAATGCGTCTCTGGCAATCTTGTAGATATCCGACGCGAAAGCCCGTTCGGTCTTCTGAAGTTTTGCACGCCATTCACGTTCGATGTCCGGCATTGTCAGCGGCAGGGCGGGAATGATGAATTCCGGCAAGTCGTCGAGTTGATACGCCCCGGCATCAACCGGTTTTGCTCGCGAGCGGATTGCTTCTGCGTCGGTGAAGAAGCTTTTCGACTCGCAGTCATCCGCGAGGAGGTGCATTTCGCGAACAAAACGCTCCCTGCGTTCGTCGTACCGCTTCTGCAAAAGTTGGAGCCGTTTTCC
Organism: Planctomicrobium limosum; assembly: GCF_051465645.1. GTDB lineage: Bacteria > Planctomycetota > Planctomycetia > Planctomycetales > Planctomycetaceae > Planctomicrobium. Next base: position 3,559,669 of record NZ_CP195790.1, on the reverse strand, counting down.
CTGGATATCCTGAGCGTGAACCACCGGCGAGATGTGCAAAAACGCAGCAGCAACTAGGCAGACCAAAGTTGTTAGTGACAGAATTCGTGATTTGCGGTGCTCTCCCTGGGGAACGAAACTCGCATGCCAAGTTGAAAGAACCGGTACGATCGTCATTTTTTCTACTCGGATTACCAGATGTTGCATGGCAATTGAATCGTTTCGCGACACGGACTGAGTCTGCGAGACAAGTTAGAGATGGTCTTATCCAAAAATTGCAGGATCTGGAGCAAGTCCAATCTCCAACCGTTTCTCCCCGCAGGGTGTTGTGTAACGAATGAGTCGTAAGGAATTTCTCGCCAGCACGTTAGAACGAACCGGCCTCGGTTCTGTGCTCTCCGGCACGCTGTGCAGGTGGCGGGGACTCCTCGTGTTCAATTATCACCGTATTGGAGATCCTGCCAATTCCAATTTAGACCGTGGTGTCTTTAGTGCCACCCAGGAGGAATTCGACCTTCAGGTTCGGTTCCTCAAGAAGCACTTCGACATCGTCCGTGTCAGTGATCTGGACGATCTTCAGAAGAGTCGCGGGCGTGCGATCCTCCTGACGTTCGATGACGGATACCGTGACAATTATTCTCAGGCGTTTGAAGTCCTGAAGTCGCATCAAGTTCCGGCTGTTTTCTTTGTGGCCAGCGGATTTATTGATCACTCTCCACTGGCGTGGTGGGACGAGCTCGCGTGGATGGTGCGTTCTTCGACGAAACACAAGATTTCCCTCCCAGGTCAGTTTGAAGAACAACTATTCCTGAGCACACCGGAGGAGCGTGAAGACGCCATTCTGCGGCTGCTTCAGGTCTACAAATCCCTGCCGAGTGAGCTGACGGACGGATTTGAAAACGAGGTCGCGATGGAAACCGGGACAGGCCGCGCCCCGGCGGATCTGGCCACCGGACTGTGGATGACCTGGGACATGATTCGAGAAGTGGATCGAGCCGGAATCGATATCGGCGGACATACTGTCACGCATCCCGTCCTTGCTCAGTGCTCTGTGGAAGTTCAGAGGGCGGAAATCTTTCGTTCCAAGGCCCGCATTGAAGAGATGCTGGGACACCCGATCACCGCATTCAGCTATCCCGTTGGGCAACCTGAATCCTTCACGGAAGCGACCCAGAATCTGTTGCAGGAAGCCGGCTACCGCTGGTCGTTTACCTTCAGAAGCGGATTTTCTGTCCCAGAACCTTCCAATCGGCTTGTTCTTCCACGTGTTGCCGTTGCTCCAAATGTGAGTCGCAATCTGTTTCAGGCGACAGCCCAATTTCCGTGGTTGTTTACATAAGCGACGAAGAATTTCACGCGGGGGCGACACCCGCAAAGCTCGCTTCTGTGAGATCTTGCGAAACCGTAACATGCGATTTTTGAGCAGGTTGCGCTGGTGACATCTGTGCTGATCAGCATTGCGGCAGCAAACTCGATCGAGATGAAGCTTCAACGACTTGAACCGGCGTCCCGATTTCGCGTTTGTGTCTGGTACAGGCGACAGAACAACTTAAATCGATTCAGGCTGCCCGACAGCAGATGCTGGCGTGATTTTGTTGGCCTGTTCCATTGCATGTGAGCGTAACTGTGATTACCGTTTGTCTTCCGCCGCCTCTATAGCTCAGTTGGTAGAGCAACTGACTCTTAATCAGTAGGTCCAAGGTTCGAGCCCTTGTGGAGGCACTGGAAAAAGCCCTAAGCCGTCATGGTTTAGGGCTTTTTTTGTGCTCTGAGGTCTCCATTGCGTCAAAGCTGGACGCATTCTGCTCTCGCCCTGCCAGAGTGAGTGTCTGATACTGTGAAGTGACAGAGCAATCTCGTAGCCGCTGGTTGGGGCAGGTGCGCCTTGCCGTAAAGCACGGCGTGTTGCGTTGCGATTGTGGGGCAACAGTTGGGCTCACAATGCCCAGAGCGATTGGAACATCCCCTGTATGACCCGGCCGACCGGAAGCTTTTAGACTTTCAGCTGCGCCAGTTGACATTCATTTCCGAGCGTGTCATCTCGCTCCGTTGCATCCAGTCGGGGTTCGCTCAGGCGCTCTCCCCGGCCTACGTCAGTGTTGAGCAAACTGGGAGACGTTGAAAATGTGTGGGCGATTCAATCTCAGGACCAATGCGAAGCAATTGTCAGACATGTTTCAGGCCATCATCGGCCAGGAACCTCATCTGAGGTTCAACATTGCACCGACCCAGAACACATTTGTCTGCCGTTTGAGCAATTCCGGGATGCGTGAGTTGCTTCCGCTTCGTTGGGGATTGATTCCGAGTTGGGCAAAGGACTTGAAGATCGGGGCTTCGCTGATCAATGCTCGGGCAGAAACGATCTCCGAAAAGCCGTCATTCCGGACCGCATTCAAACGTCGTCGGTGTCTGGTTCCAGCAAGTGGATTCTACGAATGGATTCGTGAGGGAAAGAGCAAGCATCCGTTCCACATTCACCATACAGATGACACCCCATTCGCGATGGCCGGCATCTGGGATTCATGGCATCAGAATGAGCAGTTGATCGAATCGTTCTCGATCATCACCACCGAGGCCAACAGATTGATGGCCCCAATACATAATCGGATGCCAGTCATCCTGGAGCCGAATCTCTTTGGTGAATGGTTGAACCCCAAGGCTGAACCAGAGTTCCTGCAGTCGTTAATTCAACCGCATGAATGGACCGGCTTCGAAACAGTCGCGGTTTCTTCAGTTGTTAACAATGCTCGAAACGAAACGCCAGACTGCTTACTTTCAGCGGGCTCATAAGTCGGGTAGGTTAGCCGGATCAATTAAGCGAAAGCCAGTAGAGGGGGATGTCTCGTTCAGGCTCGTCGATTCATGATCACGTGGCTGCCAGATTGAGCTGGATTACGTCCTTCGGCTAATCCAGACTACGAGACTTATCTTTTCTGCACTATCGTGTTAGCAATCTCCGCCATGGCCTTGGCACAGCCGAACGCCACGTGCCAAACGACGCCAGAAGCCGCGACGACAGCGAAGTATGTTGGGTCGGTTGCATCACGTTCGTCGATGGCTGCAATGAACGAGACAAAAATCAACAATCCCATTCCAAATCCGTTCAGAATCTGCAGTGCATTAGCTGTAACCCAGAGTCGCGAGAACCGATCGTGCATACCTGGAGGTGTTACGCCGGGACCATAGTTGCCAATTGAGAACTGCTGTTCTAAGTGAAGTCGCTCTTTCTCGACCTGGGTTTGGTAGGCCCGTTCAGTTTGAGCTTCTCGCTCCTTTTCCTCGGCGATAGCCTGAGCGCGTGCCCGTTCCTTTTCTTTAAGCGTCTGTTCCTTTCGGCCTCGTTCCGCCACAAACTCAGTGTCGGGAACTCCGACGTTTTCAAAGCAATATGGACAGCTCACAACTGTTCCCGCTTCACCCCTAATTCGACGCTTACAAACACAAGAGAATTCGACAGCCATGGCCCAGCCCGTCACCTGTGAGAACTAAATACAATCAACTGAACTGATCGAGATGATGCTCTTTTTGTGACTTATGTCAAGCAGCAGGTAAGATGCCAAGATGTCGAAGAACCTCGGCTGCAAAGAGGCACCGTCAGGACCTGTAGTTTGCTATAAAGTTGTGTAGGTTGGGCGGAGCGACTAACCGAAACCCAGCAATGAATGGGATCGTTCATGCTCGTTTATTTAAGCTCACTCGCCGGCCGGAATGAGCTGGATTACGCCCTTCGGCTAATCCAGCCTACGAGACTGCTTAATTTAACCTTTGCTCTCGAAGTGAGCAGGGCAGGCGCATAAAAAAGTCTTCATCGAACCGTGTGATCCGATGAAGACGGGCGCAATCGCTATTGGAATTACTTCACAAACTCTTCGCTGGTCGCGAGGAAGTCGGCGACGTTTTGGTCGATGACGTCAATACTGCGATTCCAGAAGTCAGGCTGGGTCAGGTCGTAGCCCAGAGTGCTCTTCACTGCTTCTTCTGCATTCATGCTGCCGGTTGCCAGCAACAGTTCGCGATACTTCTCCGGGAAACTGTCACCGAATTCCCCTGCGGTTGAGTACAACCCCAGTGACAGCAGATAGCCGAATGTGTACGGGAAGTTGTAGAACGGCAAGCCGGAGATGTAGAAGTGCAGCTTCGATGTCCAGAAGACATTTGACCATTCGCTGAATGCGTCGCAATATGCTTCTTTCTGAGCAGCAAGCATGATCTCTGTCAGGCGATCAGATGTGAGTTCGGCTTCAGCCCGTTCTTTGTGGAACTGGTTTTCGAAAATGAATCTCGCGTGAATGTTCATCAGGAACGCGACGGAATCGGTCAACATGTTGTTGAGAATTCCAAGCTTTTGTCCGGCGGACGATGCGTTCGCCAATCGCTTTCCACCCAGGATTGCTTCCGCAAATGTCGACGCGGTTTCAGCAAGATTCATCGGGTAGTCTTGAAGCAGGTATGGCTGCTTGCGCAAGACGTGTGAGTGGTAGGCGTGCCCCAGTTCATGAGCGAGAGTCGACATGCTGTCAGCGCTGCCGGTGTAGGTCATGAAAATTCGAGACTGCTTGCGAACCGGGAGACCAGTACAGAATCCCCCCTGACGCTTGCCGCTCCGGTCTTCTGCTTCGACCCAACGATCAGTCATCGCCATCCGAGCGAAGTCGCCGAGTTCGTTACTGAACTCATCGAACGAATCGATAATCGTGTCGCAGGCGGTGTCCCAGCTCAGAGTGTCGCCAGCGCCGGACGATGTTGCCTGCGGAAGCGGTGCCAGCTGGTCGTACCATGCCAGCTTCTCGATTCCCAGCAATTGAGCCTTACGTTCGAAGAACTTCAGCAGGATGTGCTTCCGTTTGGAGATGACATCCCACATCGTGTCCAGAGTCTGGCGTTGCATCCGGTTGAACCGCAACGGAGCATCCAGATGGTCCTCTGTCTTCAATCGTTTGTATCGCGCGAGTCTGGTTCCGGCGATGTGATTCAGGCTGTCCGCACAGGTGTCGGAAACTTTCTTCCACGCCTTCTCAACGGCATGAAAGTTATTGACGCGCGTGTTTCGATCAAGCACATCCAAGCGAACTTGACCGGGAGATTTGCGAACGATTTCGCCCTTCTCCATCAATTCAACTTTCAATTCTCCGGAAATGCGATCGTACAGGCGACCCCAGGCGTGAATGCCGTCGACGCCGAGTTCGGCAGACAGCATTTCGAGATCTTTAGGAAGACGGAATTGAGCGTTTGCCCGAGAGTCCTGCAGGAAGAAGAGGACTTTCGACAGACGAGCGTCACCTGCGGCGAACTCCTTCAGCTGCTCGTCGGTGACTTCGCGGAATGCCAGTTCGAGATTGGTGAAAACCTGATTTCGCTCTGGGCCGGTTGCCCCGAGGACCGCCTCAACCTGCATGTATGCTTTGTTCTCGGAGTCCGCAGCCGAGTAACACCCAACGAAGGCGCCAAGGTCGCACGAATACGCGAACAGACGCTCGACTTGCTCCAGAAAGTCGCCCCAGGCTTTGGCGTTTTCTTTCGAAGGGGCCGGCAGCGTTTCGGACTGAGCGGCGAGCTTCGCGAGATCAACCTTGAATTCGTCGATCAGCTTCTTGAATTCCGGGGTGTCTGGTCGGGGATACAATGACTCCAGATCCCAGGTGATGGCGTATTTTTGATTGGTGCTGCTGGTCATTGCTGCGATGAATCCTTCCAAATAATCTCGAATAAGAATGGCCATCTGCCATTGTGCTGGAGCCTGTGATTCCGTCGCTGGACTGTCTGGAACACGACTTTCAGTCCAGCTGACTCATCAGGAACGGCCTTCGCTGGAATGTAACGCCTGATTTCATTGTCGACCATGCCTGTTGATCCAACCGGCGTTCGTGCTGGATGAATGTGTGGCCCCTTTCAATGCCATTCTGTGGGCGATCTACATCCGTTCTAACGTCTGTAAGTGAACCAGAACTGATTCGGCGAGGGCATCAGGGTGATACCCGCCTTCGAGAACGCTGACAATTCTTCCGTTGCACACAGCATTGGCAGCTTCGACAACTCGTTCCGTCAATATTTGAAAGTCTTCTGTTTCCAGCCCGAGTGATCCAATCGGGTCCAGTCGGTGGGCGTCAAAGCCGGCACTGATCAGAATCAGCTCTGGCCGCATTGTTTTGACGGCGTCGTCGAGTGTTTGCTGAAATCGCTGATGGTATTTCTCTCGTGTCGTCGAGACGGACACCGGCACGTTCCATGTGGTTCCCAGTCCGGCACCTGTTCCGGTTTCATCCCAGTCGCCTGTCCCCGGATAAAAGGGATGACGATGAATTGAATAGAACCCGACGCTGGGATCGGCGTAAAAGATGTCTTGCGTTCCGTTCCCGTGGTGGACGTCCCAGTCGATGATCAGAATTCGCCCGACCCCGCACGCTTTCTGGGCATGACGAGCAGCGATTGCCACGTTGTTCATGAGGCAGAATCCCATCGCTCGATGAGGCAACGCATGGTGACCTGGAGGGCGAACAAGGCATAGTGCGCGATGGTCCTCGCCTCTGGTCACTTGTTCGACAGCGTTACAAACGGCTCCTGCTGCAGCGACAGCGACGTCATAAGACTTGCTGGAAACCTTTGTGTCCGGATCGAGTGCTCCGCCGCCAGCAGCCGCCAGCTTTTCGGTTTTCGCCAGCATCTCTGCCAGATGAACTGCGAGAAGGCTTTCCCGGGTGGCCGGTGTGATCAAGCCGGTACGACACGTTTTCAACGCTGATTCTGAGAGGAGTTTGGCGTCAATGGCTTTGAGTCGGGCGGCATTTTCCGGATGGCTCCCAGTATCGTGCAACTGGAACTGGGGATCTGTGAAAACCAGCATGAGAACGCTTTCCTGTCATCCAATTGCTTCTGTCCCAGCCAAGTCGGCGCCTTCACAAACTGCTTTTAACGTTGGCTAATCCATCCGAAACCCGTCACACTGGAGCACTTCGGGTCCTGAACAGCTGAGTCGCGACTTGCTGTATGACTGGGAAAATCGGCAAAAGGCTCTCTGCTTGAACAACCGGATCTGGAAGCAATTGGCGAGCGGACTGAGGGTGGAGTCCGGGTTCCCCTGCCTCACAGCTTGACACGACTTTTCAGGCGATGGTAGTTTTTAAGTCTCGGGAAGGTCGAAAATTGTGCCAAAAGTCAACATGAGAGGTGGCCCAGCAGGCCGTTCTTCTTGTGAACTTTCCCGTGACGTCACTTCGCAAAGTTCCAATTCCGGAATACGATTCCAAACTGTTTGGCATTTCTCAAGATCGAATGCGCATGAGAACACGAGAAATGTCCCCAGCCGCCGAAGTCCAGAGGGGGATCGATTTGTCTTCGCATCGAGGCTTCAACGTCCTGTCTGTTCTGGTGTTGTTTGGAAGCCTTTGCGCATTCCTGGCGACTCCAACCTCAGTCTCTGCTCAGGAAAACTGGACTCCGCCGCAATGGTGGATGGACTCGGCAAGTGCCAAGGTCTACAGCAAACAGGAATACTACAAGAGTAAAGCGGGGTTCCGATCAACGTCCCCGACAAGCGAACAGACACGTCAGATTAAACGAGTGGCTCAATACCACCTTTCTCTGCTGACACATGATGATAATCTCGATCCGCCGAAAACAACGGATCGAATGCTGAACGAACTCGCTCCCAGTTTGACATCACCTGCGGTCCGCCAGATCCTTCTTGATGAGATTGTGAGCGGTGCTACGGAATTGATGAATCATCCGAAAGACTCGGTGCGATACAATGCGCTGGCTGCGGTTGTTCAGTTGAATGTGAAACCTGCAACGTTCGTGAATTCGGTTGAAACCCCGGCTGTTCCGTATAACGCGGCGTACAAGCTGCTGCTGGATACGGTCAAGGATCCAAAACAGTTTCTGTCCTGTCGCATTCTGGCGGCTCGTGGATTAGGACGAATCTGTCGCGATGGTGAGAACGCTCCAAGTTCAAACGAGAAATCTGACATTGGTCAGGCCCTCGTTGACACACTGAATGCGACTCCACCAAGCACTCAAGACGGGATCTGGTGGTTCCGCAACAAATTGATCGAAGCTCTTGGGTTTGTTGACCGTATCGACAACTCAGCCACGAATCCGATCGTTATCGAGGCGTTGCTCGACGTTGTGACCAATCGCAGCGAACTGCCTGTGAATCGTGCTCTGGCGGCTCAGAGTATTTCTCAGCTTCCATTAAGTTCGTCGACCAACATCCAGTTGATTACCGATGAGATCATGACACTCATCAGCGAGCTGGGGACCGCAATGGCAAAGTCTCCGACAGCTCCAGGATGGCAGGAACCGTTCGTTCGCCTGTACCTCGCTTTTCGCCCTGCAACGACCCGTCAGGCGAAGGAGCGAAAATGGGGATTGCTCTATCAGGTGGAACGTTCCGGGTTGGGAGGACATGCCGCGTATGTGAAAAGTGCTTTCAATGTCGCCTTCCCGATTCTGAAGCCCTTCATTGAGAAGGGGCCTCAACAGCCGTCGGCAGACCAGCTCAAGGCGTTGTCTACCTGGCAAAAGGAAAATGCTGTCACTAACCGACGCGTCGTTCCGAACGGGAAAGAGTACGCCGTGAGAACTGCAGCGGCAGATGGCACGACTCGTCAAGTGACCAAGTAGCAGCCTCCCTGCGGCTTCTTCACTCTACATTCAGACAGAATCTGGCAGACACAGTGCAGGTTCCAGCTTGCAATGTGGGGTGTCTGTGATTTGATGGAAACGCTGCTGCGATGTTGATTTCAGTGCTCTTTCTGAATTGACGTTGTGGCCTCTGGCACGCGGGAATGGAATTCGTTTCTTCAAGTGGGTGCTGCGTGGCCATTTGTAGAGACCGAACCTTTTTCGACAATCCCTGTCAGTTCCTGACACAAAGGGCAGCACGGTCATGGCGTCAAATATCATCAGTCTGGAATGGCATCGAGACGCTCTGGTCGTGATTGCGACGGGAGGCGTTGAGAGCCTGAAGTGGGAAATTGTCGAAGCCGCTGCTGACATTGTGCTCGACCCGATCCGTGATCAGAAAGCTCCGCTTGTCGTCTTCGATCTGGGGCAAGTGAACTATTTTGGTTCGGTCTTCATGGCCCTGCTGGTTCGCTGTCACAAACAGGTTCGAATCCGAGGGGGAGTGATGGTCCTGTGTGCAGTCCACCCGCTCGTTCGCGACCTGCTTCACACCACTGCCCTTGATACGCTCTGGGCGATCTACGACACGCAGGAAGAAGCTCTGGAAGCAATTGGTGCTTAAGTGATCACATTCGTTACGAAGTGTCGAAGAGTCTGTGTTTTCGTCGTCTGAAATCGTGTTCGATTGCAAACATCTCTCTGACGCAGCCGCTTCTTCTCGCTGCCTGTCCAAAACGTCGGGTATGAATCAACGACCTTAGGTGATGTCATTTCGGGAGATGTGTCAGGGGACCTCGCTGTTTCTACGCGAGATTGAACCTGAATCTGCCCGAGAAATCCCCGAGTCTGGCAGTGTGTTCTTTCGAAGCAATTTTCGAATTTCATCGGAATCGAATTGCCACAGACTGGATTATCGATAACCATTTAAGCGTTGCATATTTTGACGTATGCGAATGTGGGCGATCGGCTTTTGAGATCAGATTGGCAATCGATGGCGAATCTGCGTGTGTCAAACAGTCACCGTATCCGTGCGGTTCTTGAGCAAAGAATCATTGACGGAACGTTATCTCCGGGCACTCGGCTTCTGGAATTGGAAATCGCAAAAGAGTTCCAGACCAGCCAGACTCCGGTGCGTGAGGCATTGGAAGCACTCCACATGCTGCGCCTCGTCGAGTCAGAGCGATATCGCGGGACGTATGTTCGCGGAATCTCTGATCGCGAAATGGAAGAAGCCTATGTCGTTCGTGGAGCGCTCGAACAACTTGCCGCTGAACTTGCTGCCCCGCGTTTTAAAGAGAACGTTGGAGAATTAAGAGAGATCCTGCAGCGACTTCTTGATGCAGCGAATATGAATGACAATCAGGGGTACATTCAGCACAACAATGATTTTCACAGCACCATTATCATGGCAGCAGATAATCATCTGCTGACGGAATCATGGAATAACCTGGGATTCGATCTTCGGGTGAGAATCCATTTGACTCAGCGTCACGATCCCAACCTGCCTGCCCGAGCTGCTGAGCACACTCCGATCGTGGATGCGCTTGAGCAGGGTGACGGTGTCACGGCAGGGGTTCTTCTGAAGGATCACGCGAATGCCTGCCGGCTCCGTTGGCGACAACGGCACTCCCTGGGCAAAGAACCTGCTGTCCCTCTGGAAGACGCGACCCCGGTGTCCGCTGCGATACTCTCCTGACTTTCGTTACTCTTTGATTTTGCTCCCCAGATTTTGCTTCTTGATTTGCTCCCCTGCCTCCGCTCTGCCTCGCTTCCCGCCTTGTTTTGATTTGAATTGTCAGGTGTTTCATGTGGATTGTCCGTCTTGCCCTGCAACGTCCCTACACCTTTGTGGTGATGGCATTATTGATTGCCATTATGGGAACGGTGACGGCGATCCGGATGCCAACAGATATCTTCCCGGAAATTGATATTCCGGTGGTGGCTGTTGTCTGGGTCTACTCCGGAATGTCTCCAGACGACATGGAAACCAGAATCGTCGGGAACTTTGAGCGTGTTCTGGTTTCGACTGTCAGTAACGTCAAGTACATCGAAAGCCAGTCGCTCAACGGCATTGCCATCGTCAAGATATTTTTACAGCCGGGGTCCGATGTCAACGAGGCTCTATCGCAAACCGTCTCGACGGGGCAAACCGTCATGCGCAGTATGCCTGCCGGGATGCCTCCTCCAAACATCATGCGTTACAGCGCGTCGAACGTCCCCATCGTGCAACTTTCACTGGGGGGCGAAGGGTTAACGGAACAGCAGTTATTCGACTTGGCGACTACGCAGTTGCGGCCCGGCATGGCGAGCGTTCCTGGGGCGAAAGTGCCGTATCCGTACGGCGGAACTCTCCGTCAGGTGATGATCGACATCGACCCTGAGAAACTGTTCGCTTGGAAGCTTTCTGCAAACGATGTTTCAACGGCGGTGAATTCTCAAAATCTGGTACTGCCGACCGGGACGGCCAAGATCGGGGCACAGGAGTACAACGTTCGCGTCATCAGCAGCCCTGAGAAGTTGCAGGAAATTGCTGACCTCCCGATTCGAACGGTTGAAGGTCGAACAATCTATGTGCGCGATGTCGCGACCGTGCGAGACGGGTCTCCGCCTCAGACGAACATTGTGAAAGTCAACGGTCAGCGTGGTGTGTTGCAGCCGATTTACAAGGCGGGAGCATCGACATTGCAGATCGTGGCAGGGGTCCGGGAACGTCTCCCCTACCTGCTCTCGACCATGCCTGAAGAGTTGGAGATGGTGCTTCTTTCCGATCAGTCTGTCTTCGTTCGGGCAGCATTGGAGGGGGTCGTCGTCGAAGCCGGGATCGCGTCCCTATTGACCGCGACAATGATTCTGCTGTTCCTCGGATCGTGGCGCAGCACGCTGGTGGTGATCATCTCGATCCCGTTGTCGATTCTGGTTTCGATCATTGTCCTCGACTTTCTTGGTCATTCGCTCAACGTCATGACATTGGGAGGAATGGCGCTTGCCGTCGGAATTCTGGTTGATGATGCCACGGTGGAAATCGAGAACATCCACCGCAACCTGCATATGAAAAAGACGCTGGTGCGAGCGATCCTTGATGGTGCCGAGCAGATTGCTGTTCCGGCATTCGTCGCAACAACTGCGATTTGTATCGTGTTCGTGCCTGTTGCGTTCATCACAGGGGCGGCGAAATCGCTTTTCGTCCCGCTGGCTCTGGCCGTGGTCTTCGCAATGATGACCAGTTACTTCCTGAGCCGAACACTCGTTCCGACGATGACTCAGTATCTGTTGAAGTCAGAGGTGGAACTTTATGGCGGGAAGTCAGAAGACGCCGATCGGCGGCCTGTCAAGAAAGACATCGCCTGGCGGATTCACGAAGCCTTCAATCGTCAGTTCGAGAAATTCAAACATGTCTACGGGGTCTGTCTGGCCTGGGCACTGGGACATCGGGGCCTGTTTGCGACCGCATTCTTCTGTTTCGTCGTTGTCTCCAGCAGTCTCTATCCGCTCATTGGGCGCGACTTCTTCCCGAACGTCGATTCAGGTCAGATGAGGCTGCATGTTCGCGCACCTGCAGGAACAAGGATCGAAGAGACCGAACGCTATTTCAGCCGCGTCGCGTCACGCATTCGTGAGATGATTCCGGAAGAGGAACTCGTCTCGATTGTCGAGAACATGGGAATTCCGAACAGCGGTATCAATCTGGCGATGAGCGATGGCTCTTTGATGTCTGCCGCGGACGGAGAGGTTTTAATCAGTCTCAGCAAGCACCATGCTCCGACTGCTGGGTACATCGAGTTGATCCGCGATTCGTTGAATGAAGAGTTTCCGGAACTCACGTTCTTCTTTCAGCCGCCAGATATTACGACTCAGATTTTGAACTTCGGACTTCCTGCCCCGATTGATGTTCAGTTGGTCGGGCCGCGGCGCAATATGATGGCGAACTATGAGATCGCCAAAAAGCTGCGGGAGGAAATCTCGCAGATCCCCGGCGCCGTCGACGTCTATGTTCATCAGGTACCACTCACTCCACGAATCGAAGTGCAAAGTGATCGTACCTTGATGAGCCAGCTCGGCCTGTCACAGCGGCAAATGGCGAGCGACTTGCTGGTGTCTCTGGCCTCGACAGCAACCGCTGCTCCAAGTTACTGGCTCGATCCACGAAACGGAGTGCAATACACCGTCGCTGTGCAGACTCCTCAGGTGAAGATGGACTCGGTTGATGCCCTGTTCAATACACCAGTGACACCTGCCGATGCGACGTCGCCACAGCTGCTCGGGAACCTTGTCGATGTGAAAAGGGGAGTCGGGCCCACGAACGTAACTCACTACAACATTGCAGTCAGTTTCGACGTGCTCGCCGGAGTTCACGGAACGGACCTCGCCCGAGTCTCGGATGAGATTTACAAGATTGTGGAGAGATACCGCCCTGATCTTCCGCGAGGGACCAGTATCACCGTTCGTGGACAGGTCGAAAGTATGAACAGTTCCTTCAGTGGACTCGCGTTCGGTTTGATCTTTGCTGTAGTCCTCGTCTATCTGCTGATGGTGGTGAACTTCCAGTCATGGACAGATCCGTTCATTATTCTGATGGCACTTCCCGGTGCGGTCAGCGGAATTCTGTGGATGCTGTTTTTGACCGGAACGACAATTAACGTCCCTTCTCTGATGGGGGCAATCATGTGCATCGGGGTTGCCACTGCGAACTCGATTTTGCTTGTGACCTTTGCGAATGACCAGAGAAAACTGGGCCAGTCCGCATTAGACGCTGCATGGGCAGCGGGTGTCACTCGGCTTCGTCCGGTCTTGATGACTGCATTGGCGATGGTGATCGGCATGCTTCCAATGGCGATCGGAATCGGCGAAGGGGGCGAGCAGAATGCTCCTCTCGGTCGAGCAGTGATTGGGGGATTGACCTTGGCCACTGTGACCACATTGTTCTTTGTTCCGATCGTTTACACCGTCCTGCGTAAAAAGGCTCCCTTCACTTCCTCCCACCTGGAGTCTCAGACGGCATGACCACAACTCAACTTCCCTCCTCCGGTCAATCAACTGCAGACTCATCCCAGCCTTTGAGTGTCACTATGTCTTCGATTCAGACTCCAGCAACTTCAGGGGAATATCACGACCCAGATGATGCTGGTGCCCGCCCGCCAACTCCAAAACCTGGAGTTCTCAAAACAACACTTCTGCTGTTGCTGGGAATCGGTGCGGTCGGAGGAGCGTATCGTCTCGGATGGGGGCCGTATCAGGAAAAACTGAATAAGATCGAAGAGCGCGCCGAACGTATTCGGAATGCGGTTCCGCAGGTTCAGGTGGTCCGCGTTCGATTAGCGCCTGCTCAGACGGAGACAACGTTGCCCGGCGATGTTCAGGCAATTGAAGAGACGACCGTCTATGCCCGAACGACTGGTTATCTGAAACGCTGGCTCGTGGATATTGGCGATGAAGTTGAAGCCGGTCAGTTGCTTGCCGAAATCGACGCCCCGGAAGTGGACCAGCAGTTGCGGCAGGCTCAGGCGGAGCTGGGACAGCTGAAGGCCAAATTGAAAACCGCTACGGCCGCCTCGGTGCTTGCGAGTGCGACGTACGACCGATATTCCAATCTGGTGCGGTCTCAGTCGATCACTCCTCAGGAGTTCGATGAGAAACTGGCGAGCCGGGATACGACTGCTGCTGCTGTTGATGCCGCGATGGCTGACGTAACAGCAGGGGAAGCCAATGTTCAGCGATTAACGGAATTGCAATCCTTCTCCAAGGTCTATGCTCCGTTCTCTGGGACAATTACACGACGTTCAATTGACCTTGGACAGCTTGTCACGACCGGAACGAATAACGCTCAACCGCTGTTTCAGATTTCAAAAACGGATCCTGTGCGTGTCTTTGTCCACGTTCCTCAAATTTACGCACCGGGGGTGAAAGTTGGCCTGAACGCGGATTTGATTGTCCGTGAATATCCCGGCAAACAGTTCTCCGGAGAAGTCTCTCGGACCTCTCGTGCAATTGATCCTGGGACACGGACATTGCTGACGGAAATTCATGTTCCCAACCCGGGAAACCTGTTGCTGACGGGGTCCTATGTGCGGGTGAAGTTGAACATTACACGCCAGTCTCCGCCGATTGTCGTCCCGGCATCCGCTGTGATCGTGAACGCAGATGGTTCTTATGTGGCCACCGTTACGGAATCAAATCACATTCACCTGTACCCTGTTGAGGTCGAAGGGACACTCGGTTCTGACGTCGGTCTTGCTTCTGGTCCACCGAACGATTCGATCATCGTCAGTAATCCGGGGGACCGTTTGAAAGAAGGGCAGCTTGTTCAGATCAACATGACAGAAAAGGCGGTCGTGTCTGGGAAATCCGCCCCGGCAGGTTCAACGCAAACTGCGAAGAAATAGTCGGAGTTATCTCCGCCTGCGAAGCTCTTCTCTTGAGATGAAGTGCGGCGATATGGTCGACCGGAGCGAGCTGTTCGATTTACGAGAGTTGATTCAAAACGGCAGCGAGTGACTTTTCAATCAGTGACTGGATTCGCTTCCAGTCGCTGGCCTCCCCGAGAGGATATTGTTGATTGACCTCCAACTCGATTCCGGCGTAGCTCTGATCGGGAAAGAGTTCTCGCAGGGACGTTGTGAACCCGTCAGACGTGCCTCGATAGGGTAAGTTGAAGTGGACTTTTAACTCAGGAGCGAGCCGCTTGAGTTCGCGCTTCCACTGAGTGCAGACCGCGGTTTCGAATGATCTGGCGGGATCAAAGAGCAGTCCGATTTGAGTTCGCCGGACCTTTCCGTTCATCACTGGTGTGAAGGAATGGACGGAAACATGGACCGTTGGTTCGGCGGCGACCTGCCCCTTCAGTTCGTTGATCACGCTCTCGCGGTACGGGCGATAAATGGTGTCGATCAATTGCTCGCGTGTCTCTGCCGGAAGCTGCCGACTGAACTCTGAAAACAATCGCGGGTGATCGAGCGAACGGTTCAGCTCAATCAGCAACCGAGATCGTGTTTCGCAGAACAGCGGTGCTTCAAATGCTCGCGAAAGACGTCGGGCGAGAACCAGTGCGCCGGGGTCATGTCCACGATGAGTTTGAAGCACATTGCGAGCGTCTTTGAACCAGTGGCGATATTCCTTCGGGATCAGATTCCCACCGTGTTCACACGTCAGCACCAGCATTCTGGCTCACTCCAGCAAGACATCCAATGTCAGCTCTACAGAGACATTTTCGCAACGACAACGGAGAACGAACCTGATCACTCGAATTAAGGTTGAGGCCATCTCTGGTCGACGCGAAACGATTCACCGGTTGCCAGGCAGTCCGCGAGCTTGCGATAGACTTTCTCGATCGACTCGCGATCTTCTTTTCCGTCCAACGCTTTGAGAATTCGAGTCGCGAGACACCCTTGATTCAGGATGACTGCGAGTGATCGTCCGTAGTTCTCGCGGAACGATGGATCGAGTCGGCTGACGGCGTCGTACAGGTGCATCCAGAGTTGCGAAAGTTTCACAGGGCCACGCAGAATCCCGAAGTGTCTCAGGATTTCTGGATCAGAGATGTACGCGGATTCCCCTTCTTCAATCGTTGCAAGCAGGATGGGCTCGAGATCATCGATCGAGACGGACTGCTGTTCTTCACAGGATGACCAGGCCTCGGATACGAGTATCTTGAGGACGCCAATGGTGAGTGCGGCAATGGCGATGTCGGCGCTGGGGCATTCCTGAACATCGATGACACGGATCTCAATTGCTCCCCGACTGAATCGGGCAATTGCTCCGCGGGCATTCAAAAACTCGTTTCGCAAAATTCCGTCCGGGTCCAGCGGCTCGATGTCGCGGTACATCGGCTGGAAGATTTCGCGGTCATAGCTCTCATAGTCATAGACCTGTTCGGGGATGACGCGACCAGAGATGGAAGCGACTCCCTTGGCATTATTTCTGTAGACGTCGAGCCGCGAGTCTTTCAGTCCCGTCGTCTCACCATCTTTGAGTGGAGAGCTTGCGGCAATGGCGGGGAGCAATGGGAGAATCAGTCGAACCGCAGCATGGAGCCGCCCGAACTCTTCGTCGCCATTGAACGGAAGGTTGATATGCATGCTCTGGAGATTGGCCCAACCGTGCCCGCGACAGTCAAAGATCTTGTTGAAGGTTTCGTAAACGTCATGGTACTCGTGCGGCCAGAGCTGCATTTCTTTGTCGGGATTCATCCAGGGATGCATCGCCGACGGGAGCAACCGCGCATGGGAGGATTGTAACTGAGAATTGATTGTCTGAACGTTGGATTGAAACTCGGCGGCCAGAAGAGACAAATCTTGCGCAGGGCCGTTGGTTTTCAGCTCGATGACGTGGTGTGTCAATTCGTTGGACCAGCAGATCGGTCCGTTCTCGATGTCCGAGATCGGGGCACCCTGCTCATCTTTCAGCACATGATCGGAGATTGGTCGAACATCGAATGATTCCGAGTCGACGATCATGTACTCAAGTTCAATTCCGAATGCTTCGAAGAGGTGCAGCGACATGAATTGACATTCAGTTAAATACACGAGTTGCAAACATAACTCAGGTCGAAGTGCTGAAGACAGCACGACCCGATGTTGATCCAGACGAAAACAAACAGGCAGATGGCATGCAACGCCATCTGCCTGCAGCTTGACATTGATCCGACTCTTATCGAGTTGATAAGCCGGATTTCTGTTGTTCGATGCGTTTCAGGAACGATTCCATCACACGGCGATAGAGCTCGTCGCGAAGGATTTCGTCCTCGCATCCGGCGTCCATGTTGGGATTGTCGTTCACTTCAATCAAGTAGAAGTTTCCGTCGGACTCTTTGACGTCGACACCGTACAGTCCGTCGCCGATCAGGTTTGCGGCTTTCAGTGCGATCTGAACTGCCTTCCGCGGAGCAAGCTCGACAGGCAACGTCTTGAAGTTACCGTACCGGTCATCACCCTGTTTCGACCAGTGAATGATCTGCCAGTGTCCGGGAGCCATGAAGTACTGGCAGGCGAACAACGGACGTTGATCAAGAATCCCGATTCGCCAGTCGAAAGTGGTTGGAAGGAACTGCTGAGCAACCAGCAATTCTGACTGTGCGAAGAAGTCCTTCAGACGCATCTGAAGATCTTCTTCGTTTTGAACCTTAACCACACCTTGCGAGAAGGAGCTGTCCGGCTTTTTCAAAACGCACGGGTAGCCCAGTATCTCTGAAATTTCGTGGACGTTATCGCGATGGACCACGAGTGATTTCGGAGTCGGGATTTTGTGACGTTCCATCAACTCCTGCAGATACACTTTGTTCGTGCAGCGAGCAATCGAGACCGGGTCGTCGATGACGACGAGTCCTTCGTTCGCAGCACGTCTGGCAAACCGATAAGTGTAATGGTTGATGCCTGTGGTCTGCCGGATGAAGAGCGCGTCGTATTCCATGAGGCGACCGTAGTCGTCTCGCGTAATCAACTCGCAGTTCAGTCCGAGTTGTTCACCTGCTTTGATGAACTTCTTCAAGGCCCCTTCGTTCGATGGTGACGCTTCGGTTTCTTCCGGATCGTGAAGAATTGCGAGGTCGAATCGGGTACGTTTCTGTTTTGGTCGGGAAGTCGCTCCGCCTGCGAAGTGCTTCTCGGCCGACTCAATCATAAACGCCAGATGTGCTTCCGGAACATCGTTCATTCCGAGAGCTTTGACGCTGCGGATCTGCCAGTTGGACATGTTCTTTACGAATCGAAACCGCAAAAGCGGAATCTGAAACATGTTGAACAGCTGTCGACTCAGGCGTTCATAGCGTTTGGCCATGTTGCGGCCAAAATAAATGCTGAGTTCGAATTCTTCTGAATGAATTGGCCCCAGCGATTTCTGAATCAGATCGTCCAGTTCGTCTCCAACGAAACGAATCATGGACGGCGTTTTCAGGTCCTGCAATGCAATCACACCAGGCATCGGGCGATGTCCACGAGCCTCGGCAAGCAGCGAGACATAATATCCGGTGCTTTGGTAACGGAGTGATTTGCAGAGGTTATAAAGCTTGACGTTTCGGCGGCTGGCAAACTCTTCGTCTGTGACATACCTCCATGCGTCAACAATTTCCACGTTTGGAATTTCTTCCGGCCAGTCAGTGACATTATCTGTCACGATCATTGCGGGCATGCCGCTCAACTCCCTTGATATGATTTTTAGGACGTACGATCAGCAGGTTCGCGTCGTACGTCACAATGCCCAGCATAATGGCAGAAAACACGCGGTCGATGTCAACAGCGTATTGTCGGTCTTTAGTGAAGGGATTTGCTTCTAATGGATCTGCAACCAGGACCGTACGTCGGTCCGGGTCATAACCGCAAAGCACCACAAAGTGTCCGGCCGGATATCCTCGGACATCGTCGGCCAGCGTTGTCTTCCCCGGAGGGGGATTTTCAGGACAGTACTCCCGCATCTCTCCGTAGAGAAATGTGGCACTCAGCCCTGTCAGTACAGGAATATCCCGTTTCAGATACCGACGGATGAGATCAATCGTCAGCACTTCCATTTTCAACTTGCCGCCTAATTGAAGAAACTCAATGTAGGCATGCGTTGACGTCTGCAGGCGAGGATGCTGTTTCGCTTCTAATTGTGCTGTCAATCGCTCAGCGAGATTGACCTCTCTTCCAGGGCGAAACCAGGTGGGATCAAACACCTGCAGGTTGTATGTGTAAAGTGTGACATCGTAACCGCGCCGCAATGCGTCTGAACCTAGAAAGACTGCGAGCGTCCCTCCCTGTTCAAGCTGTCCGACGTTTTGAATGACATCGTCCAGTGGAATGAAGTTGCCGAAATAACGATACACCGCGTGCAGGCATGTTGGGCCGCAAGTCGTGTCGTTTGGCTGAGGGAGAATGTCGAGTCGGAGGCGGTTCATCCGGTCATCCGTGCAGAACTCATGTCGCGAATCTTATTCGGAAGAGCCGCATCTGACAAAGGGCGCAATTCATGATTTCGAATGGAATTTTCTCCATCTTGCATCATACCAGCGATGCGCCAAGTTGATTCGACAGAAATCAGAACCCGAAATGAGCCATTTTCCGAGCCGAATACTTTGGAGAACAACTTCCCGTTAACGAGAGACCGGCATCGTCTCCCCGGACCTGTCGAGTCCGACACATCTTGCGGGAAATTCAAGGATTTCTTACTGTCAGACGCGCCCAGCGGTTCTGAGTCCGTCCCGTCAACACGCCCGAAACCACTTCTTGAAGCGGGATGTGGAGACCGGAACGTATTGAGAATCACTTCGAACTGTAATAATGTTGTTAGCTTTTGACATGAGACGGTCACCAGTAGATTTGCGCGTCATCACCGCAGTTTGCAACCACCGTTAAGGGGCCAGATTGATTGAGTTCATTTTGGGATTGGAACCCAAAGAACTGCTCGGGGTGACACGGAGGATGCTTTGAACACGATTCAAACCAATTTCATTCCCGGTCTGGTCCTAGGTGTCGGGCTCGGTCTGATGCTGGGGCACGTCACTGTCTGGAAGTCTTCTCAGCCTGCACTCTCCAAAGTTCAGGTTCAAAGTTCGGCGTTTCCAAAGCTTGAACCGCTGCTTTACAAGACATCACTCTATCCAACACCTGTGGATGGGGTTCGACTCAACGACGCACTCGATGAACTGGAGCTGTTTTCGCAGGGATCGCCGCTTCAGAACGCAATTGCTGTCACCACATCAAGTGAACCTGTCTCGCCATTGACGCCGGTTGCGACTCCGGACGTAAAGCTGGTTGCCCAACTGCCTCAATCTGCTGTTGATTCGCCGGATTCTCCGTTCGCGCCACAGCCGCTTCCACAGAGTAAGAGCCTTGTTCCGATTGAGACAAAGTCGGGCGGGGACGAACAGATGATTCGAGAAATCATCGAAATTGAGCTCGCTCACCTCCCTCCAGAGAAACGACGGGCATGGTATGAGTCATTGAAAAATGAGAGGAAGGAAGACGCTGTCGGCATCCTGAAGATGTGGAAGCTGGTCGGCGGTCCCTCTCCAGATGCGATTCCTTTGGGGCCGGAAGTACTCGGCCCGGGAACGCTTCCACCAATGGGAGCTCCAGGAGTTCAACCTTTAATGGAGCCAGCTCCGCTGCATCCGGTCTCGCCGGCGATTGATGACGGTTTGATCAATGCGAAGCAGTTGATCCACAAAGAGAATCTCCGTTTTAGAGACACGCCTGGTTATCTCCCGTTGATTCCTTATTGGTTGTCCTCCCGATTGGAAGGCTCTAAAGGCGAGCTTCAGGTCAAGTCACGTCCGCATTTCAAGGCATTGTCGCAAACTCAGACCTCATTTCCATTTGACCTGGCAATTGACGGTGCGGGATTCTTCACGGTCAAAAGTAAAAGTGGGGAATTGTTCTATACCAGAAACGGCCAGTTCCGACTCAACAAAGAGCGAAAGCTCTCGCTCAATGTCGGTGGAGAAGAGTTCGTGCTGACTCCGGAAGTGACGATTCCAAAATCAGAAGGTGGCGTTCTGATCGGAGTCGCTGGGCATGTCACGACACAGAAATCAACGGAAAAGTCGGAACGGTCTGAACAGGATATCATTGGCAGAGTCATTGTGGTGCTGCCTTGGAGTTCCTCTGAACTGGTCCATCGTGGCAATGGTTTATTTCAGATCGAGAATGAATTTTCTGATTCGCCTGTCCCAGAACACATGATGCCATGGGACATCGAAACTCGCATCAAGCAAGGCTCACTTGAGATTCCTTCAATCAACTACAAGTATGAAGAGGCTTGCTCTGTCGAGCGCTGAGTCCTTTCTGCTTCTTTGAAGACGAGTGTTGGCTCGCAATAAAGAATTGGGTTTTGAAGTGAAGTTCGCTGGTTGATAGACCAGATTGGCGACGGTTCATAAGATGGGGCGGCTCGCATTTCCGATGGCGGAATTCAATGCCTCGGTTGCCGAAACCAGATTCAGAACCAAATAGAACACCGGATCAAGCTGATGCCCATTGAGCACATTTTCGGAGACGCCCCTCGTAGCCACCTGCCATTCAGCCCAGCAGTGAAGGCTGGCCCCTTTGTCTATGTCTCAGGTCAGGCATCTGTCGACGACACGGGAAAAATCGTTCCAGGGACATTCGAAGAAGAATTCCGTCGTTCAATCGCTAACATCGAACGAGTTTTGGCTCAAGCTGGTCTGACTCTGAAAGACGTCGTGAAAGTGATGTCTTACGTCGACAGTTCAGAAAACCTCGCCGAGTACAACCGCCTGTATCGCGAAGTGTTCCCAGAGCCATTCCCGGCACGCACCACGGTCGTCAACTGCCTCACCGGCGTTGGCATCAAGTACGAAGTCGACGTCGTTGCTTATAAAGACTAGACCGGTTCGGTCAGCATATGACCGCGTTTGATTTTCAGGGACGCCTTTCGGCTTCGAGAGGCGTCCCTTTTTCGTTTCTTTGAGGTGTCTGTCAGTTCGGTTTTTGAGAACAGTGAGGACTTGGGAGACACATCTTGGAGTGAACGACTGAACAGACTATGCTGAGTCCAAGACACGGAAGTCTTCTTCTCCGGCCACGGAATGAGTGCTGTCTGCTCAATGAAGTCGCCGTGCGATTGCGTTTGCCATCCGCGAGAACTGGTCGACTGCGTGTCAGGCTCGCCCCATCACTTACGAAATTGCTCTCATGATTCGCAAAATCACAGGCCGACTCGCCGGAGTAGAACTTCAGGAAGTCTTCATTGAAGTCGGCGGACTGGAATATGAAGTCCTCATTCCAGAATGTGTTCGCCGGCAGCTGCAGTCGCAGGTTGGAGAGACGGTTTCTCTGTTTACAATTGAATATCTCGACGGGAACCCACAAAAGGGGCGACTGACTCCCCGTATCGTCGGGTTCCTGCATCAGGCTGAAAAGCAGTTCTTTGAACTGGTCTGTCAGGTCGACGGTGTCGGCGTGAAGAAGGCGTTGCAGGCCATGGTTCGCCCAGTCAGCGACATTGCGACAGCCATCGAAGAACAGGACATTCGCTTTCTGGCGACCTTGCCGGGAGTCGGACCAGCCGTTGCTGAACGAATCGTTGCCAAGTTGCGACGGAAGATGGCCCGGTTTGCTTTGATGGTCGATGCAGGGGCACCACCTGAGCTGGTCGCCGCGAACTCGGTGACGAACGAAGCCTACGAAGCGTTGCTGGCGCTCGGGCACTCGGCAATCGACGCTCGCGAGAAAATTGAACAGGCATCCGAGAACACCAAAGGGAAATTCAAATCTGTTGAGGATTTGTTGCAGGAGATTTATCGCCAGCAACGCCCTGGTAAATAAGTACGACAAGTCTCTACAGGTCATTGGCCGCTTTGTTGTGGCCGATGCGAAGAACTGTTTCTGTGTTGTTAGCCCCGGAAGAATCCTGTGATCAGTGCCGCTCACAACCCGGATGATGACCGTTCAAGCGTCCCGCAGGAGACACCTCCCGTTCGTGTGCGTTCGTCTCCACTGGGAAAGTGGATCGTCGCTGGAATGCTGCTCTTCGGGTTCAGTATCGTGGGAGCACTGTGGCTCTACTGGGACAGTTACACCCGACCGTTCCGCCCCCTTCAAGCGGCGATCAGGGCACAGTATCCCGAGACGCATCCGTATGTGGTCGGTGGTCGTGTTAAAAGTCATCTCAACAATTCTCCCAACACACTGAGAATTGTGCTGCAGCAATCGTTGAAAGACTTCAATCCTGAAGAGGATGAAAAGGCAAGTCTGACACGCGCGATTGAACTCTATCGGATCGCGCAGCAACATCAGGATTTGAGCCAATATATGGATCTGGAAATCCATCTGGTCCAGCGCGTCCCGGAGCAACCTCCGAGACAGTGGTCGCTGAAACTTCCACTGAAAGACTGGGCCGATCTTACGACTCCGAAGTAGAGCGCTGATCGAACGTCAGTAGATCGAGATCAACCTCTCAGGAGACACGCAGGCGATCGGGACAGGAAATAGAAAAAGGCTCGAACAAATTGTGGTTTGTTCGAGCCTTTTGATGTTCAGTGAAAATCTGCACGTGCGAATCTGGAGCAGCCTATGAGGATTCGAATTGCTCTTAAAGCGGCGATTCGCTTCTTGGGTAGGAGCCAAGGATTTCCATCCGCACGGCTTTCTTCTCAAGGATCTGCATCGCTTTTTTGATGCGTGCGTCTTTGACGTGACCTTCAAAATCGAGGAAGAACAGGTAGCCGGTTTCCGGCCCACGCAGAGGGAACGACTCGATCCAGGTCAGGTTGATCTTGTTGTTCTTGAATGCCGTCAGTGCGTCTGACAGAGAACCTGGTGTGTGCGGAATCTGCAACAGCAATGCAGTGCGGTCCTGACCGGTTTCCGTGGTCTCGTGATCGCCGATGATGGCAAATCGGGTCACATTGTGCGCATTGTCTTCGATTGTTTCGGCAATGATATCGAGACTGTACTGCACGGCGGCCTGACGGCTGGCAATCGCTGCTGCGCCCGGCTTCTGTTGGGCCAGTGCTGCTGCGGTCGATGTGCTGGTCACATCGTAGATCTTTGCCTGTGGCATGTTTCGTGCGAGCCAGTCGCGGCACTGTGACAACGCCTGTGGCTTGCTGTAGATTTCGGTGATCTCGCTGCGAGGCGAACGTGAGAGCAGATTGTGGTGCACCGCCATCTGTACTTCACCGCAAATCCGCAGCGGAAGTCTGGTGAACATGTCGAGTGTGTCGACAATGCGTCCGTCGGTGCTGTTCTCGATGGGAACAATTCCGAATTCGGCGTGACCTTTGTTGACCTCTTCAAACACAGCCGCAATCGAATTGACCGGGACGAGATCGGCGGTCTTTCCGAATCGTTCCAATGCTGCGAGATGAGTGAAGCTGAATTGCGGGCCGAGGTAAGCGACTCGCGCTGACTTCACACGAGAGCGTGACGCGCACATGAGTTCGCGGAAGACACTTCGCAAGACTTCTTTGGGAACTTCTCCCTGATTGACAACCTCAAGTTCTTCCCACAGGTCTTGTTCAACCTTGGGATCAAACCAGAGTTCGCGTCGATCACCGGATTCTTGAAGAAGTTGGACTCCGTAGCGAACGCGATCTTTCAGGAGTTGGACCATTTGACGGTCGATCACCTTCAATCGCTCTGCAGGAGAAGCACTCGGTTTTTTGCGAGTCACTGCTTTCGGAGAAGAAGCAGGTTTATCTTTCCGCTGAGCACGAGCTTGTGCAGCCGGGCGGGTAGCCTTCTTTTTTGCCATGAGACCGTGGTCTTTTCTGCGGAAGAAGTAATGAGCCGAAGGGGCCGCCGCTCCATGACCAATCAATTGGGTTCATCTCGATCGACGTCGCAAATGCTGGCGAGCGTTCTGTCATCCTGCTAACCCTTGTCCCTGCAAGATGTTGGATTCATGTTGTAAAGAGAATTCGCGTGATTGTCAAGGAGCGCCTGATGTGTCCCGGGGAATTCATCTGTTGTGACGACGAATTTCAAGAATTGCCGTGAAAGCCACGACACTCTTCGGATTTGGAGATTTTCCGGTTATTTGTGATTGACCACGCCAATCTGACCTCCGTACACTTATGAGTACGTTATGAGACTGAGTCTCAAGTGCATTTACCTGCCTGAATCAGCCCTCCTTTGCTCACTGCTATGTCAAACATCACGGTTGCAGCAGATCCAATCTTGTGCCATTGCTTCAAGGTACGTCAGTCGACAGTTGAGGACACTGTTGCCATTTACGGGGCAACGACTGTTCAAGATGTTCGACAGTCGTGTAAAGCCGGCGGAGGCTGTATGGCGTGTCGCCGTCGCATTCAGAACGTGATTGACGAATGCCGAAAATCACGCACACTTGCTGCACAAGACGCTGAGTAGTCGGTGCCTGCTTGTCCGCCTTGAGCGCGAATTCTCAGGGTCTTGCTTTGTGTTTCAGCGTGATCGCTTGCTGAATTGAGCTGTTTGCTGAGCGTCGTTGAAGATTGTCAGCGATCGCCTTTGACACAGTGTCTCAGGTCTGTGGCGAGGCCGTAGTTATCCGATGCGGTCACTCTTTAAGTGTTCATCCAAGGGGTGCGGCCGCTTCAGACTGTCTGGAAATCGCAGTTGAGAAGAATCTCTGGCGAAAGACACGCTGGTAAGAATTGCCTGGTAAAAACAAAAACGCCCTGCTTGTGAGCAGGGCGTTTTTTTGTTGTTTGCAACGTGTATCGAGCGGAGAGGGTGGGATTTGAACCCACGAACCCTTGCGGGTTGCCGGTTTTCAAGACCGGTGCATTCAGCCGCTCTGCCACCTCTCCCGAATTGTTGCTGTCGTCGTTGAACTGGCGAGAACTGCAATCGCAGCCCACTCCAAAACGACGAGTTTGAGGAGTCTAGCACGTCTTTTGGCAGACGCAAATGACCTGAGAAGATTGCTGGCATCTCACTTTGATTTTGTGCCGATTAGGTGGATTTCTCTCAATCGACTGGAAGAGTCGCAGATTCATTGCTGCCTGAAAAATCTTGAGGTCGTTGGTCTCTGATTAGAGCCGCGCGGCCATCCGCAGTTGCTTTGTTGCCATTGGAGCTAGTCCCAACTCGTCAAATCAACTGTTTTTGACGTGAAGTAGACCGAAATTGCACGAGATATTAAGATTTCAGCCAGCTGAATCGTAAGCGAATTGGTCGTTCAAGATGGTTCCTTAGCCAATCTATTCAGTTGTTTTCCCGAGTGACGTGATGGTGGATTCTCAGTCATCCAGGTCCGTCTGGCTGGCGAACAATATCTCGTTGAATCAGTTCCCTCTTTTTTTACTCATCGTTCAATAGGAAGTTCAGTTTTATGCAGAAAGTCAGAAGAGGATTTACTTTGATCGAGCTTCTGGTGGTGATTGCGATTATCGCAATTCTGATCGCCTTGCTGCTGCCAGCTGTGCAGCAAGCTCGGGAAGCCGCCCGCCGCTCACAGTGCAAGAACAATCTGAAGCAGTTAGGGCTTGCGATTCACAACTACGCCGATGTGCATTCCATTTTGCCACCCGGCACGATTGCACCAGGTCGCGCCAATTGCGATCGGCTTGGAACAGGTGGTCAAAACAAAAACCACACTCTGCATCAAATGGTCCTGCCATTCGTGGAACAGACTGCAATCTACAACAAGATCAACTTCAACATCGCCTCCGGACCCGCCAAACATAACAGCAGTTGCGCCGCCAACCCTGTCGCGTTTGTTGCACAACCTGAACTGAACACCCACCTGAATTTCTTCGTGTGTCCATCAGACGGGTATTCATCGACCAACCACGTGCCGACCTACACAGATCCGGCGTATCTGACAGAACGTGGACAGCGCACTTCCTACGCCTTGATCGCACGTGCCACAGAGCTCGACTCTTTATCGGGGTACAGCTATTCCGCTGATTCGAGCAACCTGAAGGGGATCTTTGGCGACAATGGTTCCGGTCGCCTTCGTGATGCGACAGATGGTCTTTCCAATACGATCTTCTCGATCGAATCCCGCATGGAAAAAACGTCTGTGTACTATGGCCCCTATTGGAACCAGTACACACACACGTTCTGGCTCTCTGCGACCTCCGGGATTAACCGGCCATATGCCAGTGATACACAACGTCGAATCTATGCATGGAGCGCAGGAAGCACTCACACCGGTGGAGCACACTCTTTGCTTGGCGATGGCTCCGTCCGTTTCCTCAGCGAAAACATGGACAACGCGATCTTGCCAGCTCTCACCAGTTGCCGTGGCGGTGAAGTGATCGGGGAATTCTAAGAAGTAAATCTTCTTCGCCTGAATTGCCCAAGATTGTTCCTGAGTGGCCGCATGGTATTGCGTTTCCGCTGTGATCTGCGGCCACATTCATTCCGATTTTTAGCTCGTTATAAATGAAAAGGGGTTCACTGGTGATGACCCGTTTTATGTCGGTGTTCTTCGGTTTAATTGCAGGCAGTGTGCTGCTGGGATGCGGTGATCGCCCGACCGATGTTCCCACGCTCGGAGCGGTACAGGGGACGGTAACCCTGGATGGTGCTCCACTCTCCGGGGCAATCGTCCTGTTTGAGCCCAAGGCGACAGGTGCGGGATCGAGCGGTGCGACCAAGGAAGATGGAAAGTACACGCTGGTTTATTCTGCAACTGAAAATGGTGCTGTCCCCGGTGAGCACACTGTCCGAATTACAAGACAAGAAATGGACATGGGCCCTGAGACATTGCCTGCGGTTTACAATGTCCGATCGACGCTGACGGCAACTGTAGTTGCTGGTAAGAACGAGCTGAACTTTGCTTTGGAAAGCAAACCAAAGAAGAAGTAAGCGTTGCGGTTTCAATTGCGTGATGATCAGACCGCTCCAGTCCAGCAGTGACTGCGAGCGGTCTTTTTCTATGACACGTCCTTAGCGTTTAAGCTTTTCCCGCACATCACGAATCGTCGCTTCCGCAACTTCAGGACTGTCGCTCAGGCAGGTGATATGGCCCATCTTGCGGCCTGGGCGAGCTTTCGGCTTTCCATACAGATGTAGATGGATTCCAGGCACGCTCAGAGCAGCTTGCCAATCTGGATCCTGCGTATCGCTCCACAGGTCTCCGAGCAGGTTGGCCATTGCTGCCGGCTGAAGTTGTTCTGTTGACCCCAGTGGCAGTCCGCAAACTGCCCGTAATTGCTGTTCGAATTGCGATGTCACATGGGCGTTCAGTGTCAGGTGTCCGGAATTATGCGTTCTTGGGGCGATCTCGTTGATCAGAACGTCGCCGGACTTTGTCAGAAACATTTCAACGCACAGGACGCCAACAACATCAAGAGACGCCATCACAGTCTGTGTGATTTCAACTGCTCGCCGCTTTGTTGTGTCGCTTAATCCGACAGCAGGTGAAATCGAGACGTCAAGAATGTGATTTGCGTGCTTGTTGAGAATCGGCTCGTAGCAGGCGACGTCCCCTTGAGGGTTTCTCGCAGCAATGACCGAGAACTCACATTCATAGTCAACGACTGCTTCGAGGATTGCTTCCTGTCCGGCGAAGTCCTGCCAGATTGCCGTGGGGTCGTCGCTCTTTCTGATGAACTTCTGGCCTTTGCCGTCATATCCCCAGTTGGCCGTTTTTAGAATCCCTTGCTGGCCGAACGAGACCAATGCAGAGGAGAGTTCTGATTCTGATGTGATGGCCTGAAAATCAGCGGTTGGCAGCCCAAATGAACGGAGTGTTGTCTTCTCCCTGAGTCGATTTTGTGCAGCCATCAGGACGGCAGGACCCGGACGGACTGGCACGTATTTTTCGAGAATATTCAGTGTGTCGACAGGGACGTTCTCGAACTCCAGAGTGATGACGTCAACTCGTTTGGCAAAGTCTTTCAGAAGATCGACATTGTCGTACTTGGCGCCCCACTCCCGATCGGCAACCTGCCCGGCTGGCGAGTTCGTTTCAGGGCCAAAAACCTGTACTCCGTATCCCAGCTGACGCGCTGAAATTGCGAGCATTCTCCCCAGTTGTCCGCTACCGAGAATACCAATTGTGGAGCCGGGTAAAATTACCTGCGTCATTGCAGAAAGCTTTCAGACCAATCGGTCTTGCAGAGAAGTGGTATTTTGCGGAATGGTCGACAGCGTGGTGTGCTCGTTGAGTGAGGACAACGACGCGAAATTAGTTCGAGAAATTCTCCAGCTCGGAGTCTTCCAAAACGCTGTCTGTCTGGCGCTGCTGGAATTCTTCGAGTTGTCGACTCAACTCAGGACGTGTGGTTGCCAGGATTCGGACTGCCAGCAGCCCGGCATTTTTACTCCCGGCAGTTCCGATCGCCAGTGTTGCCACGGGAATTCCGCCCGGCATCTGGACGATCGACAGAAGTGAATCGAGTCCGTTGAGAGCTTTGCTTTGTACTGGAACTCCCAGTACTGGCAGGATTGTGTGGGCTGCAACCATCCCCGGCAGGTGAGCTGCTCCCCCTGCTCCGGCAATGATCACCTGAATTCCACGACCAGCTGCCGACTTCGCGTATTCGGTCATCCAGTCCGGGGTTCGATGGGCGGAAACGACTCGACATTCATGGGCGACACCGAACTGAGTCAGCATTTCCGACGCCGACTTCATGGTTTCCCAGTCGGACTTGCTTCCCATGATGACACCCACCAGCGGGTTTGACTCAGACATTCGTACGGCTCCAGGTGAAAAGTCGTCACTGATGACGACAGCGATTCCTCATTTAAAGATTGATGATCAGACCGCTTCCCTGCAACCAGAGGCTACTTAAAACTGCAGGATGATGCCGATCGGCATGAGAGCTGTGTTCGTTTCCCGCTAATTGCTTCAAAATTGCCATTCACTCGAACTGGCAACGGAGAAGCTGGTGGTGTCTTCCTGGTTGTGGCGTGTTCACGGTGACTGACTGGCTGTTATTCCCGTCAGATAGGGATTATCGGATGCGTTGGTCACTCGCAGGTCATCCGTCAGGCTGCTAGGATGCAACGCTCAAAATTGTCGCGTTTCCCCGAGGTTCTTCATTTTAATCAGTGAAATTTTGGGGCCAGCAGACAGCGTTGCGAACAGAACTCATTACATCGTATCGACTTGAAATTTTCGGACGAGGCTATTCATGCGACGGTATTTGATCGCCGGTAACTGGAAAATGAACACCACTCGTGCAAGCGGTGTTGCACTGGCACAAGCACTGGTCGAAGGGGCAAAGCAGGCGACAGCTCATGTCGACGTTCTGGTTGCTCCACCTTTTCCGTACCTGATTCCGGTGGTTGATGCCGTTTCCGGAAGCGGAATCGTGGTTGGCGCTCAGAACGCATCTCCAGAAGCTCCGGGGGCATTCACCGGTGAAATTGCCCTCGACATGCTGACCGATGTGGGCGTGAAGTCCGTCATCCTCGGGCACAGCGAACGCCGTCAGTTTTATGGCGATACTGATGCGTTTATTAATCGTAAGTTGCTGGCAACGCGTGAGAAAGGTCTGCAGGCGATCTTCTGCGTTGGTGAACTTCTGGAAGAGCGTCAGGCGAACAAGACTGAAGCTGTTCTTGATACACAACTCGAAGGCGGCCTGAAGGGCGTCACCATTGAGCAAATGGCAGACGTCGTCATTGCGTACGAGCCAGTCTGGGCAATTGGAACCGGATTGACCGCGACTCCAGAGCAGGCAGAATCCGCTCATGCTCATATTCGCAAATGGCTCGAAACCCGCTACACTGCCGACGTTGCGAATGCCACCCGGATTCTCTACGGCGGTAGCGTGAAGGCCAATAACGCCGAAACACTGCTGTCACAGCCGAACGTCGATGGAGCACTTGTTGGGGGAGCCAGCCTGAAAGCAGCTGACTTCCTGCCTATCATCGAAGCCGGTGTCAAACTCAGCAAATAATATAGACAGAGTTCAGAGGGCATCGTGATTGTTTCATGCGAAGCTGTTGCGAACTGAACAGATGTTGATGGGCCATCCTGATGGTGTGGCACACAGGAAATTGAAAACCAGAATCGATTTGAGATTTCACTGGAGCAAAGGACCGCTCTGGATGAGCTGAAAGGGATCCCTCGTGGATACGACTTGGTTGGCATTTATTCTTCAGGTGATGCTGCTGTTTGTTGGACTCTTCCTCATCGGAATTATCCTTCTCCAGCGTGGACGTGGCGGCGGTCTGGCCGGTGCGTTCGGAGGAACCGGCGGACAGAGTGCGTTCGGTGCAAAAGCAGGCGACGTGTTTACCTGGATTACGGTCGGAGCAGCAACGGTCTGGGTCTTGCTGGCAGGGATCGGTGGCTGCGTCATGCGTCAGTCTGAATCGCAGTTCGCCACAGAAAACCTTCCTAAAGAGGAAATTGTTTCTCCAGCTGGTGAAACAGCTCCGAGCGACAGTTTGATTCCAGAGGCACCTGCCGAAAAGATGACGACTCCGGAAGCTGGATCGACATCGGGATCAGCCGCACCTGCAGCAACTGAAACGGCTCCAAAAGCTGAGTCAATGCCAGCAACAGAAGCACCGAAAGCCGATGCTCCAAAAGCTGAACCTGCGAAGCCGTCAGAGCCTCCTAAGGCTGATGCTCCTAAGGCTGATGCTCCTAAGGCTGATGCTCCTAAAGCTGACGCTCCTAAGGCTGACGCTCCTAAGGCTGACGCTCCTAAGGCTGACGCTCCTAAGGCTGACGCTCCTAAGGCTGACGCTCCTAAGGCTGACGCTCCTAAGGCTGACGCTCCTAAGGCTGACGCTCCTAAGGCTGACGCTCCAAAAGCTGACGCTCCAAAAGCTGACTCGCCTGCACCTGCAGAAAAGGCTCCAGAAAAAGCTGCTGACGCTCCAGAAGCAGAGAAGCCAGTGACAGAAGAGAGCAAGCCAGCTCCGGCCACTGAAAATCAGTAGTAGTGGTGTGACCACTCTAATTTGATGGGTTCCGAAGCAAGCCCGCACGGTCATTTCCGTGCGGACGATCTGATAAGGACCCCTGAATTGAGTCGAGGCAAAGTAGTAGAAGCAAAAGGTTCTCCGTGCTACTAAGTATGACGGGGCACGGTGATGCCTCGACCCAAAATGAACGTTTGAGTGTGACCGTCGAGGCGAGGAGCGTTAACAACCGCCACCTTAAAGTCACGGTCCGCTGCCCAGATTCGTTTATTGCTCTTGAGTCGAATATTGATCGGGTGGTCCGCGAGGTCATTTCTCGCGGAACACTCACGATTCATGTTCATGTTCGACATCAGAACCAGCTCTCAACCTATAACGTGAATCCTGTCATTGCCAGACAGTATTTCGATCAGTTGAATGCACTCTCTCAGGCCGTCGGGATTGCTGCTCCACGCGATGTGACAGCCCTTCTGTCCTTGCCGGGTGTTGTTGATGGTCGCGAAGATCGATCTGTTGAGGAGTCGGACTGGCCAATTCTGGAAGAGGCTCTGATCGGTGCCCTTGAGAACCTGCAGAACTTCCGTCTTCAGGAAGGGCAGGCGATGGGGAACGAGTTAAAGCAGCTTTGCGGTCTGATTGAAGAACAGTCTGAACACATCGCCGTTCGCGCTCCGCTGGTGGTCGCTGAGTACCGTGAGCGTATCAAAACACGGCTGAATGAAATTCTCAGTTCAAACGGGGTCAAAGTCGAAGACAAAGACTTGATTCGCGAAGTCAGTGCATACGCCGATCGCTGTGACATCACAGAAGAACTGACTCGTTTGCGCTCGCACCTGAAGCAGTACAGAACGTTGCTCGATTCAGATGTCTCCAATGGGCGTAAGCTGGAGTTTCTGGGACAGGAACTCTTTCGAGAAATCAACACGACGGGCTCGAAGGCCAATGATGTTGAGATTGCTCATCGCGTTGTCGAGATGAAGGCAGCGATCGAAAAGATGCGCGAGATCGTGATGAACGTCGAGTAATTTTTTTCGTACAGTCTGCAGGCATGCAGCCATGAAAAACGCAAACGGGCTCCTAATCACAACGGAGCCCGTTTTTTCGTTGACAGTAGACTGGTGAGACAGGCTATTTCGATTTGCCTTTGGGCCGGACTGCTTTCCCGGCACAGCGAGCAGCAAACCAACGCGGAATCAAACGTGGTCCATGGGTGAGCAGTGAGTTCATTGTGCCGTCAGTCACAAGACTTCGCTTTTTGTCGAGCCCCTTGAGCGCGGTCGCGACAACCTGTTTCACGGATCGAGGTGTCCCCAGTGCAGCTTCCTGAGCGCTGGCGCGTGTGAAGAGTTCGGTCGACGTTGTTCCTGGGCACATTCCCATCACAACGACGTTTCGGTCGCGGCACTCTTCTGAAAGCGCAACAGAGAATGAGATGACGAACGCTTTGGTTGCTGCATAAACCGCGAGATACGGAATCGGTTGAAAGCCTGCGACAGAAGCGATGTTGATCACACCGCCGAGTTTTCTTTCCAGCATTCCCGGTAAAAACGCATGTGTCAAACCGACAACTGCAGCGACATTCACCATGACTTCAGCGTGATCCACTGCCGGATCAATATTCTCAAAGGCCCCGTGTGTCATGAAGCCGGCGTTGTTGATCAACAGGTCAACTGTCAGTCCCAGCTTGCTGACTGCCTGAGTGATGTCTTGTACGGCTGATTCTTGTCGCAGGTCAGCTGCGATGACTTCCGCACGAGTCGGAAACTGCTGACGAATTTCAGTGGCGAGAGTGGCCAGGCGTTCTTCTGATCGGGCAACCAGAATGACATTCATCCCGCGGCGGGAGAGTTCTCGAGCGAATTCTGCTCCGATGCCAGACGAAGCGCCGGTGACCAGTGCCGTTTTGCCTTTGTACTGAAACATTGCGCGCTCCTTCTGGATGATGATTCCCGAGTTTCGCAACAATATGCATTCAGGGGAATCAATCAAAGCTCGCGAAAGGGGCAATCAGCAAACCATAAGAGAATCTGCATCGAAGTCGACTTGTGCGATGCCGAGTCCAATTGCGATTTTGATGTCGAACCGGTCCGTTATCCCTGACATAGAAGCAAGGATTGATTGGTGAATTTTGGGAAACAGTGCTCGCCAATATGATCAAGCCGACATGGATCGTCCCGGCAATGCCTCGGGAACGGGAGCGGTGAGAACCAGCTGTATTAAAAAGAAAAAAGCCGACAAGTCTGAGGTCAGACTTGTCGGCTTCAAGTGAAGAGGCGCAGCCCGGATTCGAACCGGGGAAATAACGGATTTGCAATCCGTCGCCTTAGGCCGCTTGGCTACTGCGCCGTTCTTGTGCCCTTTAGAATCGGACAGATGGCGTCAGGACTTTTGACAAATCCTTCTATTTCGCAACATCAGCCAGATCAAGCACGATCGGCAATTCGAGCCGAGTTGCAATCGCAACTTTTGGCAGCAAACTCGCCGCAGGTTATCTATTCAGTGTTGAAGAGTCAAACTCAAACGTGCTTCCCTTTTTGAGAATCGCCCGGCGATTGAGAGACATGTTGACCCCATCTGAGGTCGTGCGTAGCATGGTGGTATGGAAGTCTTGTTGCGTCTGATACTTTGCCTGGCCACGATCGCCTGTGGCATCCCAGCATCTGGGATGTCGTTGCAAGGGACGTGTTGCACTCAGGCTGCGGACGCATCAGTGATGACTTGTTGTCCCGGTGGGGAAGGCGAGCTGGATTGCTGTTGCCAATCAGACCACACTGCTTCTAAGAGCGACGACGGAACTGCTGCCAGTTGTTGCGCGACTCAGTCAAACGCCGGGGCAGGTAAATTTGTTGCCAGTGGAACATCGGAATCAGCTGTCATTGAGTCGCACTCTTCTCATTGTGGAGGGGATCAGTGTCCCTGTGCCACTCAAGGGTGCTGTTCTGTGACGACAACCTCTGTGAATCTCGTGCTTCAGCAGGCGGCCGCTTTGGTGTCGCCGGATGGAGCGTCTTCTGGACTTCTTGTCTGTGAGGATGCGTTCGAAAGCCGAGGAGATAAACCGCTTCTCCCACCTCCGAAAGTTCAGGCTGCAACCGAGTGTGCGTGCTGAACGGAATCGTTCCGTTCACTCTGCTTGTCGTAGGCATTTCACTTGTTGAGATGCAGTTTACAGGCAGTTGATGTCACGCCTCGCCCATGTACCGTCACTGGTGCATTTTGCAGGAAGGTTCTGCCTTTCTGTTGCAAAGCCACCCACTGTGACATGTTGTCGAGTGGATTCCTCAGAGCGTGCTGCTCTGAACTTTCAGAAGAAAATCATTGGGAGTTACTTCCATGTCTCATCGTGTACTTGCTCTTGCTGCTTCCTGTTTGAGTCTTGTTGTTCTGGCGTTTGCTGTCAGTAGTGCCACTGCACAACCGAGCAACACCAAGAACAGCTGCTGCGTTCCTGGAGCCGCATGTTGCGTCCCCGGCGCTGCTTGTTGTGAGGGTGCCTTGAACGATTGCTGCAAACCGGGCGCCGCTTGCTGCGTCCCGGGTGCGGAATGCTGCGTTGCAGGAGCCAATCAGGCTGCGACTGTTTCTACAAGTTGCTGTGCTGAGAAGGCCTCTTGCTGCGAAGCGAAGTTGGCATGCTGTGTTGAGGACGCTAAGCCTGAATGCTGCGTCGCGAAACTCGCATGTTGCGTTGAAGGCGCCGCTTGCTGCAACTAAGGCCGAGTCGGTCGCAGAAATGGCCGCGCAGTCGCTGCTTGCATAGGCAAAAGGCTATCGTGACATTCTTCGATCGGAATGGCTCAACGTTGATGTCGAGGCATTGTTAACCTGAAGATCTTTCACGGTCTCAGGTGAATGCCTCGGCCAAATGCAAAGTCTGCCTGCCTCGTCGATTCACTTCGATGGGGCAGGTTTTTTTGTTGAATGAACCAGTCGAGTGCTCCGCCGACCGGTCGAGGCATTTGGCTGAACTGTTGACTGAACTGTGCAGGAAATGAAAAAGCCACTCAGTGACGGCGTGTTCCTGTCACTGAGTGGCTTCGAATTACTTTTGAACAACCTTGCTGGCTTACCAGATCGGGTTGTTAGCTGGCGATCAGCTCTGGTCGGGAGTATGTGGGTTCGATTTTGGGATCTCGCCAGTTAAACCCTTGTCGGATCGCTGCGTTTGCCATGTGCATCAGCAGTTTGCGGTCGACCAATGGACACAACAGATCTGGAAGAGCTGTCATCGTGTTTGTTGAGTCGAACTCTGGATCGTCTTTCCAGTATGAGTGGTAGACTTCCATGTGCTTGTAGAAGAGCTGTTCGATTTCCTGGTCACTGCTCATCGCACTGCCGGAACCGGTGAACTTCACTCCATACATGCCGCAGACTTCTTCCAGGATGTCTCGCATCAGGCGGACAGTCACCGGGACACGCGGTGTCAGGTGGTATGTCTGCTTGTGCAGTTCCGGGTTGACCACAATGCGGGACATGGCTTCTGAGACCCAGTCGACTGGAACGAAGTTTTTCCGTTCAATCCCGTCAACATTGATCTTGAAGTCGCCGCCGCGCAATTTGCCAGTGAAATCTCGCGTGGCCATACTCTGTGAGAGTGTCACGCTCAACTGGAGTACTGCGTAGAAGTTGTGGAATGTGAATGTCAGCCCAGACTCACTGTCACCAAGAATGATGGCAGGTCGGAAGACAGTCACTGATTTCAGGAATTCTGATCCTCGAACCATTTCTTCTGCTTCGACCTTACTTGCTTCGTAAGGGTTTGCAAAATCCTGGCCGACATTCAGTTCGGTCTCGTAAACGCGACCTTTTCGCATGCCTGCGACATAGGCTGTCGAGACATGGAAGAAGTTCTCAATTCCGGCCTGTTGGCAGAAGTCCAGAATATTCCGGGTTCCACCAACGTTGGATCGCCAAGGTTCGCTGTTGCGACCTGTGCTGACGAACGACAGGCTGGCTGCGTTGTGAATAACTGATTCGCAGTTCTCCGCTGCCCACCGCAGTTCCGGGCCGGTCAGGCCAAGATCTGGGCTAACGATGTCCCCACAAAGGACTTTCGGGCGAGGCAAGGGGCGTTGCAGAAGCTTTTCCCACACCCGCATTGCAGCTTCGATCCGCATGTAAGGATCGTTACGGCGGCTGGGGCGAACCAGCACCGCGAGCGGCACATCCCGGGTCAGGAGGTCTTTCATCAGGTAGCGTCCCAGCAAGCCGGTCGCTCCCGTCAACAATACATGTCCCATAAACTTTTGGTCCTTAACCCGTGGTCGTGCGTGCGGCAATAACTTTTGCCAACAACTGTTGACGCGGTCTGTGTCGCGCGGACTCTATGTAGAGCTTGCGCCCTGACTGAAAGAGTTCTGGCAAAGCCACGTTGGCTAAATTTGGAATCTGTTCTTCGAACGAATCCGTCCCAGTCCGCTCGAGTCTTCGTAAAGATCATCCACCTAGAAACACCCTTGGTCAAGAGCATCAGTGCGTAGACGCATCTCTCTTGATGTAGATTCTCAGCGTGTCGTCGCTTCGTATCTTCTAGAGAAAAGGTTCCATCCTAAGGTGTGCTCGGTGCGTCGTTTACCGAGATTTTAGAAAACAAGACTCAAGTTTGGAGGCGTTTTTGTTGCGTCCGTGGAACGTACCTGCCGGAGGAGCAGGGCAATGCCTGCGTCACTCCTCAAACTCAAGTTATTTTCGGTAACTGCGAAGAAATTATAGCAAAATCCTGAGGAATGACCAGCATTCTTGCTTGGCCGGGAACCCATCGGTGTATTACCTTACCGCTATGCCTCAAAAACCATAATGCGCCCCGACGTTCCCTGGATCTCGGGGATCGCCGTTTTTGAGCCAAATACAGCAAACATCTGAAATCATTCCGACGGTTCATTCTGAAATTTCGGACATTTTTCGCAGACAGTTAGTTCGAACTGGATTGATTCTTACTAACCGGCGAATCCCTGAAGTTTCGAGGAACCGCTCGTCCTGAATTCAAACTGAATCACTAAAACATAAATTGGGTCGATCAGAGTGTATCGCGGCGTCTGTCAAATCAGGAAAGTTTCACGGCCATGTTTGCCGTTTGAATCCCGTTTTGACTTTGTGTTCAACCAGAACACATTTGACGTCCAATCGCTTCGGTCCGGGTTTGCCAAGACGACAAAGGTGTCTCGAGAGTCTCGCCGTCCACTGAATTTGAAATGGACAAAAGGCGATCCTCTGCCAGGTACGTCGTTGCACCCCCTGACCACCCGTCGGGTCCAACCTCGCGAAAATGTCCTTCTCGTCCAAGCTGATAGTTTGATCTCTCGATTGCGAAATCCAGAGGAGCTTCAGTTGCAGGTCTCTCACGAGACCCGCGCCAGTTACCTGCGATCATTCCCTGAAACGCGTCGACAGGCTCAATGTAGCCGGACGGCAGAAAACGGGCTTGCCCTGCAAACTCACGACGAGTCGAATCCACCTCTCGCGCTGGCCAACCGCCTTGCGATGCACCCTGTTCGTCCATCACGACGAAGAGGGATCTATGAAAAAAGAGATGCTGATCAATGTCCTCCAACCAGAGGAAAGCCGCATCGCCATTGTTGAAGATGGCATTCTTGAAGAGTTGTACGTCGAACGTACAAGTGCGGAAGGTTACGTCGGAAACGTCTATAAAGGACGCGTTGTCAACATCGAGCCGAGTATTCAGGCGGTGTTTGTTGACTTCGGGGTAGGCCGTAATGGCTTTCTTCACGTCAGCGACGTGGAGTACCAGTATTACAAGCATTTGCTTGATGATCGCGAACGTCAGGAAGTTGAACGAGGACGAAACTCGAAGCTCAACGAGCGCAGTTCACGAAACAAGCCGCCAATTCAGGATATTTTCCAGCGTGGCAGTGAAGTTCTGATTCAGGTGATCAAAGAGGGAATTGGCAATAAAGGTCCAACCCTTTCGACCTATATCAGTATTCCTGGACGTTATCTCGTATTGATGCCCGGCCTGAATCGCCTGGGGGTCAGCCGTAAAATTGCCGACGAAGACACTCGGCGCGATCTACGAAAAGTTCTGAAGGCACTGGCACCACCAGCAGGTCTCGGATTCATTATTCGAACTGCAGGTGTGGATCGGACCGCCAAAGATCTGCAGCGCGATATGAATTATCTGCTGCGCCTTTGGAAGACGATCGTTCGTCGACTTGAGAAGTTTCCATCTCCGATCGATATTTACGAAGAGAGTGACATGATCACTCGAACGATTCGGGATATCTATCACACCGATATCGAGTCGATCTGGATCGATGAAGCTGCTGCATTTGAACGTGCTCGCGAATTCATGAAAGTTGTGCTTCCAAAGCACGTTGAACGCGTGAAGTACTACGATGGCAAGGAACCGATCTTCAATCATTACAAGATTGAGCAGGAGATCGACCAAATTCAAAGCCGTCGGGTTCCGCTGCGTGGCGGCGGGTCGCTGGTGATTGACCAGACAGAAGCGCTCGTGGCGATCGACGTCAACAGCGGAAGTTCCCGCTCGGCGGACGATGCTGAACGGTCTGCGTATCAGGTGAACCTGGAAGCTGCTGAGGAAATTGCACGCCAGATTCGCCTGCGCGATCTCGGTGGGGTGATTGTCAACGACTTCATCGACATGCGAGACGAAAAGCATCGTCGCGGTGTCGAACGAAAGTTGCGCACCTGTGTTGAACGTGATCGTGCGCGGACCAAAGTGTTGCGAATCAGCCCGTTTGGTCTGATCGAGATGACACGGCAGCGAATTCGTCCGTCACTGCGTCGCAGTACCTATGAAGATTGCCCATGCTGTCTTGGCGCCGGTCAGGTGAAAACCGCTGAGAGCATGGCAATTGAAGTGATGCGAGCCTTGATGCAGGCAGCATCAGGTCAGGATGTCGCTGAGGTTCGAGTTGAAGTTCATCAGCGTGTCGCGGACTACATGATCAACAAGAAGCGTCGGGAGCTGATCACTCTTGAAGAGCGTTATGGGGTTCAGGTCCGAGTTCAGACCGGGGTGAATGTCAGTCCGGCTCACTTGCAGACACGCTGCTTCAATAAGATTGGAACACCGCTGAAAAGTTCAGAGGTCTCCCAGTAATCTGCTGGTCAGTGGAGTTGCATCCCGTACGATTTGAACAGTTGTTTGTCGGCGGGAAGCTTGCTCTGCTGTGTTGGTGGCGGCCTTGATTGTTCACAATGAATGTCAGGCTGAATGATAAAATTCGATTTATGCAGCTCCTGAGCTACCTGTGGCAAACAGTGTCGTTCAGGAGTTTTGCATTTGTGTTTGTTGATGTGGCTTGTGCCGATGGCAGCATATGATGTTGGAGCGGGGTTAGTGTCATGTCCGGCAGTTTAAATGTCTTCTCTGCTTTTATGCTTCCGACATAGCGGGGCGTCGATGGTTAGGACGTCAGCGTGTCGTGTTGGCGGCTCCTTTGTGGTGTCGGATGCTGATTGTTCTGAAATAATGAATCGCGGGGATCAGCATTGGCTCAGCCTTTGCGATGACTCTGTTTTTAAGTGTGATGTGTGTTGTTTTGTTGATGTTTTGTCCGCTGTTGTATCGTTTTGCTGTAGTGCTGATTGAGTTGTTGAGCGGCGTGGATATTGTTCGTGCGCGACGCGACAAGCTTGTTTTAAGCGGGTGCTGATGTTTGGTGGTATTTGTTAGGAAAGTGAAGAAATAGGTTGTAGATTCGGAATTGACGTTGCGTTTTATGTCGATATGCGAATTTGCTGATTCGAACGCTTCTAAAAAATGACGAAATCTCACTTTTTCAAAAAGTTTCACGCATTCATACGAAGTATCTGCCTTGTTATGCGGTGAATTGTGAGAAGAATACTGCGACCCGTTTGCAGGTGAGCTTTTCGTTCTGTCTTTTCGTAAGAGGTGTTCTCTTGCGACACTTGTTTCGTAGACGGGGTGGAGAATATTTAGATGAAGATGCTGCGTAGAGGGTTTACTCTCATCGAGTTGCTGGTGGTCATTGCGATCATCGCAATTCTTATTGCCTTGTTACTGCCTGCCGTTCAGCAGGCCCGTGAAGCCGCTCGCCGATCTCAGTGCAAGAACAACCTGAAGCAGCTCGGCCTCGCTCTGCATAACTACCATGACGTGTTCAACCGGTTCCCACCGGGTTATGTGAACACGGGAACATCAAATACTCAAAGTGTGAACGGGATGTGGGCTTGGTCAGCAATGATCCTCCCGTACATCGAAGCAACCACCACTTACAACTTGCTGCAGCCAGGAACCCAGGGGATTGACCCAATCCTGACTGAAGCTTATCAGGCGAGCCCAACCCAGCGAGGGATGGCCCTGAAGACTCCAATTCAAGCGTTCCTCTGCCCATCGGACACTGCTCCGCCAGTGAACGATCAGCGCGCTCCAGTTGCTAACCAATTCCTTCCATCCAGCAGCTATGTTGGTGTGAACGGGAACTGGGTTCCATCCAACACCCGTGCAACGAGTGCGGTGGATGGTCAATCAGGTGCAACAGGCCTGTTCTATATGAACAGCAACTTGGGAATGCGCGATATGACCGACGGTACCAGCAACACTCTCGTGGTTGGCGAACGTGCTTGGAAAGTGAAAACCACTAACCCGTACTCAGGAACCTTGTACGCGACTCGCGGAACTGGTGCCTTCACAGTTATTACAACTGGCTTGTACAGCGCTTCAACAGCAAATGTGGGTGGAACAACAGCACGAGTTGTTACACCAGGTAACGGAGTTGCCATTGGCGACGCTCTCGGCGGTGCTGTTACTCGCATCAACGAAGGTGAATCTTCAGGTGGAGCTGTTACTGTCGTCGGTTCAAACGGCTTCAGCAGCTCACACACAGGCGGTGCTCACTTCCTGATGGGTGACGGTGCTGTGAAGTTCGTCAACGAAAACCTGTCTCACGTCCTCAGCTCAGGTGTCGAATCCAACAGCGTTTTCGAACTGTTGCTTGCGATTCGTGACGGTCAGCCAATCGGCGAGTTCTAAGACTTGTTGATTGAGATCGCTTAAAAATTGAAGCCGGCCATCCAACAGGATGGCCGGCTTTTTTGTTTGCTATCAGACCGGTTCGGTCTATCATGCGGCCGCGCAGCAGCCTTCTCGATTGGTGAATAGCTGAATTCCGCGTGCCAAAAACGCTGCATGATTTCTGGAAATGCTTTTGGCTGAATGCCGTCTCTGCAGTGAGGTCGCGGAGAGATTTTCGACTCCCCTTCAGGGAGTGTTCTCGTGTTTTAGGAGCGATTCTCTCGCTGGAAGAGAACCGCAGAATCCGGCCATAAGAGTTGGAGTTGCTGACCCACCACAGTGAGTTGAATGTCGTCCAGCTTGCGCAAGACAACGTCAGCGTCAGCAAGAAGTTCGGGTGGGTTCGTCGTTGCGACACCGATCACCTTGGCTCCAGCGCCTCGCCCAGCCTGAATGCCTGCTGGTGCATCTTCGATCACAACGGATTCACCAGGGGCAACTCCAAGTTGATTGATCGCTTTTAAATATGGCTCCGGGTTGGGCTTCCCATGCGTGATGTCATTCGCGGTAATAAAGACGTTGGGGATCAACAGCCCTGTGTGCTTCAGCCGAATCGTCGCAGTTCGTCGTTTTCCACTCGTAGCGATCGCCCATTGCGTGGGGGGGAGAGAGCTCATCAGGCGATACGCTCCGGCAAACGCGGAGAGCCCTGCAGTGTCATCTGCTTCAAAGTCCTCTTTCGCAGACGCCTCGGCTGCCGCATCCAGATGAGGGGCGACGACTCGCATGATTTCGATTGTCGGGCGTCCGTGGTGAATCGCTTCGATTGATGAATAAGGAATGCCGTGCTGCGCAGCCCAGACTTTCCAATGTCGTTCTGAAGTATCGTTTGAGTCGACCAGGACACCATCAAGGTCAAAGATCAGCGCAGAGCAAGTCCAAAGCATTCGGCACATCAATTCAAAAATGTCTCAGTGTCGTCGGAATTCGATCGGAACGATCTGTTCCGGAGACGGAGCAGCAGTCTCTTTTGTCGGGTGAGAACTTATTTTCGCATGCAGGATGCTGTCTCTTCAACTCCACGGGGCGTTACTGTCCCGGCGTGTACCAGGCTGCTTCGAGGCACGACCAGATATGGATGACCCATCCCATGAAGATCAACCACAGCAGTGATCCAAGGATGAAGTGGATGAGCGCTCGTAAAGGGCGTCCCTGGACGAGCTGTCCCAGTCCCGGCAGGAAGAAGCTGCAGACCGCAGCAATCACATTTGATGTTGAGCCTTGACCTTGCGCTACCATTCTCGTGTGCTTCCCGCTTGATATCAGGTTTCAGAAATCGAATGCGTACCTCAGGGAGATTCGCTCCGGTCCGTTAATTCTTACCGAGATTCACAAAAAGTCAGTAAGGATTTTCGAGACAATCTGATCCGGAGACAAAAGCCCAAAGTGAGCGATCGACAGGTGAACTTCGATCTGATTTCGTTAAGGAAGAGATCTGCTCGATTTTTTGGGGGGGCCTTACTCAGCGAGTGTTGAGTCGGGTGGGAGGCCGGTTTTCCCACATTGCTCAAGCAGTTTGGCGTTAATCTCCAGAAAGCGGTCTTTCCAGTAGTAGTGGTCGAGTAACCCCTCGGTGGTGAGTCCAATCTGGCAGTGGGCGGCAAATAAGGCTTCGACGGTCGCCAATCCAGCCGCGGGATCGTCGTAGGTCTTCGACACGCGAGGGTAAGCTGTTTGCCACGGGAGCAGGCTGCGAACTGGCAGTGACGTGTAATCTTTCTCCATTCGAGCAGCCAGTCGCCAGGTTCCGTCGAGCAAAAGGAGACCATTGGCGGCATCGTTTGAAGTCAGGAGCGGCCCCCCGATTCCGAGCCGGACATAACTTTCGATCGATTCCGGGCCGCGTTTCGGGAAAGTCCAGAAAATGTATGGGGCCTGACCTCGCAGTGGTTCTACGGAACATTTCGCCCGATTCTCTCGCGGGTGGACAACGATAATCGTCGGCTTGAATGCAGGTGGTGCGGATGCAGCCGACTGGGCCGGGAGAGATGTGTTAGACATGGCGGAAGCGATTTTGGAAAATGTGGGAACACAGCGGCTGGGAAAGTGACTTCGAGATGGCAACGCCCTGTGGTCGCATTGACGGGCCGTTTGATGCTTAACTGTTCTGGAGTTCGTGAATCTGCTTCTGGATCGTTGCGATTTCTTTCTCGAGTCGGGGGATTTCTGCCGGATCGTCTGGTTGTTTCTTTGCTCCGGAGAGTTGCTGTTGGAGAGTGGTCAGTTTTTTCTTCAGGGAATCGATTTGCTTCTGGTGTTTCTTGTTGATCGCCATGTGGAGCCCTTACGGTTCTGTCTGGAGAGAGATATTGTTGCCGAAACGGTTGGTCTGAGTGGTCGCTAATTGAGAGAGTCGGAATCGTTCGTTCTCTCTGTTTGTCGACATGATGGCGATGATAGAGCCTGTTGTGGTCGCTGGGAAAGGTTGAGGAATTGATGTCGGAGGAATTGGAAGAACTGCTGCGCTGTTTTGAGGAGACGGTTGTCTCGCAAAGATTCGTTTCGCTGGTTCTTGCCAGACCTCGCAAAAATGCCACGGAGCAGCCTCGCAAACAGACCATTCGACCTGTGCTGATCAAGAACGAGGCACGACTGCAATGGGAGCAGCAATTCGAGCGTCAGCAGACTCAGGTGAATCGCACACTGCTGGAGAGTGCTGACCTGATTCGCAATCTCTTTGATACGGTCTATCAGGAAGCGTATTTATTTACTGGTGACGTCGATTACGTTGCCAAGGTGTCATCTCAAGGGCGAGTGCACCTGCAACGTAAGAAGCCAAGTCAGTTGCCGCAGGCGACACTTGCTCATAATCGGAAGAAGGAATACCTGATTCCGGAAGGGGTTCCCTGCCCGTTTCTGTATGAACTGGATGTGATGACTGCCGAAGGTGTGGTCA
The DNA here is from genome assembly GCF_051465645.1 of Planctomicrobium limosum. Taxonomy (GTDB): domain Bacteria; phylum Planctomycetota; class Planctomycetia; order Planctomycetales; family Planctomycetaceae; genus Planctomicrobium. Next base: position 3,514,899 of record NZ_CP195790.1, on the reverse strand, counting down.
AACCATCTCGACAGAAGAAGTTTCGTCAGATCAACCGCTATCTGGAAATGGTTCACGATATTGTGGACGCGTTACCTGCGTCAGGGAAATTGCGTATTGTCGATTTCGGATGCGGGTTAAGTTACCTGACATTTGCGTTGCACCACCTGTTTCACTTCATTTTGAAGCGAGATGTGGAACTGATCGGGATCGACCAGAATCGCCATGTCATTGATCGATGTCAGTCGATTGCCAGCAAGTTGAAGCTGACGGGAATGGTGTTTCAGTCGGAACAGATTCAATCGGTCACGGAATCTGATGTCTCTGAATCTGGAACCATTGATCTCGCGGTTTCGTTGCATGCATGTGATACGGCAACGGACCACGCACTGGCGTTTTCTGTCAGTGCGGGAGCGAAAGTGATCCTCGCTGCTCCTTGTTGCCAGCATGAGTTGTCCCAGTCGATTGAGTCTGAACCGCTTGAAGGAATCCTGCGGTACGGGGTGCTGAAAGAACGGGTGTCGGCACTGGCAACGGATGCACTTCGGGCGGGAGCATTAGAGGCCGCCGGGTATCGGACGCAGATTCTGGAATTCATCGATCTGGAACATACTCCCAAGAACCTCCTGATTCGTGCGGTCCTGCGAGACCAGCCTGCTGCTGACGCTGTTGACCGCTATGTCGGGCTGAAGCAGTTTCTCGGAGTGAACAAACTGGCGACGGACGCCATTCTGGATGCAGCACGTCCCAGAAAAGTGGCGGAATCTGGTGACCTTCCTGTCTGATGCGGGAGCCGCTCGTTCTAGAACGCCAGTACTTCAACTGGCCTGAGGGAGATGAAACTGCTTTAATTTCACTTTGTGATTTTGCTGCTGGACGATGCTGGTTGCTCTTGTTGAAAAGTGGGAGATTTTGAATCGCATGATTGTCACGATCGATGGACCTGCCGGGACCGGGAAAAGCACTGTTGCCAGGCGTCTGGCGGCAGAACTGAAGTTTCTGTTTCTGGATACCGGGGCGATGTATCGGATGGTCGCACTGAAGGCGATTCGGAACGCGATTTCTTCGGACAATCATGACGAAATTGCTCGCCTCGCGATTGAGACGTCGATCGATCTTTCCGGAGGCGAGTACCGGATGGACGGCGAAGATGTGAGTGCGGAGATTCGGACTCCAGCAGTGACTCAACTGGCTTCGCTGGTGGCACAGATTCCTGAGGTTCGTCAGAGATTGGTGCAGCGCCAACGCGATTTTGCCCAGTCGAGAAATATTGTCTGCGAAGGACGCGATCAGGGAACTGTGGCGTTCCCGCATGCGGAATGCAAATTTTTTCTGACAGCTCAGCCTGAGGAACGTGCTCGTCGGCGTGTTGACGAGTTTCGAGCTCTTGGGAAGTCCGTTGATTTTGATGAGTTGCTGCAGGATCAATTGACACGAGATCAGCGTGACGCGGAACGTGCAGTTTCTCCGTTGCGACCTGCTCTGGATGCGGTGCAAGTCGATACAACGTCGTTGTCACTCGAACAGGTTGTTGAGCTGTTACTGTCGCAGATTCTGATCCGCCAGCAGTCGATGGACCAGTAATTCCGTCGCAGACGCCGTCTCTTCAGTCCGCAAGTTCAGGGAATCGTTGTTCGGAATTTGACATCCTGCCGTCAGGCTTTAAGATCGATTTTGATGGTGTTTTACGACATCTTGCCAACGAACGCTGGGCTGATCGTTTGTTCGAAGTGCTTGAGTGGTTGCGTTTTGACGGCGGGTAGATCCAGGTTTAACCGGTCATTCGGGTCCAAGGAAGACAGTAAACATGGTCTTAGGCGAGCTGATCCCTGAAGGTGGCGGTGACCCCATCCCATTGCTGCAGCCAAAGCTGCTCATCGGTCGACGCAGTAACTGTGATATCGTGCTGACGTTTCCAAACATTTCCTCGCAACATTGCGAGCTCGAACTGGTTGACGGCTATTGGCAGGTTCGAGACATGGGCAGCAGGAACGGCGTGCTCGTGAATGGGGAACGGGTCAACACTCGATTTCTACATCCCGGTGATAACCTGGCAATCGCAAAGAGCCTTTACAAAATTCAGTATGAACCTTCCGGCGATGCTCCTCCACCAGCGGAAGAGAATCCGTTTGAGATGAGTCTGCTGGAAAAGGCGGGGCTCGAAAAGAAAATGGAAATGCAGCGTCGTCAGAAGGCGACAAAGCTTCCCCCTGCTGCAAACAATGCTTCACTTCATCGCAAGTTTGATGCCGACGAAGACGCTGCAATGGATTGGTTGATGGGTGATTAAGCGTGGGAGCAGGAAAAAACAAATCCAAGAAAGTTCGCGTTGCGTTTCATAAGAACCGCAACAAACGGGCTCGAATTACAGACCTGACCCGACAAAATGAAACGGATCAGGATGCGACTGGCGATCTCGAAACAACAGAACGACTCAGCGGCAAAGGCGAGTTGACTCGGTTTCGTACGATCGTGACTCGCGATGAAAATGATCAGCGGGATGTTGACGACGCCGTCACAATGTCGGGGCGTGTGCTGCTGGCCGTTGGGGCAAATCAATGTCGCGTGCAGGCAGAAGACGGCAAGCTCTATCTCTGCTCGATTCGCCGCCTCGTCAGAACGATGTCCCGGGAAAGTCGCAATGCTGTTGTGGCGGGTGATCGTGTCCGGTTCACTCCTCAAAGTGGTGGTGAGGGGGTTATCGAAGTCGTCGAGCCTCGGCGTGGGACTCTCAGTCGAGGGAGCCGCTTCAAGGCACACGTGATCGTTGCGAATGTGGATCAGACGGTGATTGTGACTTCTGTTGCCGATCCACACTTAAAGCTCGGGTTGATCGACCGCTTTCTCTGTAGTGTCGAAAAAGGGGGGACGCGCGGGGTCATTTGCATTAACAAAATCGATCTGGGGCAGCGTTCCTTATTACAGCCAGTCGTGGGGCAGTATGCCCGGTTGGGGTATCCGGTCATCTTGACCAATGCCCTGAGTGGCGAGGGAATTCCGCAACTGCGACGACTGCTGGCGAATCGGGAAACGGTGTTTACCGGTCAAAGCGGTGTTGGCAAATCCTCGTTATTGAACGCAGTGCAGCCTGATCTGGGCCGTAAGACTGGCGAGGTGAGTACAGATACCAACAAGGGTCGGCATACAACGCGGGTCACTGAGCTGATTCAACTCGAAGGAGGAGGCTGGGTCGTCGATACACCGGGAATTCGCACATTGCAGCTTTGGGATATCGTGAAGGAAGAGCTTGAGGGGCTGTTCATTGAGTTTCATCCATTCGTAGCACAATGCCGCTTCCCAGACTGCACTCACACTCATGAGCAGAATTGCGGAGTGAAGCGTGCCGTCGAGCTGGGGTGGATTTCTACATTGCGGTACGAAAACTATGTTCGAATTCTGAGTGGCGACGATGATGCGGTTCCGCCAGAATTTGTCGAAGCTGAGTGAACCTGGCGAACTTGCGTGATCTGTAAGATTTCAGACCCGAGAATTGGTCCATCAGAATCCTGAGAAAGAGGATGTGGTTCGGAGTTCCAGCGGGGATTGGACCTGACTCCTGTTGCTCTTTCTATTAACATTCGCCCCTTGAGGGGAAACGCTGCAGGCTAAGGAACTGGCGTTTCGACATTCGATGCTCTGCCCCAGAGACGGAGAACGGAATCCGATGAGTCGCCGCGGACAGAAATTTTGGCTCGTTGCAGGTGTTGCGACGAGTGTCTCTTTGATCAGTCTCGTTGCTCAGGCGCAGGTGAAGGTTGAGAACGTTCTCGCCTATAAGCCAATGCAAGCAGACGTTGATTATGACATTCCAACTGCAGAAGAGATTCCCAACTGCAAGCTGGAAGTGGAACGCGGCGATAAAGGATCCGGCTGGGTGCTCTATAACCCACAGGGACAGATTCTACGCCGCTTCATGGACACCAATGGCGATCGTGGTGTTGATGAATTCCGCTATTACAAGCATGGTCTTGAGGTCTATCGTGATCTCGATACCGACGGAAACAACGAGATCGATCAGTCTCGCTGGTTAACGACAGCGGGAACCCGTTGGGGGATCGATAAGAACGAAGATCGCAAGATCGAATCCTGGAAGATCATCTCGGCTGAAGAGGCCACCAGAGAAGCCATTCTTGCGATTGTGAACAAGGATGAAGCCCGTCTTGCTGCGGTGCTGCTGAACGCCAATGACGTCAAAGAACTGGGATTGCAGGGAGACGCCGCCGCGAAGCTCGCAAATCGAGTGAAAGAGGCCGGTGAGAAATTTAAGGCTGTCAGCACCCAATCGAAGGGGATTCAACCGACAACCAAATGGGTTCGGTTTGATTGCTCGATGTTGATGCCAAGCCTGATTCCTGCCGACCCGTCCAAGACGAAAACAGATCTCCTCGTTTATGAAAACGTGATGGCAATTATCGAAACCGGTGGTGAAACAGGTTTCGTGCAAATTGGCGAGATGGTTCGCGTTGGTGACGCCTGGAAACTGACACAGGTTCCTTCTCCTCTGGACGGCACGAATCTGGAAGTTGCCGAAGGGGGAATCCTGATTCAACCAAGCCTGCATGGTGCTGCCGGGATGGCGGAAGGGTTGAGTCCGAAGTTGAAGCAACTGTTGGATCAGTTAGGGGAACTCGACGCAAAGGCTCCTCAGGCTCAGTCAACCGTAGAGGACATCACCCGCTATAACGTGGCTCGGGCTCAATTGCTTTCATCGCTTGCAGAAGAAGTCCCTTCAGAAGAAGAGAAGATCAACTGGCAGCGCACACGTCTGGAAGGGATCGCTGCTGCGACCCAGATGAAGACCTTTCCAAACGGTCTCGACGAGCTGCTGAAAACAGAGCAGGCACTTCGCCAGTCAAAATCAGAATCCACCTTGTTGTCATTTGCCGTTTTTCAACGGATTCTTGCTCAGTACAACTCGGAACTTGAAAAGGCGACACCGGCTGATCGCGCAAAGATCATGGATGTCTGGTTTAAGTCCCTCGAAGGATTTGTGACCGAATTCCCCAAGGCCGAAGAAGCTGCAGATGCAATGCTCCATCTGGCTGTGACGCATGAGTTCAATGGCAGTACTCCTGAAGCCAATGCATGGTACACGAAGCTGGTCACCGCTTATCCGCAATCACCTGCGGCATTGCGAGCTCGCGGGGCATTGCGACGAATTGAATTGAAAGGCAAGCCATTGCAGCTCGCTGGAAAGGGGCTGACAGGGGGAGCAATTGACGTTGCCAGTTATCGAGGTCGAGTCGTACTGGTCATCTTCTGGGCGACATGGTGCACTCCATGTACTGAAGACTTGCCACAGATTCAACAGCTTTACCAGACCTATCAGCGCGAAGGCTTTGAGGTGCTGGGCGTGAATCTGGATGGCCAAGGAGCACCGATTCAGCAGTACATTCAAAACTACAAAGTGCAGTGGCCACATATTCATGAAGAAGGGGCATTGGAGAGCAAGCCCGCCGTGGATTTCGGGGTCATTTCGCTTCCCACAATGTTCCTGGTGGACCGCAATGGAGTTGTGGTTTCTTCAAGCACGTCTGTGGAAGAATTGAAAAAGACAGTGCCGGAATTGATTAAGGCGAAATAGCCCGTTGTCGTCTTCAGTTGAATTGAATCTGTACTAATAAAAGAAGGTCTGGAATCGTGAGGTTCCAGACCTTCTTTTATGTTTAGAGGCGAGTTAAGTCGCATCTCTTCAGCAATTTAACAGCGTGAGTCGGGGGCTGACAGCAGATCAATAAAATGGAATCCATCGCGATCCACTTTCTCGCCGTTCGTGATCGAGATCGTGTTGGAATAGATCGCCCCGTTATAACAGAATGTATGGAACTCGCCGTTTTCACCGCATGGGTCGACCGACGAAGGAAGCTCGGCAAGCAGTTCGTCGTTGAACTCACGCCCGACAAATGCTGGATCGAGCTGTTTGGAATCAACGCAGGTAATTCTGGTTCGGAAGCCTGCTGAGATGATTTCTCTTGCGAGACTCGCTGTCTCTCTGGTTGTCTGCCAGATCGGAAAATGCGGAGTCAAACCTGTTGCGGATAACTGCTTTTCGCGATACGCCCGAACTTCTTCCAGAAAGAGATCACCGAAGGCGACGCCACTAATTCCCTGTTGAACAGCACGCTCCCAGCAAGTCTGCATTCGCAATTCATAGTCGGCATTAGAACATGGCCAGGGAAGCGGGATGAGCCACAGCGGCAGACCGGCTGCCTGTGCTTGCTGACGAACGAGATCCGCAGAGACCCCGTGCATCGCGACGCGTTGGTTCTGCTCGTTAATGGTCGTTAACAGGCCAACGACTTCAATGTCTGGCCTCTGGCGAAGTTGATGCAATGTCCATGCGCAGTCTTTCCCGGAACTCCAGGACAGAAGAACCTTTGAATTCGGTTTCATTCGTTCAGATTCCCTTTCTCTTGTGAGCGGGCAGGCTCAACTGCAGGGAGCGCTCCCGGTTCAATCAGAACGAGTGTGAAGACATCACCGGACCTGTTGGGGCTCCCATGTCACCGCACAACAGACTAACTTGATCAGAGAAAGGCTGAATCCTACGTGCCAGCGACGCTGCATCATGACTGGGAGTGTTCTAAAAGCGAATGACGCGTCGGAGCACGGACCAGGCGAGCAAGGCAAGGACAGCATTCGCGACCCACATTGACCAGCTGGGATCAAGTTTTCCTTGTTTGCATTGAGCCATCAGTCCCAGCATCAGTGGATAGTAACCGGCAACAATCGGGACGAAGCACAAGAGGAAGCTTGTCAGTGCCTGACTCTTGCCAAATCGCATTGCGAACGGGGTTCCCAGCAGTGCGAAGAAGAAGCAGCTGCATGCCATCGCATAGCGCGAATGTACCTCCGTGTTCAATCGGTTTGACCAATGTTGTTGTCGGTCGACGTCAGCGAGTCGCGGGCCACACTGGCTGGCAACTCGGGGGAAATCAGCTGAAGTCAAAGCGAAGCAGGCGTGGAGCATTGCATACTGCTTTTGGATCTCTCGCTCACTGTTCAGAGACTCCAGTTCCTTCTTCATGTTTTGAATCGGCAGCTGCTGGACTCGCAGGCGTTTACCTGACTGGCTCCACTGCAGTTGCTCGGAAACTTCTGAGAAGCGTCCTCTGGTTTGGCCGGGAATATCGACCCAGCTGTTGAACGCTCGAATGTTGATCAGCTGTTCCTCAACATCGAGATCGATCTCTGCCATCTCCGCCTGCAAGGTGCAGATCTTCTGACCTTTTGTGTAACGAAATGTCGGGTGAAGCAGTTTTTGACCATCCACCCCATCCACGGTGACGAGCAGACCGCGTCGAGGGTCGCTGAAATGGTGTTCTGTTCGAAGACGATCCAGAAAGATGTCTTCCATGAATGACACGATATGTTGTTCGATCTTCCCCATTGACCAAGGGATGACCTGATCTGTGAGTAAAAGCGAACAAACGCTCAGGACTGCCCCGAGAAACAAGGCAGGCCACATCAGCGAAAGTGGATGGACGCCGGCGGATTTTGCGGCAGTGACTTCCTGGTCCCCGGCCAGGCGGCCATAGACGACGCTGACAGTCATTAGAAGCGCTGCGGGAATTGTGAACGGCAGCATGCTGGGAATAATGTACGGAATGATCGTCAGAGCTTGCTGCGGGTCCAGACCGCTGTCGGTGGCCTGTTGAAAGATCCCCACAAACACCAGCAAAATGGTGATGCACCCCAGCACAAACGTGAAAACCCGAAGGATTTCACGAAAGATATAACGTTGTAGCAATGGAATGAAGTGCCACATTACGTTGCCTGAGTCGGCGCCTGCCTGTCATTAAGGATCCAGATCGCCGTCCTTGCGATCTCGTGATGTGGGTTATCGGACAACCTGGAAATTAGGTCAAGATGGCCTTTCGACCGTCAGAACTGCTCTTCTGCCAAAAATTGAGTGCTGAACTGGAGCCTGTCAGTCTTGAATCCGGCAACAGGAATTCCTATCCTTCCGCTTCCAATACCGTTCCGAGCGGCCTTATGGCCTTCGGGATTGAGGACGGAGAGATGGCAGAGTGGCCGAATGCGCGGCATTGCTAATGCCGTGACCATGTCAAAGTGGTCCCGGGGTTCGAATCCCCGTCTCTCCGCTTGTTGACGATTAGCCTCCGCAAGTTCTTATCAAATAAGAACTTGCGGAGGCTTTTTTCATTGGCACAGTCGACTGTGCCAATGATTGTGCCAATCAGCGTGTTAAGGTCGTGAGACAGAGGCGAGATCTTCAAGAGTTCCTCATAGGCCTTCATTGAGGAAGATGTGTCTCCTCTGGTATCGAACGGGAACACTTCAGGACTCACGCGAGCCTGGTGATTTGACGAGTTGCACACGACTCATTTGGCGGTGTGACTCTTCATTATGTAAATGATAGTAGCGCCTGACCATATCGCTGTCTTGGTGGCCGACCCATGCCATGACGACTTGCTCGGCGATCCCGTCATTCGCACACTTGGAACAAAAATAATGACGGAACGAATGGAGTCGTCCGTCCATGAATCCCTTTTCGTTCACAGGACTTGGAAATTGTGGCGCCAATGGGGTCAGCACATCGCGGATCAGAATTTGTCTTAGCGTATCGGGTTTGAGTTTGCCGCCCAGTGGACCGTGAAAAACGCGCTGATCGGCCCGTCGTGGGAGGTTCATCAAGATTGGCAAGAGTTCCTGATGTATCGGCAGAGACCTACCGTGGCCCGATTTGGTTGTCCGACGTTCCCCACGCAAATCACGTGTCGCTTTGCCAGTTTCATCTGTCAGCGTGATCATGTTCGCTTCGAGATTAATATCCGACCATCGGAGCGACGCCAACTCTGAGATCCGAAGTCCGGTACACGCTAGAGCAATCAGCGTATGGCCAAGCCAGTTCAACTCCGGATTTTCAGCGCAATGATCCACCATCGCCTGGACCTCCGCTAGTCGCCAACAGTAGGTTTGCGTTCCATCAGCCTTCCTTAATGGATATTTGAACAGGCAAGGCTGGGGCAGATGTTTTTCCTCGACGAGGTACTTTATGACCTGTTTGAGAGTGTTGAGTTCCAAATACTGAGTCGCGTACGCATAACCTTGATCACTCAGCCAGGCTGCATAGCTGTTTAACGTTTTCGCTGTGACTTCATTCCATGTCTCAATGTGGTTCCGACTGGCAAAAGGCAGAAATTTGTCGAAGACCGCCCGGTATCGCTTGGCTGTTGTTTTTCCGGGACCTCCTGCGATGCGTGGCCGCTTTACGTGCTGTTCATAGAGGGTTCTCCCTGCCTCTAATGAAAGTTTTTCTTGTGCGAGAGTGGAGAGCAGATGCCGCTCGGCGAGTCCGTGCTCGACGGCTTTGACTACATCCAGCTCTTCTAGGGCGGTCAGGGCTTCAGATCGTTCTCGTGTCGACAAGGAATGTCGGCCGAGCGGGGGATGATTCGATCGCCCGTCCGCGAAATAAACACCGTTCCGCTGGCCTAACAACCAGCTGAAATAACGGCAGCGGAGCAGTTCCTTTTTTCGAGGTTTTGGCATTGAGCACTTTCACGATTTCTAGTGGCGTTGCTTCCATTTCGGAGCAGGACCGGCGATCGGTTTGTGGGAGGAGGGACCCGTTTTAGTCGCCGTTGCAGCGTCAGATGGCTGCTCGAAGAGACGCGTCAGTTCGGTGAGCGGAATGGACAACCGTGTCCCGGGCCCACCCGGTTGGCAAATGCGAATCGAGCCGTCCTTGATGCGGCGGCGGACGGTCGGAGTCGAGAAACCGACGCGCGCTGCGAAGTCTTTGACACTGATGCAGTCGACATGCGACTCTGGAAAAATCATGGGCGGCGATCCAAAGTGTGAGTGGTGTCCTTACACTTATTCCGCCTTCTCAATTAGCGATTACGTTATTTGGGAGCGATTTCTTGCGATGGAAGACACCCGTTGGCGTACATCTCGTATCCCATTCCAGCGGAAATACTTAAGTGGCCGGTGTGACCTGCCACTTAAGTCCGGAGGGATGCACTTCACGAGTCGTTTTCCGCGTTACCTCTCAGATGTGCGAAGAAAACGGGGGAGCGATGTCGGGGCAAAGGATGAGTCTTGGAAAATCCCATCATTCCTTGCTGTCGACTTCGAGATCGCCTCGTTGTTCCAAAATTGCGTTTTAAAATTTTCCTTATCGATGTCAAAACTCATCAGTTATTCGAGTGTCTTGACGAATGTTTTGAATGAGTTCTCGTGCTTCGTCTTTGGGAGACAGTTCAAGTTCCTCAATGATCGCACTGTCATCCCATCCTTTATGGATTAGATCTCGGACATCGATGAGCAGCTCATGAAGCTCACGTGCGTCTGGCACGGCGATATTTGCGGTGGGAGGTGTCCGGTTGTCGTATTTGGATGTGAACAGAGTCTCGGGAATTGGATTGCATGATTTTCTCCTGATTGGCCGTCTGCTTGAGACACGTAAAACCTTACCTCCTAATCGCCCAGCGAACTTGTATGCTCCCATGATTCGATACCACACATCTGGGGTATATTCCTTACCTGAGATTTGCTTGAACGCTGCCTGGTATTGGTTGGATACTGTCTGGAGTGGTCGCCTCAGTATCTTCGCAATTTCTGCGAAACGCTTCTCGTTCTCATTGGCATACCCACCACCTGTCCAACCTTCGCGAAGATCCCACACTTCGAGGTAATCTTGAAACTTTTCGGTTTGCTGTCGTTGTTCTGCCAATTGGTGGGTCTGTTTGTATTGGCGTGCAATCTGTCCCACAGCGTCAGTGATCGCTCGGAGAGGGGCCTCTGGGTTGATCATGACAAATTGCTCCCCGAATACGTTCTGAAAGTTAGGATGTTCCCCATTGAGGATCTCCGTTAGAAGTTCGTATTCCTGTGAGGCATTGTGAAAATCTACGTCGAGCGATTTCTGTAGGAGCTGGATCACTGCAATTTTAGTATCCCTGGGTAGTTGCCTGGCGAGAACTGCCACGACTCCACGGACCTGTATTTGGGAGACAGCCCCCTTTATCCACGGTGATTTCATTGGAAGGGAATCCAATCCGAGCTGGTCATATCCAAGACTTGGATCGATTGGCTCGTAATGCACTCCGATTAACTGCAACAACATCTGAGCAGATTCAAACGTGAATTTCTCATATGGGGTTGTGAATTCCGGAGGTCGCGTTGCTTGCTTCCAAGTCATCAGATAGTACGGATGGCGGCGGGTGAACTCCCAGCGAAACTGAGGAGTTAATCGTTCAACCAATTCGGAAGGACGGGGAACGAGCCACGATTCGGAGAGCAACGGTTCATTCATGTTCAGGGAGTTCCTGCCACTGGTTGCACAAAAGTATTGGGAGTATTGGACGATGATGAATGATTGTTTTTCAGGTCATTGCGTACCTCGATGTTGAACCGCGTCGCCTCAACTTGCGGATGAGTTATCAATGTGGCAGTCTATTTCATTCAGGTTGATTCGAAGTGGTGGCGATCAATTCCGAGCGGGCTTCTCTGATTGATGATACCCTCGGTTGATGACGGGTGGTTTGACTCCGTTCTCTCCTACCTCGGTATCTATTCAATTATGGGGCTCATGGATCTAATCCCCAATCGTCAGTTCGCTGGCGAGGAGGTTGAGGGTGAGGTCTTGGTCGTTGGGGAGGTGTCTGAGCCATCTTGTGAACTGGTGAACCATCAGGGCGGCGGCGAGGCTGGCGCAATAGATCGTGCTGCGGGAGGTGCAGCTGCCGGACTGGGCCTGAGCCTGGGGGAACAGGGTGGTGGCGTAGTGCTGTCGGGAAGATTCATCCGTGGCGGTGAGGATTCGCAGGACTTCGCCGAGCATACGGCCATCGCCCCAGAACTCGACCTGATGCTGGCGGCTCCGCCAGATGGCCGCGCGGGCGCTGATCGAATCGACGCAGCAGAAGACGACGGTGCCGGTCTCCTGACGGGAGCGGAAACGATCGGCCACCGTCTCGACATGGAGCTGGGGATCGATCCGCCAGAGGAGGGCGGCAGTGGCATCGACCTTGAGGGAGCCCAGATCTTCCTGGAAGTACCCCTGGGTGGTGATGTTGGTGGGCTCGACATGGTCGGGGTCAATTAGCTGAATACGGCGGGCCCCGCTGGCGGCCAGCTGCAGGGCAACCTGTCGGCCGATGGCACCGACCCCGATGACGGTGAGACTGAGGCACTGGAGTCGGGTGAGGGGGACCAGATCCTGCTGCCGCAGGAAACGATCTGTCATGAGAGGCCTTTCCAAAGACTGACCGCCTCATCCAGGAGAGAATTCTCCCGGATGAGGCGGTGATGAGTGAGTGATGTGAAGGAATCAAATCGCAGCGGTTTCGAACAGGTCGTTCGTGAAGAACTCCTCGAACGGCGGTTCTGGTCTGTCGAGGAACAAATCCTCTTCCTGCACGGCGTCGCAGTACTCCTGTTCCCACTGGGGGAAGTCCGCTGCCGGGAAGGGACGCGCGAAATCCACTGCAACCTGCAGCGGGAGTCGGGCGGGACCTCCCCGTTGCCAGTGCAGCTCGGCGAAGGTGGCCCCTCCCCGGGCGAGGATGAACATCACCGCCCAGTCACAGCGCCCGAAGCAGCGTTGGAACGTCCGCCGGTCAACGGCGCTGGGCCGCGGACAGTCACCGGGATGGGTGTGAATCCAGATCCGGCCGAACTGGTCGGGACGGCGTCCCTGGTCGACCTGCGCCTCAAAGAACTCGGCGACAGCGGTGTCGTCGAACTTGACGGTGACGCTGGTGCACCGCTGCTGCACCAGCTGGATGTCTTGGACACAGAGACTCTGGTCAGGGTCCGTGATCCCGAAGCCTCCGACTTCTGTCGGTCCGAGATCACGCAGGCAGTGGAGTTTGGCCCAGGCGGTGGGGGTGAAGGTCAGGGTCGGGCGTGGGGACCGTCTCCCCCGGGGCCGACGGAGGTGGCGGCGGAGCAGGCGTTTGGTACGGAAGGTCTGTTTCGTCATCTTCAGGATCCTGTTGCAGGTCATGGCAAGGGCCGCAGAGAGCGTCCGTCCGACAGGAAGGACAGACTTCTTGGCCACAGTCGGCACACGATTCCAGGCACCCCGCACAGTGCGGTTCCTGACAGTCGGTGCAGCGTTGTTCGCAGGCAGAGCAGAGAGAGTCACCACACTCCCGACAGGAGGAGCAGCAGTCCGGACAGGAACTCTGCTCACACCCCACGCAGGGCGTGAGGTCTTCGGCCGGAAAGGTCCCAACGCAGTCGGCACAGAGGACACCGTCCCAGTCGACGAGCTTGGTGTAGGCACTGCCGGGGTTGTAAGTGTGCAGCACTTGGTTGATCAGGAGACCGACATCTCCCAGTCGTCCCTGATCGAGCGCGAGCCGGATCGCTTCGCGGGCCTCCCCTTCACAGAGGATGCGGTCATGGACATGCGGGTGGGTGGTTCCGGGGGAGTCTCCGGCAGGATGCGGTTCCAGTGCCAGAACTTCGTAGGGGTGAGTGAGGGACAGTTGGGTCCAGTCGAGCCGGATCTCGAAGGGGCCCAGTTCGATCCCTTCAAGGATCACCGGCTCGGTGATGATGCTCACCGTTTTCTCAGCGATCTCATATCGGACTTCGGGAAACTCCTGTTCCAGCGCCACCAGTTCTTCGTACAGCGACCGCAGTGGGGGAGGTGGGGAGCGGAGTGAAGTCTGACTGAGAGCAACCAGCGCCCGACAGCGGGAGCCGAGCATCTCGAGCGTCTGCAGGTAATGTTCCCGAAGCCGTTCCTGAGTGGCCGGCAGGGACCGTCGCTCACAGAGCTGCAGCTGACGCCAGAGCGTCGCGAGTCGCTGCCAGTGCTCGGTGGGAGGATCAGGAGCGGTTGGTTCGCGGGAACTGTATTCATAGTGCTGGTGCAAGGCACACGCCACCCGCAGTCGGGTGCGGTTGATGTGTTGCATGAGGACTCTCCTGGCTGTTCAAAGAATAGGCAGCCGGTCCGGGACCGACTGCCTGTCCGGTACCGTAGTTAGCAGGCGTTCCGAACGAGGCCCGACAGGGCCCCTTCGATGCGGGTGGGAGTGAGGGAGACGCGGTCGCCCGGCTGCAGGACATAGTCCGACGGGGCAGGCTGGCGGTTGACACGAATCAGGTAGTCGCCTGGAGAGGCATGGGGGAGACGATCGGAGAACAGCTGGGCGAGCGTGGTCTCGGGAGCAATGTCGATGTGGTCGGCGAAACCGCCGCCATCGTTGTTGAGAAACAGGATCTTCATGAAAGGGCTTTCTTCAAAAGAACAGGGAAAGGGGATTGAGAAGACACGCTTCCGCCACGCGGCGAGTTGCGTGTCATCAGTCGAAACGGCCGCTGCGCGGGCACCCGGTAGAGCAAGCTGCTCTAGTGACGGCGGAAGCGGATGCCGCCGGTGCCGATGGCACTCAGCAGCAGGAGGAGCAGCAGGCCTGCGAACAGCGTCCAGGACTGGGCGAGGTAAGCCACCGTACCGGCCACGAGCAGGCAGCCATTCACCGTGGCGACATTCAATTTCTGTCGAGCGGACATAGGTCCTTTCTGGTCAGGAGCGGCGGTACCGGAACGGGCGATGAGCAAGAGCTCCTCCATTCCGGAGCAGGTCCAGCTGATCCCAGTCGAGGAACCGGGGTTCCCGCTGGATCGGTTCCGGCAGCAGCGGGACGAAGCCCATCCGGGAGATGGTGGTGACGCTCTCTCCGGTGGTACGGGCGATGGAGCGGTTGAGATCACGTTGACGCATGAGACAGGTTCCTTGTGAAAATGTGGTGAGCGCAACAAAAAACTCCCCAGGCGGGGAGTCGTGACATGCAGCAGGGACTTCGAACACCTTCAGTACTCCTCAGGCAGGAGCAGGGTGGTGACGGAGCGGTCCGCTTCGGTGATGATCCAGAAGCGGACACCGGCAGCGGAGTGGTAGACCGACAGTAACCGCTCATTGTCGAGGAGCGACTGATCATTGGCGGCGGCATCAGCCGGGTCGCAGTCTCCCCAGTCACCAGACTGATGCCGGGCGAGGGCGTGCTGGACCTCGGCGGGGGTGAGCATCTCCAGAACGCCGGGAGTACCGACGATCTGACCTAACGGGAATCGGGGGGCACGGACAGCAGTGGAATCAGGGGGCATGGTGGGGCCTTTCAAGCAGCAGGCAGAGGGAACAGACGATCCGGTGCATCCCAGAAAAAAAACGGCAGACAGGACGCGGATTGGTCCTCTCTGTCGGGGGGAATGGAAAGCTCCGGATCACTCTCGATGCAATGCGATTCGCATCATGTATTATGACACGTTTAGGCCCTGAATTTAGCGCGACGCAGACGGAGCAGCGGAGGCCGAACGAAAGGCCGCCTGGATGCTGCTCCATGTGCCGGCCAACGGCACTTCAATTCCTATTTCTCCTTTTTCTTCTCATTCCTACATCATCTATTATGCCACCAATCAGCCCGATATTTAGCGCTCGTCTCCTGCGGAGATGACCGGTCGATAACAACCGCACCGGAAGGGCACGCGGACTGCTTTCCGAACGCAGAATTTAATCCCGAGATGAAATCCACTGCCTGGGAAGATTCGACGTGATCGTAGCGACGGAGCGACCGGCCATCCTGCAGTCGAGGCCTTTTCCTCCTCTCCCGGTGTGGGCAGATGAGTTCGATCCCACGAGACTGAAGATGCTCTCGCAGCCAATCGGCGTCGGCGGCTTTATCGTACAGCAGCCGACGCGGTTTACCGTGCGGCGGACACTGGTCGACCAGCGTCTGGATCGTGGTCACTTCGCTATGGTTGGCAGCGGTCGTGTAAGCCGAAAGGGGTGTCCCATTTCCATCTGTCAGCAGGAGGATGCGGGTTCCGTTTCCACGATGACAACGTCCCACGTCGTCACCCCTTTTTTTGCCCGTGCAAACGAGCCATCACCGATCGCCTCTTCCCAGTCAATGCCACGTCACTGGAGCAGTTTGCTTAGCAGCCGATCCCAGGCTGTCCGAAAAATGCCATTGCGAGTCCAATCTCGATGGCGACGCCAACAGGTGGCTGGAGATGGGTACCGTTCTGGCCCATTCAGAATGACAGGGCTTTCCAACGGGCTCCTGTAATCAGTACCCAAAGCACGCCTTCCAGGCACTCGCGGGACGATCGCCAAGGTCGTCCGCCTCGCGGGCCGATCGGCGGGTCTGGAAACAGATCCACGATCAGAAGCCATTGTGCATCAGAGAGAAAGGGTTTTGGGGCCGTTCTGGACCCTGTCTTGTTCGGCCGACGTATTGTCGGCCATTTCGACAGGGCGATGAGCATGAGTATCTCCTTTCACCCTGCTCATTGGCACATTCCTTGCCAATCCTGTTCAGTATCCCAAAGGTTGTGAAACTGGCTCATGCAATTTCGAGATCGCAGAATCAGTTTTTCCTGAAAAACATAAGCAAAACCTATCTCATCTAAGGCGTAAACAATAACTGCAAAGCTGTTTACGGAGTTATAATGCGAATAAGGTTTTCCAGAGGTCCTCTTCAGAGGACACTTGAGATTCTTTGATCGCATTTTCAGCTGCTAGGGATGTCGTTTGAATGCGACCTGATCCTCCGTGCCGGTTCAAATCTCATCACCCCGACTTGATTGGACAAGAAGCCCTTCGGCGATGACGTCGAAGGGCTTTCTTATTTCAGGGCAAAGAGTTGCGTCATCGAGTCGGCAGTTCAAAAAGACGATTTCCATGATCCGACGTTTGATGGCGTAGTCGGCTGTAAGCCATTTGTGGCTCAAGGCTTGTGAGAGTTCAAAAACTTTCACCGCCAAATCGCTCATTTCGTCGTGCGAGCGGTCCACGACGTCCAGTTGCAGTTTCAGGTTGGCGATTCGGTCCCGCAATTCCGTCTGCTTGGCGGCGAAGATGTTGAGGTCGATTTCATCATCGAGCCGCATGTCCACCAAGCGGTTCTGCTGAGCGATCGCGAGGCTCATCTGACGCTGTAACTCGGCCCGCTGCGCGAGCGATTCCGCCTGGGCGTCCTTGGTCTGAGACCGCAGGACGGTCCGCACCCAGTCGCGAACTTCTTCATTCTCGATCCGCATCTTGTCGAAGATCGCAAGCATCTGCCGATCCAGCTCCGCCTCGGTGACGCGGGTCCGGGGATGGCCTTGGACGTTGTAGTACGTGCAGCGGTAGTAGACGTATTGCCGCTCACCGGCGGCTGTGCGTTTCGTCTTCTTTTCGCCGGTGATGGGATGACCGCAGTGGCCGCAGACGATGCGTTCGCTGGCATACGTCAGTTCGTGCGATTGGTAGACATGTCCTCCCAGCAGAACTTGTACGCGATCCCAGGTCGCCCGATCGGTCAGCGGTTCGTGCTTGCCGGGATACCAGTGGCCGCGAAACTCGATCTCGCCGATGTAGGCTCGGTCGCGAAGAATCGAATGCAGTGAGCTTCTCGGAAACTTCGAAGCAGTGGGCCGAAACTTGCGGTGTTCTTTCGAGAGCTTCTCGGAGAGGCTGTCGAGCGTGTGGTTGTGAAAGGCGAAGAGTTCAAAGATCCGGCTGACGTTGGGGCCAGTCTCGGGATCGATCTCCACGATGCCGCGTCCGTTCTTGCGGATGTTGCGGTAACCGTAGGGGGCCTTGCCCACAAACCAGCCTTCCCGGATACGGCGTTCCAAGCCTTCACGAACATCGAGTGACTGCTGTTCGGTGTAGAAGCTCGCCATGTTGGCGAGTGTTCGCCGCATCATGCGACCGGCCGGGTTGCTGTCGGTCGGCTGTGACACGGAAATGAACGGGACACCGTATTCCGATTCGAGCCGCTCCAGTTCGACGTAATCGAACAGGTTTCGGGCCGCCCGGTCCACCTTGTAGAACAGCAGGCCATCAAGACCCGGAGCGTTCTTCTTCGCGAACGTGACCAGCTCGCGGAACGCCCGGCGTTCGTCCGTCTTGCTGGCCGTCTCGGCGATCTTGAATAGCCGCACGATCTTCCCGCCGTGCTGCTCGGCGTAGCGTTTCAGAGCATCTTCCTGGACTTCCAGTGAAAAGCCTTCGCGTTCCTGTTCCCGACTGCTGACTCGTGCCAGTGCGACGTATTGCTTCATGGGAATCTCCGATCACAGCCCGCTCATAGAGAGAAAGAGAGTCCGGCCACGATTCATTTTAACGGCCGACCGGTGAGAAGTGGACCGTGGATCTGCAAGCTTTTTGGGGTCGGCGAGTGCTCTTTGAGAGCATGGACCTGACACGTCGCTCGACTACCACTTCTCCAACCATGAACTGAACGGATCGTCCGATCCCGTCTTCTCCGAAGTGGGATTCCGATCCGCTTCCGTCAATGCCTCCGCAATCCGGCCAGTGCTCAGGATCATGTCGAGTGCATCTTGTATCGTCAGCGGATGCTCGTAGAACGGTTGCCAGACGCGAAGTGTGTGCTGGATGAGTTCGGGAGTGACCCACGTCGGCGCGCCAGCAGGCACGCGAACCTCATTCGGATCGCTGGTCTGCGGCGGCTTGTCGCGGCGTGGTCTGCCCATGAGTCACATCGCTCCTTTTAGAACAACTTGCGTTCGGCTTGATTGCCGTAAACCGTCCAATCGGTGTGAGGGTGTCACGATGTCCGTGTCTTTGGTTGCTGATAAATCCAGGTGTGGGCCTCATCGAGAACGAGTCGAATGAGCGGAATGTCATCGCGCCCGAACCGCGTCGATTCCTTCCAACTGTCGCCGTTGCGGAACAGTCGCGTGACGGTGATGGTATGCCGTAGGCCGTCGCGGGTTTTCTTCCGCCAGATGCGGACCTTGATCAGTCCCCGGCGGATCTCATGGATGGGCGGATTCTTCATGTGGTATCTCATGTGTCCCAATACCGGGCTGTGAATGTGGTTGATGATGTTCCTGCAATTTGCGACCTGTTGGCTTTGACTGCCCAGGGGATAAAGGTTGTTGGAAATATTCAGAAGAGCCCGTTTTGAATCCGATCCCGGCCTGACGTGGACCGTCAGACCGGGACCGAACGGAACCTTCAGGAGAGAACAGGGGGTAGCCTGCCCTCTCAGAAAACCTTCGGTCAAACCGAAATTGATGAGATCCAGAGAGTCAGCCCTATGGGGCTTCATCGTCTGCATCACTCCAATTCACGTTGTCGTGCAACGTTTCAAACTGGACGGACCTGTCGGACTGGTCGAGAACACTTCGAACAAGTCGGGTGATCGCCGGGCCATCTCCCAAAACACGATCCAGGTCATAGGCAGTGATGCCGCTTCGAGCGGCATACTGAAGGGCTGTGAGATGACGAGAACTGTCGATGCCGAAGTCGGCAATAGTGGCCGGTGAAGGCCACACATCCCAGACCAGGCATTCGAACAGTTGCTGCGCCATCCGCATGTCATTCGTAGGTCGTTGACCGGGACCATCACCTCGTTTCAGATGAAAGTCCCGCAACGGAATCAGCTCCCCGAATTCGGGGAGATTGCTCTTCAGGTAACAACGCCCACATGCTGAACAGGCAAGCGTTGCACTTTGGTTTCGATGATCGACTGGATGAAGAATTCCACCGCAGTCGCATCGCGTTTCTATTTGTTGTCGTCCCATTGTCCTCCTTGCAGCCATGCTGTGTTCATGTTGTTATTCAGTCGAATGGGGGGAGAGAATCGGAACGGTAGTCCCCTTTCTCGCCCCTAAAACCTTGGTGAAAACCGACGAATTGCTAGTAGTCGGACGGCAGCAAAATTGTTGTCACACTACGGTCGTGTTCCGTAATGATCCAAAATTTCCGCTGATCTGCGGTGAGGTAACTGGAGAACAGACGCATGCCTTCATTGAGGGCCAGTTCGTTCTCCTGCCAGTCTTGCTCACAGAGTTCGCCCCAATCCATTGACAGATGACGCGCCAGTGCTCTCAAGACATCGTCCTGAGAAAGCACCGCGTTCGCCGCCGGGGTGATCACGATCCTTCCTGGATCGAAACTTTTGCCTCGGATGTGCAGATAGCGTTCCCCACAGGCGGGACACGCCAGTGCTGCACTCCTCTGATCACCATCCAGAGGGGGCAGTGTTCGACCGCAGTTGCATTTCATCTGTTTTCGTTGTATTTCCATTGTCCTCCTTGCAGCGTTGCTGCTGTTTTCATGTTGTTAAGTTGAATGGGGTGGAGCGAGAATTGGATTGGCAGTCCCCTCTCTCGCTCCCAAAACCTCAAAAAAACCGGTGAGAAGTTAGATTTCTCGTTCGACCATGATCAGTGTGAGACGAGCATCCAGATCGGTCAGGATTAAAAGCACTTCCCCGCTATCAAGCGTAAAGCGGGAACGAACAATCCTCTCATCCATCAACTGCTCGGCTCGAGTGACTTCACCCCAATCTGCTGCGGCATGGCGTTTGATGGCTAATAAGACATCTTCCTGCGACAGCACTTTGTTGGCGACATCAGCCACGACGATCAATCCCACATCCACGACCCAAACGAACGAATCTT
Source organism: Planctomicrobium limosum (assembly GCF_051465645.1). GTDB lineage: Bacteria > Planctomycetota > Planctomycetia > Planctomycetales > Planctomycetaceae > Planctomicrobium. The sequence goes on along the minus strand of NZ_CP195790.1, from coordinate 3,494,508 downwards.
CGTCCATAGCGATAACCTCCCTGTTTTGGCCGATCGGACTGCATCCGACCGGCAGTGCATCCGTTACTCCTGTTCGCCCTTGTCGGGGTTGGCAGACGCGGTCTGCTCCCAGATCCAGGCGTAAGCCATGTCGGCCGCCTTGGAGACGAGCGGCAGGTCGTCGCACCCGAAAGTGGTGGTGTCCTGCCATTCGTCACCTTCCTTGAACCGCCGCGTGAGGACGACGTTGAACCAGACACCGCCTTTTTTGGCCGTGTTGGCCCAGATCGCCGCACGAATGCGTCCAAGCTGGATCTGGTGAACCGGTTTGTTCGTTTTACTTTTTTGTGCCATAACACTCCTGTTGGTTGTGGACCGTGCGGCCTCATACTGCCGTGTGGTCCGGTTGTAGTTTTTCAGCGTCCACCATTGGCCGCTGAAACGGGAACGTGGACTGTCCGGAGACAGCCCGAAAACCGAGCCAAAAACCTTCTCCTTCACAAACCACTCATCTCATGGCTGTGGCTCAAGCCATGGGGTGAGTTTTTCATGGACTGGGTTCCTCCAGCGAGGCGGCAACAGTTCGTTCCAAAGGAACGGGACTGTGGCCTGTGGTTTGAAAAGACCTTCCGCCCGTTGTTTTTGCCTGTTCCCGGGCCAGGAACGATGAAACCCATGAAAGGGAATTAGTAACGGCGTGTCCGCACCTCCTTTCCATGTGAGGGAACAACCAGAGGAAGCAGTTCCGGCAGGGCGACCACGTCCACCGGAATGCGTTGAGTGTCACGATGCTGTTCCAGTGCATCGAAGAGACGCTTTGCTTTGCGAGGAAGGACGGTGACGAGCGTGATCCGAAACCGTCCGGCCAGGGCCAGTTGCCGGAATCCGTCGCGCAGAGAATGACTGCTGATATCCTGACGCAGTGATTGAATACTGCGGTCCCAGCGTCCCCGACTGCCCGCATCGATCCGCAGCAGACCGATCGTCCCCTTCCCCTGTGGATCGAAGTAGTAGTGATTCGGCATCCCGGGGCGATGCAGCGTCGGAAAATGCTGCTTCAGTTCGTCGGCCGTGAGCTGATGCCGCATCGGTTCGGAGTGGCAGCAATACCGAAGCACGGCATACGCCCGAAGTTTGGCGACCTCCGACAACGGCCCGCTGAACTGCTCCGGCAGACCGAGACGCTTCGCTCCTTTGGATTCCAGGAACCAGTATCGCGCCGCATGATGAAGCGGTGCCGCCCCGATCAACCGTTGACGTTCGCAGTCCCGCAACAACTGACGCAGGTCACCTGGTCTCCAGTCTGTGAACGCAGGAAGACGTTTCAGAACGGCAAGCTCCGTGAGACGATACCGTGCCAGATGCTCCAGCAATGCGGACACGTCATTCTCGGTTGCAGTATCAGATTGTGTGTTCAGCAGGTTCATCAGTCTCACCACAGTTCGTAGGGAAGTCCGCGATCCGCGCAGTGTTCGTGAATGCATTCAATCCGGTCAGGCGAATACCGTCCGGCCGATTCGATCACTCTTCGAATCTGGCCGTTTTTCTCTCGCAGAAACGCATCCGGGTCTTTGATCCGATAGCCTGCTTTGGGGAGCACATGCTCACCGATCCACAGTGCCGCCAACCGGGGATGATGCAGGTGGTAATGGACATACACTGCCGCCAGGTGCAGGTCGTGGTCGAGATGCTCCAGTGTGTGGAACCGTCCTGCCGTGCTGCCGAACAGGGAGGCCGCTTCCCGCGTGGCGAGACAGATCGCCGTTGGCCGGGAGGCTTTCGACCAGCGTTCCCGTGCCAGACGGGAAATCCGTTCGGGATCGGGTTCTTTCTTGCCGGGCTTCCAGACAAACAGCGGCGTCATCGCCGGAAACGGGGGATGGGCATTCACGACGCGCAGTGAGATCCAGCCTGCCTGAGCCAGTTGTTGCAGGCGTCGGCGAGGAGACGTTCCTTCCACTCTCCAGCCGATCCGGGCCACATGCGACACTCGCAGAATCGACACCCGACAGGTGAGCGTTTCCAGGAGATCGAGATCACGGGGAGTCAGTTTCATGAGGGCTGCCTCCGTGGTTGCTTGTCGCCAACGAGCGTCTGACGGAACGAATCGAACAGACTTTCGATGGCGGCCGCTTCCTGTGATCCCAGCGGCATTGAGGGAACTCCGACTTCCTCTTCCGTCCAGTCGGGAACCACCTTTTTCTTCTTCGTCGTAGCCGCTTTCGTCTCGAGTTCGACAGGGCGTTCGTGCGGCGTCAGTGTTCCGGGCAGGACCGGCCAGGGGAGTGACTTGCGGCGCTGGTACTCCTGCTCGCTGATGTGGTAGTCCGACTGAATGATGACCGGCAGTCCTCCGTACTGGGCGTACCCATCGCCCCGTTTCAGATGCAGGAAGCTGCGGAACGGATGATCGTTCGTGAGCGCGACGTCATTGAGCGTGAACCGGCTGACGACCGTTTCGTTTCGGGATTCGCTGACGCTTTGCTTGCCGTCAGCGTTGGTGGAGACCGTCCGTCCGGTGGTGTAATCGACGGTGAGTCCGCTGCCGTTGATCAGCCGTTCCTGATCGTCGGTCGAGGAGACGGAGAACCATTGCCGTAACCGGCAGTTCGCTTCGATCGGCGGAATCAGGTTGGTCGCCGACTTTTTCAGATCCTCCATGCTTTGGTTGGCGAGGATGATTCCGACTCCCATGCTCCGGGCCAGTTGCAGCATGTATTCCAGATTGCTGGCCACCATTCGCTGAAATTCATCGATCACCAGAAAGACCGGGACACGACGTTCGGTCTGTGTCGCCGCAGCCAGCAGCATGTACGTCACCAGCCGGGCAATCTCCGGTGCTCCACTCGGTGAGAGCGTGGCGGAGAGATGAAAGTAATGCAGTTGCGGTTCGGCGAAGACTTTTGTGAAGTCGATCGCCTGTTCCAGAACCTGGGGATCACGCTCCGTCGTGGACGTGATATTGAGGGCTTGGCAGGCCGCCAGCCGCTTCATCACTTCCATGACGTGGACACCGGCTTTTTTGATCTCCGGATGGAGTTCCCGCTTGTTGGTGGAGGTCATCACCACTTCTTTCAGGCATTCAGCCAGTTCCGCAAATGTCGTCACATGCGGAAAGGTCTTCAGGGCGTGATACAGAACGGCAGCGTTCGCCGAACTGTAATACCCCTGGCCGTAGTCGCTGCCGTAGGTGAGACCGTTGGCACCGCAGATGATGTCAGTCCGGGTGAACAGATCGAAATTGTCCCAGAACGGCTGCATCATCGGATTGAACGCGAAGCTCGCCTTGTCCCCCTGGTTGGAAAACACCTTCAGCGGGAGTTCGCTCCCCTGCTCCTGACGGACCCGTTCGGCGACCACTTGCAGACTGGCGAACAGTTCCAGTGTGTCGGCCTTGTTGTCGATGACGATGATCGAGCAGTCCCCCGTCCTTCCGAGTTGCTCGATCAACGGGCAGAGAAACAGCGACGTCTTCCCCCCTCCACTGTCTCCCAGTCCGTGAGCATGCTCCCCGAACACCTGACGGGGAACGAGAACGGGACTGCCGTCCGCCACGACTCGTCCCAGATAAATACTGTTTCGCTCGGTGGGATCAGCGGAGTTTCGGATGTCATCCAGAATGGTCTGGACGGGGTTCTGCGGAGCGGATGCCGCCTGGTGGGCCGCTGCTTCGAGAAGCATTGGCGCGACCAGTGACACGGCGACGACTACGGGGAGCAGGACCGGCAACACGACCACGACGAGGAACATCAATCCCCACCGCCAATCCCCGGAACGCAGTCCCTCCATGCCGAACGTCACCAGTTGTGCCAGAGGAGAATCGGGCATCCGGATCAGGGCGATCGTCGTCAACAACGCGGCCAGCATCATGATCCCGGCCCGATGGAAACGACTCCCCATGGGGCTTTGCCACAGGCCGGGAAGGGGGAGCGGTTGATACGTCAGCCAGGAGAGGACGCAATCTGTCAGGACTTTCGTTTTGGATTGCCTGAGTCCTTGAGGAACCCGGGCGAACACCGGGATGACCGGAATCGTGACGATCGCGAACCGGAAAATGGGATCGCGAACCCCCAAGGCACCGACCGTTACAATGGCTGCGATGAGACTGTAGGCGAAGAGTTGCTCGTTCCAGTTGTTCTGAGAGGTCTTCACCGTGGCCCGGGAGACCGGTGTCACCAGGAACTGAGAGCTACCATGCCATCCCAGTCCGAAAGTCAACAACCCCATCATCAGAGAGAGCAACACGATTTGCCCATTCCAGGGCATCTGATGATTCAAAGTGAGGACCGCAATGGCGATGAGTAGGACCGGATGCCACAAGTTTTCTGCCCGGCGGGTGTTCACCGCATGAACGATCCCTCCGCAGAGAACGAGCAGACCGCCAATCAGATCGAACGGTTCGAGCCAGCTCCATCCGGGCGGACGCCATGTCAGAAGAATGAGCAGCACAATGCCACAAGAGAGGACGAAGATCTCTCCGATCTGCGACCAGCGTTCTCCTTCAGATGGCAGCGGGCCACGGAACGCGATCGTCGGTCTCGTGGCGGGAAGCCGATCGAGTTGAACGGGGTTACCGACCGATTGGTAGTAAGTGTCACGCATGGGAATCTCCTTAGAGTGGTTTGGGAAACGGTGTCAGACGTTCTGTCACGCGGCGAGTTGCCTTTCATCAAGTAAGACGCGCGCTGCGCGGACACAGGAAAGAGCAACTTGCTCTAGTGAGGGGTTCTGACAATGAAACGGAGCAGTTGGGGAACGACGGAAAAATGCACCTGCATTCCGACAGGCCAGTCATGCTGCTGAAGGGCCGCGCGAAGTGCCTGTGATTTGTTCTTGGTGGCGGTGATGACGACGAGTCGGAAGCGTCCTTCAGTCAGCATCGCGAGAAACTCGGGGAGTCGGCGTCGGGCCGCAATTTCCTGCACGGCCCGACGGGCGACATGATCCGCCGGGCCTCCCAGATCGACCCGCACCAGTTCCAGCACCCGTTGATTGGGATCGAGACAATGCGGAACGGCGGTCATCGGAGGCGGCAACCACGGACAGAGTTCCGCGAGTTCACGTGACAGCAGCCGATGACGCGGTTGCTGTCCGAGAACGCAATACAGCAAAACCGCGTAATCGATCGGCAGTGCCTGGGGACCGATCGGTGTGGTTCGGTGCGATCCGAGTCCGAGGACATTGGCTCCCTGTGACCCCAGCACGAAGTACGGAGCCGGATGCGTCAACGGATACTTCGCCAGAAGTCCGGCACGACAAAGTCGGTTTGCGATTTTTCCGACAGCATTCGTAGACAGTTTCGGAAAGAGACTCTGCTGCAACGTGGTGGTGGTCGTCATCCGGTAACGGGCGACATGCTCCAGCACTTGCCGGTCGCGTCCGGAGAGAGGAATCGGTTTGGAGGTTTCTGTTGGCATTGCTTTCACCACAACTGGTAAGGGAGGTTGCGTTGGACGCAGTCGACATGAAATTCCGCCACGCGGGTCATGTCGTAGCCCCCGCCGAATTCGATCACGCATTGCGTTTGTTCCTGCGGATCGACGATGAACGCATCCGGGAGTTTTTCGCGGTGCCGCGTGTGAGCGAGCAGGTCTTCTCCGCGCCAGGCATCGGCCCATTGCGGAGCGATCTCTTTCAGCTTCAGCCAGACGGCGGCCACACCCAGGTCATGCGTCGCTTGAGTTGGCTGCTTGAGTTCGCCCCGGCGAACGGCTCCATAAAACTGGGCTCCCCGTGCGGTCGCGATCCAGGCCGTACAGGGATGAACCGCCCGTAGTCGCCAGCGACTCTGGCACCGATGAGCCACACTTCCGAAATCAGGTTCTGGCTGGCCCGGTTGCCAGCGAATCAGCGGCACATCCAATGGTGGCAAGGCGCGGGCGGGAACCGTCAGTCGGGTGAGCAATCCCACCTGGGCCATCTGTTTCAGCCGACGGCGGGCGTTCGCCAGATCCCCACCCCACCAGTGACGGGCCATTTGTCGCTGACTGAACAACCGGACCTTCAGGGAGAGAGCTTGCAGAATCTCCTGGTCCCGTTCTGTCAGTTGAAATTGTTCGGTGTTCATTCCTGGTCTCCCAAAGTTTGCGGAAACGGGGGGAGAGGAACGGCGGTTGTGTTCGGTTGGGGTTTGGTCGGTTTCCGGCGACTCTTCGATATTGGTTGCGTCGATGCAAGAAGTGCCGGGAAGTTCTTTGCAGTGGTCTCATTCAGACGGGGCAGCTCACGGCTCGTTTGCTGCATCACCTCCACGGCTTCCTCCGCCAGATCGTTGGAGGTCAGACGAAGAGCACGTGTTCGCAGCGTGGCGGCAATCTCGGCCTTTCCTTCCAATTCATATCGCCGGGCGAGATCTTCAAGCTGACTCTGTTGTTCCGCCTGAGTGGCAGCATGTAGTCCTTCGACTTTCGAACTGATGACACCGGCGACGATCGCGGTGAATCGTTCGGCCAATCGGTCGAGGAACTGGGACAGCAATGTGGGCATTGGGGTGGTCCTTGGTCTGAAATTTTTTCATCATGGAGTGACGTTCGACCGTGGTGGTCAGGGCCATTCCAGAAGAGGATTGGAAGGGCCAATCACCGTGGTTGTGGTGAAGGCAATTGAATCTCAGGGGGCGGTTCAGAAGCGCCTCAGCCTGGTATCAACTCAGAAAAAAGGAGCCGATTCGTGGAGTCGCCGGAGCGCATTGATCCCAAACTGGTCTATCTCGATCCGTTTCTGATGGATCGGGCCCGGAAGGATCAGGGACTTTCCCGCAAAGCACTCAGCACGAAAGTCAAAGTGGCGTTCAACACGACGCAGGAGATGTTTCGTTCCGGAGGAGTGCAACCGGCAACGGCGAAGCGATTGGCCGACGCGCTCGGCGTCCGCGTGACAGAAGTGTTAGCTTCCTGGGATCCTCATTATGTCCCTCCGGCATCTCCTTCCGGACCGTGGAGTCCCATCCCGGAATGGGAAACGATCGGGTATCTCGAACAGGGGCGGCTGGCGGCCAATGGGTTGTATTACATCGTCTGCCGCATGCAGCATCGGCATACTCCCAGTCGGCAAGGCCGGGGAAAGTTCTATCACTTAAGTTGGATGCCCCAAAAGCTCCGGAAAGACATCCAGGTCAAACTCTCCCGTCATCCGGAAGTCTGTGCGAGAATCGGTTCACATCCCCAGATCGCTCTGCACCTCAGTTCTATCTCAGCGGAACCGCAAGGTTGGTGGGTCATTGACGACTGGTGCGGCGAAAAGAGTCTTTCCGATGTTCTTGAGGAAGGACCATATCCACGCGAACTCCTCTCCAGGTTGCTGCTGGAAATCGCGAACGGTCTGGCTGCGATGCACCGGTCAGAAATCGTGTTTCGTGAACTCGCTCCGTCGCGGGTGCTGATCGCCGACAAGAATGGTCGAGCGGTCCTGACGGATTTCGAATTGGCGAAACTCCTCGACGGCAGCCCTTCCGTCTCCAGCGACTGGCCCGAAGATCCGTTTCGTGCCCCGGAGATTGACGGTGGAACCGCTACCATTCGATCCGACCTCTACAGCCTCGGTGCTCTCACAGCAGCGGCGATCGCGGGTCGTACTCCGGCAGCGGGAGAAGCCAAGGCCATTTTGAGTGATGCCGGACTGCCGAAGCGTCTCGGTAATCTGCTGCGGAAATGTGTGGAACCGATCCCTGATCGTCGGCCGGAAGGGCTGTCTCCCCTGCTGAGAGAACTGGAACGCTGGGCAAAGGGCTGAATGTATGAATTTCTCCGACCATGAACTTCCGTTATTAACCGTTCACGTTCTGGGAGAACAGGTCTTCTGTTCCCGGGCGGGGGTGATCGCCTCTGAGTCCAGCGATGAGCAAGGGGCCGAACCGGACCTAGGGCCAAAACTCCATGACTGGATCGACTATGATTTGTTTCACTTTCGGGAAGAATTGCACCGCTGTTGGGAGAAGCTGTGTTTCTGGCTGACGTGGCTGGCTCCTGCTCTGTTGGTCGTCCTGATCTTCTGGCGACTCGTCTCCCCGTTTGCTGCCGCGCTCGTGTCACTCCCCGCATTCTATGCAGCGGCCCGCGCGGGTGAGATCCTGGTCAGGATTTTTTCGTTGCTCTGGGCTTGGCAGCAGTACACTCGTGCTCCCGAAATGGAAATTGACCTGAACCCGAAAAAAGAAATTGACATCAACTGGTGGACCTTGCGGAAGGCGGGGTTCGACTGCATCAAGCCCAATGATCCCCATGACCATCCGGACCGTCCCCTGCGCGGCAAACCGTGGCGAATGTTGATCAAAACGCCGCACCGCATCCCGGTCCTCTGTAAACATCTGGGAAAACGCTCCTGGGGCCAGCAACATGTCGTCCGGCTGGCGGCGTACGCGGAATTGATCGAACGATGCGAAGTCGCCAAGGCTCCGTTCGGCATCCTGAAGTTCGGCAATTCGTCTCGTTGCCGCCTCATTCCAATCACTCCTGAAATGAAAGCGGATGTTGAGCGGGAACTGCTCAACACCTGGGAACTGTTACAGGTCGCCCAACGTGAGAGGTACACCATTGCCGCGCCCACCGGCAACCAGTGCCGTGGCTGCCAACACGGCTACCCCCACCTGCTTCAGAAGGGATCAGCGACTGTTCTCAAGGGGGAAGAGTTGGCAGCCTATCCTGCCCCGCCAAATCAGAAAAAGCAGTACCACAGCGTCTGCGGCGACCGCTTCGGCTGGATACCGCCGCACCAAAGGGCGGTTGAGTTGGGAATTGTTCAACCCCGGTGAACGGACGGTACATCAATGGCATAGAAACACTGGTAAACAGGTCGACTTATCCATTAACTGTTAGCTCAATCAAGTCTCGATGAATGGCGCGTCGTTGTTGAAATCGCCATTGACGTCAACGTCAGGGACATCGTTCAGAATATCTTGAGTAGCAATGATAGAGGAGACTTGTTGAGGTGCATCATTCTCAGTGATTTCTCTCAGAAGCGGCTCGATGATCCGAGACTCAAGATCGGCGCTATTGCTGACTTCATGAAGAGGCATTGCCATTGTTACCGCTGATTCGAACATGGAATGGGATTTCTCCCAACCCTTCCAAAGTCTGTGCGGATTCCATGCGAACGGTTTTGCATGCCAACTCGGACCGTTGCAACTCTCCAGATCTGCACGGAGCAAGTGCCACCGATAGAGATTCGTTTCCTCGCGTCTTGGAACGCTTCGCGAGGGATCAGCTTCCGCATACTTTAGTCCTCCGGCAGTGATCAGGACGATTCCCTCTTCCTGTTCGCGTCCTTTCGGGAGGTCGATGACGACGGCCACATAGACCAGGAACCGGTCGTGGCTGAGGTTGCAATAGCTCCGATAGAATTGCCGGGGTAACCAGTAATCCGGCCAATCGAGACTTGCTGAACCAGCGTAGAGACATCCGCTACCAGACTGCGTGCTCCATCCGTGCCTCTTGAAGATTTCGTCGCTGGTCTTGAGCAGCAACGCAATGTCCTGGCACAACCGGCGTAAATGATGGAAAGCCACTGCCATGTGTTGGCTGTCATTCATATCTGAATCTCCAATGGGTATCGGGAAATTCTGGTGGCCGAACCCAAATGTAGGGACGTCGTTCGAACCGCCAACGCCACAGTTCAGTTGTCTCTGCAAAATGCACGCCATGAAAGTATGTCAGGCCCAATCTCCGGGAAAGCGCGCAGAGGTCTCGAAGGATCGGGTGCTCTGCTGAGCTAAAAATCTCACTGATTTGCCGCCAACTGAGTGCGAGAATTCTCGGACGGCACGAATCATGAATCCGCTTTGCGAGGTATTCTGTCACGGACGCTTCGATCTCTTCTTCAGGAACTCCAATACTGGCCGTCAGGTAGACCAAGTAGGCGGAAGCATTTTCACGCTGCGCCACACGCACCAGATGATCCCATTCACGTGCCAACTGGTCGTTTGGCTGTTGGTTGATCTCGTCTGCTTCCGACGACTTCGACGAAAGGTATTTGGCCTCGATCAGGACTATCGACATCCCGCCTTGGGCGTCCCGAATACGGATGACTACGTCAGGCTCGCAGGCGAGACAATCCGGATCTGTCCAATATGGCCAAAATTCGTACTCGACGGAAATCCCAGTGACGTGCTCTGGCGTCGTCAACGAACATAACGGATATCGCTCATTTTTCGCACCAATGCCAACGGCTTCGGCAACGGCCAGGAGAGGTAACACCCCCTCATGAGGTGGAAGATATCGCAGCAAACCGAAGACGTTCGATGTCAGAACATCTTCCATATTCTCCTGCTCGCGAGACAGCTTGCCGCGCAAGAGTGCTTCTAGCATCGCATGCGTCCCAGTGTCTTAACAGGAACAATGTATTGGCATTTGCGGTAAATGAAGTCGCAGACTTTACATTTTGGCAGACAAATGATGCAAGATACAGTGAGTTGGAATTACGTTTCAGGTTTGGACTTTGCGAACAATCCCATCACCCTGGTCATCAGTTTCTCAACGGTCGAGAGTTCCGGTTTTGACTGGAACCGGTGAGAGGCTTGGTGCAGGTCATCGAGCCATTCCTGTCGACCGGGGTAGCGGTTGGCGGGGTCGAGGGCCAATCCTTTTGTGATGATGTGATCCAATGGTTCGGTGAGTGACCGGGGTAGTCCGGCGCAGGTCTTGGAGATCTGGCTGGGGGGGATAAGGGAGTTCTCGGTGCCGCTGAGGTACTCCGGTCGACCTGCTTTGCCGCCGAGTCCGCCGTAAGGAAGTTGCTGCGTGAGCAGTTCGTAGAAGATGACCGACACGGAGAACTGGTCTGCCGCGAAACCGGGGGTGATGCCGGGTGTCTGCAATTCGGGAGCGGCGTAGGCGCGGTGGTGGCCGTCCCCTTCTTCCCGGAACGCGGTCCGCTGGATCGTCCAGGCACTGCTGAAGTCGATGAGCACCAGACGGCTCGGGTCGCGAGTGACGATGATGTTCGGCGGCTGGATGTCCCCGTGGCCGATTTGCAGTTTGTGGTGCAGACGGCAGACGGATGATGCCAGCCCGAGACACATCCGCAGGGCGTGCGCGGGATCAAGTCGCGGACGGCGTCCCGTGCGGATGTTCTCGAAATAGTTCGTCAGCGTGGTTCCCTCAATCCAACTCATCACGAGATCGACGTCCTCACCGTGCCGTTGCCACTCCCAGACACGGGGGAAGCCGTCGTCGGTTAGACGGCGAAGGACGGCCAGTCGGCTGTCCGTCACTTCGTCGGCCCGGAGTCGCTGCACCAGGAAGAAATCCCCCTCCGGTCCGCAGTCGGGAGCGAACGCCTGATAACGCCGACGAAACGGGCTGCCGATCTGCTCCAGCAGGTAGTAATCACGCCCCCGAATCGGACGACGTTCCAGATAGGGACGCCACCGGCCCCGAACGCGAATCTTCCGCTGGGACATGGTGGAATTGAATCCCTCCGTGTGTGCAGGGTGTTGGTGAAGGTGTCACCAAAGGTGTCAGCAGACACTGATATCTGACACCTTTGCGGGAAAATCGTCGTGAAATACTGGAAAAACCTCAAATTCTGTGGCCCGCAGAATGGCCCGCAATGAGGTCACTCTGCGGGCCGTCCTGCGGGCCAGGCTGCGTTCCATTCGCACGGCTGCGGACGGCACGGAAATCAGGTCGTTGGAGTTTCCCACGGATGGTGGGCGCCGAGGGAGCGAACGTGAACACGTTCGTTCCACTGGCCTCAATCGCTTCCACCGCTTCCTGCATCATGGAGGTCTTGCCGACACCGGCCGCGCCGCGGATCAGGATGACCCGATCGCGCGACCCCAGGATATGCTCGACCGTTTTTCGCTGACCGGCATTGAGCCAGGTTCTCCGGAACTCATGAGGTTTAAGACGGAAGGGACGGCAGGTTCCCCGGCCGCGACGGGCAAAGTTGAGCATCGAGCGTTCTTCGACCAGCACATTACGGGTGGTCGCCATCTTCCGACCGTCCCGATTGGCGGTCAGGAACCCGTAACTCTGGAACTGGTGGTGAACGGTGTCGGCAGAAGATTTCCCGACAGAACGCTTGAGAGCATCGGCCAGGAGCGTGCGTTCCGGCACAACCGATTTCCGTTCAAAACCATGATCAGCCGACGCCTGCACCGCCTCCTTGGCTGCGAGTGGATCATCTTGAAAAGAACGTTGCTCCATCTGAAATGCCAGCGAGCCAAGAGCGTCCGCTTCACCGGCATCCAACCTGGATTGCCATTGATCATGCAATTGCCAGGGCGACAGATTTTTCGCTTTGCCCGCCCGTGTTTTGGCCCCCAATTCCGCTTTCTGATTCGGATCAGTGATCCCCTTGCGTTGGGCTTCCTCTTCAATCTGAGCCGTTCGCCGCGAGAACTTGCTCAACGTCTCCTTGGAAAGTCCCTGCAACTCCCAGCCGGTTTTCGTTCGTTCGACATCCAGCCCCAGTTCGGTCAGTTTCTGTGCGAACCGGGAATGGAACAACGCCTCAAAATACGAGGCGTCTCGTTTAAGGTCGCTGAATTGCCCGGCCTTCCATGCCCGCTCCTGTTCATCGAACGTCGTGTTGAACACAAAGCAATGGGCATGCAGGTGCGGATCGGGAACCCCGTCGATCGGCCGGGATGTGGTATGAATGAATTCGCCCCAGACCATGTTGCCGGTGGTCCGGTTGTCATTCTTTCCCTGTTTGCGAACACGGGTTTTCATTTCCGATTCCATATCCAGCATTGTCTCATGCACGGAATCCCGGAATGCATCGAGCAGTCGTTCATCTTCCGTCATGGCATACAGGACGGACACCGACTTCGGGACATGGAAGTTGAAGTCATAACCAATCCGACGATGCTCTTTCTGGCGGAGCGTGAGCGTCTGGCCGGCTGGGGATGTTGGTTATCGCAGAGCGCATCCCATTGGGATTTCTGGACGTCACCGGACAGGCCGAGCCGCCTGGCTCCCTCCCCCCGCCACTGGCCGGTCAGTTCCTGCCCTTCGGTGTAATAGTCCGCCGTGCTGTAATAACTCTTCGCACCGACCGCAGAGGTGTTTTGAATGATCCGTAGCATGACTCATTCTACACCGTTACCAGGTGTGAAATGGTTAATGCAGTATAAGTCGCTGAATCTATAGATAAGACAGCGGAACCGTCCCGATTTGGGGCGTGTTGCTCTTCGCTGGCAGCATCGATTCTATGGAAACCGACCGAAAACGCACTGCAAACAGGATGTTGAACGGGCTGCATCCCAAGTGTCCAGGCAAGGCATCGAGTGGATCAGACAACCGTTGATCTTCCGAGACCACGATTCAAGTCAGGCAAATCCTGTCTGGTTGACTGATACGGAAAATCTCGCTGATCACGGCAGGCGATTCCCACTCTGTTCCATCCGACTGCACACACGGCCTTCTGAGCAGGCACTCCTAAAGCCGCCGTCGGGCCGCTCAACGGGAAAATCGGTTCCCCCTGAAGGTCTCCCCCAATTTTCCCATTGCCCGGTTCGCTGCGCTCGTTTCACCCCGAACTGTGGCGACTTTGTGACGGGTGCCATCAGGCCGCGATGGTCGCAGCCGGAACCGGAAACGAAAGGAATCGCACCATGTCGAACAACTCGAAATCCTCCAGCAAAACACCGAGCTACATTGCCTATCAGGTGCGTGATCGTGGCGAGAACAAAAACGGGTTCTGGACCCGCATCGGCAGCGTCTGGCCCCACGCCGATGGCAAGGGATTCAACATCCAGCTGGAATGCGTCCCCCTCGACGGCCGCGTCACTCTCCGCATCGCCAGCGAAAACAAAGAGTAATCAAATCACCGGGGCAGGCAGGCCGCCTGCCCCCACCATTCAAGAAAGGATTCGATTCATGACCTACACCAATCACAACGACCTGCAATCCCGTCTCTATGAACTGACCGATCTGCTCTCCGCCGGATGCGATCCTGACTTCGACCAGCACGAAGAACTGGAACGGGAGTTCGCCGAGCTTCGCCTCCAGATCGCCAACGTTGAGTAAGGAGGCAACCATGACACGAGGATTTACCATCAATTTCAACGCCATTCTTGAAGCCGAAGACATGGTCGCCCTCATCTGGTCGCTGGATGATGTTTTGACCAGGCGGCCTGATCTCGACGAAGAGCAAGCCTGGAAAGTGCTGGTCGCCGCCCGCGACGACTACGAGCGAAACCAATGCCATCTCGACGTCATCGAAGCGACCGCCAACGGCCTTTACCCGGTCGGTGCGAATGCCCGAATACAACTTACCCGGCGCGTCGAAGCCCTGTTGAGGACGGTCGAATCTTTGCAGGAATCCTCTTTCTCCCTGCCCGATCACGTCACCGCCATCACCAGCCGTCTTGACGATCTGAAGAAGTCGATGACCAAAACGGGAGGTTAGAACCATGCAACTGACATTTGACGCCATCCAGTATCACCGCAACGGAATCTCCGGTTCTCCCTTCCATGTCCTGATCTTCCGGGATTCCAGTCAGGGACGCATGGTCGGGATTGTCTTTGAACAACAGCACCATGCTGCAGTCTTCAATCTCGACAAGCTGGCGTTCGGGGATGTCGCCTTCGGTTCCAATTCGTTCCGAGGGGATCACTACGAACCACACCTGCGAAACGCGATTGCTCAACATCAACAGAAAGGAGACGAAGCATGAAACAGTCCAGCATCATCAATCCGTTCTATGCAGCCCGAATGCAACCGAAGGTGGACATGCTGCCGCGAAATACCATTCCGAAATATGCCCGGCTGCCGGTGGCTCCCCGCAACGGGAGTCCGGTCCCTCACCTGACGAGCCTCTATCACTTCCATCGCGCCGGTGAATATGGCGACCGAAAGTATCCCGGCAACTGCGGCGGTAACCTGATCAAAGACCTGCTGCTCTACTTCCAGCCGGGACTGGTGTTCGACCCCATGACCGGCTCTGGAACCTGTGCCGACGTCTGTAAAGAGCTGAACATCCCCTGCATGTCGTTCGACATTCATCAGGGATACGACGCTTGCAGTACCGAAGACGCCCCCAAAGCCGAGACGTTCGACTTCATCTGGGCACACCCGGCTTACTGGCGGCAGAAACTCTACGCTGACGATCCGCGTGATTTGTCCCGCTCACCAACGCTGGACCACTTTCTGAGACGCTACGGCCAGTTCATCCGGAACTCGGCCCACGCTCTGAAACCGCACGGGAAACTGGCGATCCTGATGGGAGACTACTGCGACCGGGAGGAAGGATTTGTTCCCCTCACCTGGCACACCAAGCGACTGGCGTTTGCGAATGGTCTTCAGCAATGTTGCACCGACATCATCCGGTTCAGCCACGGAGCCAGCAGTTCCCGCAAGGTCTACCGCTCCAGCTTTATCCCTGGACTGCACGACACCTGCATGATTTTTGAGAAACCGGCCAATGAAAGGAATCGTCCATGAAACACTTCCGCATCAGCATCGAAATCGACATCACCGCCGCCGACCGTGGTCAAGCCGAGCGTCGAGCCAATCTGCTTTACTCCGATCTGGAGAGTCACAGCCGCCACTGGCTCAAGGCTGTCCTACCGGATGGCATCGAGGAACGGCATCCGGTCCACAGCCGGAGGCCGTGATGAACCTCAACGATGATCCAATCTTTGATGATCTGTTCCACGGCTGTGCGTTTGCCGCTTACGTCGAGCTGACAATCCAGTGTGGTGGTGTCCCGGATCAGGACACCACCCGCCAGCTCGCTTATCGCTACTATGAGGCCGAACTGGCCAGACAGCATTCCTGTGATTCCTCAATCGGTTCGGCCATGCCATCGCCAGGCCAGGAGGCAGCAGACCAACGCAATGCCTCCCAGGACCAGAACCGGGGATAACTCCGGCAGAATCGGGAGGAGTCCGAACAGGCATGAAGTCAGCCCCATGAACAGGGTGAACAGGCATTCCAGGAACGCCATCCAGCGGCGTTCCTGAGATTCCCGCTCCTCCTCCTTTCGTAGCATGCAGTCTCTCTCCGGGGCACGTTGTTTCATCGTGTCCGGTGTAACACGACCAGCACTCCTGTCACCTCATTTCTGATTGACAGTCAGCGGCTGAACTGGCTTCATCAGGTTGCGCCCGACTCTCTGCTGCCAAAGCACGTTGAAGAAGAGATGTTGAAAAAGGCTGATTGAAATTTCCCATCAGACGTCTCCCCTAAGCATGGCTTAGGAACTTTTTCACCGTGAAAAACGGAAATGCAGAAACACGACGATACAGAAAACCACAAAATCGCCTTGCTGCAATTCTGTGTTTGACCATCACCGCAAATGGTGATAAGCGTAAAATCGCATTTCATGAAAACAGCATTTACGGAGGAATATGATCATCGGATTTCTGAATCAAAAGGGAGGCGTCGGTAAGACAACACTGGCCGTTCATGTTGCCGATGCCCTGTCACGACGCAAACAAAAAGTGCTGTTGGTTGATGCCGATCCACAGGGTTCCGCACTCGACTGGGCCGCTGCCCGACATGGGGAGCCACTGTTTCCGGTTGCCGGTCTGCCGAAGCCATCCATTCACAAGGAACTGCCTCCGCTGGCGAAGGGATATGACACCGTGATCATTGACGGACCGCCTCGTGTCTATGACGTCGCCCGGTCGGCCATCATGGCCAGCGACCTGATTCTGATTCCGGTCCAGCCGTCACCCTATGATGTCTGGGCGGCCAAGGAGATTGTCGACATGCTCCAGGAAGCGACGGTCTTCAAACCGACACTGAAATCTGCATTTGTCATTAATCGCAAAATCGTAAATACGGCTTTGGGGCGTGATGTGATCGAAGCACTGGCCGAATATCCAATTCCCGTTCTGGAAACGGCCATCTGTCAGCGAGTCGCCTTGGCGGAGTCTGCCGCCCAGGGACAGACGGTGTTTGAAACGGCTCCCAGCAACGTGGCAGGCAAGGAGATCAAATCTCTGGTCGATGACATTCTGGAGCTGATGGCATGAAGAAAGTCCCTTTTTCCGGCAAACCGACCAGCCGCCACGGTGCCACGTCTCCCGATCACTGGGTCAACGACCGCAACGGCAACGCTTCCAGCGAACCAGTCAAACGCCTGACGATCGACGTTCCCGTCTCACTCCATCAACGAGTCAAAAGTCAGTGTGCCTTGCAGGGACTCAAGATGGCCGATGTCATTCGGGAGTTACTGGAGCAACGCTTTGAAGAACCAGTGAAAACAGGGAACAACCATGACACAGAATTACAGTAATACAGAAATACGATTTTGCGATTATCAGTAAACACGACGATGGATCAGGATGATTTTGAGAACTGGCAATCTCTGAAACCGACAACGAAAGAGGTTCGCCTGAAGCCAACGCCGGTCACGGAGCGACTGGTGGAAGCCCATATCAAAATCCAGGCGGAACGTCCCGATCGGTCGGACTTTCTGCATACGGTGATGTGCCAGGTTGGCTTGCCCCGACGGGCGACCGAAGCCCGCACCTTTGAACGCAACAACGGCCCGTTCAGCATCCTGCTGGAAGCAGGCAAACTCTGGAACGGCAAGGCTTGGGAGCCGCAGCCTCTCCCTTACGGCACGACTCCGCGTCTCGTCATGGTGCATCTCAGCTCCGAAGCGATCCGCACGCAGAATCGGACCGTCGAACTGGGCGACAGTATGCGGCAGTTCCTGCAAATGCTCGGCATTCCGACCAGCGGCGGCAAACGCGGAGGCTATACGGTGTTTCGCAAGCAGATGGTGGCTCTGGCCGCTTGCCGCCTGACCATTGGCATGACCGCCGAGGGGAGGGTGGTCACCGTCGATGCCAAGCCCATCGACCGTTTTGAAGCGTGGCTGCACCATGATGGGCAACAGCAAACGCTGTGGCCCGGAGTCCTGGAACTCTCCCAGAAGTTTTACGATACGCTGACTCAACATGCCGTCCCGCTCGACCACCGGGCACTGGCCGCCTTGAAGCACTCTTCCCTGGCATTGGACATCTACACCTGGCTGGCCCACCGGCTTTGCCGGATTCGCCAGCCCAACGGGGTCATGCTGAGTTGGGACAACCTCCGCGACCAGTTCGGCCAGGAATATGCCACGTCGAAGGATTTCAAGCGGGAATTCAAAGCCGTCCTGCGGAAAGTCTGGCTGGTGTATCCCGATGCCCGGATCGAAGAAGTCATCGGCGGCATTCGACTCTACGAATCCCCACCCCCAATCAGCAAGACCTGCATCAGCCTGGCCGGAACCACTTCCTAGCCCTGATCTGTGGATAACCCGGCAGACGGGAAAAGTTATCCACGCTGAATCGCCCCCCACCGGTACGCTGAATCACCCCCCTCTGGGGCCATCAATCCTGCGCTGAATCGCCCCCCCGTAAAACCTATAGTTAGATACCTATAGTTTTCTTCCTGTAGTGGGCGATGGGCGTTCTGAGGATAAGTCGTTGAGATGGCGGCGATTTCGGACAAACCGAATCGTCAGAATCAGTCGACCGGTCCGAAATGGCATTCAGGAGGAAGACGTCACCTGCGGTACCGACATGCCCCATAATCGCATTCTAAGGGGGCATACAAAGGCGAAAGGCGCTCTCTGTGGGGAAGGGGCAGCCTAAAGGCTCTTGCATGTGCCAATCACCGTTTTTGGGGACATGCGAATCTCTTCTTTGCAGCCACCGGCCTGACGGTATTGCAAGCGGTTCGAGTGCTACCGCTTCCAGCGGTGGTCTCAGTTTCGGAGGTTCACATAGACACTCGATCAGGCAATGGAGCACATGTGAAGAGAAAGACGCGATGGCGAAAAAGCGAATTGTTCCTAAGAACACCCCCGAAGGCTGCCAACGATGACTTGGCTAAGCTCGAAGAGGTCAGTCTGCCGGACCGCCGGGTGGTGGTGGCATCTTAGGTTGGGGGCTGAGTGTTGGTGGCGGATTTGAAAAGTCAACGAGCACGTCCGATCTGTTATACGAGGTCGATTTAATCTGAACAACCGCCTAATGGACCATCCAATGCATTCGCGTCATCCATCTTGGCGATCACCGTGGTTCAAATTGCCTCGCTCCATCAACTCTTGTCTTATCCCGGCCCTACGTTATCGTTGAGTGCCGTATTGACGGTTGCACCGCTGTTCTTGCTGCGGTGGAGCTTTGAGTTGATTCGGGTTCCCTCTTCCCTTTCCACTGCTGCTGTTTGTAGGTGGCACGTTGGTCATCGCCGGAACCAAGCAACCTGTCGAGTTCCTGGTCGCTGCGGTCACGTTGTCGATCGGGTACGTGGCATACTTGGTAATAGGAGATTGTTCATGAAAAATGTCGTACATTCATTGCTCATCTGGACTGCCATCGGAGTGCTGACTCAGGTGTCATACGCCGCTGATCTTGAGAAAGCCAAACTTCAGCCGGTCAGCGTTTCCGTCGGGTCGGAGACGATCATGGGGAAAGAGGCCATTCGCGTCACGAAAGATCCTGCCGTGAAAGAGTTCGACGAACCGACGTTCGCCAAACTCAAGGGAGTCGGATTCCAGGACGGGACCATCGAAGTGAAAGTGCTGAGCAGGCTCTTGAAGGACGCTCCAGACTTTGCGAGAGGGTTCATCGGAATTGCCTTCCGCATTCACGAAGACAACTCGAAATTCGAGTGCATCTATGTCCGCCCAGGCAATGCCAGAGTCGACGACCAAGTCCGGCGAAACCACTCGATTCAGTACTTTGCGTATCCAGACTTCAAGTTCCAGCGCCTTCGCAAGGAAGCTCCCGAGAAATACGAATCATATGCCGACATGGGACTTGACGAATGGATCGATCTTAAAATCGTGGTGAAAGGCACCCAGGCGAAGCTGTTCGTCAATGGTGCCAAGCAACCTGCGTTGATCGTGAACGATCTCAAACTCGGGGACGACGTGTCAGGAGGGATCGGTCTGTTTGTGGACGTCGGGACCGAGGGATATTTTTCCGAGTTGCGAATTGAAAACGACTGAGTGACAGCCTGTGTCGGTGCCACTTGGATCGCCGGTGGAGTCGTCGGCACTATCGAGTTTCTGGCGCGGAGCCTGCGCACCGGAGGGATCATCCTCATTGGCGACCCCTACTGGCAGCAGCTATCGCCGACGGAAGATGTTGTCAAGGCGTATTTTGTCAACTCAATCTCCGACTTTGACGAACTTGGAGAAAGGACTACTTGACAGGTCGGGAGATTCCGATATATTTGACTGTATGGGAAAGCCAACGACCAAAGCGGTCCCCCCGCGACTGACTGACTTGGACGCCTTGGGACGGGCGGCGGAGTGCCTGCGCGTGCTGGCTCATCCGCACCGGCTCAGGATGGTGCAGATGATGCTGGTCGGGCAGTACACGGTCGGGGAATTGGCGGAAGCGTGCGAATTGCCGACGGCGATGGCTTCGGAGCATTTGCGGCTGATGCAGCGGTGCGGGTTTCTCAACAGCGAAAAAGAGGGACGCAACGTGTTCTACCGGGTCGTCGATCCGCATTTGAAAAACCTGATGAAATGCGTCGAGGAGCGGTGCGACGCGGGAGCCTGCCCGTGATCGTCTCTTTTTTTGTCAAAATGTCAATAACATTCCGAACTATCGAACATTCGACTCGTTCGGGGATTTCCAGGAGAACGCCATGAACGCCAAGACCATCACTCCTCAGCAACTCAGCGAACTGAAAGCCACCGGACAGGAGGTGGACCTGATCGACGTGCGGACGCCCGTCGAGTTCCGCGAGGTCCACGTCGAGTTCGCTCGGAATGTTCCGCTCGACCGGTTGGATGCCGCCGGGCTGAGCGCGGAACGGAACGGTTCCGGTCAACCGCTCTATGTCATCTGCCGTTCGGGAAACCGGGGGAAGCAGGCGTGCGAGCGGCTGCTATCGTCCGGCGTGACGAATGTCGTCAACGTCGAGGGGGGAACGCTTGCCTGGGAGCAGGCGGGCTTGCCAGTCATTCGCGGCAAGAAAGCGATCTCGCTGGAGCGGCAGGTCCGCATCGCAGCGGGAACCCTGGTTCTGGTCGGAAGCGCCTTGGGAGCATTCGTCCATCCCTATTGGATCGGCTTGTCGGCGTTTGTCGGAGCGGGGCTGGTTTTCGCCGGCGTCACGGACACCTGCGGCATGGCGATGATGTTGGCGCGTATGCCGTGGAACCAGGTGAGGTATTCCGGCGTCAAGGTCACCTCCTGTTCAACAGGCCCCTCCATTTCCAGTAACAGGTCGTGATCTCTGTGTTTGTCTTTGAATTCACACCACAAGGAGAAAAACCATGTTCCTCAAATATTTTTACGATCCAGCTTTGGCGCACGCCTCGTACCTCGTCGGTTGCCAGAAAACCGGTGAAGCAGTGGTGATCGATCCCGGACGGAATGTCGATCCGTACCTGGAAGCGGCCCAGCGCGAAGGGCTGCGGATCGTCGGCTCGGCCGAGACGCACATTCATGCCGATTTCGTCTCTGGCTCCCGCGAGCTGGCCGATCGCGACGGTGCGAAACTCTACCTGTCGGATGAGGGACCGGCGGACTGGAAATACCTCTATGCCGACCAATACGACGCGCAACTGCTGAAGCATGGAGACGTGTTCCGCATCGGCAACGTCAAGCTGGAGGCGGTCCACACTCCGGGGCATACGCCGGAGCATCTGTCGTTCCTCCTGACCGATGAGGGAGGCGGCGCGACGGAGCCGATGGGCATCTTCACCGGCGACTTCGTGTTCGTCGGCTCGATCGGACGGCCGGACCTGCTGGAAACGGCGGCGGGCGTCGTCGGCAGCGCCGAAGTGGGAGCGCGGCAACTCTATCACTCGATGCGCCGCTTCCACGAGCTTCCAGATCATCTGCAAGTCTGGCCGGCGCATGGTGCGGGAAGCGCCTGCGGCAAGGGACTGGGAGCGGTTCCCTCCAGCACGGTCGGGTACGAGAAGCGATTCAATCCCGCCTTGCAGTTTCACGATGAGCAGCAGTTCGTCGACTACATCCTCTCCGAGCAGCCAGAGACGCCGTACTACTTCGCGGTGATGAAGCGGGTGAACAAGGTCGGACCGGAATTGATCCGCAACTTGGCTCCTGTCGCGGCCGTTCCACCGACGGAACTCGAACAAACTGCCGAGCGATACTTGGTGATTGACCCGTCGCCGGCAGCGGACTTCATGGAAGCCCACGTTCCGGGAACAATTAACATTCCGTCCGGCTCGCTCGTCCAGTGGGCGGGATTCCTGGTGGACTACGCACAGCCGATCTACCTGCTGACCGACGAGGCGGCGCTGCCGGAACACTTGCGTCGTTTGCGGTCCATCGGAATCGACAACGTCGGCGGTTACTTCGACGTCCAGAAAGTGCAGCAGGCTGGGCTGCGGACACAATCGTATTCGTCGCGCGCTCCGCAGGAGTTGCAGCCTCGCATCGAACGTGGCGAAGTGACACTGCTCGACGTTCGGGCACTCACCGAATTCCAGGCCGGACACATCCCCGGCGCGGAGTACCGGTTTCTCGGCAAGCTGCTCCGCGAGATTGGGAACATTGATCGGTCGAAGCCGGTCGTCGCCCAATGTCAGGGAGGAGGGCGTTCGGCGATTGCTACGAGCCTCCTGCAGCGGGCAGGATTCGACGTGACCAACATGGCGGGTGGATTGAACGCCTGGTTGGCGGCCGGGTTGCCCCTAACGAGTTCGCATTCGTCACCCGCTTGAAGGCGGCGGGGCGTATGGGGATCAGAGGAACAGATTGATGAGGTGCTTCGATGAAACTCACAAGCCACAAATTCAACGGACCGATCGGTGAGACGGACCGGGAACGAGCGCAGGCCGAGAGGAACTGTTCGGGGGCAACTTGTGCCACGGGCCTCTGTTCCCCTTGCCTGATTGTCTGGGGCTTGGTCGTCCTCCTGGTCGTCATCAATCTCTTGCTGGAGGCGTTTCGATGAGGAATCGATCTGAACGAGCGAAGAAGGAGCTTCAAGATGCGAACTCGTGTCTTGCGCTCGGAGCCGGACTGGGA
This sequence comes from Planctomicrobium limosum, assembly GCF_051465645.1. Taxonomy (GTDB): domain Bacteria; phylum Planctomycetota; class Planctomycetia; order Planctomycetales; family Planctomycetaceae; genus Planctomicrobium. The sequence goes on along the minus strand of NZ_CP195790.1, from coordinate 3,471,619 downwards.
GCGATGGGAACGGGAGCCGCACTTCTGACAGGCGCGCCTGTCCGCTCTGCGTCATCGTCGCCCCGGCGCTTATCGGTGTCGGCGTCTGGAAACGGTTCGCCGCCGGCCGAGAAGGTTGCACGGACAACGCAGCCGCCGATGGGAAGACACCGGAGTCTCCGTCCTGAAGGCTCGGGACATTCGACGTTCGGACGCTGCGGCGAGTCCGACGCGAACCATATTTCCACGCCCGCAAGCGGGAGAACCATCATGTCTCAACAGCAACTGACAGAGAAACTCAACGAGCAGTTGAATCGGGAAGTGACAACCTTCCTGCGGTACATGGTCCAAGGGGCTTCGATCAAGGGAGCGGAGTGGGAGAGCGTGCGCGCCATGTATCTCGCCGAAGTGACTGATGAAGTCGGTCATGCCCAATACCTGGCCAATCAGATCGTGGCGCTCGGATCGACACCGACCATCCAACCGGAACTGCCAGTTCCACCGGCGTCCCCTCGGGACATGCTGGATCGCGACATCGCGGAAGAACAGGCGGACGTGGCCAATTACGTCGCGCTGGCGGAACTGGCCGAGAAGCAGGGGTTGTACGCCCTCAAGATGGCGATGGAGCAGCAGGCGGCGGACGAAGACGAACACCGGCAGACGATGCAACGGCTGCTGGGGAAATAAATGCAATGGGTATGTCCATGACCGCCTTGAGTCTCCTGTTTGGCGTTTTGATCGGCCTGTCGCTCGGCCTGACTGGCGGCGGCGGAGCGATTTTCGCCGTGCCGCTCCTGGTCTATGGACTCGGCGTTTCCGCGAAAGACGCGGTTGTAACGTCACTGGCTGCGGTCGGAACGATCTCCGCAGTGGGCTTTGTCACCTACTGGAAGCGCGGCTTGGTCGAACTGCGGACAGGACTGCTCTTCGCCGTGGCGGGGATGCTCGGTGCTCCGGTGGGAACCTGGCTTGCCAGCCTGATTTCCGAATCGGCGCTCCTGTTGCTGTTCGCGGGATTGATGGTGGTGGTCTCCGTTCGGCTCTGGCAACAGGCGGCGGGCGGGAGACCAGAATCCTTACTCGATGGGATGAACGACTGCCGTGACGCCCCGACTTGCCGGCGCGACGTCGCAGGCGAACTGATTCTGACATCCCGCTGCGCATTCCTGCTGGCCATCGTCGGCAGCGTCGCTGGGGTGCTCTCGGGACTGTTCGGTGTCGGCGGCGGATTCATCATCGTTCCAGCCCTTGTTCTGTTCAGCGGCATGGCCATTCATCGGGCCATCGGAACCTCCCTCATGGTGATCGTCCTCGTGAGCGCGGCGGGACTTGTCTCGCAGTGGTACGCGGGACGAACCGCCTCCACCGATGTCACTGTTTGGTTCGTTCTCGGCGGCACGGCCGGATTGCTCGTCGGGCAGCAGATCGGCCAACGGCTCCCCGCGCCTGTTCTGCAAAGGATGTTCGCCGTCGCCATGCTCGCGGTCGCCCTCTTCGTGATTTTTCGGAATACCTACGCCTGACCCGATTTCAGGGGAACCTTGCCATGCCAACAACCCTTCACCATCAAGTCCTCATCGTCGGCGGCGGGACTGCCGGAATCACGGTCGCCGCGCAGTTGGCGAAAGGCGTGTTCCGTCGACGGGATGTCGTCCTGATCGAACCCTCGGACAAACATTACTACCAGCCGCTCTGGACGCTCGTCGGCGCGGGCCTGGCGAAGAAGGAAGCCACCGAGCGTTCTGAAGCCTCGGTGATGCCTCGCGGCGTCACCTGGATTCAGGATGCGGTGACGGAATTTCTCCCGGATCAGAATGCCATCCTGACGCGGGACGGTAAACGAATCACCTACGACTGGCTCGTGGTCGCGGCCGGTCTCCAGATCAACTGGGACAAAATTCCGGGGCTAAAAGAATCGATCGGCAAGAATGGCGTTTGCAGCAACTACTCCTACGAGACGGTGGAGTCGACCTGGAAAGCGATCCGCGATTTCCGGGGAGGGACCGCGATCTTCACCAATCCCTCCGGGGCAGTGAAGTGCGGCGGAGCGCCGCAGAAGATCATGTACCTGGCTGATGACCGGTTCCGCGAAGCGGGTGTGCGGGAAAAAACGAACATCATTTTCGCCTCGGCGCTCTCGAACATCTTCGCTGTCGAGAAATACAAGAAGACGCTGGAGCAGGTGATCGCCCGCAAGGAGATCGCCTGCCGGTTCCGACACGAACTGGTTGCAATTCGTCCCGGAGCCAAGGAAGCCGATTTTCAGAACCTCGACACGCAAGAAACCATCACGCTGCCTTACGACCTGCTGCACGTCACGCCGCCGATGGGGCCACCGGCGTTCATTGCCCAGAGCCCGCTGGCCGACCAGGGGGGCTGGGTGGATGTCGACAAGGGGACGTTGCAACACAACAAGTTCCCCAACGTGTTCGCCTTAGGGGATTGCAGCAATCTCCCCACGTCCAAGACGGGAGCGGCCATTCGCAAGCAGGCCCCGGTCGTTGTGCGCAACCTGCTGGCAACGATGCGGAACCAACTGCTGCCCGCCCGCTACAATGGTTACACGTCCTGTCCCTTGATCACCGGGATCGGGAAACTCGTCCTGGCGGAGTTCGATTATGAGAAACAGCCCGCTGAAACATTCCCGATCGACCAGTCCAAGGAACGCTGGAGCATGTGGCTCTTGAAGCGGTACCTCCTGCCGATCCTGTACTGGCGGGGCATGTTGAAAGGCCGCGCCTAACGATGCGGAATGGGTTCATCTAAGGGGGTGAGGGAGCGATTGGATATGCAGCGAGAACAGCATTGGAATTCGGTCTATCAAAGCAAGTCGGACACTGAAGTCAGTTGGTTCGAGCCGGAGCCGCAGGTGTCCCTGGAACTCATCCGCTCGGTCGCTCCTGATGGCGGTAGTGTGATCGACGTGGGCGGAGGGACAGCGCGTCTCGTCGATTCCCTGTTGCAGCAATCCAAGCCGGGGCAAATCGCCGTGTTGGATGTCTCCGAAGCCGCTTTGCGCAAGGTCAAGGAACGTCTGGGTGAACAAGCAGGGGAAGTCCACTGGGTTGTGGGAGACGTCACCGAACAGTCAGGGCTGGGCCAATACGATGTCTGGCACGACCGGGCGGTGTTCCATTTTCTGACGGACGCGGCGGAACGTGGGCGATACGCTGAACTGGCCGCTCAAACCGTCCGGCCGGGAGGGCATGCGATCCTCGGCGTCTTTGCACTGGACGGACCCCAAAAGTGCAGCGGACTGGAGGTCTGCCGCTACGATGCGGCCGGTCTGGCTCGTGAATTGGGGCCGGCATTCCGATTGGTACGCGAGCACCCTCATCGGCATGTCACCCCATCGGGCAAGGTGCAGTCGTTCTGCTTTGCGGTGTTTCAACGAGTACCAGAAGAAGGTGATCCTTGATCGCGAAAATGCTGCCGCCTGGAGCATTGCTTTCATCGACACACGCAATCCATTCCCCATAACAGAACCAGGAGGAACTATGAGCATCCATCCAATCCGCATGATGTCCCTGCTGTTGTTGACGTGTTGCCTGCCAGGCATTGCCTTGGCTCAGGAGAAAAGCGTCAAACCCGGCATCAATGACACGTTTCGCAATCCGAATGCCCAGGAATTTGTCGAACGGTTCGAGATCGAAAGCCGCGAAGTCTTCCACCAACGCCAGAAGATTCTGGAAGCCTGCCAGATCCAACCTGGACAAACGGTGGCGGACATCGGCGCAGGGACCGGACTGTTCACGCGGATGTTTTCTGGAGTCGTCGGAGACAAGGGGCGTGTGATCGCCGTTGACATCGCGAAGGAGTTTCTCGACCACATCAAAGCGACCAGTGCCAAGCTGGACCAGAAGAACGTGGAAACCGTTCTCTGCACGGCGGATTCGACGGAACTGCCGGAGAACTCGGTTGATGTCGCCTTCATCTGCGACACCTATCACCACTTTGAATTTCCGCTGAAGACGATGGCCTCGCTCCGCCGCGCTTTGAAGCCGGGGGGCCGCGTCATCGTGGTGGACTACCATCGCATTCTGGGAAAAACCAAGGAATGGACGCTGAACCACGTCCGCGCCGGTCAGGACGTCTTTGAAAGCGAGATCGTCGAGAGCGGATTTCTCAAGACGCGGGAAGTGACAGGGGTTCTTGAAGAAAATTACCTCGTTGAATTCACCAAGAGTGCGACACCCGGCCTGAAGCCGCCACAATATCCGATCATCGCGGGATACGGAGGCGTGGTCGCAGTGACCAATGCCGTGGAGAAGCCACGCCCCGGAGCAAAGCTGCTGCTCGACGTGACGGCCGCTGCACCGGCGGACGCCGTTCATAAAGGGCTGGAACGGGCCGCCCGGTTGCTCAACTTGTATGGCGCGGCCGGACTCAAGGCGTCCGATATCAAACTTGTGGTCGTATTTCACGGCGAAGCGACCAAATCGGTCTTGAAGGATGAGTTCTATCAGGCGAAGTTCGGCGTTGAACGCAACCCGAATCTGCCATTGATCAAGTTACTCCAAGAGGCGGGTGTCGAAATCTTCGTCTGCGGCCAAGCGCTCAACTACAAGGGATTTCCGGAATCCTCCGTTGAGAAGTCGATTCCCATCGCCGATTCGGCGCTCTCCGTCATCGCCAACCGGCAGATGGACGGCTACGGGTATCTGCCAATCCATTGAGTTGATGTGAAAAATGAAGGCTTTAGATTGCCTGGAAGGGGGAATGATCATGCGGATGCCGAAACGAAGCGGGAGACTGGCGGCGTGGATTTGTGTCTTTGGCAGCGGTCTGGCGTTGTTCGGCTTGTCACTAGCAGATGATTCAAAGCCAACAAAACAATCTCTGCCGTCTGGTCCTTTAGGCGAGACAATCGAACGCGGTCGCATCCTCGTCGAACAGACGGCAACGCATCCGCTGACGAAGCCGTTCGTCGGAAACGCCCTCAACTGCACTTCATGCCATTTGAAAAACGGGACCGATCCGAAAGCAGCCACGTTCATCGGGGTCGCGACTGCCTATCCGGCTTGGTCCCCGAGAGAAAAGCGTGTGATTACGCTGGAAGATCGCATTCTCAACTGTTTCATGCGCAGTTGTAACGGCACTCGCCCGCCGTTGGGCAGCGAAGTCTCTGTTTCGATTGCCGCTTACATTACCTGGCTTTCGACGGACCAACCGCTGAAGATGAACGCTGAACGTTCTCTCGGCCCCAATGCCGTTCCGAGCCTCAAGCTCGATGTCCGGCAAGCCGATCGCGCACGAGGCAAGGCGCTCTATGCCGATCGCTGCGCGTCGTGCCACGGCCACGACGGACAGGGCGACGATGACAACCCTCCCGTGTGGGGATTGCGATCGTACAATGACGGAGCCGGTCTGGCGGATGCCGTGAAACTGGCGTCCTGGCTCAAGGTCGCCATGCCTCTCGACGACACGGATCTTTCCGATCAGGAAGCCCTTGATATTGCCGCCCACGTCAACTCCCACGACCGGCCCAAATTCCGTCTCCGGGAGCACTTACCGGAGAAGACGCGACTCGGCGAATACAATTCCCGCCATGACAACTGAAAACCTGTCCGCCGACGATGATCTTGGCCATGCTGGCGCGAGCACCCGCTCTTGGCCTTTTTCAATGGCGATCGGCACCATGGCGGCGATCAACATGACCGTGGTCATCAAGATTGGCCGCAACCACGTGTGATTGGCTTCAATAATCGCCGCGTCACGGTCCATGCCGGTACTCCGCAACTCGTTTGTCTTGTCAATCTGGAGAACACCATTTTTCTTGACGATACCGACCAGCATGAACAGTCTGAACATGGCGTACAACCGCTTGAGCGTCCAGCAGACCCAGAAATCCTTTTCGATGATCGCTGGCGTCAGGCCGCGTTGTCTTGCGGTTTCTGTGAACAGGTCCGTCCGGTCAGCAATGGGGAGCCGTGCAATGTCATCCATGACCGGCCACCTCCAGTTCTTCCTGGGCAATCTGGCGGACAACAGCGGCGATCCAGTCGGTCGTGTAGCGGGTGTCCTGGAGCAGCCCCCGCCGCTGGTCCGGAGACAAGGCTCGCCGAATCTGGCCGATCACTTTGTCGTCCACGGCGGCCTGCCCCAGATGTCGCAGGGCCTGAAAGACCATCACACTGGTCCGGCTTCCCACCGGCAGTTCTTTCGGAGCTGCATGACGAATCTGGATCGTCGTATTGCCGATCTTGACTTGGCGAGTCCGCCCATCGCTCAGGTAAACAGGCTTGGCAGGCACCTGCGTGGACAACCCCAGTCGGTTGGCAGCCACCGCGCCCGAAGGAACCACCTGGCTGCCGGTCTGCCGGGCCAGGGCGTCGGCAATTTCGTCCAAATCGGGGCCGAGGGGGATTCCCAGCAGGTCGTTCCTACGCGGATATAATGGTAGAGGCCGCGCCCCAGCCGCAGGATGTCGCCATTCCTGACCAGCCGTGAGAGCGACTGGTCGGCGGCATCGCGGCTGTCAGGTCGAGAAAGTCCTTCGGAATGAAGACCTTTCCCCGGCCTTGGCTGCGAATCCGGTCCAGAATATCGTCTTGTACAGTTGTGGTCACGGCTCGCGCTCCTGTCAAAAAAGTGAACGCGATTTTCTGACGGAAGACAAGAGCCGATTATGACGTGAGTTCCGAATAGCCCCCCGGCGGCCGGTTTCCAAACCGTGTGCTTGTTCGGAAAATGACAGCAAAACAACGGCCGACGCCGTCAGAACCTTGAGAAGTAGGCCCCCGGAGTGACGGACAAAAACACTACCGTCACCCTTCGCAACCTTCATTCCAGCTTTGGTTTACCATCCTCGATTTGGCGGCGCAACCCCGCTTCCCAGCCCTGAACTCCGGCGATAAAAAGAAACTATGAAAGCCGGTTCTCCCGGTCAAGGGATGATATTGGATCGCTATGATCCATGAGTATCCCCGCGAGTCCAAGCATGGGGTTTGGACCTTGGTGACCGCTTCTCAACAGGAGACCTGATATGAAGATTCTGGCGATCGACCTGGGTAAGTTTAAGAGCGTGGCCTGTGTCTATGAAAGTGCCACGGGCGAACACTCTTTCACCAGCGTGTCCACAAAACCCAGTGACATTTATGATCTGTTGACAACCCATCATCCGCAACGCGTGGTGATCGAAATCGGCTCCGCAGCAGGCTGGATTCACGATCTGGCTGTGGCGATGGAGATCCCGATTCAGGTCGCCAATCCCAACCATGAGGCGTGGCGTTGGAAGAATGTGAAGCGTAAGACCGACAAGGATGATGCTCTCAAGCTGGCCCGATTATCCGCCATGAACCAGCTCCCGACACTGGCACTTCCCTCGTCCGAAGTCCGTCAATGGCGTTCTTTGATTGGCTACCGAAACACATTGGTCGCGAGACGGACGGCGATCAAAAACCACATCCGTTCCCTCCTTGATCGCCAGGGCATCCGTTGGCCCGGCGGCCGCTCCGGATGGACCGACAAGTCGATCTCAGCCCTCAAGCTCATGGCCAGCCTGACGACAAAATCCCAACCGAAGGACTTGTGGCGATTTGAACTCCAGATGGAGCTTGAGTCGATGGCTCAGTTGCAGACACTGATCAACCAGGTGGAAGACAAGCTTGATGACTTGGCCAAGGACGATGTCCGTGTTCAACAGTTGCAAAGTATTCCCGGCGTCGGTCCCCGTTTGGCGGAGGTGGTCGTGGCTGTCATTGACGACGCCACACGATTCAAGAACGCCAAACAAGTGGGAGCCTATGCGGGTTTGACACCGACGCAGTTCGAGTCAGGGACGATGAGCAGGCAAGGCGGGATCAGCGGCCGGGGCAATAAGTTGCTACGAGCGTTGTTGGTCCAGGTTGCCTGGCTGGCACGGCGCTGCAACGGGAAAATCAGTCAGATCTTTGAGGCGGTCTGTCGTGGAAACAAGACGCGCAGGAAGATCGCCGTCATTGCCACGGCCAGGAGGCTTTTGGTGATCTGCTGGGCCATGCTCCGCGACGGCACACTCTGGCGGGAACCCAGCCCACCACCAAACGCACTTCCAACGAACTGACGAGATGTCCTTTCTCTCCCCAGAGAGACGACTGACTGATGTCATGAAAAAAGATTCGAATTTAAGTGACGGATGCCGATGGAATGACGACAGCCCGAAATTGAACATGGGCCACAAGCCTGGTGAAAAAGAATGGGAGTTGTCTTTCGCAACCAGTTGAATGGGACCGCCATTCAAGGCGTGATCTCGGATAGGAGTCTGGAAACATCGTCCTCCAAACACCCTTGACAAAACCGGCTACATAGGAGTTCAATAGCCGTCTTGTCGCCCCGACTGCTACGTGAATGCAATGTCACTGCAACGCCACTGTTATATTGGCATCAGGCTGACAGAATTGCCATAAAAGATTCCAAGCAGGGAGAAAGGGGTATGCAATCAGGGATGACTTTAGAGGTCTCGTTTGTACCCGAGAAGCCGAAGGGAGTTGAAAATGACAACCAGAGTACTGCCTTCGTGAAATGCGACAGCCGGACCGATCCGGGCTAAACCAAATGTGGTCGCGATAGCCAGTACGACAATCGTCCCAAGTGCAATTACCAAGTTTTGTCGGATGATTCGACGGGCCGACCGCGAGAGACCGACGACAAACGGTAGTTTGGCGAGGTCGTCGCCCATAAGCGCAACGTCGGCAGTCTCTAACGCTGCGGCCGTCCCAGCACCGCCCATCGCGACGCCGACGGTTGCATTGGCCAGCGCCGGGGCATCGTTCACGCCGTCTCCCACCATCGCAACAGTGCCGTGTAATTTGAGCAATTCCCTCACAGCCGTGACTTTGTCTTCGGGCAGCAAACCAGCCTGGATCTGGTCGATTCCGACTTCTCGCCCGATGACATTCGCGACGCCTGCATTGTCACCACTCAACATGACGAGAGGGTCTATGCCCATTTGACGGAGCCGATCCAGTGTCCTTCGGACACTTGGACGTGGGGAATCCGCGAGGCCGATTACGCCGAGCCAACGCGACCCGTGCCGCACCACCATTGTGCTTCGCCCGCGCAATTGGAGGTCATCAACCATATGGGTGATAGCATTGGGTATTTCCGTACCTTCGAACAGTCGCAAGCTCCCGATCTCGACGACAATTCCTTCGACTGTCGAGCGTACACCGCGAGCCGTGACGCTCTCAACGTCCGACACTTCCGGAAGCCGGACACCATCCGCCTCGGCGCGGCGGACAACGGCGGCGGCCAAGGGGTGTTGGGACCGTCTTTCCACGGCTGCCGATATTCGAAGCAACTCCGATTCCGAAACTTCCGGCATGGTCATGAGTTCGGTGACCTGCGGTTTCCCCATCGTCAGCGTTCCTGTTTTGTCAAACGCAATCGCCCGAACGCCGCCGAGTGCTTCCAGATATTCACCGCCCTTGATCAGTACCCCTTTGCGGGCAGCTTGAGCGATTCCGGCGAGAACAGCCGACGGAGTTCCCAATGCCAGTGCACAAGGCGATGCCGCGACCAGCAGCGCCATCCCCCGATAGAAGCTGATAGCCCAAGGCCAAAACCCGATCAGTGGCGGAACAACGATGAGCAGGAATGCCGCGACTAGCACGCAAGGGACAAAGATCCGTTCGAATCGGTCGGTGAACCGTTGGGTTGGCGCTTTCTGCGTCTGGGCTTCCTCGACCAGTCGGACCACCCGGTCCAACGTCCGGTCGCCGACCGCACGCGTGGTCACGATTTCAAGTGCTCCCAATCCGTTTACTGTTCCCGCGAAAACCTCATCGCCGGGTGACTTCTCGACTGGAACAGACTCGCCAGTGATCGGCGCTTGATCGACGGATGATTGGCCTGTTTGAACTTTACCATCGACTGAAATGCGCTGGGCGGGGTGAACGATCACCGTTTCGCCAAGTCGCACTTGATCCACAAGCACTTCCAACTCTATTCCGTTGCGACGAACCCGGGCCTTGGCCGGTGCAAGATCGGACAGGGCGCGGATCGCATTGCGGGCACGGCCCAATGCGTAATGCTCCAGTGCGTGGGCGAGAGAGAAGAGGAAGAGCAGGAATGCGCCTTCGACCCATTCGCCCAACGCCGCAGCGCCAACGGCGGCGAGAAGCATGAGTAGATCGATGTCGAATCGAAACTGTCCCTGTCGCAATGCTTTAATTGGATGAACGATCAACTCGAACCCGCCGAACACGTAGGCGACCAAGTAGAGTCCAACAGCGAGCAAGTGAGAAAATCCAAGCCACGTCTCGCCCACCCAGGCAACTACGAGAAACACACCTGTAATAAGACTCCAGACAAACTCCTTATTGCGTGCGTACCAAGTGTCGTGCTCGTCACCGTGGCCTTCGGATGGACCAGTCGGATATCCCAGGGTGTCGAGGACTTTTTGCAAATCTTCAATTGATGTCCTACGGCGCTCGAACTCAACGCGAACTCTCTGTGCCGCAAGGCTCACTGAAGCACCGATCACGCCGGGAACGGCGCGCAATGCCGCCTCGATTCCGGCAGCAGTATCTTCCGAACCGACGGCGCGGATTGTCAGAAGGGCGTGGCCGTATTGGTCGTGAATCTCGGCCCCGGCAGCGCGGGCCAATCGTTCGACTTCGGTGAGGCTTAGCACATCGGGGTCGTAATGAAGGCAGATGTAAGCCGGTTCGCCCTTTGCGCTGACAACATGGCTGCGCGACAGCCCTCGCTCTCGCCCGAGCCGGGACTCGAAACGGGCGACGCACGCATCCCTTTCGTCCGGAATGTCGGGGAGAACCATTCGAAGTTCGATTCGTGCCTTGTCCGTCATCGGCCGCCTTAATTTCATTGCCTTACCCGGTCTGTTTGAAGCCCTCGCATGCAGCTAGTGCGTCTCAACCGGCTGAATGCCGCGCGAGTTTCTTCAGACGTTCAACGCCAATGGGTTCTTCCGCCTGCAATGGAACGACAGCCCACCGCTTGGTATGCAGTGTCGTTACTGCTTCAATCTGGGCAAGTTCATTTGATGCGCGTTGGCGCATGAGAGCCGACGTTGGATTTGCCATCGCCAAACTGTTGTTAATGATCCAAGCCCACGGCTCAATGTTGGCACGGCGCAAGTCGCTTTGCAGACCGGCAGCTTCCAGCACCGGTGTGTTTTCAGCCAAAGTAACAATTAGCACTTTGGTTTGTTTGGCATCCTGCAACTGCATCATTGGGGTGGTGAAATGTATGCCGCTTGCTCCCAGTTGCCGTGCTGTCTCTCGGTGATAAGCACCAGTTGCATCAAGCAATAACAGGGTATGGCCAGTCGGTGCGGTGTCCATCACAACGAACTTCTTTCCCGCCTCGCGGATGATTCGCGAAAAGGCTTGGAATACTGCAATTTCTTCAGTGCAAGGCGAGCGTAAATCTTCTTCCAAGAGAGCTTTGCCCTGTGCATCCAGGTCCTTGCCTTTGGAGTCCATAACGTGCTGGCGGTATCGTTCGGTTTCGACATGAGGCTCAATTCGGCTCACTGTCAGGTGATCAAGGGAGCCTTCGAGCGTTTCGGCGAGATGTGCGGCGGGATCGGAAGTGGTGAGGTGGACCGGATATCCCCGGCTGGCCAACTCGACCGCCACAGCAGCGGCAATCGTTGTTTTGCCGACACCGCCTTTGCCCATCAACATGATCAAGCCGTGCCCTTCGCCCACGAGGCTATCAACCAGAGTGGCGAGATCGGGAGCTTGCAGCTTTGGCAAGGTGACAACGGCTTCTTGAGACACAACTCCTCCCTCAACCAGAAGATGGCGGAGGGCAGCGAGGCCGATAAGATTGAATGACTTGAGCGAGACATGATCGATTGGCAGAGTTCGTAGCGCATCAGGCATAGCGGCCAGCGCGGCCTGTTCCCGTTTCCATACGGCTAATGCCAACGGATCATCTGTGGTATCTGCTTCGGCGAGAACCCCGTTCACGACCAGATATTGCCGTTTGAAACCAATCGCGGACAATTCCTCATGAGTGCGATTGGCTTCGCGCAATGAAGAGGCTTGGGCGCGGGTGACAAGCATCAATCGCGTGCGATTAGGATCAGATAAGGCATCCACCGCAGATTTGTATCTTTCTCGTTGTTTTTCCAAACCTGCAAGCGGGCCAAGACAAGACGCATCGCCCTTGCCCTCATCCAAAAAGCCACTCCACGCCCCAGGCAGTTGCAATAGGCGAATGGTGTGCCCCGTCGGCGCTGTGTCGAAGATAACGTGATCGTATTCTTGGTGTATTGCCGCGTCGGTCAGCAACGCGGTGAATTCATCGAAGGCGGCGATTTCTGTTGTGCAAGCCCCCGAGAGTTGTTCTTCGATCCCCTTGACCACGTTTTCTGGCAGAACTCCGCGAACTGGGCCGACAATCTTGTCGCGGTAAACCTGCGCGGCAGCTTGTGGATCGATTTCTAAGCCGGACAGTCTCGGTACCGACTCGAATGGCGTGATCTTGTTGCCGATGGCAATTCCGAATACTTGCCCAACATTGGAGGCGGGATCAGTGCTGACCAGCAGCACTCTTTTCCCTGCATCAGCAAGTTGAACGGCAGTGGCACATGCCAGTGAAGTTTTGCCAACTCCACCCTTCCCAGTAAAGAAGAGAAAATTCGGGAGTTGGTCGAGAAACTTCATCATGTCTGATTCCTTTTCGAGATAGATTTAGCAGCTACGCTTGCCACTGCAACAGCCGCTGCCTTGATTGGCTTCCGTCGAAGGCTGGCTGATATTTGCCCACTTTGCCAATTCGTTGCGATGCGGATAACGGCCAGCCAAAGCCACTTCGCCATCAACCAGAATCAATGGCAGGGCTTCCGCGCCTGACCTTGCCAGAAAACTTTTTACGACCGCGTTTTCTGCAAAAGCCATCGGTTGCTGGGCAAGGTTAAAACGTTCAATCAGCCCCCCCTGGCTCTTCACCCAATCTACATTGGCGGCAAATGTGACTTTTTCCTGGTCAACGTCCACGCCGCAGATACCGGTGCTGCAACAGAGGGCAGGATCGTAAACTTGAATCTTGGCCATTTCGATCTCCTAATAAGTGGTTTACAGTTCGTCTTTGCCAATGGAAGCCAAGGCCGCTGCCAGCTCATTTTGTGGCATCGTCTCGACCGGCAGGGCAACAAGTGCTTTGACGCGACGCTCAAGTTGGGAATAGACGCGGTCGAAGACCGCCGCGACTTCTTCGGCAGTGCCTTCGGCATGGACGGGATCGGGCACACCCCAATGAGCCTTAACCGGACCGCCCGGAAAAAGCGGACAGGATTCCCCAGCAGCGGCATCGCATACTGTGATCACAATGTTGATTTGTTGATCAGTAAACTCATTCCAGGATTTGCTGCTATAGCCATCGGTTGGCAGACCATGACGAGCAAGAGTCTGCAAGCTCATCGGGTTGACCTGCCCCGTGGGAAAACTCCCCGCACTAACCGCTTTAAATCGCCCTCGCCCCCAATGGTTCAAGAGTCCTTCAGCCATGACGCTACGACAGGAGTTGCCGGTGCAGAGAATCAGTACCGTTGTCATCAGCAACTCCTAACATTCGTTACACAGACGCGACCGATCAATCGGTCAGCTAAAGCGATATGCAGATACCTCATGGACAGCATCCTTCCGATGTGGGTTTACAACTGGACGATTCCGCGCTTTCAAGGATGCAGCAATTTGCGAGCAAGAACTGCCCCAGACTCTGTAACGCGTCAATATTGGCCGCATAGTTCACCTTGCGTCCGCTACGCTGGGAAACGACTAACCCGGCACGCTCTAAATGCGACAGATGAAACGAAAGCGTGTTATGGGGCACGGCCAGCCGGTCAGCCAAATCGCCAGCAGGCATCCCAGTGCGACCATGCTCGACCAGCACCCGCAGGGCCGATAGTCTCGTTTCCTGGGAAAGTGCTGCGAACGCATCAACGGCTTTCTTATTGTCCATATTTCTAGAATAATGGACATATCTGCCGTTGTCAAGGACTGGCACCCATTTTCAAGGCCTCAAGTGGCCTGAGTAAGCCCCATAAGTCTCAAGTAGAATGGGACTTGCCGACATTCACTTGCCGCTGCAAACCTGCTTCCCAGCCCCTCACCCCAGCCACAAAAAGTTCAATAGCCGTCTTGTCGCCCCGACTATCTTTCTGGAGAAGCCCTTCGGCCAACAGGTCGAAGGGCTTTCTCCATTCAGGAACGAGACTTACGCCATCGAGCTTCCAGTTCAAACACACGATTTCGAGGATTCTGCGTTTTGCAGCCCAATCAGCCGCAAACCACTTCGCACGTAGGTTTTGAGAAAGTTCAAACGCTTTGATCGCAATGTCGATGGTTTCGTTGCGATTGCGGCTGGCACCCTCAATCTGGAGCCGCAACCCTGCTTCCTCGTCCCGGAGTTCTTGAGCCTTGGATGCGAAGGTGTCGGCGTCGATCTCTTCGAGAAGCCGCAGGTTCAAGAGTTGGCCCTGCTGACGGACGACTTCCGTGTGTCGCTTCTTGAGTTCGCTGTCTTCCTGAGACGATCTGCCGAGTTCCCAATTCGTCGCCTTCCTCAACTGCTCCCGGAAGGTGTCCCGGAATTCGGCATCTTCGACCCGCAGCTTGTCGAACAGGGCCAGCATCTGGGCGTCGAGTTCGCCCTCCGTTAGCCGTGTTCGGGGATGTAACCCCCTGTGATACTGCGTGCAGCGGTAGTCGACGTATTCCCGATCTCCGCTCTTGGTCTTTTTCGTCTTCGGCTCGCCGGTGATGGGACTACCGCAGTGGCCGCACTCAATCAGTTCGCTGGCGTAGGTCATCTGATGTGACCGGTAGAGTCCCTGGCCGAGCAGCTTCTGGACTCGATCCCATGTCGCCCGGTCCACGATTGGCTCGTGCGTCCCCTGATACCAATGCCCTTTGTGCCTGATTTCGCCAATGTAGGCTCGGTCGGTCAGCAGGGTGTGAAGCTTGCTCCGGGGAAACTTTGGCATGGACGGACAGTAGAAGACACCTTCGGCAACGAGGGCGTCACTCAGGGTGTCGAGCGTGTGGTTGTGGTGGGCATACAGTTTAAACGCTCGACGCACAACAGAGGTGTAGACATCAGTGCAAAAACGTAGCGCCTTTCGGTGAGGGGAATTTCAGGGAAAAGTGTAGCGCCCAGATGTTCACTTGTTGTCACTTGTTCAGACTTAGGGTCTTTTGACCGAAAGTTCTGAATGCTGGCAGCGGGGGACGAGGTGTACACCAACATGGAGCAATGGGCAGAGATTCGCCGCAGGGTGCTGACCGGCCAGATCAGCAAGCGGGCCGCCTGCAAAGAGTATGACATTCACTGACAGACCCTGGAGAAGATGCTGGCGCATGCCAAACCACCGGGGTATCGCAGAACCAGGTCGCGAAGCTCGAAGCTGGACCCGTTCCTGCCGGTGATCCAGCAGATTCTCAAAGCAGACAAGTCTGCCCACCGCAAGCAGCGGCATACGGCGAAGCGGATCTTTGAGCGGATGCAGAACGAACACGGCTACAGCGGCGGCCAGACGCTGGTGGCGATGGCGGTGCGGGATCTCAAGCAGAAGTCCCGGGAGGTGTTTCTGCCGCTCTCGCATCCACCGGGGGAATCGCAGGTGGACTTCGGCTTCGCCGATGTCCACCTGAACGGAGTTCTCACCAAGGTGGCGTTGTTCGTGATGACGCTGCCGTACTCGGATGCGATCTTCCTGCAGGCGTTTCCCAGAGAGTGCACCGAGTCGTTCCAGGAAGGGCACATGCGGGCGTTCGAGTTCTTTGGCGGAGTTCCCACTCGCATCAGCTACGACAACAGCAAGGTGGCGATGTCGAAAGTCATCAGCAACCGGGAACGGGTACTCACGAAAGAGTGCCTGCGGCTCAAGAGCCATTTTCTCTACGAAGAGCACTTCTGTCTGGTACGACGTCCCAATGAGAAAGGACATGTCGAGCGTCTATTGGATTACGCTCGGAAAACGTTTCTGGTGCCGGTGCCGCAGGTGCGGTCTCTGGAGGAACTCAATGCACAGCTCGCCATGCTCTGCGAGAAAGACCTGCAGCGTACGCTTCGAGGCAAGCCGAGCTCCAAACAAGTTCTGCTCGATGAAGAAAGAGATCAGTTCTTCAGACCGATCCCCAAGGAGGAGTTTTCATCATATCGAGTCGAACCAACTCAGGCAGACGCTCTTTCGCTGGTGCGGTTTGACAGGAACAGTTATTCGGTCCCCACGAAGTATGCCTATCGCCCCATCATCGTCAAAGCGAGCATCGATCAGGTTCACTTGATCTGCGATGGCATTGAGGTGGCTTGCCATTCTCGCTGCTGGGACAAGGAACAGACGTTCTACAATCCCATCCATTATCTGGCCCTGCTGGAACGCAAACCGGGTGGGTTCGATCATGCTCGCCCTTTGGAGAACTGGGACCTGCCGGTCAGCTTCGACATTCTGCGTCGCCGGTTCGAAGCGGAGTTCTCTGGTCGTGGAACCCGCGAGTTTATCAAGGTGCTGCGACTGCTGGAGAAGCATTCACTCTCTTCTCTGAAAGACGCTGTCCAGCATGAACTGGGTTATGTGCCTGCCAGCAAGGTGGGTGCGGAACTGCTGTTCGATGTGATCAGCACAGCGTACGAGAGACTGAGCCTGATTGTGACGACGAACCTGCCGTTCGAGAACTGGACGGAGGTGCTGGGGAGCGAACGCCTTACAGGAGCTGCGCTGGACCGTCTGACGCACCGCTGCCACATCCTGGAGTTCAGCGGTGAAAGCTACCGCCTGGCCGACGCCAATCGCCGCAGGCAGAATCCGCGAGCAAAACCCTCAAGCCCGCCCGCCGCCGCGACGACATAACAACCAGAACTTCCTCTCTCCCGGCCAGACACCCTCTCCACTTGCCGGGCCTTTTTTCAACAACCAGCGCCACACTTTTCCACCGAAAGGCGCTACGTTTTTACACTGATGTCTACAAACCATCGATGTGAACCCCATGTCGCCGCTCGAAAGCAACGAACCTTCGTATAGACTTGGCCACCTCATCGTCGATGGCTTTCATTGGTCCCGCTTCATCTAACTTGGTTTCACCTGTTCGCCAATGAAGCGGTTACCCTTCTTCTTTATGAGCACATCCTCGTGGTGTTCACAGAAGATCTCTTCTGTTTCCGCATCATCATCTAGCAGCGATAAGCTCAACATGACGGCACGTGTCGCCTGATACCGAAGGCGACGTTGCATGTCGTCACCCGGATCAGTTCTATCGATCACTTCGTCTGGACGTTCCATTTGCGTCATACCTCACTCTGCTGTCTTATCAGGGAGGCAAATGGCCAACTTTGCGGAAACGCCAACAACCAGAATGGCCTCTTCCCGTGTGGGATCGTTCCCTTCACGGCCATGCCGTGCGATCAAGTCCATGTCTCGCTTCATGACTCGTCTCCTTCCGTGGACGAATCATCGAGCAACGGCATTTCAGTATTTCCCAGACCAGACTTTGTCGAATCCTCTAGCTGGAAAATGGTCCTTCCAGTTTGGGTCCGAAGACACATTTGTTCTGGGTGGTTATCAGCATTGTCAAGAATCGCAGAGAGTGAACCGAGTTCAGTTGGCTCATTCGAGTCGATAATCCACGCCACCTTTTCGCCTGAGCCAACGTCGTCTGGTTCAGACTCACCACTCTGCATAGCCAGTTCTTGAACCAGTCGCTGATAGATCTGATTTCCGGGGCTCAAGAAATCATGGCTTTCAAAGTGGTCATCGAAGGTTCTGCCGCTGGTCGTGACCCGGACTGCGTGAGAAAATCCGGGCATTGAGAGAGAGTAGCTACTGTTGTCAAGCACTTTCCATTCGACCTGGGCGGGTCGCAGGTCGCTCCGGTTCATGACTCTGTCGATCTCTTCGAGACTGAGTGAAGGCTCGGGCAGAGAGGGCATCTCCAGTGCTTCAGCTGCGACTTCGTCTATGTCGAGTCCTGCCGCGTCATCTTGCTCCGCGAGATTGTCGACATCGGCGAGCAATCGCTGTCGAGCGGCTTCCCGAGATCCCTTATCTGTCAATACAACATCTTCAAACTGCTTGGGAAGGCGGGACAGGATGGGTTGCAGCTTGCCGACCAGACCTTCGAAGAGTTGAATCCTCTCTCCCAGAGCGAAATAGACATCCGCCTCGACGGTGTCCTTATAGGCGAGGTTGATGATCCGAATCTTCGGGAACCGTTGTCCGATGCGGTCGATACGTCCGATGCGTTGTTCGACTTTCATCGGGTTCCAGGGCAAGTCGTAGTTCACGAGAACACCACAGACCTGGAAATTGAGCCCCTCAGCGGCTGCATCCGTGCACAGCAGGATTTTGATTTTGCCTGCATTGAGCCGTTGCTTGATTTGCTCTTTCGTGCACGGTTGCCACTGTCCAGAAAGGTCGCGAACTTCACCGCCTCGACCGGAGTAACAGGCCAAAGCATCACCCGGCATTTCTTCAGCGATGAAATCCCGCAGCCAGTCCATCGTGTCCGTGTACTGAGTGAAGACGATGGCTGAGCTGTAGCCATCGTCCCACGCCAATTGGAGTTCGGAGACCAGCCGCTTAGCTTTCGAGTTGGTTCCCACTTTCGCGATCTGTTTGAGCAATCCCTGGATCGTTCCCTTTTCCTCTGCCAACAGGGCTTCCTCGGAGAGTTCTCCGGCTTCATCAGTATCCATCACGTCATCGCGTTGTTCGTCCTGTGAGACGTCTTCCTCTGAGACTTCAAATGCTCCATCCTGCATGCCGAGAAGGCGTTTGTTGAGTGTGCTCTGGAGGGCGTAAAAGGAACTGGCTAGACGTCGTCGATAGATCGTCATCACGAAACCGACTGCCGATTGTTTTTCCGTCGCTGCGTTGTTGTAAGTGGTGCTGATGTAGTCCTCGACTGCATCGTAGAGGGCCTCCTCCGACTTGGTCATTGGGACGGGGATATCCTTCACCACACGATCGGCGATGGGACTGCTGATCAAACCTTGTTTGTAGTATTCCCGCAGCAGATTTCTGGTGTGCCGTGACATGCGGTGTCGGATCGGACTGAACTTTCGCAGCACTTCCAATGCGGCTTTGCGTTGCTCGACGGAGAGTCGCTTCAGCGGGATACCGCTTTCATCGTGCAATGCTTTCAATACCTTGCGGCGACCGATCGGCTTGAGTCCCGGAATGAGCTTGGCAACATCATCATCCGTCACTTCCCCGTATTCTTCCTCGGCGTTGCGGAACATGCTCGCCAGATATTCCATCTCTGTTTGAGACGGATTTCCCCCAGCAACAGCGAAGTATCGCAAAAAGGCATCTTTGCTATCGGCCCAGCGTTTGGGGAGTCCCAGCAGCCGCAGCAAATCCCAGAGTTCTACTGGGTGAACTTGCATGGGCGTTGCGGTCAGCAGCAGCAGGGAACGGCACTTGGGGCGGAGTTCCTGCAGCAGTCGGAGCACATTGTTTGGTCCTCCTTCCTGGGGAGTTCCGGGAGCCTTGCGACGGGCGTGGTGTGCTTCATCCGCGACCAGCAAGTCCCAATCTTCCGCTTGGAGAATCTCTCTCGCCCTGTCACGACGACGCATCAGATGACTCGATGCAATTACAAACGGCTCGTGGTGCCATTTGTTTCGATCCACCTTTCGCTCGGTCGGTCCCTGCCAGCCATGCGTTTTCTTCCAGTATAGTTTTTGTCCGTCATAGATCGGAACGTTCAGATTGAACTTCTCGTAGAGTTCGTCCTGCCATTGCTGCATCACCGCCTTGGGGACCAACAGCAGGATTCTCTTGGCCATTCCCGAAATCCACGCCTGTCGGATCAACAGGCCAGCGGTGATCGTTTTCCCCAGACCGACTTCATCCGCGATCAACATTTGGCAGGGCCAGTTGTCGTGCAGACGTTTGAAGGCCCGAATCTGGTGGGGCCAGGGGGAAATGGCAGACGTCACTTCTCCGACGCGGATGCCATTCTTCATTCGAGCCGCATACAGTAGATAGGTCCAGACCAGGCGGCGGAGTTCATCGGGCAGTATTGTCTGCCGGTCGTTGACCAGTTCTTTGACTTCGATCGGGGCATCCGTTTCATCCGATTCGCTGTTCGAGGTTGTCTTAGGCGGAGTGACGAAGCGGTCGTCGGTCGGCAGGAATTCCAGTAGCTTGTTTTTCAGTGCTTCGGGAAAGTCGAACACTCGGACACTCGTTGCCTCACCGTTCCAGAACTTGTCGAACGCTTCCACTTCATCGTTGACGTGTTTCCATTCCCGGCCTCCTTCCCAGGAGCAGTGAACATGGAAACTTTCCCGGTTGTTGATCCAGCCTCCACGCGTTTCGTTAATGCTTCCGCTGAAGCCGATCCGGTTATCCTCCGCGTCGGCGATGATCCCCACCTTTTCATGGTAGATTCCCAGCGAGGAGACCGGCTGGCCGTCGGGATTGATGGGGATCGCGACTTTCACATCCAGTTGATCATGGGCAATCATCCATGCCAGTGCTTCCAGACCATTTCTAGCTTGAGCATCGGGAGGGGTGATCGGTTCTTGTTCCAGATATTCTTCCACTTTCGTTCGCAAGTCGTAGCCTTGCTCAATCGCGGCGACTTCCTCCGGTCCCAGCGTACAACCGACGAGGAGCCGCATCCGCCCCCCATTGGCGATCAGCTTTTCAATTCCGCGGGCTGCCAAGGCCAACGCATCCGCGGTGAAGTAACCGGTCATCCGGTCATACCGTACCGCACAGGAGAGAGCGGGAACATAAAACAGTTCGACCAAGTCTCCCTGCTCGTGGCGGTAGCTTGTTTCCCAAGCGTGAGCTGGCAGAAGCGGGATTTCGAGTGATATACTCATCCTAGAAGCCCTGTTCTATGACCTTATCTTGACGGTGCTGATGGCAATCAAAAAAGGATCGACCGGCTTTGGATTGGTCTCACTCCCGAAGAAGAAATATTCCGCTCCAAGATCCAACTGACCGCTGAACGTTCCTTCAAATGTCGTACCGTCGTCCAATTGGATTTTGTAGGAACGCCTGCCCCACATATCACTCACTTCTTCTGTGACAAGGCCGCATTGCGGTATAGCGTGTTCTGCTGCCATCTCTCTGACGAGAGACACTGATCGTTCAAGTATGTCAGATAAAGGTACACGCAATGGAAACAATTCCTCCTTGTTGTGGGCGACCTTGTTTCTTGCTTGCACGACCTCGTTTAGTCTGTCGATCAATGAGTTCTTCTTCGGCTTCTTTGGCAGGTAGATGTGTGATCGCCCTAATTTTTGACGTACCGATTCTGCGAAGTCACTCGAAGCGATCTTGTCTGGGAGCTCTTGGAAAAGTCTCAAATAGTGACCGAAGGACAGCCGGCTCAAATCTACATGGCTATTTGCTTCCGAGTCTAAGATGGACTTCAGTATTTCATCGCAACTCTCACCAAAGGCCATTCTCGCCCACCCATAAACTCCTCTTTTGACTAACATCTCGATCTGATTGGTAGCTTCAAGGAAAAGCCCTGTCACTTCACTCTCGTTGGTGGCGGATCGCAGACGACTTGAGTATAGACGGAGAAGTTCACTAACTTGATGCACTCCAGTTGTGGAACCGGGGGCCGGAACGCGGAAGCCGAAGTAACTCAAGAGAGCTTCTACTGGTTGTGCAGGCGAGCCGCCGTCGGATAACAAGTCGTAACCTTTGGCAAGCCGTCGAATCACACCCTTGCCGAGACATTTTTCGAGTAGTACTTTCGGATTGCTTTGTGCCAGTGCTTCCTGCAGTCTTTCAACGTCAGAACCTCTTGATCCGTGTGGGACAACATCCTCAATATCCTCACGTTCGAGATTTTCTGCCAATAGTTTCGCGAGTGCTTCATATTTGACAGGTTTGCCTTCGTCCACCCGTCTCAAGACCACCTCAGAATTCGTGGCAAGACCAAAATGCTTGTCTGGGGTTTCCGGCTTTCGGAAGAAGATCAGGTAAGTCTCGATCTTAAGACCGACAGCTCTGGACTCTACATGATCAATAGATTTGACGCTGACGATCTCGAACCCAGCAGCTTCAGAGAACCCTACGTAAGAGTCGAAATGGGGCTTGTTTGGTGTTGTCAGGACCAGGCACATTAAGCGGCCCGGTTTCAGGACTCGAAAACACTCACGGAAACAATTTGTGAGTCCCACTTCGTACCGATGAGCAAACTCGTCAGGTGCTGTGATTGCCAGGGCTTCCAAAGTCGTGTCAGGATCATTGAAGGAAAGCTGAGACTGGTTTGTTGAAAACGCCCCTTCCCATCTCCAGAAGAAGTCTGCCAATGAGGCATATGGAACGTTGTCAAAGTACGGAGGGTCAGTAACGATTGCGTCAAAGCTTTCGTCGCTGAAGGGAAGAGATTCAGCATTCGCTTGGATTACAGACGCAGGTGCCGGGAGCTTGGTTAGAATTTGGAGTGCGTCTCTTACCTGGCCATACCATCCTGCCAATAGAGACTCAATCTTGCTTTCAACGAACGTTCTTTTGAATGAATACGAGAGGTGAGAGAAAGCACTTTGAGGGTGCCGTTTGGTCGGGTTCCAGTCAGAAAGAAGTGAGTTGAACTGCATGACGCAGCCGAGGCCAAAAGAAAAGTATGTCGTTAATGCTTTCGCCTTGTGCTCCGGCATACCTTCCTGAAGCATTCTTCCCTTCAGCCCTTCTATTGTGTCAGCCAGTTCAAGCCCGGTTAGCAGCTGACGAGGCGAAAAGAGGTCTGCGAACTTTACAAGGCCATAGCGAGACAAGGACTCACTTGCTTGCTCGGGAAGCGGTTTTTCCAGTCTACGTCCCGTTTCAGACCGCAAAAGGGTTTTGAGTCGCTTGTGCTCTTCTTCAGTGAGATTCCAGGGATCCGAGGGGCTCGAATCAGCGGAGTCCCAATCAATGATTTCGCCAACATCGTTGATTGCCGCGACAGGAATAACCTGACGACTGGATTGTATAGCGTCCTGAACTAACGCTTCTGGAATATCGTATCCACAACTGAGGCATTGAGGTTTACGGCTTTGTCGAGTTCCCTTCGAGGCACCTACAGGTTTGAAGTGGATCTGCTTTCCGTCAACTGTAGCGTGCATTTCCAGTTTTTTAGACGACACCACGACAGACTGTCTCAGCGGAACTGTCGAGCAGCAAGCCGGATTTGGGCATGGGACACTCCAAGCCCAGATCAGGTGTTTACCGCTTTCAGCTGAGTAGATCCTTTTCCAACGAGGAAGCACTTCGGAAATAAGCTCCGAATACCATTTTTCGAATTCCGGAACGAGTCCCAGCCAATGGTAATCACTAGAAGTCGAAGTATCCTTTCCACAGAGTTCTACTGGTGTACTGAGAGTTGCCTGCAGAATCTCGACAGCGACGGGATTCAATTCTGACGCCGTCACCTGGCAACCAAGGCGTAACGCTTCCAGTGGGATTCCGCCACTTCCTGCGAACGGATCGAGAACGCGTGGCGGATCGCCCGACGGCCCTGAATTCCCCCTCATTGCATCCAAGCTTGCTTGGATGCGGCTTTTGGCTTTCTCAAGGACGTGTTCGCCAAGAAACTGTGAGGACAGGAATGGATAATACTCAGATGCTGAGTCCATTCCACCAGTCAGGGACAGAAATACTCCGACCCTCGAAAGCGAAGGGGGACGTCTGGCGAACCATCGATGCAACGCGTACTCAGGGACTCCACGCGTTGTTTCTGCCTGCATGGCTTTGACAACCGCTTTGTCCAATTTGTCAGCGTTTCGAGCACCGTCTTTGGAAGTCATTCATCCACTCACTTCACTCATCGTTGTCGTTCGGAAAAAGTGTGCCTTGTACGAACTTTGGTTCTGGGACTTCTTCGGAGAAGGCTAGGCGTCGGAGTTTTTCTAATGCTTCGCAGTCGCTGGAGGCTCCGCCGATGGTGTCGTCGTTCTTTTTGCCGGTTGCAGTTCCTGGTGGGGGAAGAACATTCAACAGGGCTTCCAACGCAGTTAATAAAGTTGAATCCTTGAGCAGGTCCGCTTCTTCCAGAACCTTCTGAGCGGCTCCAGTGTTTTGGTTGCGTCCGATCAATGCTGCGTGGTGGAGCGTGTCCAGCATGACATCTTCGCTGACTGGTCCGAGCTTGGATTTCGCCTTCCGGGTCTTGCTGTCCCAGAGGATGACGTCGCTCGACTTGGTTTCGCAGACGACGTTTTTCACGTCTCGGTCAAAGTCGAGTCCGACGACACGGGCGAGCTTGAGAGCTTCGTCGCTGGGGAAGCGGGGGGCTTTGAAGGCATCCCAGGCCAGCACGTAGAACTCAGTCAGTGGGTCGAGATGGTGTTGGCGTTTGACGGTTGCCAGTTGTTCCATTCGCCAGCGTTTCACTTCGCGGCGTGCAGCTTCCAGAGCATCTTCCGGTCGAACGGCATAGGGGTCCCATTCTTCATCGGCGAAGAGTTTTACCTCTTTCGGTTTTTGGACCGGGCGACCTCGTTTCAGGGGCCAGCTTTCACTGAAGACTTGCAACGCGGGTCCGAAACAGGCCAGGTACAGGTCCACGCCGCCGATCCCGGCTTCCTGGAATTCCTGCACCCGTTCGCGAACCCGTTTGACGACCTGCGGTTCGACTTCTTCCCAATAGACCGCTTCATCGGCGGGCTGTTCTTCGCGGGGGCGGCAGACCAGAAAGATCGTGCTTTTCGCAGCTGACTTCTCCTTGATGTGCAAGCTCCCTTCGGCTTCGGTGTTCACTGGCCAGGAGGCGGTGATTACGAACCCGGCTTGTACCAGTCCGTTGGCCAACGCGTCCCAAGCTCCGCTCGCTTTGTGGGTGAACATCACGGTCATGACGCCGTCCGGTTTCAGCACGCGGCGGCATTCGGTGAAGATGTCCGCCATCCGGTTCTGGTAATCCCGTCCAGCCAGGTTTTTGGCTCCTCCTTTTTCTCCTTTGAACTTGGCAGGGTTGGCGACCGCTTCGCGATCTTTGTCGGTGAGGTAGGAGGAAAAGGGTTCGGGGTAGAGCAGCCCGGCGGTCCGTTTCAGCCAGACATAGAAGAAGTCGGCCAGCTCGGCGTACATCACATTGTCGTAGTATGGGGGGTCCATCACGATGCAGTCGATCGTCTGGTCTGGAATGCTCAAATCATCACCGGAACCGTGCGTTATATTAGGCTGTATTTTGGTAGTGCCTGCACTCCACAGTTCTTTTTGACGGGCCTTGTGGTCGATGAGATTGATGAATTCTTTGAGAGCTTTACCCGTCACCTTGAATGTCCACTCGTATCCAAGTCCTGAAATCATTGGAGCCATCTCAGAAGTGCTCCAGGTAAAGCCAAAGTCATGGCGGGAAAAAGTGTGAGACATCCGTTGCTTGGCGACGTCCCACAGAGAAAACCTTGAGTTCCAATCAAGCAGCCTTTCCATCGCAATGGCGATGTAGCAGAGGGCCGCTTTGTCGAGTTCCGGGAGTTCACCGCCGTGCTGCTGGCGGAGTTCGTCCACCAGATCGTGAAAGACCTCCACGCTGGTGCAATGCCCCAGCAGCTGCCGGGGGGAAAACATGTCTCGCCATGTAAACATCCCAGAGCGACGGGGTTCGTCGGTCTTTGCTCCAGGCAACACCTCTTCTGTCGGAACAATATCACGGGCTTCCCATTCGGGAATTTTGGCGGCGAGGGCGTCGGCGACTTGCTGGGTGACGTCATCTTCGGGACGGGGGGCACGGAAGCCGCGGACGGTTTTGAACTTATCCTTGCCGGACTTCAGGGTGCCGGTTTTGACGGACTGCTTATACACGACCGCATAGAGTTGATCCCCCATGTTCCCGGCCTGAGCCTGACTTTTGATTTCATCCCCATCAAAAATGCGGCCACAGTCGGGATACGGACACAACCCTTTCCCCGCCTTGACAGTCCCCTCGCTGTGATCTTTGGCTTTGCTGACAATTTGAAACGAACAATGCCGTTGTTCCGGATCTTCTGTGTGAGGAACCAACTGCACTCCCGTCCCCTTGCTTGTCAGCTTCCAGTTAGGCGAGAGCGGTACAAGTCCGCCACAGTAAGGGCAGGTCACAGTCCGTGCCCATAGGTAGCCTTCGACCGTGACTCCATCAGCCTCTTGTGGAAACACCCCTTGGAATCGCGGTCCAGCAAGTTCTTGAAATCGCTTCGCAAGCTGCTTGTATCGCGTCAGGACCTCTTTTCCGTATTGGAACGGAAAGTCAGCTGTCGCTTTAAGAATTAGCCATGCAACGGGGTTCAAGTCGTTTGCATTGACCTGTAACCCGAGACGCTGTCCTTCGAACGGAATACTTCCTCCCCCCGCAGTGGGATCGAGAAGTGCGGCTTGATTATGACTAAGTTTCGCCATCTGCTCATGTAGCCACTCAACATCTTCCTCATCCGGTGTGTATGAAAATGCTCGTTTGTAGCCATACACATTCGTACCGAGATCCTCACCGGTTCTTTTGGCTTCGTCAATCTTGGCACGCACGGCGACGGGGTCACCGTGAATACCTAGGGCCCTAAGAAAATTGTCGTGGTCCGCATCTGCGGGCAGCAGACTGGCGAGAATGGCAGCCCGACTGGCTACTAAAGGACGACGAGCCCACCATACATGCAGATAGTAAGTGGGTGGGAGTGCAGAAAGTGCTCTGCGTTCGCGTACGCTCTCTTCCCCCAAGGCAGCGATGGGGAGCCAGTCTTCAATGAGGAGTCGTGGGCGTGTGGTGGAAGCAGAGATGTTCGTCATGAATTGTCCGAATTGTCTGATCTATGTTGAAAGGGACCGGGCTGTTGCTGACGTCGGACGGCTCAATCCTCAGGGGGTTGGGGTGGCAAGTTTTGAGCCTCCGCAGAACTGACCACTGCGGCGAAGACAATATTCTTGATAGGGAAAGTGACTCCACCGACGGTTACGATCTCATCGGAGTCGAAAGCCTCAATCACGTCGTCTCGGATTTGTTCCTCGAAGACAAAACGCTGCGTGAAGGGCGGCTCTGGGATTTCCCGGAGTTCGAAGCTCATTCGATCTTTGTCGAGTTCTCGAATGCGACCGGTCAGCTTGACTACTTGTGGTTCCAGCTGTCGTGTGCGGATAGCAGTATTGACTCTCTGTCGTGCTTCGCGATCGAGTGTGAATGGCTTGGGCTGAGTTCCGAGCAGTCGGCCTTTGAGTTCAAGATGTTCGATCTGGCCAATAGAAGATGGTGTCAGCTCTTTGAGTGCCCGCAAGAGAACTTCTCCTTCTTCAGGAGCATCGGGAGAATAAATTCCTTCCTCCCCTGCAGCAGAGGTCAACCAGCGAAGTCCCTTGTCAAGCAGGCGGCCGACCTCTTCAAGTGTCTCGGCTTCAGGGGACTTCTGCCCTGCGGCGGTGAAAAGATTTTTCTCTTCGATCGGCATCCTGAAGGAGATGACAAAGCTACCGAAGGCGAAGTTCTGGGCAGGCAGGTCGAAAAGTCTACGTAGGAATTCGTCCGGTCGTCCCTGTTGGGGGGTCTTGCCAAGTGCGAATTCGGACAGATATTTAAAGCTCTTTTGGACACCTTCAACGCAAGAACGGATGACGCTTCCTGGAATGTGTCCTGGGACGATCGACTCTCCTACGGCTCGCAAGGTGAGAAGTGGTTCCAGTTCTGGTAGGAGCATTGTCCCAATGGCTGGTAGGCATTCCTCA
Organism: Planctomicrobium limosum; assembly: GCF_051465645.1. Classification (GTDB taxonomy): domain Bacteria; phylum Planctomycetota; class Planctomycetia; order Planctomycetales; family Planctomycetaceae; genus Planctomicrobium. The sequence continues at coordinate 3,444,045 of NZ_CP195790.1, read as the reverse complement.
GGGACTTGTGAGAATTCGATTCGCTGACATTTTTCGAGTGTTCCTACATGAGCGACATCGCAGAGCCAGCACCGAGGCTGGTTCAATGCTTCTCGTACGCTCATCTCCCCCGACTTCAGAGATGTGAGAATGGCCGATGAGGTGGGAACGACCACAAAACGGTTGAAGTCGTCGTCTTCATCGGACCAGTAAGCGAGAAACAGTTCCTGATCCTGATCACGGAACGTAAAGATACGAGGACCATCGAACTCGTAGAGGGCTTCCTCAGGTTCGAAGGGCAGGAACTTGTCTGCTGGGAATTCCTGGCCGGTGATGTTCCACATGACCTATCCCTCCTCCGTGACGACAGCGAACAGTGTGGAGCGTTGAACTCCGTCGTAAGTCCACCAAGTGCTGTGAGTTGGAATCTTTGTGGGAGTCAGTTTGGTTTTTCCGTGATCGGCCTGCAGGGTGGCCTGGGCGATCCATTTGCCAAGTTTTGGCATTAAGTGTCTTTGGTGAGCAGCGTCTCGAAGCTCACGAAAGACAGAAAGACCACATCGTAGACATGCGGGAGCCTTTGGAAGTCTTCCCGACTCATGGTGGCTTTCCATGTCCTGAAGCTGAGGCGGATCATTCTTCACGAGCCTGAAGACTATCCCGTCAGCATCTACAGCGTCCTGTGGAGGACAATTGTCTGGCCAATCAGTGGGAAACTTATTGCTCATCTTGAAAGTTCTCTATTCTTGAGACGCACAGTGCGTCTCGAAGGTTCATGGTGTAGTCAGTAACATTCGGAGTGCCGCGAGAACTCTTCTTGGGCGATCGCGGTGCATCGCCATTCCCAGCCAGTAACCGGCTTCTTCACGACTCATCTGGTCGATGCCGTCAGCCACTTCGGTGATCCGATCAACGCTTCGCATGGGAGCGAGCACACGGAAGAGGAGTCCCAGGGACAAGGCCAGTTCTTCACTGACCGGGAATGCTTCTTTCTTCCCGGCTGTCATCCTTCCCAGGCTGATTTTCGCCTGTGAGAGCCGTTTGAGGAGTCGCGGTTCCATGAGACGGAGTCCGACTCCCTTCAGGCGGGCCATGTATTCTGGAGCCGTCAGACGGGGAGTGGCGGGCGAGGGAAGCTGCCAGACTTCCAGTTCATACTGCGTTTTGGCATCGACGATCAAACGCAACTCGTAACGTGGCAGGTTGGATGAACTGCTGTCGGTGCTGTTCTGAGTCGATTTAGAACTTCGATTCGTTTTCTTAGCTGTCATCGTGACTCCTCAACCGGAGCAGCATGAGCTTCGACGTAGGCTTCCCCGCTGCCGTAGCGGGTGAGGCTTTTCGTGAGGCTGTCTGTTTTGTCCGGTGCGGTACTTAAGGGCGAATGAAACTCAACCTTATAAGTACCCGTGAAGTCATGATCGGACGCACTCTTCAGTTGCGGATCGAGGAAAGACTTGAGGGCGTTCGCCTTGGTGAGCAGCCCCGAGAATTCAATCTGGAATGTCTCAATTCCCTCTGCGGAAATGTCGACCTCGTATTCGCAATGAACGTCCGCATCTTTCAGCGTGGCCAATGCCTGATGCAGTTTCCAGGTGGCGGCTGCATCGTAGAGCTTGATGACCAGGGACTCGATTTGAGTGACTTTTGCTTTTCGGGCTTTTTCCCAGAGTTCGACCAGGGCCTGGGAAAGTGGTCCTTCGGCAGAGAGTTCCGGGCGTTTCGGGATCGTGACGTGAATGTCCATTGTGGCATTGGTCACGTTGCCCACCGAGTCCACAACTTCGATAGAATGGGATACGTTTTCGCTGGGGATCAGTTCACACTGAAACGAGGTGTTTGTGGTCTCGTTCAGCGTAAATTCTTCCAGGCTGCTTTTGAGCTGGAAAGGAGCTTTCCCGCCATGAATGGTTAGATTGATTTTGGCTGTTTGCCCCAGAGTCAGTTGGGAGGGGATCGCCCACAGACGGACGGCCAGTTTGCCGGTATCAATGACTGTCACTTTTGTGGTCGCAGTCTGCCGTTGTCCCCGGCTGTCTTTGACCTCGACCTGATAAGTTTCCGTTGTGGCCGGTGAGACTGGACACCGCAGGACTGTTTGAGTCGAGTTTTCGACAAACAGCCCAGGATCAGAACCAGAAAACGTGTACGGAGCATTGCCACCTGTCACCGCGACAGTCAACTCCGATTGGCCGCCGATTTCGATCTGTGAAGGGCTGGCCGCCAGACTGATGCTCATCGGCTCGGGTCGCGGCCAGAGTTTTTTCTTCTTGGCATCCGCCAAGGTATGCACGAAGGCATTGTCGCTGATCTGGATTGTCGGAGCGGGATCTCCCTTGCCCCAGACCTGATCTCCTTCGCGGTAAATGAAGACCTCCGAGTTGATGCCGTCGCGAATGCAGGAAACGAGGGGAGTGTCCGTGAGCAACATCGAGAGCTTCGGAGCCCGTCGATACTCGTTCCGCAGGTCGAGCGTGGTGATCTCTCCCTTTTGCTTCAGGGGAGTCTGATCGCGAACGTAAGCCGGTGCTTCGGGTGTGTCGCCATCTCCTAACAGTTTGCTGTGGTCTCTGAGGACTCGGGCGACATATTTCTGACCATCGCCCGGATTGGCATTGGCTTTATCCCCCTCGACCACGGCATGGGCAATGGGGAGGTCTGAGCCAGGCATCGAGTGGTGATAGGGGAAAAAGACGTGGCGATAGCATTGAAGAATGGCCCCTGCCACTTTTAGTCCAGCCCCGCTGTTTTCCTCTTTGACCTTTTCCTGCTGGTAGGGTGCCAGCTGACGAATACGATCTGCGTTCAGCAGTTCTTTGATCGCCAGTGCCCGACCGATGCGATCCTGCATATTGGGGATGGCTCGTTGATCGGCCACCACGAAGACCAGGTTGTTCAGCAGTTCGCGAAGTTTCTGGTCGGCCCCTTTGTACTTCACGATTTCTTCGATCATGGGAGGCAGCTTCTGTGGCTCATCGTTGATGGAGAGGGCATCGTAATGCAGTGCCACAAGACGCGGGCGACCATCGCCGATGGTATCGTCGACTTCATATGATCCGCTCGGAAACGGCACGAGTTCAAAGGCTCCTTTGCCCCCGAAGAGTTCGCGTATGCGTTCTTGCAGTTGGACTCGAACTTCTGAAGAGTCGATCTCGTCCCGCATGATGCGACGGATCATCGCTTCCAGATTGGGTTCGACCATGAACCGCATGGGAGCCCCCGGACGGTCATCCAGATACAGAGCCTCCTGGACGAAGCGAATGCGTGCCTGTTCGATGAAACTCGGTTCGATCTGGGGAGAACAGACCGAGAATTTCAAATGGTCGGGAGTGATCCCCTTGGCGGAATCGCCATAGGCCAGTGTGTTGAGAAAGACGGTCCTAGCGATGTAGGAGGTAATGGGAAGCTGACCGGGATAGTGTTTCGCATCAATGGACTGCGAAGTGGCTGGATCATCCCCTTTGACTGCAGCGACATCCGCCTTGATTGCTGGTGCAAAGTCGCCTTGTCCGAGCCGGGTCGTCACCTCGTCTCGAATGGGGCCATAACCGACATCGATGTGATGGGGATGGATGGCCTGGGCATCCGCAGGTCGAGTCTTCCAGAGTTGATGAACCGTACGAGCCAGCAAACGCAACATTCCGCGTGTACGATGGAAGTTATTGAGAGATGCCAGCTTTTCTGTCAGCAGGTTAAGTGCTTCGGGATGGAGCGGATAGCCGCGAAGGAAAAGTTCCTTCGTTTCAATCGTTCCAGTATTTGGGGGTAAATCTCCCTGGTTCTGTGCCCAGACTCTGGCATACTCTGCGACTACCTTCGCTGCTGCTGTAGAATCCACTTCATCGAAGAGCCGCCGCTTAAGTACTTCAGCCGTTTCATCTTCTTCCGTCGGATTCAGCTGAGTGGCTTTTCGAGAAACAACGGATTCCGCCTCTGCAAGAGCGTTCATTGCTCGCTCATGCTCAGCCTTGTAGGCATCTTTGGCCTGGGCATCCTTTCCAACGGCCAGTGTCAGGACAAGTGCCACTTTGGGGGAGGACTCGACCGCTTTGAAAAGAGCTTGAATGAACGCTGTGAATTGTTGACTCGCTCCGGGATGGACTTCTTCGACTTTTCGAAGATAGACCGAAACCTCATCAAGCATGATCAGCGTTGGCTTGCCGCCGAAGAGTTCCCGGATTGTTTCTGCCCCAGGAGCAATGTGTTTTTTGTCGGCATTCTCGACTCGCCGATAGCCTTCAATGCCAGCAATTCGGTACGCCAGTTCTCCCCACAAGCTGTAGGCCCGGACTCCCTCCTCAAGGGTCAACCCATCCGCAGGATCTGCATTCTCTCCATCGAGTGCAGCGACACGAACATCCCCCTCTGGAAGAATCGAGGGATCGATGAATTCCTGAGGATTCTCGACTCCCTGCATTCCTCGAACGGCATGCGTAAGGGCAATCAGTCCGTGGGTTTTCCCTCCACCGTACTGGGTATCGAGACGGATGATGGAAGCGATCTCGCCCCCTTTACCGGACAGCCGTTTGCAGACTGCCTGCAGCAAGTCCTTCATTCCTCGCGTAGGAAAGCTGTGACGAAAGAAGGTGGCGGCGTCGGAATACTCTTTGGGAGCTGTTCCGTTGACGACCTGAGCCAGGTCGGCAGCGAACTGCTCATCTTTGGTCGTACCAGCCTCGACGTCAGCTCGTGGCTTACAGGTGTCAAATATCGACGGGAGTGTACTCATGAATCAGACCTCGAAAGTTTCTCGATCGAGAGCCTGATTTCAGCGTTCACACTGCTTCGTTCACTTCACGTCCAATACGGCCAGGCCCAAAATTCGATCACCGTTACTATACAGGCCGGATAAGGAATCCACAACTTACTGGACGGTGTCGAAACTGTTTCGGACACACTACTTAGGAAGACGTTACTATCCTCAATTTCGGAACAAAACTCGTGCCCGACAAGTTCTGATCAGATGATCGGTTGTGCCCACGAACTCGCTACGTGCGACCTAAAGTCCAGTGAACTCAGCGTACGATCCGGTTCATGAAGTTCAACTAAGGATGCTCGATTTCCCTTATCGGTTCCATGCGGGTAATAAGTTGTCACCATAGAATTGACACCGCAGACTCTTTGGGGCACGATTTTGCCACAGGTTGTGGCAAAATTCCGTCGGGTTGAGATAGGTCTGAAAATCAGCGATCATTAGTCCGATGTTTTGCCACCTGAATCCTTTTTGCATCCGTAAATTCGTTTCGACGATCCCATGTTAGACGATGACTCCTGATTCCCGTAGATGTTCAGTTCGGGATTCGTCAGTCTCTGCTTTGACCACCACTTGAGCCTCAGAATCATTCCCTTCAGGATGATGACTCCGTCATAACCGTAGTCAAGCTCCTCTGTTGAGGCTTTCTTTCGCTCACTTCGCCAGCCGTTTTTGAACCGTCGGGACAGGAGTCGAAACCACTCCCGTTGTTTCTTGCGAACGGCATTCAGGAAGTCAGCTGAGTCCACGGCCGCATAGACGGTTCCAACGGGATTGACGTACCAGATTCCCGGTCGTCGTTTCTTTTTGATGGCCAGAGCTTCAGACTTGGGACGAGATTCGGGGTGCTCGAAGTCAGGTCGCCTGCTTACTGTCTCGATCTGTGGCTTCGCGTGTTCCGGGTTTGTCGTTACCGCGTCAATGGTGATCGTTTTCATGGGGCTGTTCTCGCTCAAGCTCATTGGGGGATTCGAGCACGGCGACCTCTCCTGAACGAGATGCGGAGCATCCTGGATCAGGAAAAGTCGATTGTGCAGGGAGATCGGGCATTTCCTGCGACAGGTCCGCCTCGGTACAAGGCCGGGCTGTCCGCAGGAACCATGCCACGTACTCTTTCAGGGACATGTTCGAGAGACCGGCCATGTAGTGAGCATGAGCGTGAACCGCCTTCGGAATGGGTACGTTGAGCCATTTGAATCCCTCGGGAAGTACACTGCTCTTGGGGCGTGTCGTTCCGACTGCCCCTTTGACGGTCGGGTTCGTTTCTCTCTGTTTCATGCCTCTGGTCTCTCTTCAGGATTTGAGTCTGTTAACTCTGGAGTCCCTACTACTTGTCTGTGAGGTAGATAGATGCCTGTTGTTTCTGTTCCTGTAGTTTGTATTTCCTGTCCTGATGTTCTTTCTCTTCCTGTTCCCACTGTTTCTGTTCTTTCTGGTCCGGCTTCTTCCTGATCTGTGTGTCTGGTTTTCCCTGGAGTCTGGAGTTTGTGTTTGGTCGGCTCTGGCTGATTCTGGCACTCATTGGCTTTATCTTGGGGATGACAGAGCGGTGGTCATGCTTTGGAATTGACGGCTCCTAACTCACCGTTGACTTGGCGTCCGTGGCGTTCACCACGAAATCCACGTCTGCTTTCTCCCTTACCGACATAACGAATGAGGTCTTCGTTGGTTCCAGCGTCACGTTTGCCACGGGCCATAAAAAAGCCCCGTGGTCCGCTGGGAACACAGGACTGATTATCAATCACAGTTCGAGAGTGTGTCAGTCGTTGATCTCGAAATGATGACTCTCAACGAGCTTCCGCGTCAGTTGCTTGGGCCTTTTGATGGCTGCACGTGATAAGACTTGCAAAGCGTCTCCTGGGCTTTGATTTGATCGTTCAGCAAGCCGGATAATCGTCGAGGGTTCATCGATCTGAATCTCGAACTCGTGACAACGGTCCGTCAGCCAGAGCGAGAACTCATCAACCGAAGCCCGCTCAGTCTGCAGGCGGACGAATCGCCTCTTGAACATCTTCTCCAGCTCACCGGTCACTGCGGACGTCACAATCCACATGGTGTTGGCTCGCTCTTCGGATGGCTTGAGTAGTTGCTCGTCCATGTTCCGTCGAACCAGTCGATGAGCCTCTCCAGGAACACAATCCGGAACCCGCCATAGTCCCGCAGATCAACCAGATGGTCTTTGAGGTCCTTCTCCGAGACGCTTGTGCAGTCGATCGGTAGATAGTGAATATTCCGAACGTGCATTCCCTCCAAACCATAAAGGCTCACGTCGTTCCGGCAATTGTCACACTCGAACTTGCACGGTGTGAGTGTCTTCCGATCCAGCTTGTCGCGGTACAGACACCTGACGAATAGCTTGACGACGGATGTCTTCCCAGACCTTGATTCTCCGGTGACGAGCGTGTCCAGCCCATAGAACTCTCCGTCGAGACTCGCATGGAGGATATCCTGAAAGTGCTCTACCAATTCAGGGTTGCCGACGACATCTCCCCAGCTGTTGGGTATCCAGCGTTTGATTTCAGTCATGTTCATTTCTCCTCTGAATCAGGTTGTGGGTTTGGGTGCTGGTCGATCCGTCTCCGGATCAGGTCTTCCAGCTGCTTCTTTTCGCAGTCACCAGCGTCACGGTGAGTCAAGTTGCTTTCTGGCCTTAAGTTATACTGTGACACCGGTGGTGACGCCGACGGCCTATCGGCGTCATCCGGGATTCGCGGCGTCACAGTCTTAAGGAAGACTTTGGCACCGTCCCTGTCCCGTTTGATAACAACAGCAACCCCGCACTGTTCCAGGATCGCTTGATGCTGCTCGTTGCGGAGTTGAGCACTTAGATGACGGCCCGCTGAATCCAGGTGTCATGCACACAGTCGCTACCGGATCGGGCGGACACCTGGGTCTCTATCGAATCGAAACACAGGTCACACCGGGTAGTGGCACCCTCAAGCTGTCCGGCTTCGGATCGAACTCGCAGGCGAAGGAGGCCGTCAAGGTCGGTTTCGACTTCTTCAAAGCCAACGCTTCGCATGTGAGCGCGTCAATCAAGGCCCTCGATCACGACTACCATCTGCATGTCGTCGAACTGCACAACACCGGCCCCACAACGACGATGACGTTGGCGGCATTCATCGCCTTGTGTTCCGGCGTCTTCGGCAAACCAATCCAACAGCAGATGGTTGTGCTGGGAAGCATGAGCCTGGGGGGCAACATCGTCCCCGTCGAGAACCTTGCCGAATCGTTGCAAGTCGCCTTCGACGCCGGAGCGAAACGCATCCTGCTGCCGATGGCAAGCGTCCGTGACATCCCAACGATCCCCGGCGAACTGTTCGCCAAGTTCCAGACAGGGTTCTACTCAGCCCCAACCGATGCCGTGTTCAAGGCTTTGGGAGTGCAGTGAGTTGGTCAAGGATCGAAGAGACACAGGCGAGGACCTACCGGCAACACGCCGAAGTAACCGCAACAATCGACATTCGGGATGAACTGTGATGAGACTTCTGGCACCGTATACACAAGGGGAGTGGGCCGACCTCGCTCCGTCAGAGGATGAAGAAAGCGGCAGCGAGGACTATGAGCCGATGCTTCGCCGGTCGCTCACGGATTTCTTTCGCAGTGAGAACCTCGTTGTTCTGACCGGCCTCGGCACATCCCTTTGGACTTTCCCACGATTGGTGGGCGCTCGAAAAAGAGCGTATCATTCATTGTGAGGAGAGCATTGCATGTCGAAGAGTCGTCGCATTTTTACAGCCGAGTTCAAGCGTGAAGCGTTGCAGCTGATGCAGCGGGATGGTTTGTCACAGGCCGAGGAGGGCCGTCGTCTGAATCTTGATCCAGGCACGATCCGCAAGTGACAGCGTCAACTGGAGGCTCAGGGTGAGCAGGCGTTCCCGGGCAAGGGACAACAGACGGCCATTGAAGAAGAGAACCGACGGCTTCGAGAGGAGAATGCCCGGCTCAAGATGGAACGGGACATCTTAAAAAAAGCGACGGCCTTCTTTGCCGGGGAGTCGAAATGAGATACTCCTTCATTGACGATCATCGAGAGCACTGGCCGGTCTCCGTCCAGTGCCGTGTGCTGCAGGTTTCTCGTAGCGGATTCTATGCCTGGTGTTCTCGTGAAGAGAGCTTCACGGCTGTGCGTCGTGCGGAACTCACCGAGCGGATTCGTGACATCCACCGGATGAGCCGTCGAACATATGGCTCCCCTCGTGTGCATGCCGAGTTGGTGGCTCAAGGCCATCACTGCAATCGCAAGACGGTGGCCAGGTGCATGCGTGACGCAGGCCTTCAAGCGAAATCGCATCGCAAGTTCCGGATCACGACAACCGATTCCAATCATGATCGGCCCGTCGCTCCGAACATCGTGGACCGAGACTTTGATCCCGCAGGTAAGAACCAGACCTGGGCAGCCGATATCACCTATGTGGCGACCGATGAAGGCTGGTTGTACCTGGCGGCGGTGGAAGACTTGTTCACTCGACAGATCGTGGGTTGGTCCATGTCCGAGCGGATCGACAGCCGCCTGGTGGTGGATGCACTCAAGATGGCCATCGCTCGGCAATGTCCAGGAGAAGAGCTGATTGCTCACTCTGATCGTGGTGTTCAATACGCCAGTGAACATTATCAACGCCTTCTCGGTGAGCATGGCATCACATGCTCGATGAGCAGGAAGGGTAATTGCTGGGATACCGCCCCCATGGAATCCTTCTTTGCGACACTGAAGAATGATTCCATGGGGGCATTATCACAACAGTTGCCTTTGCGGCTCATCGAACAGGACACCTCGGCAGGGTGCAGTATTCTGGCCAACTCCGGTGCCCGAATCTCATGTGGAAGTGCCCACTTTGAAATTCTTGTGGAGTCTCAAGCACGCCAAGCCACGCCTCAAAGTTCGATCTCCGCTTGGCTCAGAGGCTGCCATCCCACAATGCTAAAAAAAGGGATTGGTGCCGGCGGCCCCGCAGAGCCGCCGGCACTCGAGAATTCCAATGCCTCACTGTTTCTCTGAAATGGACGGCCCGGGGCGATGTACTAATACCGGGTCTTCACTTTGGTCCTGTTGCATTCGCCTCGCGATTTCGACTGCGACCGCCAGTAAGAGAGCATGGAGTGGATTCTCTCGAGGGATCGGAGACGTGTGTCGAAGAGACTGATTCCTGAGGAACCGTTTATGTCGACTCATTTGATTTCCTGACATGAAAAAACGACAACGCCTCCGTGATTTTCACGGAGGCGTTGTCGTTCAGAAGGACTTGATCCTGAGCTCAAGAGAAATCAGAGTTCAGGCGGATGATACCCCTCTCTCGGTTCAATCCGGAATCGGGAGTGACGGGAGCGTTTCATCTTTCGATTCTCGGCCTCAGCTGGCGGGGCTGTGACCAGTTCATAGGGGCTCGTCAGACCTCGTTCTCGCATGAGACGGTCCAGTTGAATCGCCCGCTGAACAGTGACCTGATGCGTATTTAACGAGGCGGCGACATCCCGTTGCTTTTCTCTTGCTCCGCATCTGCGGACCGCTTCCTCTCGGATGCGGACACGCGTTGTAGGCTCAAACAGATCTAATGTGAAATCGCGGGTTAGATATTTCTTGATCACTGGCGTCCGATCTATATCCGGAATGATTCCTCCCAAGGAGAGTTTCACTTTGGCTCGGGGCAGAAATGCTCCGCCATCCACGAGACGAACAAAGTAAACATGGAATTCCGTGACGATTGGGCGTAACAGATCACTGAAGTCCAGCGAGTCCGTAGCCAGTCCAGACGCTGCCGCTTCAAACTGCTTGCGCAGTTCGACACCGGTGGCAGGAATCTTGGGGCATTGACGTGACCGGGCTTGCAACTGGCTGCGCTGTTGCGAGAGTTCGATCTCGCGTTCTTTCAATCGTGTCAGCTCCTCTGCCAGCAGACCATGAGGGCCACACTGCCGGATCGTCGCCAGGACATTGTTGGTTTCCTGTTGTAACTGGGACTCTTCCGCCTGCAGTCGCTCCCAGTCCACCGGATCGTCACCAAAGTTCGTCAAAGCCGCCTGCACCATTTCCCGGAATTGTTCTTCGAAGCCTCCCAGCTGAACCAGCTCCTCCGTGAGGACGGCCATGACCTTGTGAGTCGCCAGCACTCCATCGAAACTGCAGGAATTCCAGCAGAGATACCGACGGGAACCGTCACACATCAGATTTTTCGTGATGCCGTTTCCGCCCCAGACCATTCGTCGTCCGCAATACCAGCAAGTGGCACAGTTTCCCGGAAATCGCGACCGTTTGCCCCCAGTGCAGACCGTCATCCACGTCGCCGGGTCTGGCCTCCGTCCGCAATACCGATTTTTCCGTTCGATATCGGACAGTACAGCATCCAGTTCCTCAGCCTCAAAATGGGCGAGATGAGGCTCTGAACGGTAAGTTGGACCGTCGGCATTTTTGACGGAGATCCGGCGGCCAGTTTGATGGTGCTTCACGGAATGACGCGCCCCCCGCTGAGGTTGTCCTTTCAAGATGGGGTTGTGAAAGAGCCGACGCACCATTACCCCATCCCAAACGGTGTTCCGACAGTATGGCCCCGGCGAAACTCCGTGCTTGTTGAAAAAGTCGGCGACCGCGGTCCAGTTCTGTGTCCGCTTTAAAACTTCGAATCCGCCCTGGAGAAAGGGAGCGGCGGACTCATCTTTGTACCATTCGCTGAAATACTTAGCCCCTTCCGGTTTGATGTAACCATAGATCGGGAGAGGAATCGCGCCACCACTCCGCTTGAAGCGGTTCATCTGTTTGTGCTTGATGCGGCGAGACGTGTGAGCGCAATGACTGACGTGATCCTTACAAGCTGAAATCAGATCCTCTTCCCATGTCGACTGGGCTGTGTCGCAACCATCGTTCGGGGCAATACAGCGAATCCCCTTGTCGACAGCGATCCCCCAGAGATCGACCGCCACAGTCCCCCGAACTAGACGACCGACATCCTCCATCATCAGGATGTCATCGAGTCTGTTCTTCAGGCGCTCTTCGACTTCCTGGAGTTCCGGACGGTCCAGTCGCTCACCTTTCCCGGTGGTGGAGATGACATAAAATTCACAAGGACCATCATAGAGGTCCGCGATTTCTTGCCGAGCATGATCTATCTGATCGTCTAAACTGATCTCCTTCTGATTTTGGCAGCCGCTGATGCGAGCAACGATCAAAACACGCAGGACCTTACCATCGCGAGGAAAAACAGGAGCAATGCGGGACATAGGAAGCTCTCCATAGTGGAGACACCTCCTTCAAACGAATTGGCACAATGCGTCAATCAGCTTAATAAACGCTGAGTAACCTTGAGCATCTCTGATTTCTGGTGATTAAGCGTAACTTCCTACCGAGAAAAGGCTTCGTGTTGAAACCCGTTCTGGTGCATTAGGTTACACAATCCCCAAAGTAGTCTCCCCGTCTCTCCGCTTTTTTATTCTACATGAATTCGCAAGTGTTGTTGCTAAAACAGCTTGCGAATCTTTTAAGCCTGAAGATCGACCTCCTGGTGCACAACCCGTGCACGGGAGAGTCGTATGGCTACGCGGAAACGCAGGCCTGTTCGACAACGGATCGGGCAGGTTTCTCTGTACTCTCACCATGGCTCATGGTGGTTCTATTACCGTGAGGGAGCTCGTCCCATTCGGCGGCGGGTGGCCGACTCTGAGACGCAAGCAAAACAGATTGCGGCCCGCGTTAATGCTGAGCTGACGTCGTCTTCACCGACACTGCTGACGTTTCAGCCGATCTCGATTTCGGAGTTGCGGGACAAGTTTCTGCAGCATCATGAGCATGTTCTCCGTTCGTCTGTGGCGACAGTGCGGCGCTATCGGGCTGCGACACAGCGGAGTTTTCCGCGAATGGTGGGCGCTGGGAGGGCTATGCAGCCTCTGCGAACTGGGCTGGGGTCTGATAGTTCAAGGCGGAGCGTCTATGGATATGGTTATAAAACACTTCAATGTATTCGATGAGACTCTGGCGAGTTTCCGTTCAGGTCTGGTACTGCTCGTGATGTACCAGTTCCTTCTTCAACTTCGTAAAGAACGATTCCATTCGGTCAGTTCTACAAGTCGACGGAGTGTGGTGCTCTCCGCTCGAAAAGACCACGCATAGAAACGGCTGCGGGAAACTTGCAGGATAGAGCACTCCACCGAGACTGGTCACTGCTCACGATGGACGTTAATGAATGAGTATCTCACTTGAGTTCCTTCGCGAAGAAGGTGGCTGCTTTTTTAAGATGTCCCGTTCCATCTTGAGTCGCGCATTCTCCTCACGAAGACACCGAGTCTCCTCTTCAAGAGGAGACTGCTAGACTTTACCAGGAAATGCTTGTCCTCCTTGAGACTCCAACTGTCGCGGCCATTTACGAATCGTGCTCGGGTCAATGTTCAAGAGACGATCCCTTCGGCTTGCGAGAGACCTTTTACATGCATCATGTGCAGAGTTTCACGCTTGAATTCGGCTGTGAAGATACGGCGACTCTGTGAGATGCAATGCTCTCCTCGCTGGAAATGACAACGGCTTCCCCAGCGCCCGCCATTCTTGGGAGACTCCAGTGACTGGTTATGCCGCGTCATGTTGCCGTGCTCACTCACACTTCACCAGAGAGAAAACGGACGCCTGCCAGGGGGCCAGATCCAGAAACAGTCCTTTGCCATGTAAGTCGTCGCCATTCCAATCGTAACTGGACGGGCGAAGCTGATCCTGCAACTGCCATTTCTTGCCAGCGAGTTCAGCGAAAGGTAATCGCACATGACATTGGCTCTGATTCGGGGCATAGTTCACAGCAATCACGAGAACGTCTCCCAGCGAGCCTTGCCAGGCGAAGACCACGAAACAATCGTTCGTCCAGTTTTCATCCCAGCCCGGAGCGCATTCCAGTAGTTGCCATTGTCCCTCTCGCACCGCCGTACGGCGCAGCACTCCGAGCAATCGATCGTAGAATTGCTCCAAATTCACATCGACAGGTTCAATCGGACCTCGCACGAGGTGGGGAGAGATCCGCTTCTTGCGACCCTCGAACTGACCCTGGTGGAAGAAACGCAGGCCAGGGGACAGAAACGTGATCACCGCTGCAGCTTGGTGAACGTCTGGAGAGAACGTTGCTGCGGCCCGTGGTTCATCGTGATTTTCTAGGAAGCGGGCGAGTTTGTCCTGGTAATCCAGGCCTGCGTGAAAATGCTCGCGCACGGGCCGGGCATGGCCTTCCCGAAGGCGGTCATAGAGCCGCTTGTCGTAGGCGTAGTCGAAACCCTGTTGCTGGAGCGTCCATTCCATGTCCCAGTAGACTTCGGCCATGAAGAGGAAGCCGGGAACGCGCTCGCGCACGCGCTGGGTCGCCGTCGGCCAGAAGAGGGGCACGCTTTGACCCCACGTTCGTTCAAACACGTCCGGAAGCACCAGCATGGCCATGTCGCAGCGGACGCCGTCGCACTGTCCGGAAATTCGCAGCAGTTCGCCGATCATTGCCTCCTGCAGGGCGGGATTGGCGTAATTGAGCTGCAGCGTGTCGGGCCAGCCGGAAAAATACGGATCACGGCCATAGGCGAAGATGAGATCGCCATTCTGGTGTTGGACCCGAGTGTAATTCTGCGGGGCGCTGGCCAGGTCGTTCTCTGTGCCGGGAACGAAATACTCCGGATGACTTTCGATCCAGGGATGACCGAGCCCCATGTGATTGGGTACGAAGTCGAGCATGAGCTTCAAACCACGCGTGTGAAGCCGAGTGCGCAAGCGGGCGAGAGCCACGTCGCCGCCGAGGTTCTGATGGACTGTGTAATTTGTGATCGCGAAGCCCGAACCGGCGATGTCTTCCTCCTGCAGATCCGGGAGTGTCTCCTGGAATTCACGCCGCCATTCGGGATTGTTACGCGAGACTTGCTGCGCAGCGGCACCGGTTTGCCAGACGCTGAGCAACCAGATCCAGTCAAAACCCAATGCCGCGAGACGATCCAATTCGGCGTCTGGGATGTCGTCTAGTGTGGCGGGGCGGCCCAGATTCTTGGAAAGCTCCGTTAACCAGACTCGGGTATTGATCTGATACAGGACTGGATATCTGGTGTCCGCCATGGCATGACCTCTAAGAACGTGGGCTGTCAGAAAGGGGACTACGGCTGCTTGGCCTGCATCGAATTGTACAAGTTGATCGTTGCCTGTTGGCTGATCTTTAATAGACCTTCATGGGCACGATCGAGGTCAATAATGAGGTAGAGTACGCAGGAGAATGCCAAAGCAAAAATCGGCATCTCCAGTGAACGACATGTCGCAGAGAGACCCGCCTGGTAACCGAGAGAAATCATGCCCAGCACGACGAGACTGAAGAGTGCCAGCCAAATTGTGATGGGGATCCGGCTATAAATTCCGAAATACACACGTGTGGAATGCAGATCGATGGATTCGTTCAGCGACTCCAGAAACAAGCCTGTCATAATCGCCTCTGGGTTCTTTTCAGCAGCCGCGACGGCGTGTGACCACATCAGTTTGTGGAGTTTCTCGGATTCGGCGAGCAAGGCGCCGATGTTCTCGGAAGTCATTCTTTGCGTGCGAATCTCTGTATAACGACGAAGGAGTTTCGCGACCTCGGAACCTTGAGGCTCAGGTAGAAGGCGAGTCCGCAGATAGGTGGTGCCAATCGCGTTGGCTTCTTCAAGAACGGCCTGGCGGCGCGCTTCAAACCGAGACGCCGCCAGACTGAACGTGAATGCCAGCATAAACGCGAGCAAACCGAGAACGGCTGCCGCCATGGCCGCCACCGGGGCCTCCTTTTCTTGCGCGACGTGCGAGTGCCGCCACTTCCCTAGTCGATATCCGGCCTCCATCATCACCAGGCAGAACACGAGGATCAGAGGCAGAACACACCAGATCGGGATGACGTCCAGGGCCGCAGTTTGCATAGCGAGAGCATTTCGTAAGAGGCGATGTGCGAACAGCAGCGGAAAAGATCATCTTGCTGCCTTATGTTCCCCGTTGAAACCCGGCCATCTTACCTCCTTCCAGTCCGCTCTTGGCATCGATGAGGCCATAGATCTGGATGAACTTAGCCACGAGTCCCGTCCATCCGGTCTGGTGGCTGGCACCCAACCCGGCACCGTTGTCAGCGTGGAAGTATTCGAAGAACAGCAGGTAATCCTGCCACTGGGGATCTGTCTGGAACTTCTCCGTGCCGCCGAAGACCGGACGCCGGCCGTGTTCATCGCGTAAGAAAGTACTAATGAGCCGGTTGGAGATTTCTTGGCTGACCTCGAACAGGTTCATCATCTTCCCCGAACCGGTGGGACACTCAATCTTGAAGTTGTCGCCGTAGTACAAGTAGTACTGCAGCAGCGCTCGGATGATGATTGCGTTCACAGGCATCCATACCGGCCCGCGCCAGTTGGAATTCCCCCCGAACATCCCAGTGTTCGACTCGGCTGGCAGATAGTCCACACGGTACTCCTGGCCATTCACGTGGAAGACGTAGGGATGCTGTTCGTGGAACTTTGAGATCGAGCGGATGCCGTGTGGGCTCAGAAACTCGTTTTCATCGAGCATTTTTGTGAGAATGCGACGGAGCCGTTCCGGATTGAGCAGCGCGAGAAGCCCTCGGTCATTCACGCCCATATGCCCCGGACCGGTGGGGTGTGTCGCATGCGACAGTTCAGGAATCCGCCTTATCCGTTCCGAGAGTCCCGTCATCACCCGCGGAATCCGCTCCCGTTGCCACGGTTCGATGACCGTCGTGGCACACAGGGGCAGGAGCCCTACCAGAGAGCGGACCTTGAGTCGTGTGGCGCTCCCGTCGGGAAGCCGCAGAAGATCGTAGTAAAAGCCGTCTTCCTCGTCCCACATCCCGTCTTTTCCGGGATGGTTCATTGCCGCAGCGATGTAGTAGAACTGTTCAACGAACTTCAGTACCATGTCTTCATAAATCGGGTCATACACAGCGAGTTCGGCGGCCATCTCGACCATGTTTTGGCAGAACAGCGCCATCCAGGCCGTGCCATCCGCTTGCTCCAGGTAACCGCCCGTCGGCAGCGCTGCACTGCGGTCGAAGACGCCGATGTTGTCGAGGCCGAGAAATCCTCCCTCGAAGACGTTCTTGCCGAAGCGGTCTTTGCGATTGGCCCACCAGGTGAAGTTCAGCAGCAGCTTGTTAAACGCTCCTCTCAGGAAATCGATGTCTGTCTCGCCACTGAGTGCCTGCGCGGAACGATGCAGGAAGAGCGTCGCCCAGGCATGTACCGGCGGGTTCACATCGCTGAAGTTCCACTCGTAAGCCGGGAGCTGACCGCTGGGATGCAGGTACACCCCTTTCAACATCAGCCGCATCTGCTCTTTGGCAAAGTCGGGATCGACGATTGCCAGCGGCAGTGTGTGAAAGGCCAAATCCCACGCCGCGTACCAGGGATACTCCCATTTGTCGGGCATTGAGATGATGTCTTTGTTGAGCATGTGAAACCACTCTGAGTTCCGGGAACTGCGGAAACCGGAATGCAGTGGGTTGGAATTGTGCTCATCCAGCCAGTTGTCGCCGTCGAAGAAGAAGAACTGCTTGCTCCAGAGCATGCCGGACAGCGCCTGGCGCATCACGTTGGCCGCGTCGGCACCCGCCGAGGGGGGCGTGACCGACTTGTAAAACTCATCCGCTTCTCGCAATCGATCAGCAAAGACCTGGTCAAACGGTTTGCCAAACGGTTTACTGTTCTGGGCTGGATTGCCTTTCGAGAGCCGCAGGCGAATCACTTGGGTCTGACCAGCGTCGATGTGAACTCGGTAGTGCGCCGCGACTTTCGTGCCTTCTTTCGCGGGGTTCACGGAGTTCTGTCTGCCTTGGACGACACAGTCATTAACGCCGTCTTTAACGTGGGGGCTCTCATTCTTCAGGCCGGGGAACAGCCGCTCGTGATTGGTTTCATTCTCTGTGAAGAGCAGTGGCGTCTCACCCTCGCAAAAGAGCGTAAATTCACCGAGCACGGAATGCGTGCACACAGCCGCGCTGATACCTGGTGAAGCCTGAACCTGCTTCACCAAGGGTTTGCTGGTAGCTCGGTTTGATTTCGCGATCCACGCTGACCAGTCGTTGCGGAACCACAGTGTCGGCAAGAGATGCAGTTCTGCGGCATCCGGTCCCCGGTTGACTGCCGTGATCCGTACCAGGATGTCTTCGGGGCCGGCTTTGGCGTATTCGACAAAAACGTCGAAGTAGCGGTCATCGTTGAAGACACCGGTGTCGAGGAGTTCGTACTCCATGTCGTTGCGGGTTCGTTTACGATTAGTCTCTACAAGGTCCGCGTATGGGAATGCTGCCTGCGGGTACTTATACAGGTACTTCATGTACGAGTGAGTCGGCGTGCTGTCGAGATAGAAGTAGTACTCCTTCACATCTTCGCCGTGGTTGCCTTCGCTGTTGGTCAGGCCAAACAGCCGCTCCTTCAGGATGGCGTCCTTACCGTTCCACAAGGCCAAGGCAAAGCAGAGCTGCTGCTGGTCGTCGGAGATGCCGGCCAGACCGTCTTCACCCCAGCGATACGCCCTGGAACGAGCATGATCGTGGGGGAAGAAATTCCAGGCGTCGCCATTCTCGCTGTAGTCCTCACGTACCGTTCCCCACTGGCGCTCGGACAGGTACGGCCCCCACTTCTTCCAATCGGCTTCTTCATTGCGGGCTGCCACGAGTCGTGCGTTTTCAGAATTCATCAGGGTTCTTCCTGTTGACGATAATCTGACGCGATTGGTGAGACACGTTGTCTACTCTAAACCTCCTGTACAGAAGACGCTAGCGGCTTTTTTGATGCGAACTAGTCAGGACCGTTTGGCACGTGTGTAATGGCACTGGTGATGTCATCCAGCAAAGTCTGGTCATCTACCGGCCTAACGACCGTTGCGAGCGCTCTCCGGTCGCAAATCACAGGGTTGCGACCGGAGAGATTGGAGGTGAAAGTCGAAGTTTCGGCTACAATCGGTGGAATAGGAGTAATCTACTCCGCCGCCTTTCGGGCAACCTCGGCTTTTCGCAAACCCTCGGCCTCTGTTGCGGCGACTTTCGCCGGGCCAACATCGATGACCATCTTCTTGATCTTGCCTGTGAACTTGTTGTCGCGTTCTTTGTATTCCTCGGTCACATTTGTTGCCTCGTCCAAGCCCACGTCCGCTGTCTCGTCGGGGGAGAAGATAACGCTGGCGGTGTGGTCAATCCGCCCTTCGGCGACCTTCTCGCCGTTCACAAACAGCGTTCCCTTGCCGCCTTTGCCGAGTCCGCCGCCGTCGTAGACGAACTCAAACTTGACTGTGACCTCCCCGGCGGGCAGCGGCTTGTCAGCGGCGATCTTGTACTGCTCCAGGCCGACCCAGTTGTAGCAGTAGTTCAACTTCCCGCCTTTGGTGTACAAGCTCCAGCCGCCGAACCGGCCGCCCTGGCAGAGGATCACGCCCTCGGTCCCGCCTTTTGGAATCTCTAACTCGGCGGTAATTGTATGCGACGTGTTCTTCACGTTGATGAACACGTTGTCCATCATCCCAGTCATCCCCTCGTGGAGGGTCATCGAGGTGCGCCCCTCCATCAGGTCGGGGCGGCCGACCGTCGAGGCGATGAGCCGTTCGAACAGGCGGTCGTCGAGAGGCAGTACCTTGTACTTCTCTGCCTCCTTGAGGAAGAGGGACTGGAGTTCCTTCAGTTTCTCTGGGTGTTTCGCCGCGAGGTCAGTGGATTGGCTGAAGTCATCGGCCACGTTGAAAAGTTCCCACCGATCCTGATCGAAGGAATCGACCCGCGGCTTCGGCTCCCAAGGGGCCTTGTGTACCGTTCCGGCCACCCACCCGTCGTGGTAGATCGCTCGGTTGCAGTAGATCTCGAAGTATTGCGTGGTGTGACGGTCCTTCGCAGTGCCGTCGTTGAAGGTGTACAGCATGCTGACTCCCTCGATTGGGCGCTGCTTGAACCCGTTGACTTCCTTCGGTTCCGGCAGGCTGCAGGACTCCAGAACCGTCGGGGCAATGTCGATCACGTGGTGGAACTGGCTACGGACTTCGTTCTTCGCCTTGATGCCTTTCGGCCAGTGGACGATCATCCCATTGCGCGTTCCTCCGAAGCTCGAAGCCACTTGCTTTGTCCAGGTGAATGGTGTGTCGCCAGCCACCGCCCAACCGGCGGCGTAGTGGTTGTATGCGTTGCGTCCTCCCAATTCGTCGATGTTTTTCAGGATGTCTTCCAGCTTCTCCGGCACCTGATTGAAATAGTTCATCTCGTTGAACAGGCCGACCATGCCGCCCTCGGCGCTGGCACCGTTGTCGCCCAAAATGTAGACGAACAGCGTGTTATCCAGTTCGCCCATCTCTTCGATCGCCTCGACGAGGCGACCCACTTCGTGGTCGGTGTGTTCGCCGAACCCAGCGAACACTTCCATCTGGCGTGCAAAGAGCTTCTTTGCGTCAGCGGAGAGTTTGTCCCAGTCCTTGATCGCCTCTGGCTTGGGAGCGAGCTTCGTGTCCGCAGGCACCACCCCGAGTCTCTTTTGGTTCGCCAGGGTCATCTCACGCTGTTTGTCCCAGCCGTGATCGAACTTCCCTTTGTATTTGTCGATGTACTCTTTTGGCGCCTGGTGCGGAGCGTGCGTGGCTCCCGGGGCGTAGTAGACGAAGAAAGGTTTGTCGGGCGTGAGGGATTTCTGAAATTGTGTCCAGGCGATGGCCTGGTTCGTCATGTCGGTCGTGAAGTGATAGTTCGGGTCGCGAGGCAGTTCGACTCTGGCCACACCGTCGTAAACGCCGGGATAGTACTGGTTGGTTTCACCGCCCATGAAGCCGTAGAACTTGTCGAACCCGCTACGCGTCGGCCAGCGGTCGAACGGGCCGGACGGGCTGATCTCCCATGGCGGGGTTTCGTGGTTCTTGCCGAACTGGGCCGTGCTGTAGCCGTTCAGCCTGAGCATCTCGGCGAGCGGGGCAATGTTCTGCGGTCGCACTGCCGTCTGGCCCGGGAATGCTGTCGCCGTCTCCGTGATCGAACCCATGTTGCACGAATGATGGTTCCGGCCCGTGAGCAGGGCCATTCGGGTCGGCGCGCAAAGGGCGGTGGTATGGAACCGGTTGTACTTCAGCCCATTCCTGGCGAGCTTTTCCGCCGTCGGCATGTGAACCGGTCCGCCGAACGCGCTAGGCTGGCCGAAGCCCATGTCATCAATCAGCACGATGACGACATTCGGCGCGTCTTTGGGAGGCTTCACAGAGAAGAACGGCGGGGCCTTGGCCTTGCGGGCGTCGATTTCGGTGATCGGAGGGGACTTCGGCTCGGCGATCGGCAAGATCGTGCGGTCGAGTTTGTCTGGAGCGGACTGCGGCTGGGCTTGAGCGACCATTGTCGCGACACCAGCAGCCAAGGTGAAGATCGGGAGCATGAGGTTGAGACGCCGCTTCATGATGCTGTTTTCCTTCGACGTGTGGAGATGTGAGTCGTGGATTACTTTTACTCGCTCTCAATGCGTACCAGGGTCCATTGCTGGGTCTTATCACTGCCATAATAAATGGGCATGGCTTACTCAGGTTCACGATGCCTGCCTCGTAGACGACGTTCTGATTGTCTCCCACCTTCCAGGCGGCCCGCTGGGTCTTCTTGTCCACGGAACCAGCGAGCTTCTGGGGCGTGTCCGTCGTCGCGGTGTAATACTCGCCCTGGATGATCCCCTGTTGATTCACTTTCAACTGCACAACTTGGTCAGCAACCGTTTCCTCTTCTTGAACCATGCCGAACACAGCGAGCGTCATAAACTCATCGTCATTCGTTGTACCGGCTTGCTGACCGGCTGTCACGTCGTCGTATCGCTATTCACTCGAACCAAGACGTTCGTCGCGGAAATTCGCCGCCGTCAGCGAGAATTCCGTGCAACTCAAAAATCCAAGTGTTCCCTTCGCGCGTGCAGGTTCGCTGAAGGGGTTGATTTCGATCATCTGCATGGCGGTCAACGTCTGATCCTTTTCACGCACCGTCGTGGTGGCGCGGATGTAGGCCTTGGAACCAGACCACTCGTAATTCGTGTGAACTTCGGCATCGGCCCGCTTCGCCTCTCAACTGCCGATTAACCACTCCAAGTTCATGAGTTCGGCGTTCTTGGAGGGCCACTCATGAACGCCGGCGATCAGCGATTTCCCATCCTCATGGATCAGATCCAGACTGTATCGCATGTTTTTCGGAGCTTCGCTCCCGACTGATACTTTGAGGTGGCCCTCCTCTGTCACGGAGAACTTCGATTTGAACCGCAAGGACTCGACCTCGCGAACAATTGTCTTCTTAGGGTTCTCTGCGAAGTGTCTTGTCAAAGCCTCGATGATGGCATCGCGTCCCCGCAGCGGAGGTGCCTCATCGGAAATCAATTCGGCACCGTCAGACTGGTGGGCGGCGACTTGATCGACATCGCCGCGAGAGAATACCTCGACAAAGCTTTGCGTTGTCTTGTTGATGGCGGCACGGACGACGAATTGATCAGCGATTGTCTGTGTCGACGGGGTCTTTAAGTTCGGATTCTGCGCTCTGTCCTGAGCGTGGACCACCGTGTTTGAACCGTTTAACGTGTGCAGGCCAATGGCTACGGCCAGCGCCAATCCGGAAAGAATCAACGGGTTCTTGCGTTTCAACATCGATGATTTTCCTTTTACGTGGTTCTGATCGTTCAAATCTTCGATGCGATTGCGGGATGCCCGGGATGTGAATCGGTTACGTGAGCCACCTTACTCATCTTCTTCAATCAATACTTCGATCTTACCCGCTTCCATCGGGGCTACCAGTACTGAATGATCTCTCGCATTCTGGTCTGTGTACGCCAAGGTGAATTCTTCGATTACCTGGTCAATGTCAACCGGTATTGACCCAATGCTTCCTTGACGATCATCTGATGTTCCGGCTCACGCTCTTTGGTGACATGAAACAGTGCCGGTGGTTGGTCGATCAGACGACAGCGTCCTGCGACCTCTTCGCTGATCTGAGGGGACAGATAATCGCTGATGCGATGCCTGGCCTTGGCGATGATCTCCTTGCGAAGCTTCTGATCTTCGCATCAGGAGCCATGTCGACGATCGTTTTGGCATCCAGGCGGTCAGGCCAGACGTCGAAAGGGCTCATCTTCGAGAAATCCCGCAGGCGTTCTCGATAAGCAAGAACGCACTCGCTGGCGGCTTGAACGGAACCTATCGCTCAGAGATGACAGCCGAAACACTCCAGGAAAAAGACTATGGCGGATGCAGGCTGGCGGAGTCTTACTCGAGTGGGCTCAAAAGGACCACGGGAGCGGCTCGCTTGGCCAGGAAAGCGGAGCCTGTTCATCAAGCGGCATTCCGGGGGCTGGATTATGCACAGAGGCGTTAGGTTAAATACTATGAGCCAACGGCCTTTCAATAGAGCAACTTTTCCATTTCAAGTTGTTGAGCATACTTGATTTTGTTGATCGGCAAATAGGTTAGAGATTTTAGCGAGTCGATATTATTCGTTGTCGTCTCATTGCAATGCAGGCACAGAGACAGAGCAGCGATTGCATTGTGAAAATGCTGAAGAGAAGCAGGTAAACAACGTCGCGAGTTCGTACGTTGACATAGAGGCTTGGATAAGGGGGAGAGATCCATCTCATCAGTACGGAAAAGACGAAAAGGCTAAGTGTTCCCCCGAGCAGGGTCGAAGTGATAGCCGCCCAATATTTTCTCTGGCCAATCAGGTAACCTAAAACGCACGAGAAGAGGTGAAGCATGGCGAGTGGAACAATGTATGGGGCAAGCTCGCCCATTGATGTTCCTCGCGTCATCGGAAAGTTTAGCAGAAGGCTGATGGGCCAGGTGAGAATCCAGAACAGCAACGCAGCATGACTAAGAATCACATATCCTGCGGCCTCGCTCACTCGGGGGGCTGCAAGCAGGGAGCGGATTGTCTGAACGACAGTCCCCAATGGTCGTCCCTGAATTGATTCCCCTTTCACGAATCTTTGCAGGTCATCACGAAGATCGGCTGCTGACGAATACCGATCCGTCGGGAAGATCGAGAGCGCCTTTTCACAGATCACAGCGAGATCGCGAGGGACCTGTGGATTCTGCTTTCGGACTGGTGTCATCTTTCCGGTTCGAATCGATTCCAGAACTTCGATGACAGTCTTGCCATCGAATGGAGTCTGTCCGGTCAAGAGTTCATAGAGAATCCCTCCCAGCCCATAGACATCAGTGACCGTTCCAGAGGCGGCACTGACGGGGGCGATCTGCTCAGGCGCCAGATACAACGGGGTTCCAAGAATCATGCTGCTACGCGTGGCGGCAGCTGCGGACTCGATCACACTGGCGAGGCCAAAGTCTGAGAGTTTGGGGATAAACGGAAATGATTCGTTCTCAGCGGTGCTGTTTGGAAATAACAGGACATTGGCTGGTTTCAGATCTTGATGCAGTATGCCCTGGCCGTGACTGTAGGCCACTGCGTCGGCCAATTGAGTGACGAGTTTCGCTGCATTGACAGGAGCCATTTGTCGATGCTCTGTCAGCCAAGATGAGAGTGTCGGGCCTGTACAGTACTCACAGGCAATGAATGAGATGGGGCCATCTTCACCTGCCTCGTATACCGGGACAATATGCTGGTGATCCAGATGTTTCGTCAGTCTTAATCCCTGAGTGCATCGGCGGCGTTCAGCTTCACTGACGAGGCTTGGTGGTAGCGGGATTTTCACTGCGACTTCTCGTTCGCGATGGAGGTCGCTTGCCTGATAGACAATGGCGAATCCACCTGCCCCTAGTATCCTGCGGACCTGATATTGTCCGATTCGATCGGGGCATCCTGCAGGATGAGAAAGAAATGCGTCTTTTAGCGATGCAGAGTGCATTCGCTGGAGGTTTGACATGAATCGATGAACTTCGGTCAGCGCATTTCCGCTCTCTGAAAGAGTCATTTGCTGACCGGAACGGACAGCTTTGTCGATCTCCACCATCCGTTCAATCCAGGCGGCAGAAGGGGTGTCAGAGTCACTCGTGTTGGTCATGTACCCTCAGAATTTGCATCAGTTTGGCGACTCCCCTCCCCCAAATTCTTCGCGTCGCGTCCTCTGTTCGACCTGTCTGCTCACCGATTTCCTTGAAGGCCATTCCTTTGCTGCGGAGTTCGACGACTTGTCGCTGGTCAGGGGTCAATTGCGACATGGCAATTGCGATCCGCTCAAATTCTTCTTGCTGACCCAGATTTTGACTCGGAGAGTCTTCCTGACTGACAAGAATCTCCACCGATTCCGTTGATCGTCTCGCGTCTCGCTTCGCTGTGGTGTGATGTCGAATCGCGTCGATCGCGATGTTCTGTAGAATCTGTCTCAGCCAAACAACAAACTCGTTGCTCGTCGTTCCTCGAAAACGGTCCTTCTGAGTGAAGCCACGAATCAGTGTTTCCTGAACCAGATCCGATCGATCAATTCGTCCTTGCAACCCAACGGGAATGAACTGGCTGGCAGCGTTCACCAGAAGTGGTCGATAGATCTCCATCAATCGATCGATGACGAGTGAGTCTTCGCTGTTCAGCGAGTTTGAAAGCAATTGATCCTGCTCCGGTTCGGGAACTGGATTATCGTTGTCCGCTGTCTCATTCATGACGTGGCCCGTCTTCAAAACAGAACGAATAATCTTGTCAAATTTGATGAGATCAGTCAGTCGGTGTCCACATAAATTTGTAAGTTGTTATCTATTCTGTGTTTGTTTGACGACAATCCAAGGGAGTTGGAATTCCGCTATATGCGTAGCTTCGGCGAATTCCCGGCCCTATTAGGGTGGTCTGGGGGAGAATACTGGTGGGTGTGTCAGTGAAAGTGCCGTGCTCGTGACGTCTTATGTGACTGCCGGTGCAGTCGCGGAGTTCACGCACACCTCTGTGGATCCAGCTTGATGTCTTAATTATGGTCGTGCGCGAATCGACGACATCTTCTACGCCTTGTGGAGATTGCCTGCTTGAGGATGAAATTCAGGTGTCATTCACAGCATTCTGTGTGAAATCAAATCAGCGTGTGCTTCGGTTTTCATCGACAGAATGTATCTGATCCGAAGCGAAGTAATTGGCAACTTTGGATTCCAGAGATCCGGTTTACAGAAGGCACCGATTTGGCGATAATCTGCGCTGTACTGGCAATTTCTTACTGAAACGAAAGTTCACCGCCGACTGTTGCGGAATTGTTTCAATGGTTAAGTATCGCCCCATCATTGTTGGAAGTGGCAACCGTCATAAAATGACGTTTCCGCTGTTTGATTCGCAGGAAGAGGCCCGAAAGGCCGTGACGAAATTCCTGCAGAAGCTCTCAAGTATGGAGCAGCAGTACACCGGTGTCCGATTTGAGGTCGTTGAAGAGGCCTCAGAGTCGGAAGAAGATTTCACGGCCAAGTAAGTCTGGCCTCTTTGGTTTTGACCCACTTCGCGTTCAGTTGTCAGGTTCCGGGATTGTTGAGTGACGAGATTGTTGAATCTTCTCCAGTCACTTCAATCTTGTTCTGGAGCGCATTCTTATCGCGCCTGCCTAGCTGTCCATGGCTTGAAGTGTTTTGTCAATCTCCATCGTCTGGAAGAACTGCCAGTCGGCCGGTGAGATGTATCCCTCGTGCAGTGCTGTGGCGACCATTGCCCCATCGACTCGTGCGAGTTGCAGCAGGCGAAGGTCTGTCAGTTCCCGAACGCCTCCTCCTGTCCAGACGATGACGTCGGCGCGTCGTTCCTTAATCGAATGACAGAGTTGGCCAGTCGGGACTCCCCGATTTGTTCCAATTCGAGAGAACTCCAGAATGATGAGATGGCGGATTCCGTAATCCAGGCAGGTCGACACGACCTGCAGTGGATACATTCCAGCACCTGCTTTGCCGATTGGAGTTCCTTCCCGCAAATCCAGGCTGAAGATCAACTGGTCCGCACCGACGATGGAAACCATGTTCTGAAGCAGATCAAGGTCAGGAAGTGTTTCGAGTCCGATGACGACTTTGGAGACCCCCATGTTGAGCAATTTTTCGACATCGGCAGCACTTGTTGAACCGGCATCGACGACCATGGGAACGCCGCAGCGAACCAAATCTTCAATGATTGGTCCCTGTGTTACCCCGTAGCGGATTGCGTCCAAATCTGCGACGTAGATCCATTTGGGGGAGAATGCCTGCTTGAACGCGAGGCAGGTTTCCACCGGATCGGAAGACTGGCACAGTTTGCTGGGACGTGCTTCGTACTCGTCGCGTCGTCCTGCTAATGCTCGAACGACCTTGCTATTCATAAGATCGATGACGGGGATCAGGTCCATTGGTATTCTCCCGGTTCGACAAGCTGGAATCTGGAGCAGCGCAGAGCCCACATCGTCAGGTTCAATGTGCAAGCAGTATGTTCTGAGTGATCAAATGTCAGAACCAATGGAGAGCTTGCTGGGACATTGAGTTGAAACATTGCCTGCATGTCTCAACCTGAAAAAGCGGGATTGAATTTGAGTTGCGATGGTTCGAAAAAACTGGAATCGCGTACTGAAAATCCCGACTCACCTCGATGCACTTTTCACATTGAGCGAGAAGTGGTCAGAGAATTTGTCGTACGATATGCGTGGCTCTGAGGCACCAGTTCAAGCTCGGATCTGGAGAGAGCTTTTCTCTCAATCGTGCCCAGATCCCATCATGCCTCAAAATTGCCGTTTAACAGGTAACGCTGCACAGAGATCCCATTAAGAAAAGGTCTCTTCTTTAAACGTTACCGCGTTCAGCAGGCACAGGCAAGCAGTGAATCGTCGCACTCGATCAGAATCTGACACGGAGTGCTTCATCAAGAAATGAAAACGGGAGTTCTCGTTTAAGAACTCCCGAAGAGGAATTACGAGCGAGTTCCGGCTTCTGGCTGGCTACTTCTGCTTGACGAGTTCTAGACCCTTTTCTGCGGAGATCATTGCAGGGACTAATTGACCGCGACTCATTTTGGGAGTCATTGCTTTTGGGCCTCGAGCGACGAGAAAACGTTCTTTATCCAAGCCGATCATGCCCAACGCTCCGTCAAATTCCCACTTCCCCTGCATTTGAAAATCTGGCGTCGCTTTCAGGAGGACTTGGGGGGTGCCGTAACAGCCGAACCACCATGACCCGGCATGGAACACAGCAGTTTGAATGCCCATCAAGGTTTCGCCGCTCGCCAGAACATGACGTTTTACGAACTTGAATTCAGGCGTGTATTCATAAGCGTAATTTTCATTCGTTCCTTTCGGGAGTCCACCGACAACGATGAATTTACCATCGTTGAAGTCCATTCCTCCTGCTCCATGTACGACCTCAGGGACAGGGAACCGTGCCAGTTCCTGGAGCGTCGCAGGGTCGTACTTGAATACCCAGGAGTTGGCCAGTCCAGCTGGCTGATTGAATCGTCCAAGGTTCACGGCGACATAGACCGCACCATCGTGATAGCACAAGTCACCTTGATGATTTGGGGCTGGAACTTCCTTGATGACTTTCCCGTTGGCGTCGGTGCTGACGATCTTGGTCGTGAAGCTCCAGAAGATGGTGCCTTTTCCGTCTGTACAGACGCCTTGCAGGTGATGCGAATATTCGCCGTCGCAATTGATCGTTTGAAATGGAAGCACTTCAGCGGACGCTGACTGAGTCTCGGCCAATCCTCCGATCGTCATTGAGACAACGGTAACGGTGGTCAGGAACAATCGTAGAGGGCTGGCGAACTTCATTGTTGTTGCTGCTTCTGTCTCAGGTGTTTGCAATTCGTATTCCGTACACGTCAGTCAAGCAATTCAGTTATAACTTCACAATATCAAGCAATTCGTATGCATTCTCATTGTGACGCGAATTGAAGTTCATTGCGAATCTGAATCGACAGCAAAAAGAAAAGCCCGAATCTTCAGGGATTCGAGCTTTCTGTGTCTGTTGAAAGTCAGTGCATCGTGGTCTGATGCAAGTCCGAGCTGGCTACTTTACTTGCCCACGGCATTCTTTCATCTTGGCAACATACTGGCTTGCGAGCGACTGGATTCGGTCCATGTCCCCTTTCGCAATAGCGTCCTTTTCCACAAGCGACGATCCCAGCCCGACTGCACAGGCGCCGTTCTTGACGAAGTCTGACATCGTCTCAAGGTTCACGCCGCCAGTGGGCATCAGGCGAATTTGTGGCAATGGTCCATGAAGAACTTTCAGGTAGCCTGGTCCACCGATTTCAGCCGGGAAGACTTTGACGATATCGGACCCTGCCTGCCATGCTGTCAGGATTTCTGTCGGTGTAAACGCACCTGCCATACAGAGTTTTCCGTAACGCTGACACATCTGAATGACGTCGACGTTCACGGTTGGTGTCACAATGTATTCTGCCCCGGCAAGCATCGCAGAGCGTGCTGTTTCTGGGTCAAGAACGGTTCCGGCTCCGAGGAGCACTCGGCCTCCCAATTCATTGCTGATCTGTTCAATGATCTTCAATGCGCCCGGGACGGTGAACGTGACTTCGATGACATCGATCCCACCTGCAAGCAGCGCTTCTGAAACCTTCAGCAGTTGGTCACCACTTGAAGCGCGGATGATTGCGACCAGTCCCAGATCAAGGACTCGTTTCAGGTCGGCGTCTTTGCTCATCGGAAGTTACTTTCGTGGGGGAAGATTGAATGATAGAGGAATTTGTACCGGAGGTCGTCTTGTCCAATTTTGGAGACAGAATAGCAAAGCCGAGTCCCATTGTGGTGGAACTCGGCTGAGGTTCTCTATCAATTGGCGTCAGGGCGTGCCTGACAATTCCGACATCAGGCAGCAGAATACTGTTCTGCGAATTCCAGGACACGCAGGTCGATCAGATCCTTGTAAGAATCCAAGTCGAACTCAGCGAGCCTCTGGTAATGCTTGCGGTTAATGATTTCCCGATTCCGGACCGTCCCTTTAACGACCACTTCCAGAATGGCACCTGGGCTGAATGGAGTAATCAGTAGCTCCAGACGGCTGTATCGCGATTCCGGCGACCGTTTTGGGATCAGACGCAGATCGTCACGAAAAATCCGGCCTCCCCAGCCTTCTTCTGTCATGACACTCTGAAACTTAAACCCGGGAAGATGATCGGCCAGCTTCTTCAGGCCGTTCTCAATATGTTCTGTCATCGCAAGTCGATGAACGGAGTGCATCGTCTTGAGTTCTTCGAGAGACAGTTCTTTGGCAATTTCAGCGCGGCCCCGATCGTCACGGACTTTTTCGCCACGTTCAATTGCTCGGCGGAGACGGTCTTCAAAATCCATATTTCGGGGAGTGGCTGAGAGTTGTGGAAAATTAGTCATTGCCGAGCCCCTTATTCTAAAGCACTAGGTGCCAATTTGTGCAGCCGCAGGGACGAGTAAACTCTCGAAATCCTGCAATCCTGGTAATGACACCGGATTCGTTCAAATTGTTCGCAGTTGGGGGGATTCCGACAACTCCATTGCGCAGATTGAAGGCAATATTCTACTTTTTCTCTGATCAAAAATAGGAACTTACGGAAATCGACAAGTTTGTCGAATCACCGCGAGGCGGCTTTTTCAGCCATCAGCTCCGCGTAAACATCTCGCGTCTTCTGGTACAGAACAGGAGACGTAAACTCTTTCAGAAAGATCTCACGCCCTGCCTGCCCCATCGCGGGCAGTTGTTCTTTATTGATTGTGCTGAGTGTGTCTGCGATGGCGTCGGGAGTGAGCGCAGGGAGAACGATTCCATTCACCCCATCTCGGACGATGTCGGTGAGACCACCTGCGGAACTGCAGATCACAGCGCGACTCGCCCTTAATCCTTCGGCAGCCACGAAGCCAAACGCCTCCCATCTTGATGGAGCAATCAAAAGATCGCAAAAGTCAAGCAGCCACGTGATTTGGCCCGGTTTCGCCCACCCAAGATTGATCGCTTTTGGAGAGAAACGGTGCTGGGTTCCATTCACCACCTGGCCTCCGGCGCACAAAAGCCAGACAGGTTTGTCTGAAATCTTCTCCATGGCAGCCAGCAGCAGGTCAAGTCCCTTCTGCTTGTCAAAGCGTCCGATGAACAACAGGACAAGTTCTCCCCGTTGCTTGGCAGAGATAATCTCGTCTGGGAGATCAACGGGTTCTGGCGCGGGAGGAGTTACTGGCAGTGAGTTGAAAACCATTCGTCCCTTGCTTGGGCGAATTCCGATTTCTTCAGCTGCTGCAAGTTCGTCGTTTGAAACGCAAATGACGCGGTCTGCCCGATATCCAAGACCACGTTCAACATTGGCATACAATGACTTCTTCCACGCCGGGCAATCCATGCGGAATGACCAGCCGTGAGAAGTGTAGACAATTTTTGGGGACTTTTTTCCACGAAAAAGGGGAGCAACGGTTCCAGGCAATCGACCGACTAATCCAGCGAAGGTGCTATGTAGGTGGACAATGTCCGGCCGAAGTTCGATGACAGCCGTTCTTGCCGTTGTGAAGAGCTTCCGCAGGTTTGAGATCGACCTTTGAGGATAGTCGTACGTGAGAAGGCGATCCGTTGGAATCGAATCGAGATAAGGGCTGTGCTGCTGTGACGTCAGGACATGAAAATCATTCCAGTCAGGGTCTTGCAGCTGCTCTCCCAGCAATGCTTTGAGATAGGTGACAATTCCCCCCTGAGTATATTCCGTAATGTGCAGTACTCTTGGCATGTCCTACTTTCAGAGCCGATCAGAATCCGACTGTGTCGGCTTTACTCAACTGGTACTTGCAGAGTCAATTCTGGAACTGCTTCATGACTGCCAAGACTCTTGTTGCAGCATCATCCCAAGTGAATTTGGCCGCTTGTTCTCGACATAGCGTGGCGTGGGACTGTCTCGCATTGGGATCATTGAAACGGATGATGGCGGTTCGGATTGCTTCGCCCATTTCATCGGTATTATCAGGGGAGAAGTACTCGGCGACTGTCCCGCCAACTTCACGATGGGCAGTGGTGTGAGATGACACCACTGGGCATTCTGCAGCGAAGGCTTCGATGATGGGGATGCCGAATCCTTCGTAGTATGAAGGATTCACAAAAACAGATGCATTGTGGTAGAGCCAGCGTAACTCTGCGTCGCTAACGAACCCGCATAGGCGAACGCGGTCAGGAATCTGGCCGAACTGTTCCGTGTTAAAGACGTTTGACGTCCCACCGACAATCATCAGGTCGACGCCCTCCATGTCTGGGTGATTTGAGATCCGTCGCCAGGCCTCAACTAATCCGGCAAAGTTCTTTCTTGGACTGATGGATCCAACTGCAAGTGCAAATGGACGGGTGGCATTGAACTTTGTCCGGATTTCGTCCTCTGCCGTTGTTGGATCCACCTCACTGAATTTCGGATCGACACCGTTATAGATGACGTCGATTCGTTCCGGCGGAACCCGAAGCAACTCGACGATGCGAGATTTTGAGTATTCTGAAACGGTGAGGACTTTTACTGCGCGTCTTGCTAGTTGCGGTATAAGAGTCTGATACCACATCAAAAAGGTGCGCGAGAATCCGTCTGGAAAGTCAAAGAATGCGGTGTCATGGATGGTGACGATATGCCGGCTGGAAAGAATCGGGCCCACTGCACATGGTGACCAGAGCACATCGTTGCGGCTCTGTCTTGCAAGAGACGTTTGTTCCCAGAGGTGTCCTCGAATCCCGTCAGCTTGCTTTTCGGTCGGGACAATCTCAGTGATCTCATTTTGCAATCGATCGCAGATTTCTGCAGCATAACGCTGAACACCAGTCATTCGCTGCTTGCGAAATCGGCCATTGACTTTGAACTGTCGCTGTTTAATTGAATTCATTGATCAATTTGCTGAGAGAATGGGCGTCGGCATCATTGGCTGAATACTGAGGGGATGACAACCGAGTTACGCGACGGGCTCTTCGTAGACTGGGTGCTCGACCTGAGGCCTGTATTCATAAGCACGACGCAGTTCTCGTTCGTGGTCGAGCATGTTGTAAGCGATCCCAAGAAACATCCAGGTCGTCGGCAAAAAGATCTCTTCGCAGGCAAGTGTGTAGAGAACGAGCATGGCAACGAGTCCAGCTCGAATTCCAATGTCAAAGTCGATTCGCTCAAGTTTCACAACAGGCTTGAGGAATAAGAGCAGATAGATCAGCAGGCCGATCAGCCCGAGGTCGATCAATGCTCGTATCGTTGCCGGCAAATAAACCGTTCCGAAACCAATTCCGAAGAGTTTAGATGGAAACGGGAGATCCTTGAAGTATTCAATTGCTCCAGAAAGCGCTTCTGAACGCGATTGACCGGATTGGTTCTCCGCAGAGAATTTGTCTGCAAACATTGAGGCGAAGACATCCGGGTACATTAACGCGACAAGTGCAAACAGGACGAAAGCCACTGCGGCGACTGCGATGACACGCAAATCGATTCGTCCGACAAGAAAAGAAATGACGGCAATTGAAACGACAATTCCGATGTAGCTACTTGTTGAAAACGACAGAGCCAATGCGGCAAACATTGCTGCCGTAAGAAGTGCTCTGTTGGCGCAGAATGCTAAGGCAAAATAGGGGACAGCGCTGATCGCAAAGAATGATGGCTCTGGCGTAAAGCTTTTCATTCGCATCAAGTTTAATGGACCTAGGCTGATCGTCTGTGTCCAGCTTGCATTTCGTTCAGTGTCTCCACTTTGAAATGTTCTATTGGAGATAAAGTCGCCAGACTCCCCGAACATTGCGAAGTAAAAATATTCATAAAATCCATAGCCGACAAACAGCCATGCTCCGAAGAAGACATACTTGAAATGCCTTGGCCGGAAATACTCTCGGAAGAACGCAAAGATCGTAATGCACGGAATGAGATACAGCGTTTGAGTGATTGTTGTTGTTCGAAACTCCAGTGACTGGACGTCATTCTCGATGGCTCGAAGGTTCTCCAGCTGAATCGTTCCGAACGACCGCAGCACAGCCTGGGAAACGATGAATAGCAATCCTAAGAACAGCGCGGTCAAGGTGAATGTTGTCCATCCTTTGCGGCTTGACAAAATCCAGAACACGCTGAGGACACTGACCATGACAGCAGGTAGGGTCCCCTGGATTGTCGGGATGATCAGCACTGTCGAAATTGGCATGACAGCGCACCAGATTGCCATCAAGATCTCGGTCAGCGTCAGTGGTGACCGGTCTTCGTAGCCGAAGTCGTCGTGATAGTAATATTCAGAATGCACAGTCAAATCCTGTGATCAGCAGAAGGCTCATGGCAAATGGGCCACATTATCACACTTCCGCGACTTGGTGTCAAAAAATCAATTGAAGAAGGGAGATGAATCGATCTTCGCTTATGTTGACAGCTTTTTTGCTGTCTGTCATTCGAACGTTATTTGCGTTGATTTTGGGAGTTGCCCGATTGACCGGGGGCAGGCTCGATGCACTTCCTGTGGTCGGTTTTGAGTTGACGTCGCTGCTTGTAGATTTTGAAGTCCTCATTGAAGACTGCAGTCGCGAAAACCGAGACGCTCGATTGAATCCCCAAAGACGCGTGGCCATGATCCAGAAGCCAAGACGTCGAACGCAGGCCTGTTTGAATAAATCGAAATGCCTTGTCAGGTGAAGATTTGCCAATTGCTTCACCGACCAATCGAATCAGGTGAATTGCTGGACGCCACTTACGGACAGGTTGCAGTTCGACAAGAACGGGCCCCAAAGGACGTCAGGTCGGCCTTTTCACAGAGGACGTATTTTCAAATAGAACAAATTGCTTTACCGTTCCTGTTGTTCTGAGCTCGAATCACCAGAGACAGCAGTGAGAAGATGACTCTAATTGCTCCTGATGAACATCTGCGTCCTGAATCAGGATACTTTGGGCAAGAATTCAGGAGCAAGGTCAGATCAATTGGATCCAACCTGCGTGATGAGCTGACTCATTACCTCGCTGCCGGTTTCGTGAGTTTGCACAACTGAGACTGATCTTATGTTTGAATCTTCCATGGGTTGGATGTTTTGCGTTGGTGTGATCTCTGTCATCGGCGCCATACTTCACGTCACTCGTGGGGCGAGTTTTGCATTAGGGACCACTGTTGCGTTGTCGTTCGCAGTGCCTGTCTGGCTGGAAATTCCAATATTTGGAATTCCTTTCTCGGCGCAAACGTCGATCGCTGCCGTCTTTCTGTTGGCATTTGCCATTCGTTGTCCCTGGGAAATCCGATCATCGATCGTCTGGTTGGATTTCGCGGTTGCTGCTCTCGTCGTCTTGCATGCTGTCTCTGATACATACCACTCAGGAAATCCAGTTCAACATGGCCTCTTGGCGTATGGGGAGTGGGCTCTTCCTTACGTTGCAGGACGATATGCCGTGCGAGATCCTCGCAATGTCGAATCGTTAGCACTCGTCGTCACGTGTGTTTTGCTTGTGATGAGCCTGGGCAGCATCATTGAATCGGTAGCTGGGATTAACTTGTGGGAAGTCGCCTTTGGTGATCGCCCCCATGATGGAACAGCACGCGACGCACAACGTTACGGATTGAAGAGAGCATTCGGGACGACCCTGCATCCGATCTTCTGGGGATTGTTGCTGATGACCTTGGCCCCATGGCCAATTGCACTTGCGAAATGGGCTCGGACACCGTCGGAGAAAATGCTGGGAATGGGGACTTCGGTGATCGGCTTTTTGGGTGTCCTTGGTTCTGTTTCACGAGCCCCTGCTCTGGGAATGGGGGTGCTGTATGCTGTCACAGGGATGATGTGGTCAACTCTCTCGAAGTGGTTGTTGATCGTAGTCGCGACTGTGGCTGTCGGTTGGATCGTTCTCGATTTCAATACGGTCCTGTCATTGTTCGAACGAATGGGGGGCGAAAAGCGTCACGTGACGAACATGCGTCTGGATGGAGAGACTGTTGAATGGAGCAGCGCTGCACACCGCGTTGTGCTATGGCAGGTCTACTGGCCATCTTTGAAAGAAGCTGGCGTGATTGGGTATGGAACTGCTGCCACATCAATGATGCCACCAGAGGTTCCTCATCTTCCAAAGGACGAAGAGGTCCGCAAGAGATTGCGATTCGTGGATAATGCATTCCTGATGTTCGGGCTTCGTTTCGGCTGGACCGGCATGGCCCTTTACACTCTGCTTCTGGGGCTGGCGATCTGGACGGGCTTTCGCTTGTCCAGGGACCGGTCAATCGGAGTGATCGCCGGTGCATTGGCAGCCATGACGATTGCACTCACTCTGAACATGATGACTGTCTGGTTCAGCTATGACATGGGATATGCGGCGCTCTGGTCGTGGGGAATTCTGGCCGGATTCTCGTCACAACAGTCTTGATGTCAGTATTGTCTACGTTGATTTAACGCCGGCGTGATGCATCGTTTCAATTTGAAGTCAGCTCAGAGCTGGCGTCGATTGTCCATGCTGATGGATGCTGCTCAAACCCAAGTTTAGGGTAATAGTCGACTGCTTTTGGGGCCGCCAAAAGAATGATCTTGGCCGTCTCTTTCAGTTGTGTTTGAGTGAGTTCAATGAGCGCGCGGCCAATTCCGTGGTTCTGATACTCCTGATCAACTGCCAGGTCGGATAGATAGCAGCAGAACGCAAAATCAGTGACGGATCTGGCAACGCCGACCAGTTTGGCTCCGTCCCAGGCCGTGCACAGTACCGAGGCATGCTGCAACATCAGTTCAATGCAATCCGCGTTCTCGATCGGTCTTCGTTCGGCGAGGGTTGAACGTCGCAGAACGTCGATAAATTCACTTGGCGTGATCGTTCGATCGGCGTGGTATTCAATGTTCATCACGAATCCGTGTGACGGTCGAAAAGAAGAGACTGCGGCATGAAAAATGGCAGGTCCCATGATATGGAGACCTGCCATTACGTTGGAATCGAACTCAGATCATCAGCGTCGCTTCACCGGAGTCAATCAGTCAGCAGCCGATCAAGTTGAAATCATTCAGCGTTCGTCAGGTTGGGGACGCCGAGTTCTTTGGATTTCTTCAGGATCTCGCTCCAGAATGCCCGATTCTCGTCTGACGTGCTTCGCACTGTGATTGGGTTACCAGATCGAGCCAGTTGGACAACGACTTCTGGCAATGACGATT
Organism: Planctomicrobium limosum; assembly: GCF_051465645.1. Lineage (GTDB taxonomy): Bacteria > Planctomycetota > Planctomycetia > Planctomycetales > Planctomycetaceae > Planctomicrobium. The sequence goes on along the minus strand of NZ_CP195790.1, from coordinate 3,407,368 downwards.
CCTGATCAAGGTTGAGGTAGAACGGGCCAGCGTTTTTCTCGAACGGCAAGTCAGACAGAAAATACGCGACTTGTGAAGGGACGAGTGCGCCGGAAAATGCAGTCCACCCGGCAGCCAGCCCGGATGCAGTCACTGTCACCGAAGTTCCGTCTTTCACCAGTTCATTCTGAATTCCTGCAAGCGCGTTCGCAATATCGACGGTGCGTCGTTCATCGTCGGTTGTCCCCAGCAGATAGAAGCGGCGTCGAATGTGAGTTGCGGCTTTCTTCTCGTCGGTCCAGCGTGTCTTCCCTGCCCCACGAGGTGCAACGTACACCTGAGTTCCCTCAGCGGTGATCAATTTCTTGAGTCCGTCAGTATCGAGCGGATTTTCTGTTGAGGTGAAGTAGCTTGTGAAGTCCGCAGCCTGTTTGTCCCAGGCGAGCGGTTCGAGGACATTGACGTTCACTTTCTTCAAATCACCTGATTTTCCAGTATCCAGAACCAAAAACTGCAGCTGGTAAGGCTTCTCGGACGCGAATTCATAAGTCCGCAACCGCAGGCCGTCTCGCTCCTGAGTTTGAACCAGTGTTGCGGTGACATCGTTTGGCGATTGAAGGCCAGCGCGATTGAAGCGGTATCCAGATGAAGATCCTGCATCAGTCTTGATCCCGAAGTTCGGCGTTCGCTCCGAGAGGAACCACTCCTGAGAGACGGTGACTTTCTCGTCCTGAGGAAGCTGTTCGAACACTTTTAATTGAGTTGGTGTCGAGAGCTTGGTCGCGATGATCTCAATTGGAGCATTGACTGGTTGCTTTTTCAGGAAGCGATTGAACCATTCAAATGAGGCATTCTGTAGATGTTGTGAATCAACATGCCCCCCCTGACAGAGAAACAGACCAGTGTTATTGTCGGCTCCCAGAAGCTTGTAGAGGCGACGCGAACGGACATGAATATCCACGACACCATCAAGCGGGAAGATCGGGTCGCGATCGGTGTTAATGATCAGCAGCGGGCGCGGAGCGATGAGCGCGGCCAGCATTGGAAAGTCCCAGCCATATCGGTTGACCATAAACATGCAGTCACAGTGTCCGGCAACGCAGCCATCAACGATGTGGTTCTGTAGATTTGTGATTCCTGCGACCGGGGCCGCGGCTTTGATTCGCTCATCCAGTGCGGCGATGAACCATGTGGATGCTCCGCCACCGGATCTTCCTGTTGCTCCGATTCGCTCTGGATCGACCTCTGGACGCGATTGCAGGTAGTCGATGGCACGGACGGCATTCCACGCTTCGACTCCGGCTGGCGTGTAGCCTCGATTCAACCACCACCACATCCCCAGATTGTGTGTGCCGTGGTGCAATCCTGGAATTTCACCAAGCTGAATTGTGTCGATTGTCAGGCAGACATAGCCATTCTTCGCATACCAGACCCCGTGATGCTGATATGCCGTTTTGTTCCCCATGCTGACGCCATCTTCTTTCACGACGGCGTGACCGCACATGTAAAGAATTGCAGGCAGCTTTTCCTTCACTTCTTTAGGACGGTAAAGATTTGCTGTCACATAAAGGCCAGGCCTCGATTGAAAGTGAAGATTTTCAACAACGATGTCATCGATGGTGCGAGTCTCGACGATCTCGGTGTTCAACGGTGTTTTCTCTGGGAATGGAGAGAGCCCCAGCATTTCGCAGAGTTCCTGATGACGCTCCGCACGCTGCTTGTTCCAGTCGTCAGCGGTTTTGACATCTGCCAGACAGCGCGAGCTTAATCTGTCTGTCTCCAGTCGAAAGTATTCATTGAGAAGGTCTGTGCCGGGAGCTGGAGTTGGTTCTGCGGCTGTAATTGATCCGGCGAGCGCGAACCAGCAAAGTGTGGCTCGGCAGAAGATTTTTCTCATGACTTCATACCTTTCGCTGGCCGCAATCTGCAGTACTGCGCCAGATTCAGAGGGTTCATTCAGGGGTAGCTGGGCGAGGAGAGTGCAGCAAATTAGAGACGACGCTCTTTCAGAGTGGTCATATATTCAACCAGATCGACCAGTTCGTCGATCGTCATCAGCCGTTGCAGGTCGGCAGGCATCAGCGAAACATCCTGCTTCTTGCGAGCTTCGATCTGATCCGCAGGAATCGTATGGATCAGGCCTTTGTCGTCTTTGATTTTCACTTCTTGATCAGTTTCACTTACAAGAAGACCGGTGTAAATTTGTCCGCTTTCAGTGGCGATCAACCAGTTCTCATACCCGTGACTGATTGCTGCAGATGGGAAGAGCATCGATTCATACAAGGCCGGCTTTGCCAGCTTTTTGCCAATCTCGGACAAGTTTGGCCCGACTTCGACACCAATTCCGTTGACCTGATGGCACTTGTTACAAGTCCCTGTCGTGTTGAAAACAACACGTCCTCGTTGTGCGTCGCCCGTTCTCTTGGACAGATCCGAAATCGGCGGTAACGGTTGCTCATTGCGACCGGGAGGAACCGGGAACAGTTTCAGTGCTGCGGTTCGAATTCCGTTATCCGGAGAGTTTGTCAGTCTGGCGGCGAACGTCGATTTCAATGCATCTGGCAAAGGTTGTTTCTGAGCAATCTCAAGCAGGATCTTTCCCCCGGCAATGTTGCTTCCCAATGCGTTGACTGCCGCCTGTCTGGCCCATGGAGCGCGCTTATTGTCGTGAAGAATCGCCAGCAGCAGCGGAGTCGCACGCTTGTCTCCAGAGGTCGCAAGAGCGGTCATTGTCTGCTCGGCTCGCTCACGGTCTTCGTCAGTGAGAGCTGCCTGCAGTAATGCGGATTGTTCTTTGTCGAGTAGAACCTTGATGGCATCGACAGCCAGTTGGGATTCCGGGTGTGCCCGAGCGAGTAACAGAATGTCGGGATATCGATCCGAAAGATTGAACTGGCCAACCAGTTTGATAAAGCGGTCCGTTCCTTCTGTCGCTTTGAGGACAGCAGTGATTGCCGCAACCTGCTTTGGGTCTTTGGCGATGTCGATATTTCCAAGTTGAATCAGAGCGTCGGATTGAACACTCAAGGACCGCTGAGGATTCGCATGGTCAGGGGAGAATGCCAGTTGCAGGAGTGCGGAATTACGTGCATCCGTCTGCTGAAAATCAAGAGCCCGAAGTAATGCCGGGATTTCGTTGTCAGGAGTGACAGGACTGTTGATCAGCTGAACGAGCAGGTTTGCTGTTTCGTTGCTTCGTGATCGCCAGATGATCTCGCGGCCAGATTTCAGCAGTTTCCAGTCTTCGCCGACTGCGTTCAACCAGATGGGAAGAATTTCATCCCAGTGGTTGTCAGCTGCAATTCCGAGGGCTTCCAGATACCAGCGATCTTTCCCGTCATATTGCTTTGCGAGGTGAGTCCAGGCTTTCGCGAGGAAATCTTTCTTCGCGTCTTCCGGATACCAGCTCGAAGGGATCTCTCGCAGAGCAATCAGCATTTCACGACGAACAGCTGGAGACAGATCGTCTGCTTTGATTGAGCCTTGAATCTCGGCATACGAAATCACGGATCGGTGCTGTCTCAGGAGACGTAATGCGGCGATGCGAATGTCTGGATTCGAGTGAGTAAGGCCTTCGTTCACCAGAGAAACAAGGGCCGAGTGATCGAGCTTCAGGTTCCCCAATGCCCAGAACGCGCGCACCTTCATAATGGGATCTTCGGCATTGAGCAACGATTGCAGAGCGGTCACGGATTCAGCCAGGTCAAACTTTTGCAGCGCCGTCCATGCCAGATATCGTGTGGCCATGTTTGGAGATTGCAGCGCCTGCGTGGCTCCGACTGGAGTCGAGACGTCGATTTTTGGTGTGATGTAATTCTGTGAGTTGGCTGGAGCGAGGCGGAAGATTCGCCCATGTTCGATGTCCTGCATCCGGTGACCGCCCACGCCAGCGTCGTACCAGTCTGCGACCATCAGACTTCCATCAGGAGCGACACAAACGTCGCTTGGCCGGAACCAGCGGTTGCGAGTTCCTTCAAGCAGGTTCACAACCTCGGCTGTGTACCCGGCTCCATCGACTTTCGGGACATACGCGCGACAGGTATTCGCTCCTGCGTCGGTGTGAATGATGGCGCCCCGCAATGACTGCGGGAGCAGACTTCCCTCGTAAACGCAAATTCCAGTCGGCGCTCCAGCACCGGTAATCACAACGTTCGGGATGACACCAGGATCGTTCTGGTGCCAGTGTTGATCAGGAATTGTGGCTTCCAAATTGGCTCTCGGAGTTTTCCAGCCAGCACCTGTCGCTTCATCGCGGTAACCGTAGTTCCCGTATTCCATTACATAGTTGATGCGGACAGCTCGATTACCATCGTCGTCGTTGTCTGATTGCCAGATTGTCCCGAAGGAGTCGACGCAAACTTCCCAGTTGTTGCGAAAATTCCAGCCAAGAGTCTGGAACTCGCTGCCATCAAGTTTACAGCGAAAAACCATTCCTTCCTGGTACGGCTTTCGTGAGTGATCAACAACGTTCCCAGCCTGATCAACGATGGCGTTTCCGTTCTTGTCTTTGATGTACTTCCCTTCGTTTCCAAAGTTGAAGTACAGCCGTCCATCAGGACCAAACTGGACACCGTGGATTCCGTGGTCGTGGAATGCTCCTGCGATCCCGGTGAACAGAATCTCTTTGCGATCGGCTTTCAGGTCGCCATCGTCATCAATGAGAAAGAAGATGCTGTCCCCAGCGGAGATGAGAGCACGAGTTCCTTTTCCATCGGCTGTTGGCAGGACCATGATTCCGTGTGCCGAGTCGATGTCGCGTCCCTGATAGAACATGTCTGCGTGATCAGCGACCCCGTTATTGTCTTTGTCCGAAAGGATCAGGAGTCGCTCGCCCGGTGGTGTTGCTCCGGTGAGATCTTTGTTTTGGAAGACACGATAGTTCTTTCCTTCGCAGACCCAGACTCGCCCGAGATGGTCGATATCAATTGCCGACGGATTCGACATCATCGGTTCGAAGGCAAAGAGTGTGGCCTTCAATTCCGGGTGAACGTCAAGCTGTTCCAGCGCAAGTGCGGCCTCATGGTTGGCCGCTGCTCCTGCCATTCGTAAAGAGGTCAGGAAGGCCTGTGATGGCTTCTCTGTAAAGACAGAGAATTGCACCGTGGAACCACATCCCTGAGTGACTCCCCCTTCGTCAAGAACGCCGCGAGCCTTGAACTGCGTATATTTGTGATCTGCAGGCAGTGCGTATTCGATGACTGAATTCGCATGGCTGCCAATTCCCCAACGGAGTTCGCGTCCGTTAGAACGCAGTGGCTGTCCTTGAACATTCTTGTTGATCTGAACTGTCCCGAAGTCGGTCGTTGCAGAGACCCATTTGAGGTCGGTGAGTTTCAGTTCGGTGCCAGCTGCCTCTCCTGTGAGCCGAGGTTCTTCCCAGTCTGCCCAATCGCAGCTGTAACCATCCGATGTGCCACTGATGACAAGGTACAGAGACTTTGCCCCTTTGATGTCGACAGTGATATCAACACCCATCCCGGGTGTGGCTGCTGAAACGACTGGTGACTGATACGCCGGTTTCGTTGTTGCTCCCCCACCAGCCGCAGGGGCTTTCCTTTTGATTGGTGACTGGAACTGGAAGCCCTCAGGTCGCTTGCCGTCTTGATTCGCTTCCATCTCTTCGACCGTCGGTGTCTGTGAAGCAACCCCCTGCTCTGGGACGGTGCCGTGAGCGGTCCAGACGATGGCATTCAAGACAAGTTTGCGGAAATCGTCATGTTGCCAGTTCGCGTGATAGTGACCGCCGGTGAATCCAAAGCCACGGCCCTTTCCGTTCGGGCGTTCATAAACCCAGGCAGTATGCTGCGGCTCGTTTCGTTCAAGTACGGCTGCACGTACGTGTGGATTACCAGAGTGGGGACCATCTTTTCTGGTCAGTGTTTCACGTGGTGGAAGTGCGGTCAGAATCGGAGTGACACCGGCCATCTCAGGGACGAACCGCATGTGGTAATACCATTCGTCATTGATCTCGAATGGCTTGACCCCTTGAGTGACAGGGTGTTTCGGAAGCGCCTCGAAGTTCGCGACCCAATGTGGATTCACGGACCAATGCGGTTCAAAGAATCCCCCGATCCATTTCAGAAAGTGATCGCCATTCTTCCCTGCGGTCGTTTCGACTCCGTAGTGCAGGCAGACGAGTCCGATTCCTTTTTTCTCGACGAGTTCGTTGAACTCTTTGATATTCGGGTTGAGAAAGTGATTGGCTCCCCCATCGCAGTAAGCAACAACAGTGTCGGCATTATCGAGAGCGGTGACATCGTTCGGCCAGCCATTCGCGTAGACGGCGGTGACGACCGGCAATCCATCTTTTGCAGCTTGCTGTAACTGCTTGCTCAGCAGCAGGCACCCTGCGTTGTGTTCATGATGGGAATAGGCATGGCTTGGCTTTCCAGCGATCAGGACAACTTTCTTCCAGCCGTTCTGAAGAGGAAGCCGTTGTAAGGCGATCTCTTTCACTTCGATCTGAGCTGACCCGCTGACTGGCAATCGCAACGCAAGCTGTCCGCTCCGTTTCAATTCTTTTGTGTTGTCGTTGGTCACTTGTGCAACAACGGTTCCATTCACACTGACTGTGAACTGTCCTCCTGTTGCACGAATTGAGTATGCGTTCCAGTCTTCATCTCGAATGGGTGATTTCTGGTCGAACTTCGCAATGACTGTTCTTCCAATGTCCTGGATTGTTCCAGGCTGATTGGCACGAGCGAATGTGACGAGCGTGCCTGCGACATCTCCATTGGCTGTCGGCTCACTCCTGAAGAGGACACCTGCCGCGGCGGGGGTGCGACCGGTGATGCGAACCTGAAATCGCAGTTCAAAGTCGTCGACAGTTCCGTTCTTCCAGACCAGATCAGTTGTCTGCTCCGGAGGAGTTTCGGCAGCGCCTTTTCTGGTGATCGCTCCGTTTTCGACTCGCCAGAATTCGTCACGGCCTTGCCACCCGTTCAGTGACTCGCCATCAAAAATCGGCCTGAAGGGAGAGACTGGTGTCTCGGCGTGCAGGCTGGGTGTCAGCAGCAGAACAGTAAGTAGAAATAAGAACGGGCCCTTCATTCAAGATTCCTTCGTCAGCAGGTCGGATTGTACGAAGAGTGAGTATGCGAACCAGTAGCGTCAATGAAATGACAGGGGCACGCCGCATCAACAGAGAACGATGCTTTCAGATTAACGAAGATGCATGCATGCGTCATCCAACGTGAGACCGGAATTCATGGGGGACAACTGATTTGCAATGAATTCTGTCGATCACGAATCAGCGAATGACAACTCCCCTGACCACATCCGCTTGCGACGGGATGATCAGGGGAGCGAATTTCACAATGATTCGAATGGCAGACTAGATCGTCATGGCAGAGAAACCGCCGTCAACAACGACGTTCGTGCCGGTCAGGAAGCTACTTGCGGCGTTAGATGCCATCAGGATGACTGCTCCGGCGAGTTCATCTGGGGTCCCGAAGCGAGCCATCGGTGTGTGCCCCATGATCTTTTCCACGCGATCTGGAGTCAGCACCTTGCGGTTTTGTTCAGCTGGGAAGAACCCTGGGGAAAGGGCGTTCACTCGAATTCCGTGAGGAGCCCATTCTCGGGCGAGGTTCTGGGTCAGGTTCAACACAGCCGCTTTGCTTGCGGAGTAAGTGAAGACGCGGGAGAGCGGCGTGATCGCGGAGAGCGAAGCGACATTGATGATCGAGCCCTGAGTCTTGTGCTCAAGCATGTATCCGCCCAACACCTGACTCGCGATGCGAACGGCTGAGGTATTGATACGGAAGATGCGATCCCATTCTTCGTCGGTGATCTCCAGAAACGGTGTTGGAGCGTTCACACCAGCCCCGTTGACGAGAATGTCGCAGGCACGCCCATGCGTTTTCAGATGTTCTACGAGACCTTCAAGGTCGGAACGGTTGCTTGCATCGGCTTTGTAGAAGGTCGCCTGTCCTTGCCAGCGATCAACGACGGCCTGACCAGCATCTTCGTTGCTGCCAATGATGTAGATGTGTGCCCCTGCTTGAGCGAGGGCATCGCAAATCGCACCACCGAGAACTCCGGTTCCGCCGATGACGATGGCAGTTTTTCCCTGAAGACCAAAAAGGCGTTCGAGATACCCGGCTGGACTGGTCTGACTCATTGGATTCACCCTTCACGATGGCAATTTCACGTTGAATCTCCCATGTTATTCGTAAGTCACCAAAAGCGAAAGGTGTGCTGTGGTACGATTTTTCTCTGCTGCCAGCACACGTTCGATTACGGCCGCATCCATGCCTCGATTTTCACTGGCTGACGAAGGGAAGTGACAATGACGCATCTGCCAACGCGCCGAGAGGCTTTGCAGTATCTCGCCACAGGGATTCTCACAACGGGATCCCTCGGTTCTACCGCGACTGTCCAGGGCGAGGATCGTCGTCCAGAGGGAACCCATCCCCGAATTCGTGTTGGTCAGATCGGCGTCGGGCATGCTCATGCGACGAAATTGTCTGTCTATCGCCGTTCGTCGGATTATGAAGTCGTCGGGATCTGTGAACCGAATCCAGAATTGAGACGGAAAGCGGAGAAGAATGCGGCCTATGCTGGACTTCCGTGGTTGAGCGTCGATGAACTACTGGCGACCCCGGGGCTTCAGGCCGTTCTGGTTGAAACTGAGATTCGTGATTTGTTGAACATGGCCGAAAAGTGTGTCACAGCTGGAAAGCATGTTCATATCGACAAGCCTGCTGGTGCTTCGCTGCCGCAATTCAAGCGGATCCTCGATCAGGCTGAAAAACGGAAGCTGATGGTTCAGCTGGGATACATGTATCGCTACAACCCTGCCGTTGTTCTCCTGCATCAATTTCTCAAGAACGGATGGCTGGGAGAGGTCTTTGAAGTTCAGGCTGTCATGAGCAAAGTGCTGGACACTGGCACTCGCAAAGAACTGGCCGAGTACTCTGGTGGGACCATGTTCGAACTTGGATGCCACCTGATTGATCTCGTGGTCAGTATCCTTGGCAGTCCGGAAACGGTGACGCCGACTCTTCAGCATTCCAGTTCGCTCAACGATAGCCTGGCTGATAACTGTCTGGCTGTGATGACATGGCCTCGCGCGAACGCAACGATCCGCTCGAGTGGGCTGGAAGTCGAAGGATTTCAGCGGCGGCATCTGACTGTCTGTGGAACCGAAGGAACGTTCCATATTCAACCGCTCGATAACCCGTCCGTGGTGCTTTCGCTGTCGCAGTCGCGTGGGGACTACAAAAAGGGAACCCAGACACTCACGATGCCGAAATATCAGCGTTACGTCGACGATGCCGCTGATATGGCGAGAGTGATTCGGGGAGAGAAAGCCTCCGATTTTCCGTATGCACATGAACTCGCGGTGCAGACGACACTATTGCAGGCGAGCCAGATGTCTGACGTGTAACCTTGCCGGTGTCGAATTCCCGATTTGCGCTGTGGCCAAATGTCAATTTGTGGGAAGTTTGAGCAAAGGACTGTTGAAGATTCCCGGCAGAGGGAAACACTTTTGGTGATTGTCCGCCGATTGCTACACTTTTCTGTTCTGAAAATTGTGTTCAAAAGGGCGTTCGTCCGTAAAACTTCGCCCCACTGAAATCGCACTCGCATTGACATCGGGTATTTCGATATTTTGACGGTGATGAGTTTTGAAGAGTGAAGCGACGTTGGGTTCAGTGTTCGCAAGTCATCAGATCGAAATAATAGGAACTTGAAGGAACGGGAACGCGCTTTCAACGGACGCTCCTGAGGAATTTCATGCCACGGATCACACAGGCCGACCTGAATCGGGTGGCCAAAACCTTTGAAGACCGCACGCCAGATGAACTCTTGCGTTGGGCTCACGTGACTTTCGGGAATCGTCTCGCCGCGATTTCGGCGATGCAGCAGTCAGGGTGTGTCATGGGGCACATGATTGGCCAGCTGGACTTGGATATTCCCATTCTGTTCGTTGATACCGGCGTCATGTTTCAGGAGACGCTGGAAACTCGCGATCGCCTGATTTCTGAGTATGGACTTTCCGTTCGAACGCTTCAGCCTGAACTGACAATGGTCGAACAGACCGCCAAGCACGGTGTCCTGTATCTCTCCGTTGAAGGTCAGCAGCAATGCTGCCATATGCGAAAAGTGGACCCACTTCTTCGCGTCAAAGGCGAATACGACGCACTGATGGGCAGCCTTCGCAGAGCCGATGGGGGACGTCGTGGTGACTGCCCGATTCTGGCGATCGACGAAGAAATGAATGTCATTCGCATCAATCCGCTCGCCAATTTCAGCGAAGAGCAGATGGAAGCGTACATGGCACGTCATCAGGTCATTATCAATCCGTTGCATTCCCAGGGGTTTTCCACAATCGGATGCAACCGCTGCACAACTCCAGTGCTGCCGGGCGAACCGAAGCGCGCTGGCCGCTGGCGTCACCTGGGGCCATGGTCGACTTACTGCGGAATCAACCCGACCGATGTCGATGCTGGAACCACGATCGGTGTGGAACTGCCACAGGATCTCATCGATCGCATCATGGGTGAAAAAGCGGACTTCATGATCTAGACCGTATCGGTCTATCGTGTGGCCGCGCAGCAGCGTTCTCAATAGGAGAAACGCTGAATCCCGCGTGCCAAATTCGCCACATGATTTCTGGAAGTTCCCGACGGCAGTTTGCTCTACCGAGTGCCCGCGCAGCGGCTGTTTCGATTGATGAAACGCAACTCGCCGCGTTGCGGAAGCGTGGAAATGATTTCGCCACGCGGTCCGGTTTTGGGGGCAAGTTTAGTTTTGGTTTTCGCTTTTTCGTTTGGAAGCGGATCGCGTTCCGGCGCATTCATCGATTGATTTCTATATGATCATTCTTGCTCTCTGAGGTCCGGTTTTCCTTCACCCGGCGAGATCAATGATGAATGGTCGATTTCCCCCACAACTGTGTCCGGTACTGCTTTGCCTGATCATTTGCTGGCTGACTGCCACATTGTCTGGGTCCGGGGAATTGCTTTGCAGTTCTGCGCATGCTGACGAGTCGAAACGTGGGCAGGTCGATTACGAAAAGCAGATCGCCCCGTTGTTTCGAAAATATTGCGGGGGCTGCCATAACGACTCGGAGTCTGAAGGGGGCCTCTCGCTGGAGTCGTATCAATCACTGCAGAAAGGGATCAAAGGGAAGCCGACTGTTTTACCCGGCGATTCCGCTGGAAGTTTGCTCTGGCGTGTGCTGACAGAAGGTTCAGAGCAGCAAATGCCCCCTGAAGGCGAACCGGCCCCGACGGCGAGTGAGCGTGAACTGCTCCGTGAGTGGATTGAATTGGGAGCAATCGGACCGGCAAACAAAGCACCGGATCGCCTGACACTCATGGTGCCGAAGATTCCGGTTCAGAACCCGATCTCGCCTGTGACGGCATTGGCCTTTTCTTCCGACGGTCAGACGTTGGCGGTCGGAACATATGGTCAGGTTCGCTTGCTGAAAGTTGGTCCCGGGGCACCTTCGGAATGGACAGTCGGCCGGACACTAGCCGGGCTACCTGGGAAGGTCGCGGCGGTCCGATTTTCAAAGGATTCCAAATCATTGCTGACCGCTTCCGGAGTCACTGGATCAGGCGGACTCGCGACGCTTTGGAACCTCGCGGATGGGACTTCGATTCGAAATTTTCAGGGACATCGGGATCTCATTCTTGATGCAGAGATCTCTCCAGATGGGAGCCTGATTGCGACTTGCAGTTATGACCGGGAAATCATCCTGTGGAAAACAGAGACAGGAGAGATTCTTCGTCGACTCACCGGTCATAACGGTGCGGTTTATGATATTGCGTTTCATCCAAAGGGCACGGTCCTAGCGAGTGCCAGTGCTGACGATACCTGCAAAATATGGCGAGTCAGCGATGGGGAGCGACTGGATACGCTGGGGCAACCGCTGAAGGAAGTGTATGCAATCACCTTCAGTCCGGGGGGCGAACGCATTGTTGCCGCAGGAGCGGATCGCCAGTTGCGAGTCTGGGAAAATCTGCATCAGGATCAGTCAGGCATCAACCCGATGACGATCGCCCGATTCGCCCACGAGTCACCGGTTCTTGCATTCTGTTACTCAGGTGATGGCTCCAGAATCCTGACAGCAGCGGAAGACCGCACGATCAAGATTTGGGACGTTCAATCCTTCAGTGAACTGGAACTGTTGACCGGCCATCGCAGTGAAGTGAGCGCGTTGGCTGCCGATCCGGTGCAACCTCGAATGGCCGTCGGGTTTCTTGATGGAACACTGGATCTGATTTCCCTCCCTGGGAATTCAGCACCTACGGCGGTTCAGATGGCGCACTCAGCAGTTGAAATGAAGCTGCCCGTCGGAACTGCTTCCGTGATGGAAACTCAGGAGACCGAGCCGAATGACCTCCCTGATCAGGCGTTGGTTGTGAGTTTGCCAGCAAAGATCAAAGGCGTGATTCACTCAGAAACCGCAGTCCCGGATGTCGATTTGATTCGATTCACGGCCAAAGCGGGGGAGACCTGGGTGTTCGATGTGGACGCCGCTCGCTCCAAATCCGCACTCGATTCTCATGTTGAGATTCTGACTGCGAAAGGGGAGCAAGTTCCTCGTGTTCTGCTGCAGGCGACTCGCGATTCGTACTTCACATTTCGTGGAAAAACCAGTGCCCAGTCGGATGATTTTCGAATCTTCAACTGGGAAGACATGGCCCTGAATCAACTGCTCTACTGCAATGGGGAAGTTGTCAAACTCTGGCGAGCGCCGCGTGGGCCAGACTCAGGTTTCGACGTCTATCCCGGTCGCGGAGAACGCTGGAATTACTACGACACTTCCGGGTTGGCGCATCCACTGGGGGAACCTTGTTACATCGTCGAGCCACATCCACCGGGAACGAAATTGATCCCGAATGGACTGCCTGCGTTCACCGTCAATTACGAAAACGATGATGCGGCATTTCGAGAGCATGGCAAAGATTCGAAGTTGTTCTTTACCGCACCTGAAAGTGGAGAGTATCTGGTTCGCGTGACCGATGTGAGAGGCGAAAAAGGAGCGAATTACAAGTACACACTTTCAATCCGTCCCCCTGCTCCGGACTTCACTGCAGAGTTGTCGACGAAGAAGATTCAGGTGAGTCCCGGCAATCAGATTGACGTCCAGGTGGTTGCCTCGCGACAGGATCAGTTCGAAGGGCCAATTACGATCAATGCCGCGAATCTTCCGCAGGGATTCACGTTCAGTTCCCCGTTGGTGATCGAGCCCGGCCAACTCACGGCCCTTGGTGTTTTATCTCTGGCGGAAGGAACGCAGGCTCCAACTGCGGAAGATTTGAAGAAGATCCAGCTGACGGCGACCGCCTCCATTCATGGGAAAGATGTGACGCACTCGATTCCGGCTTGGAGCGAAGTCACTCTGAAAAATGAACCTGCATTGAAGCTGACAATTCGTCCCTCTTCACGCGGAGTTCAGCCGTTACCTCAAAAGTCGGGAGGGCCGCTGGAGTTTGTCATTCATCCCGGTGAGACAATCATTCTGGAGCTTGTGGCCGATAGGAACGGTTTCGGAGAAGTGATCGCACTCGGGAACGCGGACAGCGGTCGAAATCTCCCGCATGGGGTGTATGTCGACAACATTGGATTGAACGGATTGCTGTTGCCAGCGGACGTCTCGGTTCGAGAGTTCTTCATTACGGCCCATAAGGGAGTTCCGGAACAGTCTCGGCTGTTTCATCTGCAAACAAGTGTGCAGGGAGGTCGAGCAACTCAGCCGGTGATGTTGCATGTCCGGGCAAAGCCTGAGAAAGAGATTGCCGGGAATCAGGCGGGGCAGTGATCTGAATTGTTGATATCTGGGAAATTCAAGTACGGAATTCATTTAGAACGGGATGACAGTTACGAATGCTAAAGCACACTTTGATTCATCCCAAGATCAACGAGATCCTCGGTCGGGCCGGGCACCATTCCAAGATTCTGATCGCTGATGGAAACTATCCTGCCTACAACACATTGGGCCCGAACGCAGAGTTGGTCAGTCTGAATCTGATGCCGGGGTTGGTCAGTTGTACTCAGGTGTTGACCGCGTTGCTTTCTGCGGTGCCGATCGAAGCGGCGAACACGATGGGCGTCCCGGCGGACGACCCATATACAATTCATGGTGATCCTCCAATCTGGGACGACTTCCGACAGATTATTGGTCAAGCGGGACTCTCTGTTGAACTGAAGCCGATTCAGAAATGGGACTTCTATGAAGCGGTGCTGAGTCGAGATCATGTCCTGACCATTCAGACGGGCGAACAGCAGTTGTTTGCCAATCTGCTCCTGACGATTGGTGTTCGCAAAGGGTGATCTGTTCTTAGGGACGGGGTTTGCTTTAATATTGAGCCCAGCAGCGAGACGGTGAATTCTGTTTCGTTGCTGTTGTTCTTTTCATGAATGACCACAGACGCGTCACTTTTCATTTCCCGTTCTTCACCCTGCTAGTTGTCGTATGTCATCAGTCATTGGAATCATTCCTGCTCGCCTTCAATCGTCACGTTTGCCAGGAAAAATGCTGCTGAAGGAGTCTGGGAAGCCGCTGATTCAGTATGCATGGGAGGCAGCAAAAGCAGCGGGATCGCTGAGTGAAGTGCTGATTGCCACCGACAGTGTCGAGATCGCCGAAGTCGCTCGCGGCTTTGGGGCAAAGGTTGCGATGACCGGCGATCACCCGAGCGGAAGCGACCGGATTGCCGAAGTCGTCGCCCGGGAGTGCCCGGATGCGTCGTTGGTTGTGAATGTGCAGGGAGATGAGCCGGAACTGGAACCAAGCGTCATCGACACGTTGGTGACGGCGATGCTGAGCCGGCCTGAAGTCGAGATGGGAACGCTCGCCTGTTCGATCAATTCAGTTGCGATGCTGCAGGACACCGGCTGCGTGAAAGTCGTCTGTGCTGCGGACGGTCGGGCGCTCTATTTCAGTCGCTTGCCGATTCCGTTCTATCGCGACGGTCAGCCAGGAGATTTGATCTCGCCAGACGAAGAAACGGCTGCTTATCAAAAAAGTCCGTGGCTGCTACACATTGGAATTTACGCATATCGCCCTGAGTTCCTGCTCGCATTGACCAGAATGCCCCGATCGAAACTGGAACAACTCGAAAATCTGGAACAGCTTCGGGCGTTGGAAGCGGGTGCGGCGATTCTGGTGAAAACCGTCTCGCATCGGTCCGTTGGCATCGACACTGCCGCCGATTATGCTGCGTTTCTGGAACGACAGAAAAAGCGTTCGTAGATTCATCGCTGGCAGCGTAGAAATTCTTAGCGGAAACTCCGAGAATGAAACCTGACTCGCAGTGACTGTCTGAATATGCAGTCACGGTGAATCAGGCTGTGCTGATGCTTCATTGAGTATCTCCCTGAGCCGCCGCTCCAATATCCTCAATTTCCCGGCCAGATTTGGTTGGGATAAATGCCATTTTGAAACACTGCCCCCGACCCAAGACTCGGGGGTTCCGTTTTTTTGCAGGACTCCGCAGGGATGACCAAACATATTTTCGTGACTGGCGGGGTCGTCAGTTCACTCGGTAAAGGGCTGACGTCAGCCTCAATCGGTTTACTGCTCGAACGACGCGGGTTGCGGGTTCGCATGCAGAAAATGGACCCGTATCTGAATATCGATCCGGGAACGATGAGCCCTTACCAGCACGGTGAGGTTTACGTTCTCGACGACGGATCAGAAACCGACCTGGATCTCGGACACTACGAGCGGTTCACGAAAAGTCCGTTGTCGAAGCTCTCAAACTTCACAACGGGTCGTGTTTATCGCAGCGTGATCCAGAAAGAACGTCGCGGTGAATATCTGGGCGCGACGGTTCAGGTCGTTCCGCATGTCACCAATGAAATCAAATCGAACATCCTGCAACTCGCCGGTCCTGACGTTGACGTCGTCATCACGGAACTCGGGGGGACGGTCGGGGATATCGAAGGGTTGCCGTTTCTGGAAGCCATTCGCCAGATTCCGCTGGATATCGGCAAGCAGAATTGCCTGTTTATTCACCTGACACTGGTGCCTTATCTGAAGGCGGCACGAGAGGCGAAAACCAAGCCAACACAGTTCAGTGTCGGGCAGCTGAGAACCATCGGGATTCAACCTGACATCCTGATCGTCCGTACGGAACGCCCGTTGGGACATGAGAACATCGAGAAGATTGCGCTGTTCTGTAATGTCGAGCGGAACTCGGTGATCGAAGAAACCGATATGGAGTTTTCGATCTATGAAGTGCCGATTCCACTGGCCGAGCAGAAGGTCGACAAGATCATTTGCGAAAAGCTCTCGTTGCCAGCTGGTGACCTGAACTTCGACGACTGGAAGGCGATGCTTCACAAAGTTCGCAATCCACAAAGCGAAGTGACTGTTGCCGTCGTCGGGAAGTACATCGAGCATCGTGATGCGTACAAGTCGATCTATGAATCGTTGGCGCACGCAGGGTTCCATCACAGCACGCGAGTTTTGGTCAAGCGAATCGAAGCTGAAGACTGCGACAATCAGGATCTTGATCAGCTGTTTGGTCAGGTGAACGGCATTCTGGTCCCAGGCGGTTTCGGGTATCGCGGGATCGAAGGCAAGATCAAGACGATTCGCTACGCTCGCGAGAAAAAGATTCCGTTCTTCGGAATCTGTCTCGGGATGCAATGCTCGGTGATTGAGTATGCTCGTACCAAGCTTGGCTGTGAGCAGGCGAACAGCACGGAATTCGCTCAGGACACTCCAGATCCAGTGATCTGTCTGCTGGAAGACCAGAAGAGTGTTTCAGACATGGGCGGGACGATGCGACTCGGGGCGCAAGCTGCCGTTCTGAAACCGGGATCGCTCGCTCATAAGGCGTACGGAACCACCGAAATTTCAGAACGCCATCGCCACCGGTACGAGTTCAATCCGGCCTATCGTGACCGACTGATTGAAGCCGGGATGGTTCCAACCGGAACGAACGCATCCGGGAGTCTCGTCGAAATCGTCGAAGTTCCAGATCATCCGTGGTTCGTCGCGGTTCAATATCATCCGGAATTCAAGTCGTCACCGCTGGAACCACACCCGTTGTTCCGCGACTTCGTCGGTGCGTCATTGCAGAAGCATCGCGGGAATATCTAACACCCGTCGTTCCTTCGTGTGACTCACGGGAACTACCGTTGCCGGTTGCACGTGCTTCACTCAGGCTGATCTGCGAGTCAAACGCGTTATGTCGACGCGTTTGACTCTCGTGGATGGAAGAGCGTGCTGAAGCTCGTCGCAGGTCCCGGATCGTCGTGTTCCGACGCTTTCTGATGTGACGCTTTCCGTGTGATGAATTGCGAAGAAATCATCTTTCTTCAAGCGTTCAGCATGACGGATCGGGCTGCGGAGAGACCGCACTTAAGGTACAATGTCTTTGGATTTTGAAGCGATTTGAGGATGTCTCCTCTGTACGCATGCAAATCCATTTCCAATGATGTCTTTGTGGACTCAAACCCGGGTGAGGGCAGGTTGCTTTTTTCACACTCCGCGCAACAAGTGTGTGGCGGAATCGGGTTGATGAATTCGAAAAGTGCTCTCGGAACCAAAACCAATCGGTGATTGTTCCCAGAACTGATTGACCTATGACAACTCGACGCATCCTCGTCACATCTGCTCTGCCTTACGCCAATGGGCACATCCATATTGGCCATCTGGTCGAGTACATCCAGACTGATATCTGGGTTCGATTCCAGAAGCTTCGGGGACACAACTGCCGCTTCTTCTGTGCCGACGACACACACGGCACAGCGATCATGATTCGCGCCAAGCAGGAAGGGCGCAGTGAAGAAGCTCTGATTGCTGACATGCAGGCGGCGCACCTTCGCGATTTCTCTGCATTCGATGTTCAGTTCGATCACTACGGCAGCACGAATAGTGAAGAGAATCGCAAGCTCTGCCATCGGATCTGGAAGGACATTCGCGAATCAGGACTCGTGAAAGAAAAGGAAATTGAGCAACTGTTTGATCCCGTTGCTAATACCTTTCTTGCAGATCGCTTTGTGAAAGGAACGTGCCCTAAATGTCAGTCGCCCAATCAGTATGGGGACAACTGTGACAAGTGCGGCGCAACTTACAGCCCTGCGGATCTGACGGACCCGAAAAGCACGCTGAGCGGTGCGACTCCGGAACTCCGCAAGGCACTGCATCTGTTCGTTGAAATTGAACAGTTGCATTCATTCCTTGAAGAATGGACACAGACAAGCGGTGCGCTGCAGTCGGAAGTTGCCAACTATCTGAAAGGCCACTTCCTCGGTGAACCGTTACGCGACTGGGACATTTCCCGTCCTGCTCCTTACTTCGGGTTCGAGATCCCGGACGCACTGGGCAACTACTGGTACGTCTGGTTCGATGCTCCGATCGGGTACATCGCCAGCTGCAGTGAATGGTGCCAGAAAAATGGTGAGACATTTGAAGACTGGTGGAAGAATCCGGAGAGCGAGATTCACCACTTCATCGGAAAAGACATCACCTATTTTCATACTCTGTTCTGGCCGGGGATGCTCAAGACCGCAGGATTCAACCTGCCGACAAAAGTGCATATTCACGGCTTCCTCACCGTTGGTGGGGAGAAGATGTCGAAATCCAAAGGGACCTTCATTCGAGCGTCGACCTATGCCGACAATCTCGACCCGATGTACCTGCGGTATTACTTCGCGTCCAAGCTCAGCAGTGGTGTTGACGATCTCGATTTGAATTTTGAAGAGTTCAAATTTAAGGTCGATTCTGATCTCGTTGGAAAGCTGGTCAACATTGCGAGCCGTTGCTCGAAGTTTGTCGCAAACCAGAAACTTTCCGAGACCTATCCGGACGACGGCGGGTTGTTCGCACAGGCGGCCGCTGCTGCCGAATCCATTGCCGCGCATTATGAATCGCTGTCGCTGAACAATGCGATGCGAGAGATCATGGTCCTGGCAGATCGTGCCAACCAGTATCTGGAAAATAAAGAACCCTGGAAGGTCGCCAAAGACCCCTCCCGAGTTGATGAATTACGCGATATTTGCACTGTCGGGCTGAATCTGTTCCGACAGTTGATGGTGTATCTGTCTCCAGTCCTGCCACGGCTGAAAGGGGAGACAGAAACCCTACTCAATGCCCCGATCACAAACTGGTCTGATTCCCAGACGCCGTTGACCGGCACTCTGGTGAGCCAATACCAGCACATGCTGAAACGAGTAGATCCCAAACAGGTCGAAAAGATGATTGAAGAATCCAAAGAAGGTCTCCCACCTGCAGCACCGGCTGCGAGCCAGTTCAATGACGGCCCAGAAGCTCTCGAAAAAGAGCCAATGACAGCAGAGCATTGCACAATCGATGATTTCATGAAGATCGATATGCGAGTGGCTCGGGTTGTTGAGGCCGGGCCGGTTGAAGGAGCCGACAAACTCGTCGCTCTGAAACTGTCGCTGGGTGGGGATGAATACCGTAACGTGTTCGCTGGGATTAAGGCGTGCTACAAACCAGAAGACCTGCTGGGCCGACTGGTGATTTGTTGTGCGAATCTGGCGCCTCGTAAGATGCGTTTCGGAGTCAGTGAAGGAATGGTGCTTGCTTGTGGACCAGGCGGGAAAGACATCTTCCTGCTCAATCCAGATGATGGAGCAACACCGGGAATGCGGGTTCACTAGGACCTGAACGTCAGAGAAGTGCGGCGGTTCGTGTGCCTCGGGCGTTCCGTCGATTGCTCTGATGATTCTTGGGCGGAAACGCTTTAAGAAGCAGGATTGCGATCGAACAAAACGGATCTTGCCAGACTGCGACTACCTTTGAGTTCGCATCTGGCATGCAAAACTTTGGACAGTGTTTCGCGAAACACTTTGAATAACGAACGAGTCTGAACATGCCGCAAGTCAACGACAACTATCTTAAGCTGAAAGCCGGTTACCTGTTTCCAGAGATCGGCCGCCGCGTCTCTGCGTTCTGTAACGAACACCCAAGTGCGAAGGTCATTCGTCTTGGCATCGGGGATGTCACCGAGCCGCTTCCTCAGGCCGTCACTGAAGCGATGCATAAGGCTGTTGACGAACTCGCCAGCCGAGACACATTCCGAGGGTACGGACCAGAGCAAGGTTATGACTTCCTGCGAAGCAAAATCGCAGAGCATGATTTCAATGCTCGTGGCTGTGATATTCACGCAGACGAAATTTTCGTTTCGGATGGCTCCAAGTGCGACACCGGAAACATTCTGGAAATCTTCGGACTGAGCAACACCGTCGCAATGCAGGATCCTGTGTATCCGGTCTACGTTGATACCAACGTGATGGCGGGACGTACTGGTGCTGCCGATGCCCAGGGACGCTACGAAGGTCTGACCTACCTTCCCTGCACCGCTGAGAATGATTTCACGCCAGCATTGCCAGAGAAGCCAGTCGACCTGATCTATCTCTGCTATCCCAACAACCCGACAGGGGCAGTTGCGACTCGCGAAACTCTGACGCAATGGGTGAACTACGCGAAGGAAACAGGAGCATTCATTCTGTTTGATGCTGCGTACGAAGCCTTCATTACAGATCCGTCAATTCCGCATTCGATCTATGAGATCCCAGGTGCTCGCGAACTGGCGATCGAATTCCGCAGCTTCAGCAAGAACGCTGGCTTCACCGGAACTCGCTGTGCCTATACCGTCGTACCGAAGACTTTGATCGCGAAAACGGCTGAAGGAAAATCACAATCACTGCATGCGCTGTGGAACCGACGTCACACCACAAAATTCAACGGTGTTTCCTACATCGTTCAGCGTGGAGCCGAAGCGGTTTACAGCCCGGAAGGCAAGAAGCAGTGTGCTGACCTGATTGCGTTTTATCTTGAGAATGCTCGCCTGTTGCGTGAAGGTCTTGAGTCCGTTGGAATCGAAGTGTTTGGCGGCGTCAATGCTCCATACATCTGGTTGAAGACTCCAGGCAATGTTCCGAGCTGGGACTTCTTCGATGACCTTCTGAAGAATGCTCACCTCGTTGGAACACCGGGAAGCGGCTTCGGAGCGAGCGGAGAAGGTTACTTCCGCTTGAGTGCGTTCAACAGCCGTGAAAATGTTCAGGAAGCTGTTGTTCGAATCAAGACTCTCATGGGACGTTTGCTTGCTTAATGCAGCAGGGAGAGAAGTTGTGCATTAGGCTGTTACGTTCTTTGGGATCTCAAGACGTCAACAACCTGTGCGGCGGCGTCCAGGACTGCGAGCGAATGCATCGCGGAAGCCATTTGCTCCCGTAAATGCAGATTGCCTAGAACACGTTGAAGTTCACGAGCGACGCCGGTTTCAAAATCGGCGTCGCTTTGTTTGATACAGAGAGCGGCTCCTGCTTCGACGAACACCTGAGCATTCTTGGCTTGATGGTCTCGAAGAGAATTGGGATAGGGAATGAGAATGGCCGGGATGCCTGCGCAGGCGAATTCCGCGAGCGAAGTCCCCCCTGCCCGACTGACGACAAGTCCTGCCTGTCGATAGAGTGCTGGCATGTCAGCAAAAAATGGGGAGACGACCGCCTCAACATCACACTCACGATAGATCGCTTCCGCTGTCGGGCAGTCGGTGATGCCAGTGTGATGAACAATCTTCCAACCGGTCAGCAGCTGAGCATGGTTTCTGGCGAAATTGAACATCGCCTGATTGATCATTTTCGCCCCTTGGCTTCCTCCCATGACGAGCAGAATCTTGCGGTCTGTCTCCTGCGGACGATGCCACTGTTCCGCAATGTTTCGGCGAACAGGATTTCCAGTGAAGACGCATTTCTCTGACCAGCGACGATTCATCTCCGTCTGACGAAAGCTCGTGCAGATCTTTGATGCGAGTGGGCTGAGTAGTGACGTTGCCCTTCCAGAGACGGCGTTCTGTTCCAGCAGAATCAACGGCACCCTATTTCTCCATGCCGCGATGCCGCCCGGGAGACTGCCGAACCCGCCTGTCGCGAGGACTATTGGATTTGGGAATCGCTTCATGTGACGGCGGGCCTGCAAGATGGCGCGGCTCATTTTCCAGATGGACCGGAATGGGCGTTTGCGAAATTCAACGCTTTCAACGGCTGAAAGTGCAATTTGTTCAGTTGGAGATTCAGTGAGAACCGTCTGCTCGATTCCCCGATCGGTGGTGAAAAAGACAATCCGGGATGGAGGGGAAGGACTTTCAGAGAGTGCTTCAATGACAGCCAGAGCGGGGAAAAGATGCCCTCCACTTCCGCCACCACTGACAATGAGTGTCCAATTCGAAGGTGACATGAAACCGCACTTCATCTCTTTTGAAACAAGTCCCCTGAGCGAAACGACGAAATTGTTCTCTGTTGCGAGGGGCAGGAATCATGAAGGGGGAAAGAGACTCTAATCACGAGTCACATTGAGGATCTCCCCGTGACGAGAAGATAGTCGGAACTTCACCTCGGCGACCAGAGCGGGAGCAAGCCTTGAGGAGGGTTCGCTCGCGGCGAATGGGCAATTCGTGTCTGGCTGAAATTCAAAGCGATCTCAGATCGATGATTCCTGTGAGACCGAATCTGGAGAATGATGCACTTCTGTCGGGATCTGAGTTGCTAAGTGATCGAAATCAACGGATGGGATTAAATCGCATGGGATTCGCCGAAGGATTCCTGTTTTGTAAAGTTTTCCGAGTAGGCAGGATGCGGCGAATTCAGTGGCAAGGAAAGGACTCAATGTTCACGTTGTTGATGTCCTTGTCGGCCTTCCGGGTTGGTTGGTGTCGACGTAAAGATCTAATTGGAAATGGTTAACGGAATCAGTTCTGCGTTAGTTCTCGCTTCTGTGAAGGGATTGCTGGTCCGGAATTCACTCGAAAATGGCGATCTGAACGTGGAATTTTGAAAAAAGTCAAACAAATCTTTCTGAGGGGATAGGCAGAATCTGCCGACTGGGTGGATAGGTTTGCACGGACTGCGCAAAGGGCGCAAATTTGGCCTGTAGCGTTTTACTGTATATTCGATAGAGAAAAGTTTACTTACGGATCCTTCGTGGTTGGCAAACTCGACTTATTTTCTCGGGTCGCTACACTCTGCACGTTCCAACTTTAAAACAGACCATCGCCCGCACTTTTGCTGCAGGCGAACTTCTATTTCTGGTCAAACGGTCGGTGTTGTCGATACGGAATTAGAGGCAGATATTGCTGCTATTCCGAATCGGGGCACCACGCTTCATTCATGAAGGGATTGTCATGACTCTCCTACGCTGCATGATCGCAGCCCAGGCAATTGTCTGCCTTCTGTGTCAATTCGCATCAGCTGAAACTCTCTGGCATACGGATCTGAATAAGGCCCGCGAACAAGCCCAGGAGCTCCGTCGTCCTTTGCTGGTCCACTTCGGTGCGACCTGGTGTGCTCCTTGCGTCAAGATGGAGCGAACCGTCCTGAATCAGCCAGCGGTTCTTGAGCAACTGAAGGCCAATGCTGTTTGCGTCAAGATCGACGTCGATCAGCAGAAAGCGTTGGTCAAGCGGTTCGGCGTCCAGCAGTTCCCAATGGACATTTTCCTGGAACCGACCGGGGAGCGTCTGATGGAATCAACTGGCTACCACCCGCCAGAAGAATACATCGCTCTCGTCGACCGTGCGAGCCGACGTTATTCGTCGCTCGTTGCTTCCCGTCAGCCCAAAACTCCCGGCGAATCACTGCCAACATCTGGTAATACTGCAGCAATGCCACTCGGCGGAGCTCAGGTTCAGCCGATGATTGAAGGCTATTGCCCAGTCACGCTGCACGGAACTCGTGGTTGGAAAAAAGGGGATGCTCAATTCCAGACTGACTATAAGAATCAGCGGTTCTACTTCGTCAGTCAGGCAGCAAAGGATGACTTTGTTCAGTCTCCAGAGAAGTTCGCTCCACAGTTTCTCGGCTGTGATCCCGTTCTTCTGTTCACAGCAGACCGTGCAGTGACCGGCTCTGTTGAGTGGGCAGCGTTCTTTGATCAACGCCTGTACCTCTTCACGACTGAAGAGAATCGCCGTAACTTTAAAGCCAGCCCTGAGAAGTACATCCGTGCACAGGTTGTGCTGAATATCGATCAAATTGAAACAGCATTTCAATAATCGAAACCGCTGTTGAACTGACAATCTGAAAAGTCTCCGCCTTGTGATGGGTTTCCGTCACAAGGCGGTTTGCGTTTATGGGTATGAATGCATCGCATGGGACTGTCTTGTAAATGAGGCTAACCTGTTTGATGGTCGAATGATGCCGAAAATCACGATGTCGTTACAACGGGCGAATCGATCGTCTAAGTAACAACAATTTTTTTTGACAGGACTGCACAAAATTTGACAGCCAGAATTGTTGACCTACGGTTCAAAACGTAAGCAGAAAACGTTTTATTTTCCCTGTAGGAATCAGTACGAACATGGCGAATGCATCCTCGCCAATGCAGGCTGTTCGAGCAGTCGATCTCTCGAACACGCATCCGATGGATTCCTCTCGGCTATTTATTGCCCTGTTGAATCTCGTTCAGACCGGAAATCCTTCTCCGTCAGGAAAAGGCGGAAGTCACCTCATCGCAGCTCCGATCTTTCGGCGGTTGCTTTCTGCGCTGCATTATCGGGATGCCAATACGCTCAAGCATTCATGCCGCGTGGGTGTCATCTGCGTCGGAATCGCATCTCGCCTGGGATGGGAGAACGACGATCTTCGTGTCATTGAAATTGCATCGTTGATTCATGACATCGGGAAGATTGGGATTCCTGATCACATTTTGCGTAAGCCAGGGAAACTCAGTCCCGACGAGGCAGAGTTCATTGCCTCCTATCATCGAGTGGCGGTCACCCTCTTGCAGGCGTGCCAAGTGCATCCCGACATCATCGGCATCGTGGCTCAGTCACATGGAATTGATCACGAATCACGAAGCAATCCGCACCTGTTGAGTCTGGGTGCCCGAATTCTCGCGGTGGCCGATGCCTATGATTCTTTGACAACGAAGCAGGCGTTTCGTGAACCTCTCAATCGGTTTGACGCGCTGCAGACACTCGAACGACAATCCGGCAAGCAATTCGATCGGAATGTGATTGCAGCATTGGGCCGTTGGCTCGACGGATCGGATGCACTGCAACTGGCCGATGATCACGCGTCCTGCCTTTCGTTGCTGGTGAACGCACCCGTTGATGATGGGGCCCAGGCAACTGCGAATGAGCTTTGCTACCTGTTCCATCATCTTTATCTGTTAGAGACGCTTTACGACGCGTACTACGTCATTGGCAGTGATCGACAGGTTCTCATCTGGAGTACTGGCGCGGCGACTCTCTTTGGACTGTGTCCGAAAGAGGCCATGAATACCAAATGGAAGCGGCAGATTGTCAGCCCGACGTATGCCACCACCGATCCGATTGATCAGGTCTTTCTGAATTCCGATGCCATGTGTCACAGCATGACGATTAAGGAAGCCGACGATACGTTCTCGGATGTCGACGTGCAGACGCTCCCGATTCTTTCAGAAGATGGAGAAGTCAGCGGAGTCGTTGAACTCATCTGCAATAACAAGGAGTCGAAGCGCTATCGCGGACAGTTCCGCACACTCCAGCTTGCGGCAACGCGTGATGCTTTGACTGGAGTCTTCAACCGCGGCGAACTCGAGCGGCAGTTGAACATTCTTCACGAACATTGGAATGGTGACCGGCGGGATCCATACAGTGTTGTGTTCATGGATATCGATCACTTCAAATCGATCAACGACAAGTATTCTCATGCGGTCGGGGATCTCGTCCTGACGGAATGCGCCCGACTGATTCAAGATGATCTGTACTCAGGCGAGATCATTGCCCGATACGGTGGCGAAGAGTTCATTATTCTCTGTCCGGAAACCGACGCCGAGACAGCACGGTGGAGATCCGAACGTCTGCGTCGTGTCCTGTTAGCGAAGACATTCGCCGACATCGAAGGTCTGACAGTTACCGCTTCGTTCGGGATTGCGGAAGTTAAAGCCGACGAGTCCGCCAGTTCGGTGATGGCCCGCGCAGATGCCTCTCTTTATGAGGCGAAACGGACAGGGCGAAATCGCGTCTGTGTGGCGGATCCACAAAGGGAATTGGAAAGGTCAGCGAATCCTGTTCGGAATCGACAGAACGGTTCGTTAAAGCATTCTGCGACCATTCAAACCTGTGTGGCTGGTGAATTGCTGCAAATGAAATTCACCGGGTTCGTCGAATCCTATCGGGCGAAAGTCCTGAAGGTCGAGTCGCGTCGTCTGGAGATCCAGATGGGAAGTTCCGGATTTCTTGCGAATCTGTCGCGGACCGGTCTCGAACGAATTCCAGTTCGAATGCAGATTGAGATCGCCGACATTCCGTCCGCCACGTACAGCAACTCTCAAATGTTGTTGAAGATTCGAGTCGAGCCGGTCGGCGGTCAGGTCGACGAAGATCGGTTTCTGCTTCGGGCTGACAATGTCGTGCAGCAGTTGCGTTCTTACATGATGGGAACGTGATCACGATTGCGAGTGAATCCGGACTCAAGATTCTTTATTGTGTGAAGATCCACTGGATCTTCCAGCGGGGGCTCCGCGCCAGCATTCAGCGGTGAATTCTTCGTCGGAGTGAGTTCGATATCTACTCAGAGGGCGGACGAATGGCTGGGAAAGTTCTGATTGTGGTGGGTGATGCGACTGAGACCGTCGATACCCTGTATCCATTTTATCGTCTGATTGAAGCCGGATTTCAGCCTGTCATCGCCGCTCCCGAAAAGCGTCTCTATCAAATGGTGATGCATGAGGTTCGTCCCGGCTGGACGATCACCAGAGAATGGGAAGGGTATCAGATTCAGGCGGATGTCGCGTTCAGCGAGATCAATCCTGACGACTACCTTGGGATTCTGTATTCAGGTGGTCGGGCTCCTGAATATATCCGCTATGACGCAGACCTCGTGCGTATCACCAAACACTTTTTCGAGAAGAACAAGCCGATTGCCAGCGTTTGCCACGGAGTCGAAATTCCTGCATACGCAGACTGTGTGCGTGGGCGTCGGATGGCGACAGTGGCGAAATGCCGATTCGACCTCGAAGTTTGCGGGGGAATCTATGTCAATGAACCGTGTGTCATTGATGGCAACCTGATCAGCGGTCGAACCTTTCACGACAATGGACACTATGTCGGTCCATGGATCAAGTTGCTGGAAGCAGCGGCCAGGTAATCCTCTTCGGGGGCTTCATCTGAGCTCGGTTTCAACGCAGAAGGCGAATCCATCTTGTGTCCCGGTGAGACGCAGGACGGAATTCGCCTTTCATCGTTTATCCAGATTGGATTCAGTGAGTCACGACTATTTGCGATTGATCCAGTCAATTCCCGACATGTCGGCAAGAGCCAGCAGCAGTGCATGGGTCCCATTTCGTCCCCAACCGTTTGCTTTCACGGAAAGATAGAGTTGCTCGGACATTGCCAGCCCAGGCAGAGAGAGCCCCATCTTACGGGATTCGGCGAGCGCGATTCCCATGTCTTTGACAAAGTGCTCAACGAAGAAGCCGGGGTCGAAATTGTTGTTGATCATCCTTGGCCCGAGGTTCGAAAGGGACCAGCTTCCCGCCGCCCCAGTTGAGACGGACTTCAGAACCGTTTCAAGGTTTAACCCGGATTTGTAGCCATACAGCAAGGCTTCGCACACACCGATCATCATGGTGGAAATCAGGATCTGATTCACCATTTTTGTGTGTTGTCCGGCACCGGCAGGACCCTGATGGACAATCGTTTTTCCCATTGCTTCCCAGCATGGCTGTAAAGCAGTCACAACGTCCTGATCGCCTCCAATCATGATGGAGAGTCTGGCTTCTTTTGCCCCGATGTCGCCGCCAGACACCGGTGCATCAACAGCCAGCACGCCCTTTGCTTTCGCAGTCTCGGCAATCTCAATCGCCAGCGAGGGCTCACTTGTTGTCATGTCGACAAGAATGTTCCCAGGTTTGCTTCCGGCAAGAGCGCCCTCTTCACCAAGAAAGACTTCGCGAACATCCTGAGGGTACCCGACAATCGCGAAGATGACGTCGCTTTGTTCGGCCAGTTTGCGA
The DNA here is from genome assembly GCF_051465645.1 of Planctomicrobium limosum. GTDB lineage: Bacteria > Planctomycetota > Planctomycetia > Planctomycetales > Planctomycetaceae > Planctomicrobium. The sequence continues at coordinate 3,379,446 of NZ_CP195790.1, read as the reverse complement.
GGTGTGTCGGCCCAAAATGCTCCACTGTCGATCAGTCCCTGTGCTTTCTCTTTGGTCCGGTTGTAGACGGTCATCGAGAAACCGGCCTTCATCAGGTGACTCGCCATACTGGCACCCATCACTCCGGTGCCAATCCATCCAATTCGAGTGACGCCCGGGACGACCTTTAATGCTGACATAAGAGATTCCTGTGTGTTGATGAATGAATGGGGCAAAGGCCGTGACGCAGCATCTTTGCCAATGACGAGGCCAGTTATTCAGAGAGTCTCAGGTCGAGATCACTGTTGCCTGAATCGGCAGCGGCAGCTTTCAGTTTGCCGACGACAAAGTGCTTATGGTTCGCAACAGCCTGCTCAGAAATGTTGAGTTCCAGAGCGGCATCTTTATTGGTGAAACCTTTTACGAGCAGTAACTCGACACATTTCAGACGTTCGAGTTCGCCAGTCTGTTTCCATTGCTGAATCAACTTTTGCAGACACCCGACGACGATTGTTTCCTGGAGTTGTTCCTGCTCACGACTGCGTGCGAAACTCGATGCTCGCCTTGCTCTGCGGTCGACTGCTTCAGAAGCATCGCCTGAATCTGCTGCTCCGAATCTGAATGTCGGGCGTCGACCTTGTCGTCTTAATGCATCGGCGACTTTATAGGCGGCGATTGTGAATAGAAACGATTCCAGTGACCGAGTGTCGTCGTAGTTGGGAAGAGATGTCAGGAACCCGAGGAATGTTTCCTGTACAAGATCTTCAGCGAGACTGCGTTCGGAAATTCGGCTGATCACGAATGCCAGCAGTCGCCCATCGTATTCTGAGATCAACTGCTTCCAGGCGACTTCATCACCTCGCCGGACGCGTTGAATCAGGTCTCGATCTGAACTGAGTGACATGAATAACCGGGAGCGAACTCCAGCCTTTGGCCCGATGACTTCGTATGGAAGAACGACGAAGTGAAGTTACTTCTTCACAGGCGTTGTCTTCGTGATTCGTTTGGCCTTCTCTTCGAGTGAAGAGGGGATCGACTGAATCAAGTGCTCGACGACACCGTCTGGAGTGATGCCGTCACTGTCGGCCTGAAACGTGGTCAGGATTCGATGTCGTAAAACCGGTCGAGCGACAGCCCGGATATCATCGGTCGAGGCGTGAAAACGGCCTTCCAGGATTGCTCGCGCCTTCGCTCCAATGATGAGATACTGCCCTGCTCTTGGGCCAGCTCCCCACGAAAGGTATTTCTTGATGTAGGGGGATGCATCCGGTTCACTTGGGCGTGTTGCGCGAACCAGATCGCGTGCATATTCAAAGACATGTTCGGCGACCGGAACTTTTCTGACTGCTTCCTGGAGAGCCAGAATCTGCTCGCCTGTCAGTGCAGGTTGTGGGTCTGGATGATGGCTGCCTGTTGTTTGCTTGAGGATCTGCAACTCTTCGTCGGCCGTCGGGTAACGGACAACGGTATTAAACATGAAACGATCGAGCTGAGCTTCCGGAAGCGGATAGGTTCCTTCCTGCTCAATCGGGTTTTGCGTCGCCAGCACAAAGAATGGATTGGGGAGCCGGTACGTATGTGATCCAACCGTCACATGGCGCTCCTGCATTGCTTCGAGTAATGCCGCCTGCGTTTTCGGTGGGGTTCGGTTGATTTCGTCTGCCAGCAAAACGTGAGTAAACAGTGGTCCCTGTAGAAACTGGAACGACCTGCGGCCTGTTTCCGGATCGTCCTGTAATACGTCAGTTCCCGTGATATCGGATGGCATCAGGTCGGGAGTGAACTGAATGCGACGAAACGAGAGTTGCAAAATTTTGGCGACGGTGCTGACCAGCAGCGTCTTTGCGAGGCCGGGGACGCCAACAAGCAGGCAGTGGCCGCCGCTGAACATGGCGATCAGAAGTTGTTCAACGACTTCGTCCTGTCCGATGATGACTTTGGAGATCTCATCGCGCATGCGTCGATACGCTGCTGACAGGCCACGAATGGCCTGAATCTCCAGCTCAACATCTGGAGTCAGTTTCGCATTGCCGAAAGAGACATTGCCACTTCCGAGTTGTCCCTGGATGCGTTCGTTCATTGTGTCTTCGAGCAAATGGAATGATCAGGGCTGTTGTACGAATTCGAATCGCACACCAGGAAATTCAGGCGAATTACAGGATCGAGAAGCCTCGGTTGCGAGAAGGTTAACTCAAGTAAGCTGCGGAATTTGCCGTTGATTTCATGTTTGTTATGTCTTGAGTCGAGTCGCAATTGACCGTTCAACTTTTCCCGACTAAAGAACTGAGACGATGAGGAAATTGTGCGCCTTGGGAGGCGTTTGGAGTTCCTCGTTGACAGGAACGTCATCCACATCGTTCTGAAGGCGGCGGTCATTCGCCCTCAACACGACGCAATGAGAATTTTCTGCTATGCCTCTGTTTAAGTCCAATGCAAAACAAAAAGGATATCAAGGGACCCGACGCTATGTCGACATGTGGGTCTTTATGGGGGCACACCCGAGCAATCTGGATCTGTTTCAGCGTCTGAAGTCGGGCGATGATAAGCAATTCGGCGTGAATATGGACGTCTGCGGAACAGTTTCCGAGCATGATCAGAAGTCCGGAGAGTGGTCGGAATCGTACTTTGTCGGGATTCGCACTGACGCCTGGAATCCGAATATCGAACAGCAGCAGAGGCGACTTGAACAGATTCAACTGGACCGACAGGAGACGTTGCGGCGGCAAATCAAGACGTCAGGTTCATTGTCTTCAGCTCAGACATCCAAGCTGCATAAGACGATGCTCTATGATCCAGTGATGAAACTGCGGCCAGTTGATCTGGAGACGCGCCGGCTCGTGCTGAAACTCTTTAAGTCCACGACGGAACGTATCCGTTGGATTGGAAGTATTGAAGAACTCGTCTCGAATGAGCTTCATCGTTCTTGTGGAGCCGGGAAACCGTTGCTTTCGATGACGACGATCATGGACGGGGCGAAGTATCTCTCGGATATTGACGAGAATCAGCTTCGCTATCGAATCCCGTCGATCTACACGTTCAGCTATTTCCATGAACGTCGATCACGCATGTACTACATCACGATCCGCCGCAAATGGGTCTCGGTTGGGGCCGATTTCTGGGTGGAAACCGAAGGCCGTCGGATTGGTCTGATTGACGGAGCACTCTTCGGATTCGGCTACAACGCTTACGTGACGGTGACTGACCCTGAACTTTCCAAAGACACCCGATTTCTGGATCTGCTCACGCTCTTCACAACCTCAGTGGGCTATCACAGTGCGATGCGCCGGGCGATTAAAGCCCGCATGCGCGGCCGCAAGCAGGGAATTGCTGGCGACCAGATTATTGAGGATGAGGAATTCCGCCTGCTGATGAATCCGCGTCGTGCTGCATAGCCCGGTCGGGTTTTGCTTTGTCCTGCGACCCACGGCTCAGGATGGAAGTTCTCTCGGTGGCAGGTCACTGGAGAAAAGGTTTCTCGGTGGAAGGTTTCTCGGGGGAACCCCTGTTTTTCGGTGACGGCCCATCCCTATCTCAGTTCAAACATTTTTCTCTCCCCTGCTCTGGGGAATGTGTCTGAAAATTTCAGACGATTGCTGTGTCGGTATCTGAAGACCCATTCTTGGCGGCTGATGTGTTGGCGGTGACTGCACCTAAGTCGTTAAATTTGGAAGCATGTGTCGGGTGCTGAGTGGTCAACACTGTAAGCAGTGGCGAAACGTCCCTGATTCTCACTCAATTGCATTGATTTCCAGCCTCGACGATGCTGTGATTCGCACTGAGCAGAGTCTTTGCTCCGGTCTCTCTGACGTTCGCACCTTTGGTCTGCTGTCCGTCTCAATTCCGGTGGTATTGATCCAGTGGAGAAGTGCTGCTCAGATAACAGACTGATATCGGCATTGATTTCACGCTTTCGTCGACGGATGGTTGGCTTCCTTCGAGCGAGAGCGCCGCGAAGCGGACACATGAACCCCAGTTCGATCTGGGCACGAGGAATTTGGACGTGGCTTACCTGTATAGCACCGCTGCACAACAGCAGGAGATGTTGAAAGAGATCGGCGTTGACTCGATGGAAGTCCTGTTGAAGCAGGTTCCTGATGAGTTGCGTCTGAAACGTGATCTGAATCTGCCGCCAGCCATGTCCGAGCTCGAACTTGAGCAGCATATTCGTCGTCTCGCGATGCGGAACCGCGCTGATCGCGTCTGCTTCCTCGGGGGCGGTGCTTACGATCACTACGTTCCATCCGTCGTCGATGAAGTGACTGGCCGGGGCGAGTTCTATACCGCCTACACTCCATATCAACCGGAAGCAAGCCAGGGATCGCTTCAGGCATTCTTCGAGTTCCAGACACTGATCTGTGAACTGACAGGAATGGATGTCTCCAACGCAAGCCTGTACGAAGGTGGAACCGCAGTCAGCGAAGCTGCGTTCATGTCGATGCGGGTGACCGGTCGTCACGATAAGGTCGCGATCTCTGCTGGTGTTCATCCTGAATACCGCCAGATTATTGAAACCTACCTGTTCAATCTCGGGACCGAGGTCATCACGTTGCCGTTGGTAGACGGGAAGACCGATGCCAGTCAGGCAGCCGATCTCGTTGACGACAAGACGGCATGCGTGATCTTCCAGCATCCAAACTTTTTCGGGTGTCTCGAAGAGACAGATGCCCTCAGCGAAATTGCTCACAAACAGGGAGCACTCTCCGTCGTTTCGTTCGACCCGATCAGCCTTGGTCTGTTGAAACGCCCTGCTGAATACGGTGTCGATATCGCCGTTGCCGAAGGTCAGTCACTGGGCATTCCGCTGCAATACGGCGGACCTTACCTGGGCATCCTCGCTTGCCGTCAAGAATTTGTCCGCAAGATGCCGGGCCGCTTGATTACGCAAACACTCGATCGCGATGGCAAGGTCTGCTACGCATTGGGATTGCAGACACGCGAACAGCACATCCGTCGTGACAAGGCAACCAGCAACATCTGTACGAATCAGGGATTGCTGGCATTGCGGGCGACCGTTTACATGTCACTGCTGGGCCCTCAAGGGATTCGCGAAGCTGCAGAGCTTTCGGTTCGAAAGGCCCATTATGCAGCGAAGCAGTTAACGTCGATTGACGGTGTTGAATTGATGTTCAACACACCGTTCTTCAAAGAATTCACTCTGAAAGTTTCTGGCCGATCTCCGGTCGACTTCATCAGTGACGCAGCCGCTTCCGGGTTCGACATTGGCCCGGAACTTTCACGCTTCTCACTTGTGCCGTCGGCCGCACAAGACGGAATCCTTGTGGCCGTAACGGAAACCCGAACTCGGGCTGAAATCGATGGCCTTGTGGCCGCGTTGCGATAACGCAGGCACTGGTAACGGTTCATTAGGTCCATTTTTATTTCAGGATTCCATCGGTCATGCGAAATACAATCTCAACCAAATCACTGTTTGAACTTTCTTCCCCTGGACGACGGGCCGCTCAATTTCCGGCGTCCGACGTTCCAGACGTCGCGCTGGAGTCACTGCTTCCTTCAGACGCAATGTCGCAAACAGCACCGGAACTTCCGGAGTTGGCCGAAGGGGATGTCGTCCGCCACTTCGTCAATCTGTCCACAAAGAACATGTGCGTTGATACGCACTTCTATCCGCTCGGCAGTTGCACGATGAAGTACAACCCGAAGCGGCATGAACGGCTTGCCAAGGTACATGGGATTGGCGATCTGCACCCGTACCAGCGTCCGGATGCATCTCAGGGGATGCTCCAGATGCTGTTCGAAATGCAGGAGATGCTGGGCGAAATCTCTGGTTTGCCTGCAGTCTCTCTTCAACCAGCAGCAGGGGCACAAGGCGAGTTTACCGCGCTGCTTGTTGCGGCAGCTTACTTCCGTGAAAAGGGTGAGAAGCGAACCAAGGTTCTGTTTCCATCAAGCGCTCACGGGACAAATCCAGCCAGTGCTGCATTGGCCGGTTTTGAATGCGTGCAGTTGAACAGCTCGAAGGGTGGATTCGTTGACCTCGATGAATTGCGATCGAAAGTCGATGGAACCACTGCTGTCTTCATGGTGACGAACCCGAACACGCTGGGACTGTTCGAAAAAGAAATCGCACAGATCGCAGAGATTGTTCACAGTGTTGGTGGATTGGTCTATATCGATGGCGCCAACATGAACGCGATTCTCGGAATCACCCGACCCGGTGATTTCGGCGGCGACATGATGCACTACAACGTTCACAAGACCTTTACTGGACCGCACGGAGCAGGCGGCCCAGGTGCCGGTCCGATCGCTGTTCGAGATTTCCTCGCTGACTACCTGCCAGGTCCTGTCGTTGTGCAGGATTCTGAAGGGAACTACGAACTGAAAGATCCGGCCAAGTCTGTTGGTCGCGTTCGTACCTTCTTCGGTAACGTCGGAATTCTGCTTCGTGGATACTTCTATCTTCGCACTCTGGGAGCGAAGGGCCTGCGAGATGTTTCTGAGCATGCCCTGCTGAATGCGAACTATTTGAAGGCGAAACTGCGAGATGTTCTCCCTGTCCCAAATGGAGAATATTGCATGCACGAGTTTGTCGCGTCAGCCAAAACGCTCAAAGATCAGCGAGGAATCACCGCTCTCGACGTTTGCAAGCGATTGCTCGATTACGGATTCCATGCTCCGACCGTGTACTTCCCACTGGTTGTTCCAGAAGCGTTGATGATCGAGCCGACCGAGACGGAATCGAAGGAAACTCTCGATGCCTTCGTCGAAGCGATTCGTGCGATTGTCAAAGAAGACGGTGACTTCCTGCATGAGGCTCCGCACACGACTCCAGTGCGTCGTCCTGACGAAGTGACGGCGGCAAAGAAGCCAGTGTTGAAATGGACCGCTTGCGTCAAAGACTAGACCGATTTAGTCAGACGTCTTCCCTGCTCTCATAAAAAACGCATGGTGCTCTCGAATCGAGAACACCATGCGTTTTTGTTTTCAATGCTTCACAGCTGAGATGCGATGGACTGATGCGATGGACTGGTTAGGCCAGAATCGCTCGGATCGGGTCTGCCCCTTCAACACCAACGAGCTTCTGATCGAGCCCGCCATAGAAGTAAGTCAGGCGGTTTGGATCAAGCCCCATCTGATGCAGCGCGGTTGCGTGCAGATCCCGCACGTGCAGCTTGTTCTCCACGGCTCGAGCCCCAAGTTCATCAGTGGTTCCATAGCTGATGCCCCCTTTAACTCCGCCCCCGGCCATCCATGAGGTGAACCCATAGGCATTGTGGTCGCGGCCGGTTCCTTTGGCGTACTCAGCAGTGGGCTGGCGACCGAATTCACCACTCCAGACAATGAGTGTTGAGTCGAGTAACCCGCGTTGCTTGAGATCCTGAAGCAAGCCTGCGATCGGCTTGTCAGTCTCCTTCGCGTGAAGGTTATGATTCCCTTCCATCTCGGTGTGGGCGTCCCAGTTGGCGTCGTTGTGAGCACCACCGGAATAAATTTGAATGAATCGGACTCCGCGTTCAACCAGACGTCGAGCCAGCAGGCACTGCCGCCCGAATGTGGAAGAAACGGGATCATCCATTCCATAAAGTTCTTGAGTCGCTGCCGTCTCTTCAGCAAGATCGACTGCTTCCGGAGCATAGGACTGCATGTTGTACGCCAACTCGTAACTGGCGATCCGTGCGGCAAGGTTCGAGTTGTCACCGCGTGACGCCAGATGCGCGTCGTTGTATTCACGCAATGAATCCAGCATGCGACGCTGGCTCGATTTGCTTGTGTCCTGCGGAGGATTCAGGTCGAGGAATGGGTCTCCTTTGGGGCGCATGACTGTCGCCTGATAGGAGGCCGGCATATATCCGGAGCTCCAGTTCTTCGCTCCGGAGATCGGGCCCCCTTTCGGATCGAGCATCACAACGAAGCCCGGCAGGTTCTGATTGACGGTGCCCAGACCGTAATTCACCCAGGAGCCCATACAAGGACTGCCGCTGAGGAGCTTTCCTGAATTCATCATGAGCATGGCTGACCCGTGAATCGGACTGTCCGCAGTCATGGAGTGCAGGAACGCAATGTCATCGACTTTCTGGCCGAGATGCGGAAAGAGGTCGCTGACATATTTGCCGCACTCGCCGTACTGCTTGAACTTCCAGCGAGGTTCAATCAGGCGTCCCTGATTTTTGTGACCGCCTCGCCCGAAAGTCTTCACTTCGATCGACTGGTTGTCCCGCCCGTACATTTCCGGCTTGTAGTCGAATGTGTCGACATGGCTGGGGCCGCCGTACATAAACAGGAAGATGACAGCTTTTGCTTTCGCGTCGAAATGCGGCTGCTTTGGCTCCAGAGGATTGACGAACGGAGTGACGCCATCTGCAGCATAGGTCTGCTGTGCGAAGAAGTCGGGGGTGAGCATGCTGGCAAGAGCTGCACCACCAAATCCGCAGCCCGACTGCCAGAGAAACTCACGACGGGTACGTCCGCAGAAATTGTGAGTTGGGAGATTGGCCATCACGTCGTCCTCGGCAACTCGAAGTCAGGTGACCGTTGTGCGATCAGTTATTCCAGTCCGAATATTCTAGAGCAAAACTCGATTCACTGTATACACCGGCGTGCGAATTGACCGTCCGCCAGGGAACTCCGTTCGGTTTATGCCAGTTCCCGAATCGCAGTTGTGCCATCGTCCAAGTCGGGAACTCCGATTTTGAAGTGGGCCAAAAGCTCGGACACGGTGTTTGCAATGAACACCAGACTTCGATGTTCTGCTCTCATGAAGTCACTTTCAACTGCGAAATCCAGCATGGCAACCAACGGGTCGAAGTAGCCATTCGTATTCAGGATGGCGACCGGTTTGCGGTGAAATCCGAGTTGCGCCCAGGTCAGGATTTCAAACAGTTCGTCAAACGTGCCCAACCCGCCGGGAAGGGCGATATACCCTTGTGACAACTCTGACATCAACGCTTTGCGAGTGTGCATCGACACGACGACCCGCATGTCTTTGACACCGGGGTGAGCCAGCTCGCGATTGACGAGCGATTCAGGAATGACGCCAGTGATTTCACCTCCCCCTGCGAGGACGGCGTCGGCAACGATTCCCATGATGCCAACGTTCCCGCCGCCATAAACCATGTGGATGCCGTGTCGAGCCAGTTCGGTTCCCAACTCAGTCGCTGCAGCCGCCCAGACAGGATCTTTTCCCGGACGAGATCCGCAAAAAACGCATAGGGATTGAACTTTAGACACTTCAAAAATCCATGTTGGAGAGAGATTGAACAGGCCCGGACGATCGCGAGACATCCGAGTTCATGTTGATTGCGGAAGTAAAATCGTGCTGACGTGCGTCTCGCGATTCACTCCGTTGAGAGAGTGAAGTCTGGAGATCTGCATTCGGGTCCATGAGATAACGACTGACCGAAACAGGGCAGAATGACAGTGCGAGCAAACAGACCAGCATCAGGACTGTTGCAATCGAGGTCACCAGTTTGAATGGCATTTCACGGACGCGAAATGGCTGTTCCAGCAGGACATGTTGAATCAGCTTCAGGTTCCCCAGACTTTGGAGAATCAGAATGGTCAGGAGCACAACTGCGAGCAATGTGAATCCATTGTCTCCTTCAATCATCTTTGTCAGGCCAGACTGATGATGAGGGAGCAGGCAGGCGACAATCAGTCCTAATCGCCACCAGAAACCTGGGAACGGAGGCAGCCCGGAAAGGTTGGCAAGTGCGGCGACAAGGGGGATGGAAGCGATTGGGCGTTGATAAACCGCTCCCGTCAGTGGAGCGATGACATCGTTTCCATTTCCGGATGAGAGGAAGAGCCGATGGCTGCAGACGAAGAGAAGTAAAGTTGTTGATTCAGAAAGAAGGATCAGTACAAAGAGTGATTGTCCGGTCGGCAAGTTCGAGGAGATCGACCAGTTGCGATCATCGAAATGCCCCCATTGCCAGTTCTGAATGCAGAGCGCGACGATCAATGCACTCAGTGTCGAAAACGACAGAAACGTCATGCGACGGGAGAAGACTTCTTCCCTGTAAATACGTGTTGTACAGATCGTCAGTGTGAAAAGGCTGGCAATCACAAGGATGAATGCCTGTTGGCGAATAAACGGAACCTGCTCTGCCAGACGCCAGAGAAAAACGGCTGCGGTCATTGACGGGAGAAAACGCAAGGCAATGACATCCAGAATCGGTTCCTGGCTTTCCTGCCTCGCGATCACACGTGGAAACGGAAACCATCTCAGCGCTCCACCGAGTCCACAGATGATCAAAACCATTCCAGTCGACGACCATGTCGCATCTGGTCTGTGTGAAAGGTGCAGGATCGTTCCGATTCCGAGTAACGCACTTCCCACGAGTAGTGTGGAATGTTGTTTCCAATATTTCGCGAACGTCTGCGAACGATCTCGCCCATAAAAAAGTAAGGCAGCAACGCTCAACTGGAATGTCGCCCATGTGAGCGCTGGGTGAAGTCCGACGCCAATCAGCGAGAGCAGTCCGGCACTCCAGAATGTCGCTGATAATTGGACGGAGCTGGGACCGGTCTTGTCATGTCTGGAGTTGAAGTGGAGAAACGCGACAACCAGACAAGTGACCGTCGCGACGAGTGCCGCAGCGACTGAGACATTATCAAAATGTGCGGTGGTCGGTCCTCGCTCACCCTTGGCAATTTCAAAGGCGGTCAACCCCACAGAAACGAGTCCAACGCCGATGGCGATGACGTTCACAATGGACGCTCGCTGGCCAGCGAGCTTGATGAGCAGTGCTGTCAGAAGTAACAGAAGGGAAGCAGCAACTTGTATCAGCATTGGCTCTCCCCTCTGCCCGACTCTAGAAATCTCAGACTCCTTGTCGAAGCCTGAATACTACTGTAGCGAGTTCTCTTGTGCAGAAGCCAGACTCAGTCGCGTGTGAAGCACACTTCCTGCTGGGACGAACGAATTTTACTTGAGGATGGGCTGTGAAACGGGGATCGCTCCATCGGGACTGACGACGCTGGAATCGACTTTGTATGACCGGCGATTGCAATAAAAAAAGCCGCTCACGCAAACGTGAGCGGCTTGTCGTTATCAGGCTTGATCAAAGTGAATTAGACTTCGACTGGTTCAAGACCTTCTTCTGAGTCCACTGGTGGGAGTTCGACATCCTGACCGGAGTACAGGGTTTCGACGAATCCTCGCAGGTGCTCAGCACGGGTCTGATGCTGCAGTTTTCGCAGAGCTTTTGATTCGATCTGACGAATACGTTCGCGAGTCACCTTGAAGATACGGCCAGTCTCTTCCAGTGTATAGCTGTAGCCGTCGCCCAGACCGTAACGCAATTTGATAATTTCGCGTTCGCGGTAGGTCAGACTCTTCAACACATGGTTGATCTTGTCCCGCAGCATCTGATGCATTGCGGAATCGGCAGGTGTGCTTTCGCTGCTGTCTTCCAGGAAGTCACCGTAGCTCGAGTCTTCGCTTTCGCCGACTGGCGTATCGAGACTGATCGGGTGCTTCCAGGTCTTCATGATGCGTTCGGTCTCTTCAACCGACAATCCGACTGCTTCGGCCAGTTCCTCGGTCGTTGGTTCACGACCGGTTTCCTGACGAATCTGCTCGCTCTTGGCTTTCAGAGTCGAGATGCTCTGGAACATGTGAACCGGAATACGAATCGTTCGTGCATGGTCAGCGACCGCACGAGTGATTGCCTGCCGAATCCACCATGTTGCGTATGTTGAGAACTTGTAGCCGCGGCGGTATTCGTATTTTTCGACCCCGCGCATCAGACCGGCATTTCCTTCCTGAATCAAGTCGAGGAAGCTCAGGCCGCGGTTACGATACTTCTTGGCGATCGACACCACGAGTCGCAAGTTTCCGCCAGACAACTGCTGCTTGGCATGTGTCCAGGCGTCAAAGCGATCGCGAATCCCTGCCAGACGGTTCTTGTACTCTTCTGGAGTTTCGCAAGTCAGGTCGACCAGTTCCTGCAGTTCACGACGCAGCATGGCGACTTCGTTAACGGCAGATGGCTTCTTCTTGATCGCGTTGATTTCACGAACGAGTTCAATCTTTCGCTCGCAAATCTGCTGCATCCGCTTATAGACCGGTTGCAGGCGATGGGTTCGCAATGACAGTTCTTCTGCCAGTGAACACATCTTGCGGCGACGGATTTTCATCCGTTCACGAGCGACCTGACGTTCTTCTGTTGAAGTGCCTTCTTGCAGGATCAATTCGAAATCCTTGCGGTTTTCGGCAAGCAGGTGCTTCAGAGTCGGCAGGTTGACCGGCATACGACCAAGAATCTGTTCCTTCTTGGTGTTTTCGGTATCGGAAGTTCGCAGGGTTCGCTCGAAAGGCAGCTCGCCTGAGTGAACCTGTTCCAAAATTTCGACTGCAGTGTTTAATGCAAAATCTGATTGCATCAACATGCGTCGATATCGTTTTCGGGTGATTTCGATCTGCTTTGCCAGGAAGATTTCGTCTTCCCGGGTCAGCAACGGAATGTTCCCCATCTGGCTGAGGTACATCCGGATCGGGTCGCGTGATGACATCGGAGCGTCAGGCTCGATCAGCCCACGCGCCAAAGCCATCTCGGTGATGTCCGGATCTGGAGTCTGCTGCTGCTCCATTCGGGTTTTTTCAGCAACAGTCTTTGGTGCACTCGGGTCGTTGATCAAAGTCAGATCAAGTTCCTCGATTGCGTGGATGATCCGGTCCATCATGACCGGATCGCCGCCTTCATCCGGCAGATAGGCGTCGACCATCTGAAATGTCAGAAATCCCAGTTTATGGGATCGCTTCATCAGGTCTGCAAGACCGGAATCAAGTCGATGCACGTTCTACTCCTAGCCGAAAATTAACGAATTGTCTTAAAAATATGGCGAACCGGCTCAACTCAGCTCAGGTTGCCAGAAATACGAATTTTTCCGAATCGTTTGAATCGGAGTTGTTCCCCACTCGCTCCGCACAACGCAGTGTGTTGAGCACCGTTCAGTGAAATTGCATCAATGTGAAAGTCAAATAGACACATTGGATTCATCATGAAGGAGAGACCGAGGTGGCAGAACGATTGAATATTGGGAACGATGAACACCAGGAATCAAATCAGGAGGACATCGCCCAGTTGTCTCGGATTTGATGAGACTCGATGTCGCTGATTATGGCTTGATGCCTCGACGAACTCAGGTTCGTATCGGCCACGGGGCCTGATTCAAACTCCGACATCCGTCGGATCTGGATGGTGGTGACCCCCGCATCAAGAGTGGGGCAGCCAGAAAAGTCCCTCGAATCGATTCGCTCGAGAAATATTGGGGCGACAGCATCCTTACTCCCTCCCAAAGGCCCAACCTGCTCTGGAATCTGCAATCGCGTTCTTGACCTAACATTCTCTGCCTTCACGCGTTGCTTCAATTTCAGACAGGCATTTTTCCCTCCATGGGACGCCTGAAACACGGATGCCATCCTAACACAACTCCCCCTTGCGTCCACGAAGTATTTTTCAGCGAAATTAACTTTTTCGCCAAAAAAACTAAAGAACGTCTTAACCAATTTCTACGCGCGTCGATTTCGGTCGTCAATCGGTCACTGTTAACGTTACCTCGCTCTTTTTGGTGAGGTCGGTCACAAGTGACGAATTTTTTTCGTGAATCAACATGAGGGCGTTGCGATATGGAACATCGATCCGACAGAGAGATCGCCAATAGCAATTCAGAGGTTTCAGATTGCTTTCCACCGTTTTAAACACGCATGGTCACTACAACCCGGGCTCCAGGCTGTTTCAGACTTCTGTTGATGAGGTTTTTGCAGGTCGAAGTGGTTTTCGGGTTGTCTTAAACGGCTTTTGATCGGTTGGTGAGAACCGATGAATCGCGATTGGAAAATTCATTAATGTGCAGGAATTTGACGCAGGTTGCGTGGCTCGACTCGTGGTTTTGCTGAATTGAGAGGTGTGTTGAATATGGATGAATGAGGATGGGCGGTTTCCTGTCTTCCCTTCTCTCCATGAGTCGGGATGGAGTATTCCGGAAATATGAGAGCTTCCTCTGGCGGCATGTCGCAGTTCAGGCGGTTTCGGCATCGGGGAAAGTATGACTCGTTGTCGATTTGGCCTCTGGAGGTTGCACTGTTACAATTTTCGTTCGCCACTGTTGCCGTTTTCGCGTAAAGAACAGTGGAAATCAGTTCGGTTCAAATTCTTCGATTCACGATCAAGATTTCGGGAGCTCAGGAGCGTGCACTTCCTTCAGGGTGTGCTCAATCTTGTGCGTGGTTCGTTCCGAGATCTTCTCCCTTCACCTCAGGACTTGTGTCATGTCATCACACGGTTCAGCACCATCTGTTAATCCGCAGGCCGAGATCATGGGCCCGCCAAAGGTGGATAAGAATGCGCCTGATCCTGAGATCAACAAGCTTTTCCGACTGCAGATCAAGAACGGTGCGTCAGATTTGCATTTGCAGACTGATAAGCCTGCCATGCTTCGGGTGAGAGGGGCCATTCGTGAGCTTCAGATGCCTCCGCTGGGAGCAGAGCAGCTCTGGGCGATGTTTTATGAAGTGATGGATGACCGCAATAAGCGCATCATGGAGCAAAATGGGGGAGCCGACTTTTCGCACATCGTTCCGTACGAGGGAACGAATTGGCGATTTCGTGTGAACCTCTTCAAACAGCTTGGCAAACCGGGCCTTTGTGCTCGAAAGGTTGAACAGTCGATTCCACCATTCGAAGGGCTTTATCTGCCTCCAATTATGGTGGATTTGTGTAAGTACGATCAGGGGATGGTGTTGCTCGCCGGAGTGACCGGGTCCGGGAAATCAACGACCATTTCCTCGATGTTGAACTGGATCAATGGGCAGTATCGCAAGCATATCTTGACGATCGAAGACCCGATCGAGTTCGTGTACACCGCGGATAAATGCTTGATCAATCAGCGAGAGATTGGTCAGGACGTGATCGACTTCCACATCGCCATGAAACATGCGGTGCGAGAAGATCCAGACATCATTCTCGTGGGAGAAATGCGAGACCAGGAAACGTTCGAAACGGCGATCCATGCTGCGGAAACCGGGCACCTTGTGTACGGAACGATTCACGCTTCGAGTGCACCGGGAACCATTCAGCGTATTCTCGACTTGTTCCCACAGAGCATGCACAGCGCGATTCGCGCGAGTATGGCGATGAACATGAAGGCCATCGTCGGTCAGAAGCTTCTGAAGACGATCGTCGACAAGCCGTCACGAGTCCCGATCGTCGAGATCATGCTCTTCAATCCAACGGTGCGAAAGCTGGTGTTGGAGTCGATGGACGAGAAACTGGCGTCTGCAATTCGTATCGGAAAAGACGAAGGGATGCAGCTCTTCAATGACTCGCTGTATTCGTTCGTGACTCGAGAAATGATCAGTCGTGCGGACGCGTTTGAAATCTCTCCAAACGTGGAAGAGTTAAAGATGATGATCAAAGGGATTCAGGTTAAAGGTCCTTCGATCCTGTAAACGAGACGAGAAATGGAATTGCCGGGGAATCGCGAAGTCGTCCCCGGCAGTTTTTTATCGCAGTTCCGTTATTCTCAACGGGGCATGACCGTTCGATGTGGACTCAGGGGCTGTGCTGCACGTACCTTATGGCAACGCACCTGTCAGGATTCGCGTCATCTCATTGCGGGACAAACTGGTGAAAATGAACCATCGCAAACAGGGTCTACTGGTTCAGGCGATTCTGATCGTCGTATTCCAGTCTGTGTTGCTCAGCGGCATCACCTTCGCTCAGGTTCCTCCTGTGCCTGCAGGGGCAAGCTCGCCACAGTTTGGACGATACCCTGATCCTCCAGATCCGTTCTCACGCGGGAATCAGGTTCCATCGCGTCCAGATCACCCGAATCTGCACGTGAATGTGGCTCCACAGGTCGGCTTTTACTTCTCGCTTTTCAAACTGGCCTTTGTGATTGGGGCCTTTGCTTTTTGGCTGCACTATTCAAACTGGGTCCATGAAGACAGTCGGGGGCTGAAAGTCAGGCCAGACTTCTGGAACAGCTGGATGTTATTGGGCGGGGTCGTTGCGCTCGTGTTGATGCTGAATTCGCCCGGGATGGCGACCGGATTAGGTGCCGTCGCGCTGTTCTTTGGCGGCCCTTTGGGATTCTACGTTTGGGAGCGAAATCAATGCGTCCCTCCAAACCGTCAGGTCATGACACCTGCTCACCTGGATAGCTGGTCCCGACGTCAACTTGCGAAGGTCGGAATCAACCTGTCTCGCAAGAGTCAGGGTGATGCACACAATGGACCGCCAATTACGTTTGTTGGAAAGTCGCGAACCGGCCAGAAGGATGTCAGCCGCTCAAAGCAGGTCGAAACGTCCAAGGGATACGTTGCAGCAAAAGAACTCGTCTACGACGCCCTGCTGCGACGCGCGACCGATATTCACCTCGAACCGAAAGATGAAGAACTGGCGGTTCGTCTGCGCATCGACGGTGTCATGTTCCCTGCGGAACCATTCGACAAGGCGACCGGCGATGCCGTGACCAACATCGTCAAGGTGTTGTGTGCGATGGACATCACGGAACGTCGTCGCTCTCAGGACGGAAGTTTCGGAGCGATTCTGGAAGGACGCGAGATTGACTTCCGTGTCGCTTCTCAGGGAACGCGCCACGGCGAAAAGGTGAGTTTGCGTATTCTCGACCAGTCGAATTCAGTCAGCAAGATTGCTCAGCTGGGAATGCGCAAGCAGGTCGCCGAGACGCTTGCTCAGGTCATCAATCAGCCGCACGGGTTAATGCTGGTGTGCGGGCCGACCGGGGCCGGTAAGTCGACCACCTTGTATGCCGCGATCAATGAACTCGATGCGTATGAAAAGAACATCATCACCATCGAAGATCCTGTTGAATACAAGATGGCGAATGTCACGCAGATTGAGATCAATACCAAGGGGGGCACGACGTTTGCCCAGTCATTGAGAAGTATTCTTCGCCAGGACCCTGACGTCGTCATGATTGGGGAAATTCGAGACGAAGAGACCGCGAAGATCGCCTGTCAGGCAGCGAACACCGGGCACATGGTCTTCTCGACAATCCACGCCAACGATTCGATCACAGCGCTTTATCGCTTGATGGATCTCGGTGTCGAGCCATTCATGCTTTCAACTGCGGTCTCGGCCATTCTTGCACAGAGACTGACACGTCGGTTGTGTACGCAGTGTCGCGAAGCGTATGCCCCAACGGCTCAAGAGTTGAAAGAGCTGGGATTGCCGGTTGGGAAAATCAAAGAGTTCTATCGTCCCCCAGTCGAGAACAAGTCTTGCCCGAAATGCGGTGGGACAGGTTATCACGGGCGAATTGGTGTCTACGAAATGCTGGCTTTGAGCGAACGCATGAAAGACCTTCTTCGAGAAGGGGCAGCCATGTCTGCAATTCGTAACGAAGCTCGCAAAGAGGGGATGCTCTACATGCAGGAAGAAGGGTTGCGGCTGGTCGTTCGCGGGGTGACATCGGTGGAAGAGATTCAGCGAGTCGTAAAATAAGTTGACATTCCGACAAGGAACGATGAACCTGAACCGAAGCAGATTTGTCTTGTCAGGGGATTCCGTCAGAGACACCTGCTATTGCCAATTGCCACCATTTCCAGATGGAGTCGGATAGATGCCATTGTTTGAGATTGAGACGGCCGCTCACATCATGATTGGCTGGGCTGATTCCGCGGAGGAAGCGCGAGGATTCGCTCATGAGCACTACCCTGAAGAAGAAATCATGCGAGTCAGCAAGCGTCCTCGCGATGTCTGGGTGATCTCGAAGCGATTACTGGGAATGGAGACGGCTGCTCAGCCAAGTGATACGGCTCGTGAATGTCTGGCGAAGGCGTCTGGCGACAAGGTTCACGCGATTCGTCTCTACATGCACGAAACCGGTTGCGACCTGCAGGACGCTCAGAAAGTCATCGAGACCAATATGTCACTGGGGTGGTGACAGAAGAGTGCTCTGGACACAGCCGAGATGTTGCTTTTCGCTTCGTCTCTTGCTGTGTTCTTGTGCAAAGGGAACGTGCTGGCTTTCAGCCGGACCGCATCTTGATCAGTTCTCAATGATGACGGTGCTGAAAGCGAATCGAAATTCACGAATGGCGGCTGGCTGATCTCAGAGTGCCGTACTCAGGGCGAGTTGTTGCTTCTTCTGCAATCGTGATCCAACGGGCAGACGATGCTGCAACCGGCCTGATAGTTATGGCTGGATTTCTTTTGGCTCCAGCGAATCTCGACAAGAAACCGCACGGAATTCTGTTTTGGACAGTCAAATTCCGCCATGTAGTATCGCTGATCCAGCGGAACGTCGCTTTGGATTCCGATTCCGCTCAGAGAAAGATCGCGTGTTACGGCGAGGGTGGATTCTCCGCGCGTTTCGACCTGCTTCTCGTTCAGAACTTGAACTGGTTGCAGATAAAATGGAATCGCCAACGGTTCTCGAACATCACGTCTGCGATCCACCTCGGGAAGTGCATCGTCAGGCAGTGAGCCTGTGAATCGGAGGCATCCCTCGCAGTATTCGTCCCGGATTTTCAGGACGAGTTCTGCAATCTCTTCCGGGTGATCAATGCAATTGCCCGCATCGCGCATTGTGTGGACCATGTGAGTAGCCTCTTCCTGGAAAAATGCGACGTTGCCAAGACTCCTCGCCACCAGGCTGTTTCAACTTTCGGATCACGCAGAGATGAAGTTTGTCGTGAATCACTCCATTCAGAGTGCATTAACGACTGATTCTGATGTGATCTCAGCAGATTGAAATCTCTTCGATCCTGAAGAGGTGCGTTTCGCAACAGCTTGATTGGTGCTGGATTAAGGTGATTTGGCTCGACGCTCCTTCTGCCCGCATCACAATGTTAGGTTGGCTTTCTGAGTGCTGCCGCAGGAAACGAGTTTTGATTTGGAGGGGATTGTCTGTTGCGGCGGGAAATGCCGATGTGTTGAATCGTGGCAACAGCATGGCAACATCGATGTTGACAATTTTCAATTGCTTCGGATTGCACCAAAGTTTTTTGCACTGCGAAACCGATTCCTTTGATACAGCCGGTACGAGGGGAGCAGGTCTATGCAGGCATTTCAGTTGTCTGGCGTCTGCGTGGTCCTGATGGGCTTCGCAGGTTGTCAATGCTTTACGATCACAGAGCGATATCAGGACGTCGTCGATAATTTCGTCGATAAACCTCGGTCGCTGGAGCGTTGGTACGACCCGGGGCTGGATCTCACGCGGATTGGTTACCCTGACTGGTATCAACATAAGTTCAATGACAAGATCTACGATCGCTCATTGAGCCGCGGATATCGAGCGCTCCCGAACTACGCGCATAACCCGATCTACGTGCAGCCACAGGAAAAAGTGATTGCACGTCCGATTCCGGTGTTGCCAGGCAGCATGGAAGATCCGCTCCGTGAAGTGGATCCCACACTGCTCATCAGTCCGCCAGTGATCCCGCCGGTTGTCCCACCAGCGAAGTCGGAAATTCCAGCGCTGATTCCTCAATCGGATTCGCCTCCGCTCCCACCAAATGGTGCGGCAATTCCCGATGCTCCGCCAACTTCAGTCGATGGAGCGAAATAGAGCTCCGCGAAAGCCTGAAGCGACCGGGGATGAACTTGAGCTGGCGTATTGCCTGCCTATGGCGAAATGACGCGTCGGCCGATGACTGCTCTCGTCTTTCCATCCAGTCTGGCGAAGAACAGTGTCACCTTGTTCTTGCCTTTGAGCGGCAGCTTTCTGCGGAGAGCAGCCGCGTCGACAGGGACATGTCGGCAGCGAATTTCGACTTCCCCGATCTCTGCTTCGCGGAAGTAATTTCGAATGTCGCGATCGTTATTTGGCAGGTCCATCAGGACTTCATAACAGGCGACCGCAGGTGAGTGAATCAGCTCGCCAGAAGTCAGGTATTCTTCTGCGGCGTCGAGACGATTCAGGCTGAGTTCTTCAGTCAGCCTGTCGACGAGCCCAGCACGCACGATCGCTGGATCAGGGTCATAGAGATATGTCTCTAGTGGACCGACCATTCCAAGCGATTCCCAGGGGTTCCCGGAAAGAGTGAAACCTTGAGGAAGAATTGTCGCTCGCATCGCGTGTTCCCCACGGAGCGAACCAAACCAGACGATGGCTTCCCGGCAATCTCCATTCAGGCTGACGAGTTCAATCTCGCACTGGTTGAACTTACCCCCGAAATTGCTGGCGGACGAAAGTGTGATTGCCCCGCCCGGCTCATGTTCAACCAGCGACTGCAGCGATTCTTGATTCGGAATGTAGTCTTCCAGCTTCACTGCCTTTTGATTCGTGGCAGTACGTTGAGGATGAATGTGAATCAAATCTGCAGTTAAGGCTTCAACCGGATTGTTCACAACCTCGGTCTGAATACGTTCTGCGACTCCATACACCGCCGCGTTCATTCGGGTTCTGAGGATGGCGATCTCTGATGTCTCGCGAGCCGTGACATTCAGTCCGGCTTTGGCGAATCCGATCGAATTCGCACCGAATCCGCAGTAGAGGTCATAGACGTGTGAGCCAGCGGCTGCAAAGCGTTTGGCCTTGTGCTCGGCAATGAGATCGGGAGTGGCCTGCTCTAGTTCCTGACGGCTGAACCACATCTTGTCAGCGTGAATGTGTCGTCCGCTGGCACGGGTTCGCAGTTCAGAAAGTGTCAACGCTCCCCGAACGAGTTCCGGGTCGAATTGCTTCCTCAACTGTGTCTGAAGTTTCAGCCCCTGCCCTTCCTTGCTGGCGACTTGCGCCATGAGATTCGGGGTTTCAGAGAGTCGTATCAGGAGTTCGTAGTCGGAATTCATTGAAAAAAGAAACCGCAGGCCAGTTGACCTGCGGTGAGCCTCTACAGGAAATTGAATGCATTAAGTGGAGTGTCAGGCGACCGACTTGCAGTTGCCGGACAACACTGTGACGCTTTTGGACGTTACTTGGAACTCATTCGCCAAGGGAATGAACCGATCAGAATCAGTTCTTGTGGAGGAAGCGGGCCGGTGGATTGTGGGTAATAGAATCCGTACATATTGACGAGACCAGAGGTCATTTCGCCAATATAAATGACTCCGCTTCCCGGTTGTGCTCCGGCTGTTCCTGTTTGCTGGAGATTGGCTCGACCGGACACCATCACATATTGAGCCTTCGTGGTGACGCGGAAGTCTGCAGCGAGGTTGCGAGCCCAGGAATGGGTGAATCCGCCAACCAGTGTGCTGTACCCGGCGCCAATCAGGCGACCGGTGACCATGTCGAGAACGAAGACGGCTTCACTGTTGAGAGCAATGGTGTCGCAGGTAGCCATTGCAAATCGCTCACCAGCAGATGCTGTTGACGCATGAGCAGGTTCGGCCGGGCAATAATAGGTGATGGCCATGCCGAGCAGGGTTCCTGCAATCAGCCAGGTAAGCCGACGGTCAACTGGGGGCGTTTGCATAACTTCCTGTTCCCTTCGCAATGGATTCGAGTGGACAACACAGCCAGCAGCTTTATGAAACAGGGCAATCCTGTTTCAATCTGGTTGATCGTAACAAATGCTGGCACATTTTCACCAGATTTGATTCGTTAATGTGGCCTCAGATCTGATGACTCGGCTCAATTTGAGCAGAGTCAGGAGGAGTTGATCGATTCGTTGAATGTCGTGGGGTTTTTTGAATCGGGGATTTTTCCAGTAAATGCCGCTGTTTTGCGGAGTTGCTGCTGAGATGTCCCATTGGATCGGGCAACGCGAATCTGTTTTGCTTTTGGAGGGTAATGGCGTTTGGTTGCCAGAGTCGATACTTTTGGTTCTGGAAGCAGACAATCTGGCCAACGAGCCGGCATGAAGAGTCCAAAATGGGACGCTTCCACTTCCGTCGAGACGGCGCTCTGAGCATTGCAGTAGAGACGCACTCGATTTTGTTTGCTGGATATGAATTAGCATTTTAAGAGAGTCAGGATCTCCGTTGTGGCTGCGAAATGTCTGGTTGTCGATGCCGGTCACACACGAGTGAAGTTCGCTGCGTGTCGAAACACCGGTGACGGACAACTTCCTGTGATCGAGCAGTCAATTGCGGTGCTCTATGCCGACCCAATTGATTGGGCAACGATCGCCAGCTGGTTTGTCGGGGAGACGCATGTCCCTGCCGTTGTTGTCGGAACCAATCTGGAGAAAGCTAGACAGATCGTCGCAGCCTGGCCGAACTCACTTCCTGCTCCACGACTGTTCACCGAGAAGTTGTCTCTGCCACTGACGATTCAGGTTGACTACCCGGAGAAGGTTGGAATCGATCGCTTGCTGAACGCGATTGCCGCAAACATTCTGAGGGCTCCGAACCAGCCTGCGATTACCGTGGGAACCGGTACCGCGATTACCGTCGATGCGATTGACGTAAATGGCGTATTTCAGGGGGGAGCGATTCTGCCGGGCATTCTTCTGGGGGCGAAATCATTGCATGAGGAGACAACGACGTTGCCTCATGTCAATGTCTGGGATCTGCTGAAACACGAACCGGCAGTCATCGGCAAGAATACGGAAGCCGCGATTGCGAGTGGCTTATATTGGGGACATCTTGGCGCGGTGCGGGAAATGATCTCGCGACTCACTGACGTTCTGGTGACCGACTCGACGCTTCCTCCACTTGTTCTGCTGACTGGAGGGGCAAGTGGCATTCTGGCTCCGTACCTTCCTGGTGCTCGACTGGAAAATGAGTTGCCGATGCGCGGGCTCGCCGCGATCGCTGGTCAGATTCAGGCACCATGACATTCACGCCCAAGTCACCGTCTCTGATGGAATCAATGTCATCGCACCCAATGAGTGATGAGACCACCATGTTTGTCTGTGAATTGACCCCGCGCGGGCGTGGAGCTGTCGCAACAATTGGAGTGCGCGGGCCGCTCGACTTGCTCGATGGCGAGTTCTTTCCGGTCAATGGTCTGAGTGCGACGTCACAGAAGCAGCAGGCCGTTTGCTTTGGCACATGGGGAACCGTTTCCCCTGAAGAAATTGTCTTTCTCCGAACCGGCGAACATGCTGCCGAATTGCACTGTCACGGCGGAATTGCTGCCGTTCAGCGGATTCTTTCAGATCTGCAGCAACACGGGGCTGAAGTCATCACACAACAGCAATGGCGACAGATCGGGACGTCACTTGTGGAATCTGAGTGTGCAGAGGCACTCAGCAAGGCGACGACTCAAAGAACGGCTCATCATCTGTTGCGGCAACAGTCTCTCTTCCCGCAGGCTGTTGGTGCGTTACGGGAATTGTCAGGTGAGAAGCTGGTCGCTGCGATTGAACGACTTCTGGCTCACCGTGAGTTCGGGCGGCATCTGCTTGTTCCGTGGAAGGTCGTTCTCTGTGGACGTCCCAATGTCGGAAAGTCTCAGCTGATTAACGCACTCGTCGGGTTCGAGAGAGCCGTCGTGTTCGATATGCCGGGCACGACTCGCGATGTCGTTACCGCGGAAACTGCCTTTCGCGGGTGGCCAGTTGAACTCTCAGATACCGCAGGGATGCGCGAGACCGAATCTGAACTTGAGGCCGCAGGGATCGCCAAAGCAAAAACACGTCTGTCGGAAGCTGATCTGGTCGTTGTCGTTCTGGACTCCACCGCTGGAATCACCGACGAGGACCGGCAGTTATTGAGTCGTCTGCCTGATGCCGTTGTTGTCTGGAATAAATGTGATCTCCCTGTGACATCTGCGCCACCGTCAGGGGCACTTTCTGTCTCGGCAATTCAACATGAGGGGATTCCCGAACTGATCGAAAAGATTGTCAGTCGGTTGGTTCCTGCTGAACCACCCCTGGAAGCGGCATTTCCTGTGATCGATTCTCAGGTCACGCGTCTGGAAGCACTCTTGGTCTCTGCAAAGCAGAGCGACAAAACGCAGATCACACCGTTACTGAGCGAGTGGCTGGAAGTGCGCTAAGCGGAAGTCAGGGTTACGGCTTTTGGCATCTCGGACAATAGAACGTGCTCCGCTGTGCCTGGACAATCCGAACGATCTCGGCACGCTTGCAGGAGACGCACTGTTCTCCTTCGCGGGCATAGACGCGGTGCTTGTTCTGGTAGCTTCCGTCCTTGTTCAATGCGTTGCGGTAAGTTCCGTCTCCGAGCGTTGAGCCTTCGTACAGAATTGCTTCCTGCAGAATCGACAGCGTCGCCGAGAGAAGCCTGTCGAGCTGTCGCCGATTCAGTTGATTGGCCGGGAGGTCGGGGGCAATTCTCGCCAGATGCAGAATTTCACTCGCGTACAAATTTCCAATTCCCCCGATGAGCTTCTGGTCGAGCAGGGCCACCTTGATGGGGCGGCTGGTTCGGGAAAGAACTGAGACAAGGTGTTCGGCTGTCAACTCCAGGGCGTCTGGGCCAAGACGGGCAGGGCCGAGTTCGCTCTCGAATTCTTGAGCGGTCATCAGGCGGAGTGTTCCCAATCCGCGTCGATCCCAGAACCAGATGGAATGCTCTGTGCGGCCGGTTTTTAGCTTCCATTCAAATCGCAGGTGCTCTGCGTCCGGTGGATTGCCGACCAGCATCAGTCCTGTCATTCGGGGTTCAATGACAAAAGTGGTGCCGTTTTGAAGATGAATCAGTACCCGTTTTGCTTTTCGGGTCACCGCCTGAACGGTTTGTCCCTGCGAAGTTGCTCGAAGTTGAGGGAATTCCGGCTGGATCAGAATCGGCCGGCAATGACATGGGGGCAGGGCAACGTCGATGATTTTCGCTCCTTCGAGTTGGGAGCGAATTCCGCGAACCATCGTTTCGACTTCAGGGAGCTCTGGCATCTCAGGAGGAAAACTTAGCTGACGTGACAGGTGCAAATAGACCGAATCAGGGAGAAAACGGCCGGGAACCCCCAGGGATTGCCTGTGGAATATTCGCGCCAGACGGTGCGTCGGGTGTGATTGGTGTAATTAGGCCGGTTCATTATACCGGCTGTTCTTATTCTTTCGACCACTTTCCCTCACCCTGCCCGCGCAGAAGTCAATTCCTATTAATGTTCTTGACGATGGAATACGAGAAGACGATTCTATGGATAATCGTTTTCTGTGGGTTAACAGCAAAACGGGCGGACCTGCACCCATAAACTGACGTGCTGGTCTTCAAATTCACTTCAATCGTCTCGTGCAGCGAACTGTACGAGCGAGTTTTCATCGTTTTGGGACCATTTCCAGCTGCCTGACGATTGCAGACCGGACTGGGGCGTCCCTCAGTTGCCGAATTACGGCGTTGGCGGAGCGAATCTCTATGACGCGTGCAACTTTTGTTTTTGCCCGGTCAGAACATCAGACCGCACGTCTCCGAAGGAGAGTGGTCGCAGGTGCGACTGCTTTGTCGATGTTCGCTGGCTCCCTGAATCTTCAGGTGTTTGCTGCTGGACCGACTCCTCAGGCTGACGTTGCCGGGTTGCTTGCATCAGGTGAAATGGGGGCTGCTGCTGACGTTGCTGCCGCTCTCCCTGCAGACGGACGTGATGCACTGGTTCAACAGGTCATTGAGGCCCAGAAAAAGGCCGGCAACCCTGAAGCAGCCAAGTCACTGTTGCCGCTTCTCGATGAATCTCGCGGCCGTAAAGAAGCTGTTGCCGACATCGCTCGTGAGCAGGTGCTGAACGGGGGAACCGACGCCAGCTTGATGATGCTGGCGATGCTGATTCAGGCAGTTGTGAAAGGAAACTGGGAAGAAACCGACCCGGACCTGGCTCCATCTGTCTTCCCGTACCGCAGCGGTATCATGGTTGATCCAAACGGTGTGCTCGCCAGCAGCCTGAAGGAAGACCGTACCGGCCGTGTTGAAGCAATTCATACTGACGGTCGCCGTGCTCAGCTCAATGATGACCTCGCAGCTCCTTCAAACTTGCGTCTGGTCTCGCTGACCCGACTCGAAAAAGAAGTCGCTCTTCGTATGGCTCAGGGCAAATCCGCTACTGAGAGCATGAAGAATCTGGCTGGTTTGACCCGAATTCAGTTCGTTCTGGTTTATCCAGAGTCGAATGAAATCGTCATCGGTGGACCAGCTGAAGGCTGGCGCTATGGTCAAGACGGACAACCAGTTGCAATGGAATCCGATGCTCCAACGCTGCAACTCGATGATCTTGTGACCGTCATGCGGACATTCGATCGCGGTGGTGACGCCAACTTCTCCTGCTCAATCGATCCACGCAAAGAGAACCTGAAAGCTGTTCAGGAATTCGTTACTGAATCTCAGTCACGCGGTTCTTTGAGCCCGAACGCTGTTCGCGGCTGGGCAAACAAAGTTGGTCAGATTCTTGGAAATCAGGACATCTCTGTCGACGGAATTCCTGCAGACAGCCGTGTCGCTCGCGTCATGGTTGAAGCAGATTACCGCATGAAGCTGATCGGAATCGGCAAGCTGAACGGCGGACAGGAAATTCCAAGCTACTTCCAGTTGCTGGCCAAAGATCCAACCGTTGCTTCCGGAAATCTGGACGCACTTCGTTGGTGGATGGCCCTGCAGTGTGAATCAGTGGTGCACTCTGCTGACTTCACCGCATTCGAAATTCGTGGATCAGGTGTGAAGTGCCTGTCTGAGAATGAGTTCCTGACTGCAAACGGCGAGCGAGTTGCATCTGGCAAAGCCGAAGCAATCAACCGCCAGTTCGCTCAGAACTTCACTGCGAACTACGGCCAGCTCGCAAAGCAGGATCAAGTCTTTGCTGAACTGCAGGGGATCTTTGATCTGGCACTCGTTGCCGCAATGATTCAGAATCACCATCTGGATCAGCAGGCGAACTGGGATCGTGGAGTCTTCGCTGCAAACGGAGATTATCGCCCAGCGACCTTTGCAACTCCAAAAGAAACCCAATCTGTTGTGAATCACCGTGTTTACAACGGTAAAGACATTGTTCTGCAGGTTGCTGGTGGTGTTCGAGCCGATGCACTGGCTGTTCTGAACAACGAAACCGTTGCGACAGAATCAGCTGAAGTGAAGGTCACTGCCAACAAAGCGAAAGCGACAAACCTCCCGGCGAACCGCTGGTGGTGGGACGCTAAGTAACTTCGAATTGCAGACGGATTGGGAATGGAGTGGATCCCCGATATTGGGGTAAACATGAAATTCCTGAATGAGTTGAATTTGGTTCGATCCATGCTGCGAAATCAAATTTCTGCAGCGAATTCAACAGTCTGCATTCAATTGAAAACTCGAAAGACGAGGAAGTTCGCTTCCTCGTCTTTTTCTATTTCATTCCTCTGCCGATTGCTGATGATCTGCCTCTGTACTGCCACTCTGGTGCAGGCAGGCGACTTGCCGCAGGAATTGCTTCCCACAGTTCAACTGGCTTTGAAACCGGAAGGAGAGGGTTCTCCGGCCAGGCCTCCTGAGACGATGGGGGATGTCATCCGGCTTTGCTTGTTGCAGGCACTTTCAGAAGAGTTCGTCGACGAAAAGAATTGGGGAGACACGACTTCCAGATTTGATGGCGTTCGCGTTCGCGGATTGCGAATCTCCAAACGTGAACGGGATGTGAATCACGGGTTCTGGCATCGTTATAAAGCCAAGCTGATTCAGCCAGAGGAAACGTTCGACGTCCATCTTCATCAGGAGACCGGCGCAGATCAGTCGATTCGCTTTACCATTCAGATTGATCTGAAAGCACGATGCGAAACGACATTTGTGCTGTGGACATATGGAGTTAAAGGGGTAAACGGGACGACGACTTCGGATGCGAAACTGCAATTAAGACTCGTGCTTGATACGAAGCCGCAATTCAAGTTTTCGCTGGATTCTCCGTTGCCGCGACTCGAGTTAAGTCCTCAGGTTGCATCGCTGGATTTGAAACTGCGAGATCTTAATCTTCATCGAGTTGGCGTGATCGGCGGGAGTACGGCCACGGTGATCGGGGACGCTTCCCGAAAAGTCATTGAAGAGCTTTTGCAGCAGCAGGAAGGCCGCATCAAAAAGAAGCTGCAACAGCAGATTGATGAAATCGGGTCGCGCAGGTAGGCAGGATTGGTTTCGCCAGCACGAAATCTGAGTACGAGCGGTCCGAGTCGGGAATGCTCTTCGATGCGAAATTATGCTATTCTGGAGGTCTCGCTGCAGGCTTGAATCGCCAGCCGGTGATGCGTGAAATAGCTTAACTCTCAGTCAATCAGGATTATCTGCCAGCTTGTCGGCGGGTGAAGTGAGACGAATTCATGTTGTGCCCGTTCTGCCGTCAAGGCGAAAGCAAAGTGGTTGACTCTCGTGGCAGCCAGGAATTCGTGATCCGCCGCCGCCGTGAGTGTTTGCACTGCGGGCGCCGTTTTACGACCTACGAGAAGATGGAAGAATCACCGCTCAAGGTGATCAAGAAGGACGGTTCGCGGGTCCCGTTTGATCGAGAACGAATGCGGCAGGGGATTGAAAAGGCCTGCTACAAACGTCCGATCAGCCCTGATCAGGTTGAAAGCATCCTGAACAATGTCGAGTTCTGCGTTTATGAGACATTCGACCGTGAAGTCCCGTCGCGATTCATTGGCGAAAAAGTCTGCGAAGAATTGCGGCGGATTGATCAAGTGGCATTCGTGCGGTTTGCGTCGGTTTATCGCTCATTTCAGGATGTGAACGATTTCGTCGAGGAGCTGCAGACTCTGCGGCAGCGAAGCCAGCAGCATCATGATTGAGACAATGGTCGAGTCCATGATTGAGTCATTGCTGCTCATTGGAGATTCCACCGGGATGGAGGCTGTTGTCGCAGCCGTATCGGTTCATGCCGGAAGCATCTGCACAGTGGTTGATCTTCCTTCGGCTCAAACATTGGCTCCTCAGGCAGATCTGGTCATTGTTTTTCAGCATTCCCCTGACGAGTACCCTTTATCAGACATTTTGAGTTTGCTGAATGCCATTCCTCTGACGCGACTGATTGTTTGTCAGGGGCCCTGGTGCTCCTCGTATGGGCGAACGCGGCAGTATTGGCCAGCTGCGGTCTGTGTCGATGAGTCTCGTTGGTTGACACGGGTGGAGAAGGAACTGAAAGTGTTGTCTGGCGAATGTCTGCCGCTCCCCTGGACGGCCGGACTCGATGAAATTTTTGCGTTTGACTATGGGCCGGACGGGAAGCTGTCCTGAGTTTTTCATTCTGATATCGAGATAAAGGCAGTCATGCGAGTTGGCCTGTTCGTCCCATGTTATGTCGACCAGATGTATCCTGACGTTGGCATGGCGACGCTCGAACTGCTTGAGCAGTTTGGATGCACTGTCGATTACCCGGAAGCTCAGACATGTTGTGGGCAGCCGATGGCGAATACAGGGTGCATCGACGATGCGGCCCCTCTTGCCAGACGCTTCGTTGAGATCTTCCAGGAATACGACGCGATTGTCTGTCCGTCTGGAAGCTGTACTGCGATGGTGACCCACCATTATGAACAGTTCTTCCGAGAACATGATCCTGCTTACACAGCAGTTCAAAACAAAACGTATGAGCTGACCCAATTTCTGATTGATGTTCTCAAGGTGAAATTCGAGAACCGGTCGTTTCCATATCGCGTCGGGCTGCATAACAGCTGTCACGGGTTACGTGAATTGCGTCTGGGCAGCTGCTCGGAACGGATGGTGACTCTGGAGAATAAAGCAGAATCACTGCTTCGCCAGATGAACGGAATTACGCTCGTCGATCTGCAACGCCCTGATGAGTGCTGCGGTTTCGGGGGGACATTCGCTGTTGCCGAAGAGGCCGTTTCCTGCATGATGGGGAACGACCGGATTGCGGATCATCAGCAGGCCGGGGCGGAAGTGATCACGGCAGGTGACATGTCCTGTCTGATGCACCTTGACGGATTGATTCGCCGTCAGAAGAAGCCAATCGCCGTGATGCATATCGCCGAAATTCTGGCCGGGCGTAAGCCAGGTGGAAAATAGTTCGCTCTTTAAGCTGAACTGTCATCAGGGCGCTATCGGTTGAGATTCGCTTCTCGTCAAATAAAAAGACCACCTGCCGAGAGAGCGGGTGGTCTGAAATCCGTTGGTTCTTCGCAGTGTGGGAGAAGAGTTACTTCTCTAAAGCGATGTCGATGACGTTTTCACCGCCGGTCACTTCGAATCCCAGTCCTGACGTTTTTGCTGAAACGTACTTCTTCGGGACTTGATTTGATTTGTTCTCTGGTTGGCCTGGCTCTGGCGGCTGTTGATTGACTGTTACGGCATATTTCCCGATCGGCAATGTTCCGTCGGTCTTGTAAGTCCCGTCTTCCTGAGTCACCCCTATCGAGCCGGCCCCAAGCTCACTTGAGAAGAATTCGACAATCACAGACGAGAGTGGTTGATCACCAAGTGTGACTTTCCCAGTGACGGTTCCAGTCGGAGAAGTATCGCGGCCACTTCCGCAGCCCTGCAGTGAGCACAACCCGGCGACCAAAACCAAACTTGCCAACAAGCTTTTCATCGTAAGCATTTCCACAAGCTCCAAAACAGAGACACCGCTGCACAAACCGGTTGGAGAGCACAGCGGTGCTTCTGCGTCATCGTTTTCAAGAATTGATTCTTCAGACTCTCAACAATCGAGTCTCTCGCACACGAGCACCTGGAAACGGAGTTCTGGACCTGGCTGGTCTAGAACACCTTGCGAAATCATTTCCACGCTTCCGCTGCGCGGGCACTCGGTAGAGCAAACTGCTCTAGAACTCTCCTACAACCAGACCATCGTTACGAGCTGCGAGGCTTCTGAGTGTGTCCATGTCTGAGTTCTCAGAGATGAATCGCACTGCACCGTCTGACAGGAGTGCATGAATCCCGCCAGTGTGCATTGAGTTCCACGCGGTATTTGGATTGTAAGAGTTGGTTGAACCGGTCGAAGCACTCGTTGGGTTCAGTCTCAAGCGGAAGCTGGAGAGCCCCACAGACCAGACAATCGAACCAATTCCGGGAGCGGTTTGAGCGGTCGATGTCACTGGTGAAGGGAAGGTCGCGCCGATGTAGCCGCCATAATAGCCTGAACGAATATCTGAGGTTCCTACCATTCCGGACTGTTCGGCGACGATTAAGGTGTTTGATGTGCCGTCAGTACAGTCCTTCATCCGAACGCTGTAGTTCCACTGCAACATGCCGTTGTTGGTATAGATTCCGTAGCTGTTTGCGAATCCGACATTCTTCCCAACAGGAAACTCCGGGGCACTTCCGATCGATGCCCCTGCGACACCAACGTACATCGGAACCTGAATACGCTTCACATTTTGGGCCCCGCTCGGAAGTGGGGTTCCATTCGGATCCAGAGAGCTGGAAGGGCACGCGTAAATTGGCACGACGTGGCCGCCCAGCAAGTTGCTGTTCGTCGTCGAACCGCTCCCTGCAAAGTTTCGGGTTGCAGACATGAAGTCCAGCTTGTTGTAGAGCGCAGTCTGTTCAATCTGTGGGAAGAGATGCAGACGCCAGTTTGGAACGAGAAACGGCACTTCTGCTGTTGTCGATCCACCATTGGAACCAGGTGGGAAGGTGAGATGCGTGTCGTGATAGTTGTGCAGGGCCAGGCCGATCTGTTTCAGATGGTTCTTACACTGGCTGCGTCGAGCGGCTTCACGCGCCTGTTGCACGGCAGGGAGAAGCAGGGCGATCAGAATGGCAATGATCGCGATCACGACCAGCAGCTCAATCAGCGTGAATGCGCCTTTTGCCCGCCGATGCGTTTTTGCACCTGTTAACGTCAACATGAATACTCCCCTTATGACTAGCAAAAATGACCGGCCAATGAGTCTTATTGGAACTAGTGGTATACGATTCAGTCATTGGCGATACGATCATAGAAACGCTTTTGGGGAACTGCCAGCAGAAGAAGAGGACGTTCTAAGTGTTCACTGCTCTTGGGATTGAGTTTCTTGAGGCTTGGCGCAATGGAGTGAAAAGAATTGAGCAATGCCTGCGTTTTTGCCCGTAGGCTTGAGGCGGGGGGAACGAATATTTCCGGCGGGGAAATTATGCCAGAAGTTCCGGTTGAGAGATGAATCTTTAGGTGCTGCTTTTGTGGCGGCGGGCGGTACGAGTTGGGGAAGTTTGCAATCTGAGTTTCAGATTGCTGCTTAGTGAATTAAGCAGTATCGTCGGGCGCACAGGGAACGTGGCACAGCTGTGGATATTCTGCAGTAGTGAGAAGATTGTTTTTCTGTAATGCGTTCGTAATGTGGCCTCGATCAGTGATTCTGCTTTGGAGAAATCATGCGTCTCGACCGTCGCGAATTTTTGGGTAGCCTGGCTGGTGCAACATTCTTCGCACTTCAAAGCGGTCGTATCTCGACGGCCGCGGAAACGCCCGTGCCAAAGCTCAAGACGTCGATGAACTGCGGGTTTGATAACAAAATTCCGTTTGCTGAGGCAGTCGCCCGAATTAAGGACGTTGGGTTCGACATCATCTCGATCGACGGGGCAAAGTACTGTCAGTACGACACTCCAGAAGGGGTGTCTGCAATCGAGAAACTGCTGCACCGCTATAACCTGACGATCGACTGGATTCACGCCCCCTCTCCGCAAGGTGACCGACTCTTCTCGCTCGATGAAAGCAACCGACTGGATGGCGTTAAACAGTGCCAGAAAGCTCTCGACGCCGCTCAAGCGTTGAGCATTCCTGCGATGACGCTGCACCTGCTGCTTCCCTACGATATTCCGCACGATGAAAAGCGGGATCAGATGCTCTTGAATGGCATTGAAAGCGTGAAGGTTCTGGAAGAATATGCCGCCGCCCGAAAGGTGAAGATCGGGCTCGAGAATGGGCAGCGCAAAGACTACGACGAAGTCCTGACAAAGTTTCTGGGACATTTCACAAGCGAGACGATTGGTCTGACTTACGACACCGGACACGAAAACGTGAAATCACCCGGCTTCGAAATTCTTGAAAACAATCCGTCCCGACTCTGCATCCTGCACCTGCACGATAACCCGGGAGACGCTGACCGTCATCAACTGCCCTATGAGGGGAGCGTCGACTGGAAGAAATTCGGCGAAGTGCTCCGCAAGAACCCGCATTACACCGGAACTCTGGGACTCGAAGTGTTCTGCAGCGGCTCCCGTTACAAAGACGATCGCCAGCTTTTCCTCGTCGAAGCCAAAGAACGCGTCGACCGCCTCGCCACCTTAATCTGAGGTTGTCAGGACATCGTGCGTCAGTGCCGTGTGCGGAATCTTGCGCAAGAAATCCGTAACCGAGCGGAAGTTATGTTTATAGGATATGCATGTTCACTTTATTGGCGCGGTTTGAGCACGCCACCTCAAATTTGTTCCCTCGACAATGCCGCTCATCCAATCGCGTTGATCAGGGTCGGGGTGACAGGACACCGTTAGAACTTTTTGTCGCCGGGATTCTGGGCTGGGAAGCCGGGCTAAGGCGGCGGCTGGATGACGGAAGGCAATCATCCTTCTGATGTTACACGCCGCAGACAGCCTTTGGCTAATTGATCTCGCGAGACATCAAGAGCTGATTCTTTCGTCGCGAACCACATTGAGTCCTTCTCGAAATGTTGTGACGCGAAAATCGGGAAAACGCCGCTTGAATTTGTCAGTTACGAAGATGTTGACCACTTCATAGCGTGGCAGCAACTCCGAAGCGTCGCGGGCCTTCCGGCTCAATAGGCTGGCCAGCCAAAGCTGCCATCGCTTGAGAATCTTGTAGCGGCCAGGAACGCCGAGTATTTCCGCCGCCAGCCTGCTGAATTCGCTGTATGTCAAACCGTTGTCGTCGATGGGAAGGTGCCACGTCTGCTGGTAGGCATCGGGTGAGTTGCCGAGGACGGCCATCGCGCGGCTGGCGTCCGGGGTGTAGATCGGAACTCCGCAGCGTGTCGTCTCTCAGGAATACCCTCGCTTCCTTCCCGGACCTCAACCGAACGCTACGAGAAGTTCAAAGGCACGGAAGCCTCGCGCAAAAGTGTGGCGGCACTGGCCCACAGCAATATCGGCATGAACAAAACAAACACCGACGGCAACAAACCAGTTTTTTTGACGTAGTGGCTTTCAACCACGGTGCAGCACGCTCATCGGTTGCCATGAGCAACGCCAATGCACTGTGAACGCAAGTACGCGTGTTTCTCAGTCTTTTTGCTCAATCGCAGAATGTTCTTGCAAAACTCTTGTCCGGCCATATACTGGTGGGGAGTATCTGCGATCCGATCCATCGGGACGATTCTCATCCCAACCGGATCGCTCCATCTCAAAGGAGGATGAATCATGGCCAGTGGAAATCGCGTAATTACCTTTCAGGGCCCTCGGAAGATGGAGTTGCAGACTTTTGACTACCCCAAGCTGGTAACGCCGAAGGGAAAGAAGGCCAATCACGGTGCGATTCTAAAGATCGTGACGACCAACATCTGCGGCAGCGACCAACATATCTATCACGGTCGCTTCTCCGCGCCGAAGGGGATGGTGATGGGACATGAGATGACTGGTGAAGTCATCGAAGTCGGTCCGGACGTGGAATTCATCAAGAAAGGCGACATCTGCTCCGTACCGTTCAACGTCTCCTGCGGCCGTTGCCGCAACTGCAAGGAACGGCATACCGATGTCTGCCTCAACGTCAACGACGAGGTTGATTGCGGCGCGTATGGGTTCAACCTTGGTGGCTGGCAGGGTGGCCAGTCCGACTATCTGATGGTGCCATACGCCGACTGGAACTTGCTGGCATTCCCAGATGCGCAGCAGGCGATGGAGAAGATTCGCGATCTCACGCTGTTGTCCGACATCCTGCCGACAGGCTTCCACGGCTTGATCGAGGCCGGGGCAAAGGTGGGCTCGACCGTCTACATCGCCGGTGCCGGTCCGGTTGGACGTTGCGCCGCTGCGGGAGCCCGTTTGCTTGGGGCGTCTTGCATCATCGTGGCTGATCACAACCTGGCACGGCTGGATTTGGTGAAGAAAAACGGTTGCGAGATTGTCAATCTCAATCTCGACACGCCGGTCGCGGACCAGATCGAGGCGATCCTTGGTAAACGCGAAGTGGACTGTGGCGTTGACTGCGTTGGGCTTGAGGCCCACGGCAACGGTCCCGATGCGAACAAGGAACACTCTGACGCGGTCGTCAACACGCTGCTTGAAGTGGTGCGGGCAGGAGGAGCGATCGGCATCCCCGGTATCTATGCCCATCCCGACCCAGGAGCAAGTACAGAGCTGACGAAGCGTGGTCAGCTTCCCATTGATTTCGGCAAGGCTTGGATCAAGTCGCCGAAAATGACCGCCGGGCAAGCACCAATTATGCACTACAACCGGGATCTCATGATGGCGATTTTATGGGACCGGATGCCCTATCTGAGCGCAATGCTCAACACCGAGGTCATTAGCCTGGAGGACGCGCCGAAAGCCTACGCGACGTTCAGCGAGGGCTCGCCAAAGAAATTCGTCATCGATCCGCACGGGAGCGTCAAAAAGTCTGCATAAGCCTCTTGTGCAATTTCTTCGTGCAGAACCACAGTCGCAACGAGGTCTGAATCAGTTTATCAGCCGTCTCGAACCCGCCAATCGTTGCGCAAGTGACTGTTGGCGGGTTTCGAACTTTTGGAAGATCGTGCGAGTCGGTTCGGCGCTTGATCGCCCGGACTCGCTCCTAATGTCACCGAAGTGCTCGGCGGGTCGCTCCACAGTATTTTCTGAGTAATGAAATGATGACAGAGCGTCCAGTTCCACAGCCAGTCAACGCACCTTTAACGCGAGCTGCGCTCTTTCTGGTCGCCACCATTCACCCCGGTGCTGATTCGAGGGAGAGGGTTCGCTCATTGTGCAGTGACCTCTCTGCGCTCGCCCGTGCCGTGGGCTTTCGCGCAGCGGAGCCCGGTCTGTCTTGTGTGATGGGGATCGGAAGCGGAGCGTGGGATCGCATCTTCGGTCCACTGCGACCGAAGGAGTTGCACCCGTTTCGCGAGATCCTCACCCCAGAACGCCAGGCCGTCGCCACACCTGGCGATCTCTTGTTCCACATTCGCGCCCAGCACTTCGACCTTTGCTTCGAGCTGGGGACGCAGATCGCGACATATCTGGGAGACGCGATTTCCATGGTGGATGAGGTTCATGGCTTTCGTTACTTCGACGCCCGCGACCTCTTGGGCTTTGTCGATGGAACGGAAAATCCAACCGGACAGCTTGCGCCAGACTCCACGCTCGTCGGAGAAGAAGATACGGCGTTTACCGGTGGAAGCTATGTGATCGTGCAAAAGTACTTGCATGATTTGGCCGGATGGAACGCGCTCTCAACGGAGGAACAGGAGCGCATCATTGGCCGCGCCAAACTGTCGGACGTCGAAACCGTTGACGCCAAGAAGGCTCCGTACGCACACAATGTCCTTACGAAAGTCGTGGAAAACGGCCAGGAGGTCAAGATTCTGCGGGACAACATGCCCTTCGGCCGAGCCGGAGGTGAATTCGGTACCTATTTCATCGGCTACAGCCGTTCTCCCAGGACCATCGAGCAGATGTTGGAGAACATGTTCGTCGGCAAGCCCCCAGGAAATTATGACCGGTTACTGGATTTCAGCCGTGCTGTTACCGGAAACCTGTTCTTCGTGCCATCGGCCACTTTTTTGGATAGTGTGGCTGACGACACCTCACCTGCCATGACGGTTCGCGGGTCGTCCACTACCTAACTGCTCCCCTCCAACCTCGCGAGGACCGATGATCCATGTACTCATTTCATGTGGGTTCGCATGATTTTCATGACCGCCTCGATATCTTCAGCAACGTCATTGTTGGGGTGCCACTTCCCGGCTTCATCGACACTGCCGAATGTTGCTCGCAGGTAGCTCTCAAAGACCTCCGCTACCAAACCATTCGTCGCCCCCCGCATGGCGACGATCTGCTGCAACAAATCAGCACAATTTGTGCCCGCCTCGACGGCACGTATCAGGGCTTCCGCTTGCCCCCGAATGCGGCGAAGGCGTGTGACAGCCCGCTTCCTTTCTTCAGGTGTGTATGGCATGGAATTTCACAAGCTCCGTCTGAGGCGTCCTATGGGGCATAACTGCCATTAGAATTATAGGTCATTGCAACGACGGCTGATCACGCACTGGCAATGGGCCGTTGACAACTTAATTCAGCGATCAGACCGACGAGAATTTGATCGGCAAGCCCCCTGGAGCAAAAGGCGCGCCGCCACCGTGGGGCCGTCGATGCAGAAGGCCCATCCTGCCGCTCACCGCCGTGTCGTTCCCGCGTCATCGAATCGTCCCTGCGGAGTGCTCGAAATCCTCTATCGACGGATTCTAACGAACCGTTGCCGTGCGGAGGAGGCTGACAGCAATTCTTCAACCGGTTGATAAGCCTCAACCATTCAAGTGCAGGCAAGAGAAGCCCGCACGGTCACCTCGCGCGTAATTCGTTGCTCGAACACAACTTGGGCTTGCCAACTAGCCCATTAACCTCATTCGGGGCCAGTTTTTCAAGCGAGAATCGCGAATCCGGTGCCGAATGGTATTCATTCCGAGTAGCGGCAGGGCGTTCTTGAACAGCGAAACACTCTATTTGCCTATTCACAGCCGGAGTCGTACCATACCAAGATGCACATACTCCCCCACAGTATGCCTGAAGGACGCTCCAGCAC
The DNA here is from genome assembly GCF_051465645.1 of Planctomicrobium limosum. Classification (GTDB taxonomy): domain Bacteria; phylum Planctomycetota; class Planctomycetia; order Planctomycetales; family Planctomycetaceae; genus Planctomicrobium. The sequence continues at coordinate 3,342,072 of NZ_CP195790.1, read as the reverse complement.
ATGCAAGACATCAGAAACTCATCCACCCCATCGGCCGCTGCTCGCAATGAACTGACGGAACGATCCGATTGCGTACAGGTGCGAGGCGCGCGTGAAAACAATCTGAAGAACGTGAATGTCGACATTCCGCGCAACGCGTTCGTTGTGTTTACAGGAATCTCCGGCTCCGGCAAGTCTTCGCTCGCATTCGGCACGCTCTACGCCGAAGCGCAACGCCGATACTTTGAATCAGTCGCTCCCTACGCGCGGCGATTAATCGACCAGGCTGGCGTTCCGGAAGTGAATTCAATTACTGGTTTGCCCCCCGCAGTGGCACTTCAGCAGCAGCGGAGTTCTCCGAACGCACGGTCGTCAGTCGGCAGTGTCACGACGCTGTCCAGCCTGGTCCGCATGCTTTACTCCCGCGCGGGCGAATATCCGCGAAATCAGCCGATGCTCTATGCGGAGGATTTTTCGCCGAATACTGTGCAGGGGGCGTGCCCAACCTGCCATGGACTAGGGAGGGTCTACGATGCGAACGAAAAATCGATGGTGCTCGACGATTCGCTGACTATTCGTGAGCGCGCGATCGCGGCCTGGCCGCCAGCGTGGCACGGCCAGAATCTACGCGATATTTTGGTATCGCTTGGGTACGATGTCGACACTCCTTGGCGCGATTTGGCGAAGAAGGACCGCGATTGGATTCTGTTCACGGACGAGCAACCGACCGTACCGGTGTACGCGGGCTTCACGCCGCAGGAAACGCGAGCCGCCGTCAAGAGCCGTATGGAGCCGAGCTATCAGGGTACGTTCACGAGCGCCCGCCGCTACGTCTTGGAGACGTTCGCCAATACGAAAAGCGCGTTGATGAAAAAACGCGTGTCGCGATTCATTGTCGGCCGAGACTGCTCGACGTGTCAGGGGAAGCGGTTGACGCGCGCAGCCCTATCGGTGAAGTTTGCGGGGCTCGACATCGCCGAACTCGGGGATCTGTCGTTCCTAAAACTCAGAGCACTGCTAACGCCCATCGCGCATGGGCAACTCGGCGTGGGCGGTGCAAATTTATCGGACCACGTTCTCGGCAAGAAGGCTCGCACGGCCGCCATCGAGCGTCGGGTGGCTGCAGGCGGATCGGCGCATAAGAGTGCTCCGGATGTGCGACGCACTCCAAACCTCTCTGAAGAAAAACTCATCGCGGCCCAGCGATTAGCTTCTGAATTGCTCGAACGCCTCGCGCCGCTCATCGATCTTGGGCTCGGCTATCTTTCGATGGACCGCAGCACGCCGACGTTATCGTCGGGCGAATTGCAACGCCTGCGGCTGGCCACCCAATTGTCCTCGGAATTATTTGGCGTGGTCTATGTACTCGACGAACCATCGGCGGGGCTGCATCCGGCGGACGGTGAGGCATTGCTCGCAATCCTCCAGCGACTCAAGTCCTCGGGCAACTCGCTCTTTGTGGTCGAACATGATCTCGATCTCATCCGCCAAGCCGAATGGCTGGTGGATGTTGGGCCGGTCGCTGGCGAGAAGGGGGGAAGCATTCTTTACAGCGGGCCGCCCGCAGGGCTGAACGATGTCGATGCCTCAATAACGCGTCGCTACTTATTCGACATACCGACTACGGTTGAGCGGACGCTGCGAGTGCCTAGAGGGTGGTTGCTACTCGAAGGCATGAGACGCAATAACCTGCGTGGCATCGACGTGGCGTTCCCAATTGCCTGCTTGACCGCTGTCACAGGAGTTTCCGGCTCGGGCAAGTCTAGTCTCGTTAGCCAAGCTTTACCTGAACTGGTGAGCGAGCGTCTCGGGCGGCCACTTGCTGCTCCAGACGAGGATGAGGTTGATTCACTGCTCATAGACCGTCAATCAGCCGCTGAAGGGCGTATTGTGGACGGCATGGAACACATTCGCCGCCTTGTTCAGGTAGACCAGAAGCCGATCGGGCGAACGCCGCGCTCGAATTTGGCAACCTATAGCGGCCTGTTCGATCATGTTCGTCGTCTTTTTTCCGAAACCCCGATGGCAAAACGTCGGCGCTACGGCGTAGGCAGGTTCTCGTTCAACGTCACTGAGGGACGTTGTCCGACCTGCGAGGGTGAAGGCTTTGTGATGGTTGAGTTGTTGTTCCTCCCTAGCGTCTACGCGCCCTGCTCGACCTGTCACGGCACCCGGTACAATCCGCAGACGCTCGAAGTCGAATGGCACGGCCGCAACATCGCACAAGTGCTGGAGATGACCGTCGACGAAGCTTGTCGGTTCTTCGGCGATGAACCGCAAGTGCTGCGGCCGCTCGACGTGCTACGCGAGATAGGACTTGGCTATCTGCGACTGGGGCAGCCCGCGACGGAACTCTCGGGTGGCGAAGCGCAGCGGATCAAGTTGGCGACCGAACTCCAACGCGCGCAGCGTGGCAATACGCTGTATATTCTCGATGAGCCGACTGCTGGCCTTCATCCTGCCGACATCGATCGGTTGATGCATCATTTACAAGGCCTCGTCGACGCCGGTAACACAGTAGTCGTCGTCGAACACGACATGCGGGTGATCGCACAGGTGGACTGGGTAATCGATCTTGGTCCTGGAGCGGGTGAAGAAGGCGGCCGAATCATCGCCAGTGGCACACCCGACGAAGTCGCCAACTTGGCGGAGAGTCCAACTGCGGTGTACTTGAAACCGGCCTTAAAGCTGAGCCACGATAGAAGCAACAAGTAGCCGATGTCCGTCAAAGATAAACGATCGAGCACATAATTCTGTCAAAAATGAGCGTTGACATTCAACGCTCGCGAACGATGCAGAGTTTCCCGAAATGACAAGTCTTGATTTGCGTTCAACTTGACGGCATTCCGAGCATGCACTCTCGTTTTTGGTAACCAGGACGGCCTGTCACACGTAGATGAATTGGCGATACAGGCGGTCCAACCGTCGGCGGATTTTTTCCCGCTGGCTCTCGTTGCCAGCGTCATCCGCGACAAGAAGCTGTTGCTCCTGTTCAGTGATTCGATCACATAGCTCTTCGAGACTCTTGCAAAACTCAGCGGGATGGGTGAACGCCTTGGCTTCTTCATCTCCTTCAGCCGCCAGCTTTCTCACGGAAGAGGTCGGAGTGATGTGATTCGCCTTGTTGTATGCGATCTGCCGTTTTCGGCGACGGTTCGTTTCGTCGATTGCCTGTTTCATCGCCGGAGTCGTAGTATCCGCATAGAGGATGGCCTTGCCATGAACATTGCGAGCGACACGACCAATCATCTGAATCAGCGCCTGGGCGGAGCGCAAGAAGCCCGCACGGTCTGCGTCGAGGATCGCGATCAACGCGGCTTCGGGAATGTCCAAGCCTTCCCTTAACAGGCTGATACCGATCAGCACGTCGAACTCTCCGGCTCGCAAACCATTCAGGATTTCGGCCCGTTCGGCAGTCTTGATATCGGAGTGCAGGTAGCGAACCCGATAGCCTTTGCTTGCGATGAATTCATGAAGCTCCTCCGCACTGACTTTCGTGAGCGTCGTAATCAAAACACGATTCTTCGCCGTTACGCAGTTTTGAATTTCGGTGAGAAGGTCATCCATACTCCCCTCTAAGGGGCGAACCTCCACTTCCGGGTCGAGAAGTCCGGTAGGCCTGACAATCTGATCGACCACATCTTTTGAGACTTTCAACTCATACTCGCCCGGCGTGGCGGAAATGAAAATGGTCTGCGGCTTGATCGCTTCGAATTGCGCAAAGCTCAGCGGGTGATTGTCCTTGGAGGACGGGAGCCGAAACCCATAGTCGATGAGAGTGTCCTTACGGCTCTGGTCGCCTCGATACATCGCCGCGATCTGCGGAACCATCACATGCGATTCGTCGACAAACAACAGCCCGTCTTTGGGGAGGTAATCGAGCAAAGTAATCGGCGGCAGTTGGGGATCACGTCCGCTCAGGTAGCAGGCATAGTTTTCAACTCCGGAGCAGTAGCCAACACTCCGTAACATTTCCACGTCATGGGTCACTCGCTCATAGAGCCTGTCCGCCTCGGCGAGCCGATTTTCGCGAGTGAGTTGCTCCACGCGTCCTTCCAACTCTTCCTGGATCTTCGCCGCAGCCGTCTCCACCTGGTCAGTCGAAGGCGAAAAAAGTGTTTTCGGCGATACCAAGTACTGAGTGCATTCTTCGAGGTGCTCGCCAGAAACAGGGTCAATCCACTCAAGGGAGCTAACCTTACCTTTGGACAAAGTTATGCGGATGGCTTTGGACTCGGAATCGGCAGGGAAGGTATCGATCACATCACCGTCGATCCGATAGGTTCCCCGCTTCAAAGTCCGCCCAGCTTGGCCATATGACAGCCGTTCCAGGCGTTGGATCAGGACATCCTTTTTGTAAGCCATGCCCGGCGCAAGTGGTACCTGGAGCGCCCGATAGGCTTCCGGATTACCGAGACCATAAATGGACGACACCGAGGCAACGACGATGGTGTCGCGGCGCTCGATCAGGGACTTGGTGGTGGAAAGTCGCAGCCTTTCCAAGTGCTCATTGATCGCCGAGTCCTTTTCGATGAAGCGGTCACTTCCGGGAACATAGATTTCCGGCTGGAAGTAATCGTAGTAGGAAACGAAATACTCCACGGCATTCTCGGGAAAGAAATGCTTCATTTCGTCATAAAGCTGCGCCGTGAGAGTCTTGTTCGGTGCGAGGATGAGCGTGGGTCTTTTCAGGCGATGGATGACGTTCGCCATGGTGAACGTCTTTCCCGAACCTGTGATGCCCTTGAGGGTCTGATGTGAGGCTCCCGATTCGATACCGGCGATTAGCCGAGCAATCGCTTCAGGCTGATCACCTGCCGGCGTATTGTGAGAGTGGAGAATAAATGTTCCAGTTGACATAGAGGTTCACCTTACTGCTTATACGCCTACGTCACAACCTTACAAGTCCTTCTCGGGCCTGCCAATTGAATTCGGCCAAAATATCAGGGAGGCTTTGGGTATGACTACCTTTCGCCGCAGCGGGCGGATCTTGTTTGGTAGCAGTCTTTTCTCGCTTCGCAGCGACTTTCAGTATTTGGTTGACCTTCGTGCGGCGCAATAGCATCAATCGTCACCGCTCTGGTCGTGTGGGCTACCGGAAGCAAGTGGAACGCAACCACTAGTAACTGACATCCTGATCCTTTCCACACACGTTGCGACGCACTTCTGACTCATCACAGCACCTCAGTTGATCGGTTTCCTGCGGGACTGCCGCTTGACTGCTTTCTTCTTTGCGACCGCCTGTCTCGCGGGAGGGTTCTCCGGCCGCAACGGTGCGTTCGGGTCTCCCGCCATGAACAGGTGCTGGATGACAAAAGGGAGGGTCTGGCCATTGCGCCGATGGCGGGTTTCGCGTACCCGGCCATCCGCTGGACGCCTTGTAGATGCCTGAAAGCCATCGTCAGCGTCCATTCCCAGTTCTCCCAGACTCTCACGAATGTTGCCTTCAACTCCCGTGACCGCTCTTGCAACATCCCCATCCAGAACGAATGCGAGCATACCGCCGTGACGAACGGCACTGGCGTACTGGCCTCGCACAAAACGCAGCATTCCGAAACGCACGTATTCGGCGAAGTACGGGCGAACGCCATCCGTTCCTCGGACATTGAGCCGCTTACATTCCAGCGCAAAATAGATGTTCTCTCGTGGATACATCGGGGAGAACACGATGTCCATTCGGCCTTGATCCTGCCCTGCGGCCGGATCAAGTTCCACCAACTGAGTGTCGATCCGAAAGGGAAGGTCGCAACTGTTTCTTGATTGCCGAAGCGCCCGACACAAGCTCTCCGATACCGCGTCTTCCAACTCGTTTCCGGCAGGTGGCGGCATGCTTTCCCAAGTTTCGATCACCAATGTGAGTATGTCAGGCACTTGTGTTTCGATGAAATCGACCCACTCTTCGGGCGATCCTAATGCTGTCATGCGCCCTCCTTTGAGGGTCGCATCAGGATCGTCCCCGCGATTTCGTCGGCGTCGTTCATTGCCGCCGTTTGAGTCCAGTGCCGCTGACTGATTGGCTTCACGACATAAAGTTTGTTCTTGTCGAAGACCAGCAGACCCCGCACTACATCAAGCGTCGCCAGTTTTTGGGGATATACCTTTCTGAGATGATCTAGAGCAATTTGCATTTTAACTTCCCCTGTATCCGCAACTCAGGAAATAGTTTCGGCATTCATTGGGAGTGAAGGTTTCGATGAGGGCTCCGATTCGCTTCCAGAGGTTCTCAATGGTCCGTTCGGCGAATTTGCGGAGGAGTGCTTTCAGCTTCGAGAACGCTTTCTCAATCGGATTGAAATCCGGTGAATAAGGCGGCAGATAAAAGACGCTGGCCCCGACCGCTTCAATGGCTTGAATGACTTCTGGCTGTTTGTGACAAGGGAGATTGTCCAGCACCACAATCTCTTTGCGATTCAATGTCGGAACCAGACACTGCTGGATGTACGCCAGAAATGATTCCCGATTCATGGGGCCATCCAGCACCATGGGGGCCGTCACGCCGGTGCAGCGGAGTGCGGCAATGAATGTGATCGTTTTCCAGTGCCCATGTGGCACCTGACTGCGGACACGTTCCGACTTGTTCCCCCAACCGTAAAGTCGGGCCATCTTCGTGTTGGCCCCGGTTTCATCGAGAAAGATGAGCCTCTGCTGGGGCTTGGGGCGAACCAGAATCCCCCACCAGCGACGCTTCTCTTTCACGTCAGGACGTTGCTGTTCTGAGGCGTGCAGAACTTTTTTTGAGCCGGATTCCCCAACGACGCAAGGTGCGACTCAATGCTGAAACAGAGATGGCCAACCCTAACTGATCAATCAGGGACTGCAACGTCAGGCTGGAATTGTCTGCAATGGCCTGCCTGATGTCCGCTTGACGATGGGCGACTTTGGATTTTCGCCCCACTCCAGCACGGATCGGTTCGAGAGATCCGGTTTTCTGACGATGGTGAATTAGGCTCCAAACTGTTTTCCGGTCGACCCGATACGTGCGAGCCACCTGAGACTGACTGACACCCTGGTCAATCGCTTCCAGTATCCGACGCCGCAAATCGACGGAGAGTGCATTCGACATAATGGTCCTCCATGACGCGACACACTCTCCCAAATTCGACACATCATGTGGAGATCAATTTGCAAAATGCTCTAGTGCTTTTAGCAGGTCTTGCCCGTTGTTGCTCGCCGGTAGCTTGGCATCGGTTCGGCCGACCTTCTCAAGAACAGCCATGCCCACGCCCATTGTTTCGGAGGCATGCACAGCGCCTTGCACCTTGTATTCTCCTCGCTTGCCCCAACTGTTCAGCATGGCGCAGACACGATCACGGTACGCCTCCCGCTGTGCGGGTGTACTGGGCACAACGGTGGGAACGGGCATACGCTTATGGGTCGGCTGAATACTGGGGATCGTCACCTTCACCGTGTCCTCGATGAGCGGCTTCTCCAGCGGGTGTATGGCAAAGTATTCGTCGATCAGCGGCGCAATTGCGGCATCAGCGGATTGGATGATTCCCCGGCGATCTACAAAATCACCGGCTGCTTTGCGGGCAGCGCCATCGACGATGCTCGCGACTTCTTCAACAATCCGCCAGCATCGCTTCGGGTCGGGTTGTTGGTCTGGCAACGGCAGCGGGACACGCAGCACTTCCTCAACGTGAACCTTCGGCCTGGCCACGCCCCAACTCGAAGAAGTGTGGAAGAGGAAGAACTTTGCTAGTGGCGAGCGAAGGTAGGCTGCGAGAAAGATGAGCAGATTGCGATCCTTTGCTGGGCCGTGGATGCCGCGCAACGCATGCTGGAATGAAACGTCGAAATCAGCGTAAGCAATGCTCGTGTAACCCTCTGCCACCAGCACGTGAGGCGACTGAAAAATCTCTGTAGTCTGAATCAACCTTCGTACATCCACCTGCTTCGACCGTAGGGTCTCGCAGTCATCTTCCAAGATGAAAAGATCAAGCTCACTGGATGTTGCAGGAATGAAGAGCCGCGATGGGAGCGAGAGTGACCTGCGCGTGTTTTCGGGATCATTTTCGCCGAAAGGCTGAAAGCCGACGGCCATCACCCACGGTTTGTCGCTGTTTCGCTCCCTGGGGCTGCGCACGACATCTCGAAGCCGAGGATAAAGTGAAAGCCTGTCGAGCAGGCGAAGCTCACGAGACGAGGCCCAGAATCGCTGTTTCCACAATTGCGGCGCATCGGGACTCTTCAAATCTTGAAGAATGTCGCCGACAGTCAGGGCCGAACGGTCGGTGGGGCCAATCGTGATGACTTCTGTTCGTACAACCGTCCAATCAGCCTTGGGGCTCCAGTATTCGATTGCGTGTCGCGCATCTTTGGGCTCGCCCTTCCGATAACTCACGACAACAGCAGGATGCACTGCTTTTCCGAAGAGAAACCAGCGGAAATCCGCAAGGTTCAAGACGCGCGTGATCGCGTGTTGTCGCACCCACGCATTCTGGAATTCAAGAGCCGTGCGGCTGTGATGAAAGAGCACGCCGTGAGGCAGTACGAAGCAAATCTTTCCCAGTGTCGAAACATGCTCGGTAGCCTTCCAGATGAACGCAGCGGCAATCTGCTTATCGGGAACGGGCTTTCCGTGAGTATTGCACCACTTGCCAGCCGGAGTTTCGTCCGTGGCTGTACTACCCCAGGGCGGATTACCGATAACCAAGTCAACCGCTGTTGGAAATTCGATTGCCTCGTCGAAGAAGTCGGCACGACGAATATTGCCGGGTGCTCTATCCGTTGCGATCAGATTGGGTAGGAAACGGCCTTGCTCTTGATGCTCCTGAATGTCTCGGGGACTGAGTTGGTCGAGATAGGCGAGATACAGACTGAAGGCGGTAATTCGACACGCCGTTGGATTAATGTCAACGCCGAACAGACTCTCGCGGAGCAACGTCATGAGTTCGCGGGCACGACGTGGGTTGCGCGCAGTCGGGTTTTGTAGCTTCCACTCCTCAGCCAATCGGTTAAACAGGCCGACGAGGAAAATGCCAGAACCGCAGGCCGGGTCGAGAAACCTCTTTCCAATGATGGAGTTGATCCCATCCAAAGCTGAGTCAAGTACAACTTCGGCGAGGAAACGCGGTGTATAGAAAGCTCCAGCTTGCTCGTCTGCTTCTTTCAGAAACTGCTCGTAGATTGCGCTAATCGTTTCGATGGGGATGATGCTGAAATCGTAAGGCCAGAACGTCTTTTGGCCACTTCGAACGGCGGTGCCGTGAAAAAAGAGGTTCAGCGTAGCAATATGCAGTTCGTGAACGCACTCCGCCTCATCATCTAACTCGTCGCTGAAAAGGTCACCGTTAAAATGCTTGCCGAGCTTCTTGAATAGCTTGTAAAGCACTGTCTTTGCATCGGCCGCCGGTTGGATGGCAAGAACGTCTCGTAAATGCGCTGCCCCCTTGGCCCCCAACCCCGTCAGGTAACTTTGACCAATGACATCACGGTCGAACAGATAGCAGGTAAAAACGAGACGGCACAGAAGGGCATCGAGTATGTCCTTGGGAATCTTGCGCCGCGTTGCAGACACCGCCGACACCAATGCCTCGCGGGTATGTGAAAGATTCTCCAGCAAGACACGATCAACTCGGTGGTCTGGATTAAATGACTTCGGATTGCTGCGAAAAAACTCGCCGGATTCCACGGAAGTCAGAAATGCACGAAGGCCGGTCGCAACGCGCTCTAGCGTGGCCACAAGGCTCGGCATCTGTTCGGCCGATCCAGTTTCAGGGACGGGCCTCGACATGCCGGAGTAGACATGAACCCTGTCATCCGTGATTAAGACCAGAACCGGCGCTCCGCCGTGGTTCCAGAACAGCTTGTGAAGCCGAAAAACTTCCTCCGCCGTGATGACTGCCAATTGCTTGAAGTAGACAAGCGGCGAATGATCGGAGCAAAGCACGCCGTCCAATGTCAGGATGTCGAAGGCACGCCGAATCAAATGCCCCTGGGGCGTCGTGGAATCGAGGTCATCCTTACCGGAGAAGAAACGAGGGGGTTTGCTCTCGGCGACGCCGAACTCGTTTCGCCAGTTCTTTTGGCCTACCGAGGTCATGTGCGGGACGATCCCTTCCCGTTGGAAACGGTTGCTGGTTCAGCAAGAAGGTGGTAAGCCCAACCATCCGCGTGTTTTTCGGATCGGATCGAATAGCCTGTGCTTTTGAGAAAGTTGATGTCGCGGTAAATCGTCTGCTCGGACACATCCAGTTTCGTGGCAAGCTCAGGCGACGAGAACTCACCAGAGCGGATCAATTCGATCAGCCTGTCGTGACGGCTCGAAATTGCCAGGGACCGTTCGTAGCGCATACCTTCTCCCCACGGGGCTTATGTCTAACGCGCCGTGATAGACTTGTCAAGGTCGGTAGTCGATACTGGGTAAGGCTTTGCGCGGAGCACCGCGACAATCACTGCCACAGTTCGCACCTTCCGGTTGCAAATTCGGCAGCGTGGGCGGGAACGTCTGCGTTTGCAGTGGCCGCTCCAACATCGACATGACCCAGGCCACGAAAGGCACCGCATGCAATGAGGACCGCGGATGGCAATGAGGTGATGACGAATGACGGACGGGAGTGGGGGATTTGCGGTCAAAAGGAAACAAACCGGACCGCGCGGCGAAAACCCTTTTTGTCTCAACCTCTTGAGTAACCGGGCCGCCCTGGGAACAAAGTCGCCAAGGCGGCCCTCCACGTCACTCCGACGCTTCGATCCGGTTATTCCTCGCCAGGTTGGTCTCCCAGAGCCTGACTCCGCTTCACCGGACCAAGTCACTCTGCCACAGCGTCTGGCCGTACTCAAATTTTTCGATCCCGTTACCGCACATCGTCCGAGGCGGGTCACATAACAGGGGTGATGACATTCGATTCGCCGTTCGGTGAGGCCGTTTTTGCGCCCTGACCGAGAGGCGGAAGGCGTGGATGGTTCATTCTCATTTTGCCCCCGAAACGGAGGTTCCAATGTCGAACGAACGCCCATGTCATGAATTGCGTCTGGGAAAGTGCAAGGCCGCCATTTGGCGGAACAGCACCGAGCAGGGGACACGTTACAACGTGACCTTTGCTCGCATCTATCGGCAGGAGGATCGTTGGGAGAGCACCAGCTCTTTCGGACGAGATGACCTGCCGCTGATCTCCAAGCTGGCGGATCAGGCTCACACCTGGATCTACCAGCAACACGCTGCCGAACGGGAGCAACCGGCTGCGGCCAAGACTCCTCCGGCAGAAAGCCGTGCCCCACGTCGCTCGACGCGCGGGACTCCCACGGCATCGCGGTAAGTGTGTTGTTGACAACGTAATGGTTCTGTCACACGCCTTACCGCCTCTCACCTTGGCTCTCTGACAATTTGATTCCGGGTAGACGGAAAACCGCACTCGGTTCCGCCGTGGCTTCTCACGAAGTCAGGGCGGAGACCGGTGGCGTGCAATCACGGTTTTCTGATCCGCGACTCAACGGGAGTGCGCGGCGGTTTTCTGTCTGGACAGGCCCTTTCGTCGGCCTGTTCCCTGGAGTCAATCCCATGCAACGCGAAGATGTTCAAGAACGGGCTACGGCCGCGTTCGAGGAACTGGCACGCGCCCTGGAACAAGGGGATAGCGAACAGTTTCTGAAGTTTCTCGAATTCCAGTCCCGGTTTCATCGTTACTCGTTTGGCAATAGTCTGCTGATCATGTTTCAGCGACCCGAAGCCACGCAAGTCGCGGGATTCCATCGCTGGCGACAGCTCGGTCGGTTCGTGAAGAAGGGGGAACAGGGGATCGCCATTCTGGCTCCGCTGGTTTCCCGCGTGAAGCCAGCGGCTGACGATTCCGAGGCCGAAGCGACCTCAGAGTCTGCGGTGCCGCCGCCCCAGCGGAAGGTGCTGCGAGGCTTCAAGGTCGTCCATGTCTTCGATGTCTCGCAGACCGACGGCGCACCGCTGCCCGAATTCGCTGGGATCACCGGTGAGCCGGGAGACAAGCTCGCGACGCTGGAAGTCGTCGTGCGGAGTCACGGTATCGAGTTGCTCTATGAGCAGCCGATGGGTGGCGCGTTGGGAGTCTCGGAAGGAGGGCGGATTCGGGTGCAACCCGATCTCGTCGCCGCCGAGAAATTCTCGGTGCTGGCCCACGAACTCGCCCACGAGCTTCTGCATCGGGGTGAACGGCGGGCCGAAACGACCAAGACGATTCGGGAGACCGAAGCGGAAGCGGTCGCCTTCGTCGTCTGTCGGGCCTCCGGGATCGAGAGCACGGAGCGATCGCGCGACTACATTCGCCTCTACAGCGGAGATCGCGAACTGCTGATGGATTCGTTGGAGCATATCCAAAAGGTCTCCACCGCCATTCTGTCAGCGCTGGAAGATCTGCCAACTCAACCCTGTTCTCAAGCCGTTGATTCAGCCAACACCAAAGGGGTGTTGGCGACGGCTTGAAAACATCTTTTCTGGGAGAATGACTGTTCTGATACAAGGAGGTTCCTAAACGCACGCTACCGGACCTCCATCTTAATCGCACTCAGACTCAGACGAGATTCCCCAATAGCAGCGCCCACCGGTGTCAGCGCTCGCGAGATTGGTCTCGCGGTCATCTGTTGGGGGATGGTTGTTGGACAGTCTTGGGTGACTCTCCGCTCGGGGCGCTGCCCCGAACCCCGAGATGTTGAGGCATGGCTCGCATCAGAGTGTCAGGACTCCGTTCAGATTCTTTGAGGTTGGAGAATTCTCCGTTCGGACACCTGGACGATAAGACGTAACCGCTTGCGAAGACCGAAAAAGAATGCGATCCATAAAGGACGTTATGAATCACGATTCCCCAGGACGCAATGGCTGCTGACAACAATCATCCAGCCCCAATGGTTGATGTGATTCGTTGGGAGTGGCGTCTGCCGCCGCTCATTCGCACAGCGGGTACCCAGGCATCCAAGCGCTTCGTGGAATTCTTCGCGGCACAGATTCGCAATCGAAATACTCGTGAGGCCTATTACCGAGCATTGGTGGACTTTCTCGCGTGGATCGAAGACAGGAATTGCTCACTCGGGGAGATCGAACCGATCCATGTGGCGGCTTATGTCGAACACCTGATGACGGTCTATGAACCGGCGACGGTCAAACAGCATCTCGCCGCGATTCGCCACTGTTTTGACTGGCTGGTCACCGGTCAAGTGCTGGCGATCAATCCTGCCGCAGCAGTGCGAGGCCCAAAGCATGTCGTCAAAAAAGGCAAGACTCCCGTCATCACTGCCGAAGAGGCAAGACAACTCTTCGATAGCATCGAAACCACCACACTCATCGGCTTGCGGGATCGAGCGCTCATCGCCGTGATGCTGTTCACGTTCGGTCGCGTCAGCCCTGTGGCGGGAATGACCGTCGCGGACTACTACCAGATCGGCAAACGGAGTTGGATTCGCTTGCTGGAAAAAGGGGGAAAGTTCCATGAGGTTCCAGCGCATCACACGATCGTCGAATTCCTCGACGCCTACCTCTTTGCGGCGGGACATGGCGACACCGGGGACACTCCCCTCTTTCGCACGGCTCGCGGCAAAACCGGGCAACTGACGCTGGAACCCATGTCCCGTCAGGACGTCCTTCGCATGGTCAAACGACGGGCGAAAGCGGCCGCGATCTCGGATCGAATCGGCTGTCACACGTTTCGCGCCACAGGCATCACCGTGTACCGATCGAACGGCGGAGCCATCGAGAAAGCCCAGGCACTTGCCGGGCATGAATCGCCGCGAACAACCATGCTCTATGATCGGAGTGAAGACGAAGTCAGCCTTGATGAGGTGGAGAGAATTCTGATTTGACGGCCGCGAAGAGGCCAGGTTCGACATCCCATGACATTCCCATTCGTGCCATTCGTCCTGGATGTGGTGAAGTGGCCCCCGTGATCTGGCCCGTTTCGTGGCAATTTGAGTAGCGTTTCGAGTTGTGCGAGGCTGGGGTGTTCGGCTTTTCAATCAAGGAGGTGTTTATGAGCGAACAATCAGCAACCAAAACGAAAACAAAGAGCGAAGACAGTGAGAACATGGACCCCGTTCATGTGGTCCGCAAAGGAGCCATCGCGGCCTCAGTCTGGAAACGACAGAGCCCCAGCGGCTTTGCCTACTACGACTTCTCGTTGAGTCGTTCCTGGAAGTCGATGTCTTCCGAGAAGATGGGCTACTCGCGCAACTTCTTCGACAACAACCACGCGGACCTTGTTGAAGTCATTCAACTGGCGTCAGCCTGGATCTCAAAGCAGCGGTCGGCCGAGGCAGGTTCCGAGCCCACCATCCTCGCAGCCTGATCGCAAAAACAGGCCCGGTTCCCTGCTCCGGGCTATCTTTCATTCTCGTCCAACATCCCACGACGATTGCTCTCATCAGACAAGCAGATCCGAGTTGGACAAGCGTTTGTCGGGATTCATCAAGTGAGTGACATCTCGATGGACGAACTTCCGGATGTCGTTGATGACCGCTCGCTGGTTGGAATTCTTCAACCATTGAGCGGTGTCTCCCAGTGCCATCTCATAACCCACAACGGGTACCCACGCGCTTCCGCTCCCGAACAGCTCTTGGTGAGCCGCGAGAGTGTGGGCGGCTCTTCGTGTTTCCGACTTACGACGAAGTTTTACGCAACAGGTGTGAAGGTATCCTAACATCCGGCCGTGAATGGGGTCGCCGCCCCAGGCCGTTGTTTCGATGTCATACTCCTTCAACAGACCGTAGGCATGGTCATACATCCCGGCCCCCAAAAAACACTCCATGCAGACTTCCGCCGCTTCCAACGTCCTTCGGGAATTTTCGCCATACCATTTCCGACGAATGCTCAAAGCGTCCTGGAGAAATGGCTCAGCCTCGTCAAAACGTCGCTGATGGACAAGCTGCTCACCACGATTGAGCAGGACCGTCGCGATCTTCGGATGCTGCCCATCCAGTGATTTTTCCAACTCATGCAGCGCGGCCTCGGTCACGGCCTTCGCGGCATCATGTTGGCCGAGAAAATTCAAGAGTCTTCCCAAATTGCTGTTGGCGGTCGGCACCATGCTCGACGAGTTATCAGCCCACTTTAGCCACAGACGTTTTGATTCCACCAGCATGGCCACCGTTGACTGGTTGATCCCCGTTCGCAGGTAATTCGCCAGATCGGTGAGAGCAGGAGCCAAACAAGGTGAATCGATCGGTTCCCATGCTTTGAGAATGGCATAGGAACGAACGAGAGCGCGAACGGCGTCTATGGGTTTGTGAACCAGACTGAAGATCCGCCCCAAGTCGCTGAGCCTCCGCGCAAGTTCCATTTGATCGTCACGCCGCTCCGTAACCAATTGCTCCAAAAGCTGAATGGAAATGGCACCGTATTGCGATGCCTCGACTGTCTGACCTCGGCCAAACAAATGCTTCGCATAGTTGTTGCAGAAATCGGAAACCAGACGACGATCTGCTGCGGACTTCCGCTCCGCAAACCCCCAACTCGTCAGCAATTCTCCACCCTGCCTGGCACGACGAAGATCCACCTCCAGACTTGTTCTCGTGCTTTCAGGAGCATCTTCGAGCTGATCAGAAGGACATTGAAGTTGGGACATCTCTTGTGCGATCGCGACAAATTCCTGCCACGCGAAGTCGCTGTTACCATCCGCTCGTGCTGCGTCAGATTGACAGCTCAGGGTTTGAATCTGGGGTCGCAGTTGACGGTGGAAGTCAGACAACTGTCGGGAGACTTCTCCGACACCCCGTGGACGAGTTTTTGGTTCTTTGGCGCAGCAGGCCGCCAAAAACCGTGTCGCTCCCTTGATGAGTCGCCAGCGGCGGCGTTCACCTGGCGGTAACTTTGCGATCAGCTCTTGAACGATGGCCCCCAGCGCAAACACATCACTTTGGACATCGAATCGCGGTTCAGGAGCCTCATACCGGGGACTACCACCCCGTTTACTGGTTCCGGCCAGAGTCGCCAAACCGAGATCGATCAGGACTGGAGAGCCATCTTCCCTGATCATGATGTTGCGGGGCGTGAGATCGCCATGCACAAATCCCGCTCCATGCAAACGCGAAAGGATCTCGCAAACTCCCGTCCCCAGCTTGAGGATGTCGTCGATCGTCCTGATTTCAATTTCCGCGAGGCTTCGACCACCAATCTTGCGGAAGACCAGAAACGGTTTCGACTCATGATCAAGACCCCAATCGATCAGTTCGCCAAATCCCTCCGTCGAAGAGATCGCCGTCTGATTCAGAGCGAATTCCCGTAGCAAGACCCGTTCGTGCCGCTCCTTGGCCAATTTGATGACCACGGCCCCTTTCAGTCGATTGCTCGCCTCGAAGACCCAACCCATTCCCCCTTCGGCCAACAGCGACAACCCGGAATAGCCCTGCCCTGAAAATCCCCGAATGGGGCTGTCGGGAACGATTCCAGGGCTCGGAACAACTTCTGATTCGGTCGGCTTGCGTTTCTCAAGGGTTGCGATCATCAGTGCCCGCTCCACATTGAGAGATGCGAAATCTCAGATCGCCAATGACCGATAGCCACAACGGCACTTCCGGCCTCGATTGAATTCGAGATACCTAATTATCCATCTCCGATCGCCAAAGTCTACATCGGTGCTCGTTGATGTGTCAGCGACTGAAATTGGTCCGCTTGTCGCCGCTCGTGAGCTGGAGACCAGATGTCCCAGGCTGATGTAAGACCTTACCGCTATGAGACTTTTGGGTACCATCCCCACTGTGCAACACCTGAATCGCCGCTCTTTGTCCCTCGCCGAAAACCTTAAGGGAAAGGCGTCCTGGCTCTTCACAGGTCGGACAGACGACCCGTGTGGGAATGACCTTGTTGAGTTCGGCCAGTTGGTTCTGGAATTCTTCGGCGGCCCCATCGCGAAGAACCAAGGGCTTGCCTTGGAAGAATTCATTCAATCGACCGATCACCAGTGCCCGGACCCGTTCTCCGGCTTCGATGCACTGCCCGAACACCTCGGGAACTTCCGAGAGCGACCGGTCGGAAAACGAGGCTTTGGCCAGATCGATCACGGCATCGACAGCCGCTCTCGCGGCGGGGGGAAGCTCCAGATAGTCCTCGATTTTGTCTTCTAAACGGCGATCCACCAGACGAGGGTAAACCGAGTTCAAGGGCTAAGCAAATTGCCGGGATTCCCGGAGACCTGGCACGGTAAAGCGACTTGCGGACGATTCGCTTCGGCCCGCTCAAAGGGTTTGACGATCTTCCGGCGATATCGAATACAGTCGGGAGTAAGCTTTTCGTAACCCATCGCACTCCGTTTCTTGTTGACCAGGCGGAGCAGGCCCAGCAACTGTTTTCGAATCGGAGCGTACGGCTCAAAGGGCTGGTTCCAGAAATCCCACCGTAGCGTCTCGGCAGTCCGATGGGTGGCGATCTCCAGCAGGTCGCTCGCCAGATCGCGATAGGCCGCGCGGCCGATGGTCACCCGCACCCGGTATCGAGAGTCGGCCAGGGCCTCGTCGGCCCCCTCTTCCTTCTTCAGAAATTCTCCCCTGCGGACCGTCAGGCCATATCCCATGAAGTGCAACGGATACCTGCGAATGTCTCTGACCGTCTGAGCTTCCGCCGCAAAAAACGGATGCTTTCCGTGAGTCGCCAGGATCACGAAGAAATCCTCAAACCGGACATAGTGCAGATTGGCCAAGCCCTGCTGCTTGCGGCGTGCCCGCTGTTGCCGGGAGAGTTCGATTCCGTATTTCGCCAGGAGTTTTTCGTCGATGGCGGACGGATCTTTACCGTCCGGAATGCGGCCGGTCACGTAAAACCAGTAGCCGTGCGGAAGGTAATTCGATGCCAAAAGCTGCACGAACCCTTCCTTCGTTGAGGCCACATGCCGGTACTTCATCCGTTCCCTCCTGGGTTAAAAAGTGGAGTGTGATTCTGTGAACAGGCTCACACTCCCAAGCCTCAAATCCTGATGACAGTCAGTGCAGTGACCTTGGGCGTCGTGCCTCAAGGTCATACGCTGCGCAAAACAGAGTCCGAACCTCCCCTTCTGTTGAAAGAACCTCGATTACGGAATTCGCTGTTCGGTGGCGGCGCAAACTTTCTTCCAAGTTGCACCGCCACCAATTCCATTGGTGTTCCGCAATAACCACTTCACGGTGACTGTCGCCGGTGCTTGCATACACCTCGACTGCTCACCGTCGATTCACTGCCAAAGAACATGCCTCCTTCCGGAGTCATCTTGTTTGACCGCGTTTGCTTCTTGCCACAGAAATTCACGCCCCACCGGGTGACTGTTCGTACAACGAACAGCCACCCGGCAGCGCAGCATGAATCGCACTTTCCCTTTGGCTAAAATAGCCAGTCGGCCCTTTCGTCGGCTTACAGTGCTCAGCACCACCTGGACGCACAAGCACGGGTCGCGAGTACCTTCCCGCGTACACCGTTCGACTTCTCTCCCACTGCTTCCGCAGAGGGTTTACATCGACTCTCTACTGAGGCCCCACTCCCAGTCTGAAGCATTTCTCCACAGTTTCTTGATGCCGCACATGCGTATCTCTGTTGAGTCGCACTGCATCGGCTTCACACTCCCTATGGCACGCACCTGAGTCGACAGACTCAGGCTCCGAGGAACCACCCCCGGCCGCTTCAGACCTTCCTGCATTAGTCGCGTTCGTCATTCCCCAGTTCACGTGGCGTGTGGACGTTACTCCACGGGGTCTCACATGGCTCTATGTGCGGCCGTCAGGCCGCCATACTTTCCGCTGTCGAAAGACTCGGCAGCGATTTCGGGGGGCAGAAGAAAGAAGCGCCTCCCTTACCGATGAACCATGACCCTTCTCGCCGTTGAAAGCCCGCCTATCGGCCGCTTTCAACCTCTTCGGTGTCGTCTCCAGGGGAACTTACCAGCAAGCGATCACTCGCCTTTCATCGTTGAGCTATTCGCAGTCAAAGACTTTCTTTGATCTCCGAAGGTGTCGTACCTCCGGCTGCCTGTCTCGCGACAGTGCAGGCTCCCGACGCTGGCGCACGTTGAACGCTCTTGCCATGAGCAAGAAGCGAACCCCGTGGGTGGATTTGGGACGAAGTGTCCCGCACCAACTTCGAAGCACGACGGCCGGACGGACTCCCGATGGAGTCGGCCAGGTCTGTCTGCATCGCCCTTGTTCCTGATCCTTTTATTTGAACCTATCGGATAGAACGGTTGTATTACTCTCCTGCGATACAAATGCAGAAGGATTACTCAACCGAGCCTCCGTCGAGCACGGACAAGCCTGTCTCCAGGCATCCGGCTCTACCGGCGAAACGCGCGAATGGTGGTTAATCCATTCAGCCCTTAGCGTGTTGGTAAGACACGTTTACCGGGTGCGTTTCCCAAACGGAAAGGCGTCGCAATGCGTTAGTAACTCATCAACGACCAGCAGAGTCCATCCTGGCTCTGCGTCCGCACAATATCGGGAGTTGGAAACCTACTCAACTTTTTGAGAGACACATGGGAATCGCGTCGGCATCGGGAATGGATTTGTTGAGGCATGACTCGCATCACAGTGATGGCGTCTGCAATGGACATGATCTGTCGGGTTAAGACTTTTCTCGCGGGGTCTTTCGCCAGTACTCCCGGACGAGCTGCATCCGCATTTCCGGCAGCAAGGCGTGCTCCGTGGCTTCCAGCCGTTTTAAGGTCTCGCGATGAAATCGAGGGGCCTGTTGTAGCGCATCCCGCTCCAGTCGAGTCCGGTCTTCGATAGTCAGTGCGTTCCAGTGCTTTTGAAACGCATCTTGTTGTGACTTATCAATCGGAATTGTTGCCCCGTCCTGTTTCGGGGAAACACTCACCCTTCGGGACTGCGCTGAAGCACCTCTTTGAAATGACGGCACGCGACGCGGCTTCTCCCCCGGCGGCTCCTGGTAATCGTGCCTGATGGCCGCTGTCAGGAATCCGGCAGGGTTTCGGCTGATTCGTCGATCCTGGGCATGAATCAACGAATCGTGGAGACGGAGCTTTTGTTGTATCTGTTCTTCGGAGAATTGAGAGCCGAGTTCGCGGGCGACTTTGCGATTCACTCCACGGCTCGTCAATTCCTTGACGATTGTCGAATCTCTCTGCGCCGCTGCTCCCGATCCTTTCTGAATCGCGATCATCCATTTTCCGGGGGCGACACAGCGAAACCGTTCTTCGGTTTTGCACGGAGCGATAAAGCCGATCTCTTCGAGTTCCTTCAACGCGGGACGGAGTTTTCGTTTCAGACCGTAGCTGTCATAGCGACGGCCCAGGCCAATATGCTCGGTCGCAAAATCCCGGAGATCAAATTCGAGACACGCTTTCTTGTAAAACCGTTTATCCAGAAATCGGTACATCTGTTTCGCGGCGGCGAGTTTCAGATTGAAGTACACGCCCAGATCGATTCGCTTCAGATTTCCCGCCTGGAAACTTTCGAACATCACATCGTTCCAAGTGAACGAGGACCGACCTTCGTCCTGAATTTCATCGCGGCTGCGAAGTTCCAACGTCTCAATGACGTGGAACGATCTCGATTTCCAGTTCTTCCGCGATCGGTCCCACCAGGCATGCTTGAAATGCAACGTCACCGAGGTCCATTTCTGCAGCGCTTCATCGAGCCGTTTGTAGGAGCGACCGTCCTGCGCCCAGCCGAGGAATTTGATCAGCTCGTAGCGAGAAAACTCCACTCGCTTCTCTTTGAGGCCGTTGCGGACATTCGTGAGATGGACGAGCAGCAGAAGGATGTCACTGTCGGTGGAGGTGGGGAGGCCGAAGTGATCGCTCCCCGCAATCACCACGGTTCGCTCGACTTGCTTGTTGGCCCCTTCATCGAAGATCGTGTCTTCAAAGAGCAGCGTGTTCTGACCCGTTTCATTGCGAGAGGCCAGCGATGCCAACGGGAACTCCGCCAGATTAAGTTCATCTGTTCCTAACGAGCGATCATATTCATCCAGTTGAATGACCGTCGCTTGGTGTTCCCGCTTCGTTTGGTTCACAGACTCCTGAATTCGCTTTTCAAAAAAGAAGCAACACCCTGCTGTTTTGTTCTTTTTGGATCAACATTTAATACTTTACCGGATCGTAACTCATCACCGTGATTCGTGAAATCAGGAAAAATGCCGCCTCAAGACACGGTACATTCCCGCCTCATTTCACGGTAACCGCCGCTTCATTTCACGGTACTTTACCGCCTCGCTTCACGGTAAGGCCGCCTCAAATCACGTTACCGATCATTCTCCTGTCACGACGCACATCAACCTGCTCCAGTCCTGGCCGCCTCATTTCACGGTAGAGCGAAACTTTAACCGGCTTGAACTGAATTCGGTCACGCTACCTGAAAGCGTCTCTCGCGCGCAAGCACCTTTCCTTTGACAGCAAGAGGACTGACTTTCCCGCAAACAGGATTGCTGGCTGACTTGCTGACATCATGGCCTGTTGGAAGACAACGCGGCAGGCAAGCGGGATGTGCGGCTTGTTGGCGGACAAGCCAGCGGCATTGCTGGAATGACGGCCAGTTGCTCGGCAAGCTGGGCGGAATGACTGTTTGAAGGCTTGCAAAAAAGCCTGCTTGTCAGCTTTCCAGCGTCGCGCTATGGTCGCTTCCGATGATGATCACGTTCGCAAATTCCAAAGGAGGTGTCGGAAAAAGCACCCTGGCGACCCACCTCGCGGTTTGGGCATTCGACCAGGGCATTCGGACGGCCCTTGTCGATACGGACAAACAGCGTTCGTCATCCCAATGGGTCGCGGAAGCGGAGCCTGGTATCACGATCCGGGTTGCGGATACCCCCGAGGAGTGCCTTTCTGCGGTCACAGACGCGCGTAGGACGTGCGATCTGGTCGTGGCCGATGGTCCGGCAGGGCTCGACGATCTTTCGCGCACCCTGCTGATTCTGTGCGACTTGGCAATTCTGCCTCTGACGCCTTCCCTGCTTGATTTGCGGTCGGTCCAGCAGGCGTCCGACGTGCTGAGATTTGCCCAGGGGATTAACGGCGGTCGCCCCGAGGGGCGGATTGTTCTGAACAAGATGAAAACACGGGACTCCATCTCGCGGGAGTTGAAAGCCGCTGCCCCTTCACTGGGGGTGCAGGTTGCGGACACCGTGATCCGTGACCTGCAAGCGTACCGTGACGCGGTCGGACAGGGGAGTTGTGTCACGCGTCTCGGCAAAAAGGGACAAACGGCTGCGGCTGAGATCGATGCACTGTTTCGTGAATTGCTGGGAGAGAACCTGCAAAAGTTAATGACATTGTCGCAACAACAGGAGGTTGCAAATGGTTAATCGCAGATCTTTAGGAGAGGCCTTGTCGCTGAGTCCGAGCAAAGTGGCGTTCATTCAGGGGACTCCCCAGGCCGTGGAATCGGTGGCGACGAGCGTACCGGCACCGGCGGAAGCGGTCGTCCAACCCGAGGAGCGGGAACGATCGGAACCAGAGGCCCCAGCGTCTGACAAGGTCGATCTGCGAAGTCCCTCCACGTCCCGTCGGACAAAAGCCCGGACTCGGGTCGATCACGAGACTGGCCGAACTTCTTCGGGAGTGGGTATGGCCAATTTGTTGGCTCCGTTGACGACACGGTTACAGCCCGCCACAGCCGCCGCACTGAAACGGGCCGGACTGGAACAAAGATTACGTGGAGCCCAACCCGCGACCGTACAGGAGATTGCCGAAGTGGCGATCACGGAATGGTTGATCGACAACGGGTATCTGTAACTGGTCATCACCAGATCCTTCGCGTCGGCGGTTTCGGGTTCTCTCGGTGCCTGATGCTCCAGAGAGCCGGATGCCGTTGGATGGTCCAAGGGTTAATCCGAAAGGAATCGTGGTTCCAGCAGAAGGTTAGGTGTGTGATGAGTTCAGGAATGCCTGCGAATGTCGTGTATCGCATGGTCGCGCACGGTGACGAACTTCAGATGATCCAAAGAAGGACGGACATTCTGATGGATCAAGTGTCACCGCAGAGACAGATGGGACAACGACGATCAGGACCAGCACTTCCGATGTTTCAACGAAGAGGGGGATTACTACTGAGGCCCAAGCCCGCTTGGTTCGAGATCATCGTTGGCTGGTTCGGATGGGAACGAAAACGACACCGATGTCGTATTTGCCCGCGTTGCCATTGTGCGTTGAACTGATGAACGGTGGCTAGAACCCTGAAACGGCACTGCCTGGAGACGAGAGTCGCCCGGCAGTGCTGTTCGTCATCACAGAATGGTTTTCAAGACCATCCAGCAGCCTCCTCCAACACGCGCGATCCCGTTTTCGCTGAGTTGCCCATTCATTCGGCGGGTGGCTGTTCCAAAAGTATCCGGAGTTCATTCGCAAATGAGGCTCCATACTTCTCTACGAAGTGGTCTTTAAACTCCGCCGAAAAGTGCTCAATCCAGCGAGCCACGCTCCGAATGGAGGGAACTTTCACTTCGAAATTCTCTTCGAGCGTCTGACGAACTTCGCGGGCGGAAATGCGACCGGCACCGTCGGTCTCGCAAACATTCTCAATCCAAACGGAGAGCGCCGCTTGCTTTGCTAAATCTTGTTCCTGCTCGACGAGATCCTTGGCGAATTTCACCAAGTCATGGCAGATCTCCCGTTCCGGATTCGGCAGGCTCTTGGGGTCCGCAACATTCTCCAGGGCTTCGGGCGGCAGATGCGTATGACTCCCTTCACCGGTCGCGCCGAATTTCTTTCGGGCCAGATCGGCGATTCGACATTTCGCGACGGCAACGCAAAACCGGAGGAAATCGACGCGCGAAGCAAATCGTCGCTTCTTGGCCCCCAACCATCCCCCGATGGCCGTATTTTGACGGATGTCTTCCAGATATTTCGAGCCACCCGGTATCCGGGCCAATCTCCCTCCGATCATGTCGTCCAACTCGACTTTCAGAAATTCGTAGAGGCGCTCGGACATCCCTCCCGTTTCAAAGGTCTCGTGGAGGTGCTTCGTGACGGACCTTTGTTCCGCCTGCGAACTCTCTTCGCTCGGGGCGGAATCCTTGCGCGACGCTGCCATCTTCGAACTTTCTGAGAAAATCTTTCAGCCCATTGGCCAAAGTTTTTGTCTCCCGCGATCTCCTGTCAAGGGGAAGCAAGACGCAGCTCCTGAACTCACATGATCTGATCAGGAGACGATGCGATGCGGAAGCCGGAAGAGACCAAAGCCGAATTGATTGTGGCTCCGCCCGAGGAGGAAATTGCCTTGTTACGGAAGCGGGTGCTCAAGCTCCATCAGAAGTTCCTCACGATTGGACTTGATGGATTGAAAACCATGATTCTCTGCGGCGTGTTGCTACAGAAAATCAAAGACTCTCTGAAGCATGGTCAATTCAAGCCTTGGCTTGAGAAAAACTTTGAGCCAAGCACCGGGTTGGGAGTTCGAACGGCTCAACGCTACATGGCCAAGGCCAATGCGTTTCTGGATCTCATTCGCCATCGCGAACTGGAATACAAGTCCACCAAGGACCTGGAAGATTATTTGGAGACTCCCGTCCTCGTGGAGTTTTCTGAAAGCGTCAACGTCAGCAACACCTGCTCCAACATCGGTTCGAGAAACCTCAACGCGCCTCCAGATCCCAACGACTGGGAGTCTCCTGCGGCGGTGATCGCTGCGGTGAAAAAGGTTTTGGGCACGATTCAATGTGACCCTTGTGCGCTCACGGACCTCGAACGCCCGTCCGTTGCAGAGATCAATTACTCTGCCAAAGAGGACGGCTTGTCAGAGGCAAATCCCTGGGAGGGGACCGCCTGGATCTGCCCAGGTCACGAGACCGACGCGATCGCCTGGTATGAAAAAGCGAGAAGCGAGATGGCTCGTGGGGTGTTGCAGGAGGCGATCATCTGCCTGCCGGAATCGACGCTCTCGCTGCCGGGGGATCTGTTCTGGTTTCCTGTCGCGATCACTCCGAAGCCATTGAC
This sequence comes from Planctomicrobium limosum, assembly GCF_051465645.1. Classification (GTDB taxonomy): domain Bacteria; phylum Planctomycetota; class Planctomycetia; order Planctomycetales; family Planctomycetaceae; genus Planctomicrobium. The sequence continues at coordinate 3,317,284 of NZ_CP195790.1, read as the reverse complement.
CGTCACGTTTTGCGAGAGAGGCACGGAAAGCCATCGCTCGCTCCCCACGCGCAGCCTCTTTGTCTACATGGCTCCGCAGATGCCAGACGCCAAGAAGTTCGCGCGCGCCTTTGAACATATCGCGGCGGTGTTTGCTCCCGTCTCGACTCAATAAACATAGGGCTTGATGACTGCGGCTTTCACCGCAGCAAGGCTCACGCACTCTCGGTTACGCGGATGGCATGTCGCCATCGCGCATGGTTTTGCTCTTGCCAATAGGACTGCACGATTATGACTCTGATCACGATTCCACGCACTGCCAACGACACCCTGCCCAATGACACCGAATATACGGTGTTCATTGTGGTGGGTGGCTCCCGTCGTCCGCTGGTTCGCTTCCTGGCGAAGATTCTCAATGCGATTGTCGTCGTCGTCGACAACGCCGAGGAAATGCGGAAAGTCACCGCCGAATACCGTCGCTGGGGCGTTCACATGTTTTCGCTCGGTGACAATGAAACTTTGGCAACCCTTTTTCGAAATGCCAAAGAGCCATTTGCTTCCGCCGTCAAGCACGTCGCTTCGATGCCCGCTCGAATTGGTTGCGGTGCGAGTCCCGCAGCCGCAGCGGTTGCCGCGGAACAGATGGGGGCTTCGGCTGAATTCGACGGCTTCTTGCACGACGTTGTCTCGGACATGATCCAGAAGACGAATGCGAGACCTGAAAGCATTCGCGTCCGGCCGATTGTCAGCTACTCCGGAGGGACTGGCGCGGGAGCGACCCTCGTCTTGACGCTGTTTGTCCTCCACGGGCTCGCCGCCTTGAATATTCCCGTGCTGGTGACGTTTGATCTCCTCGGACCCTTGACGTTCACGAAACTCAGTAAGACGGCGGGGCAAAGTGCCGCCGCGACGTTGGTCAGCTTTCTGCTGATGATCACCACAAAGGATGATCCTCGGCTCGAACGCATGCCCATGTACCTGGATTTGGTGGAACTTCCGCCGCTGGGGAATCGGCATCAGCTTCGAACTCAGTTGATGCTGCTGGACTATCAGGCGATTCACGCCAGTGAAGTCGAAGAGTATCGCAGTCTCATCAGCCCCAATCACTCCACATCCGGTCCGTTGGGTAATGTTTTCAGCCGAGAGGCGTTCTTCCGTCGGATTATCGACCAGACTGAGATTCTGCCGACGGTCGCCAGCAACCTCGATATGGATTTCGATCAGCTCATGGAGAATGTGACAACCGATCCTTCGCTCATTCGGTCGCGGCGATGGGAAGACAATCGCACGGCTCTCAATCGATTGTCGATTGACGACATTGTGAACCGGGCCAAGAACTTGACCGGCGATGAAATCATCACGGCGTTCCGCAAACCGGGAGAGCGGCACGAGGAAGATTTGTTTTACGACCTCGGACCGGAGGGAGAATTCAACGTCCGAAAGCTGGAGGAATATTTCGTCAGCTATCCCACGGAAACCAATTCCGCATTGCACCGATTAACGCTGCTCCGCACATTCGATTTGACGTTGAATGCCGATGCTCAAGAAATCGCGGAACAGCACCACGACTGGTCTGCCGAGGTGACCCGGCTGGAACATCTGGTGATTAAGACGCACGCTGCGTTGTGCCAAGGAGCGGGTTGGTTCAAGAGCCTCAGTTCGCTGATCAAAGAACTGGCCGATGCCGGAGAAGATCTGCGGACAGCCAGCGATGAACTCGCGATTTGGGAGGCCAAAAGGGCCACATTGAATGAAGCGTGCTTGAGTGTTTCCACCGAGCACGAGCATCTCGAACGCCGCTTCGCTCAAATCAAGGCCATGCTGCAACGGTTCATTCCCCGAGGAAGAGAGACCTTCAACGGAACGCTCATCACCTGTCATGGCGTTCGGGGAGTTTTCTCGGAATTGATGCAACTGGCAACACGGCCCGTCGCGGAACAAGCCATTGGGCTGTGCGACCTGGCGACAGGGGTGACGCTAAATGGGCTGGCCAGCATCTGTTCGGCCCCACAGGCGAAGGTCGACGATATCGCGGAACAGATCGTCTTTGGCGAATCGACGTATAAGGCTCCTCCACATGGAGCCTTCGTTCGCCGTGACAAGCCGATCACGATTTATGTCTTGCCTCCCATCGCGGCTGTCTATCGCACGGAACTGCGTGAAAAAATCGGCCAGCTTAATCCGGATTCGGTGACGTTCTTCTGCGACAACATCGACGCCGGAGCTTGCGTTGTTCATTACAGCCTTCGCGGCTTCACCAGCGTCGATGAATTGTTCGAGGGATTGTTCAATTACAACCTCGATCAACTCAGGACATCGCGAACGGCGGCTCTACGCTACCCGACGGGTGAAGACTTGATGGAACTGCTGCGGACCCGTCTCGCGCCACCTTCGGCGGGCGAGACAGGAGAGGATCTCGGTAATCCCGAACGATGCGGGACCGAGTACACCGCATGAAGTAATCCGCCCAAGAGACCTCACACGCGGATTGCCATCGTCGTGGCGGCGTGTGGGGTTTCTTTTTCTCTCAATCCGTTTTCTTGCGCGTTGCGGTTGCCGCGCGCCTTTCGAAAGAAGATCGAACATGCCCCCAATCAAAGCCCCGTCCCATCGTCCGCCGAACGCGCCATCGAGCAAGATTGCCCGAAAGCAAACCAAAACGTCTTCCATTGGTCTCATCGCGTTTCGAGGAACTTACGGCCTGATGATCGTGAGTCTGCTCGTCGCCATCAATTGGACGAATCACATCAAGGGTCAGTGGGATCAATACGATCAGTTATTGACCGCACAGATACTTCTCTCCGCCCAGGAGCGAGGTCATACCTACACGATGACCGAGCGTGCGGAAGATTCCGTCTTCGATCCCCGTGTCGCTCGAAGCCTGGTGGTCGAGGCGGAACGGTTCGCCGAAACAACATCCGCTCCAACGCGACGCATTGCACGGCTGGCAGCCTCATTGCCAATGCCCGCAGAGATCCCGCCGGGAACGACGGTCGTCGTTCACGAGGTCTCCGAGCAGCTTCCAGCAATTCAAGCAGAGATCTCGGTGGTGGACGAGAAAGGCGTATTTCTTGCCGGTCTGTCACGCATTGATTTCGAGATCTTTAACGGTGCCAATCGAGCCCGTCTGGTGCAAGTCGCGCCCAGCAAACGAACCGTCGAAACTCAGGCGATTGCCGTTCTGCTGGACTGTTCCGCGTCGATGAAAGGTCTTCCGCTCACCACCGCGAAAGAGGTCGCGGCAAACTTTTGCATCCAGAATGCGAATCCCAACCGGATTCAGCTTTGGCGATTCTCCGACTCGGCAACGGCGATGACGTCCTTCACCATTGACTCGGACGTCCTGGTTCAAGCCATTCGATCGATCGGGGCAGAGAATGGAACAGCTCTCTATCAAGCCATTCAGAACGCCACGCTGTCACTCAGTCAACGCCACGAACGCCGGTCTCTCATCGTTCTGACGGACGGCGAGGACTCGTTCAATACGATCTCGCCCCAATCGCTCATTGAATTGTGCCGTCAGCACAATGTCGTTCTGCATGCGGTGGCGCTCGGGGCTCCCAAAAATGGTCATGGTCCCCTGGAAGAAATGGTCTCCAGTACTGGCGGGACATTTCATCGAACGGCCGATGCCCATCAACTCCCATCCGCTTTTCAAGAGATCGCTGAACGTCTTCGGCGACCAATCTATCGAGTCGTGATCATGGACCCGGTCGATCGGAGTCAAGCGGTATCGCTGCACATGAACGGTCAGTTCATGACGCACATTCTACCGGCGAGAGAGAACTAGCCTCATCCCACAAACAGCATCAGCCTGCCAATCGATGAGGATGACAGACATGTCCGACACTCAAAAGCGACAAAGGTGACGCTTTTGAGGTTGGGCACGTTGTGAGCGGACCAGTCGGCTGGCTGCCAGTACCGATCATGCGGCAGCCAGATCCCTGCTCTGAACAAGCCAAATCGTACCCCAACAAACCCAAACACACCGGGGCATCCCGCGTCAACGCGATGCGAATGTCTACAGGGTATTTCCTGTCACGAATGCTCGAAAGGCTGTCTACAAACCGTAGACATAAACCATCATGCGTCGTCAGACCGAAGTCGTCTCGTTTCGTGCTACTCATGATCTGCTCCATCAGATTGACGAGGCCCGCTCGCCGCTGAATGTCTCGCGCGGTGATTGGACGCGGGCGATCGTTCAATCGCATCTGCTCCAGTCCGACCAGCAGCTTCTCCATGACGAAATCGCCGAACTGCGGGAGCAGATCCTGCATTTGGACGAGGCTCTGGCGGCACTGCACCGGACGCTGATGAAGGCGGCCTACCTGCAACTGACGAACAGCGATCTGTCAGCGGACGCGGCGAAAGATCTCGTCCGCCGCACGCTGGGCGGAGGGGAGGGACGCGCAACATGACGGTCAAATGCCAGGTCCTGAGCGACGGTTTCGACGGCGGATATTTCACCTTCCGCGTAAACGTCAACTATTTCAGTGAGGGTGGAGAGTCGCCTGGAGTCTGGTACGGCGCTGGTGCAAAGGCTCTGGGGTTGGTCGGAACGGTCAATGCCGCCGCGCTTCAGCGGTTACTCGTCGGAGTCCATCCGCATCAATTCACATCGCTCGTGCAACAACACTCGTCCGCTCATTGTCCCGGATTCGATCTCCAATTCTCCGTCCCCAAAAGTGTCTCCGCACTGTGGGCGGTCGCTCCTTCCAACCTTCGCGGCCTGATTGAAGATGTCTTCGATTTCGCAGTACGGGCGACGCTCACGTTTGCAGAACAAGAACTGGACCTGACACGACGTGGACACAATGGTGTTCGACGAGAGAAAGCCAAGCTCGTGGTCGCGTTGTTCGATCATGTCACGAGTCGCAACGGTGACCCCTTGTTGCACCGTCATTGTGTCGTCAACAACGTCTGCCAGCGACACGATGGAACCTGGGGAACAATCGACTCCAGGACACTGCACAATTGGGCGAGGACACTCGGCCCGATGTTCCGTGCGACCTTGGCCCACGAACTTCGAGACACACTCGGCATTGAGTTGATCGAAGCGACAACACCCGACGGGAAACGACAAGGGCATTTTGAGATTGCCGGAGTTCCGGAGAGTCTCACGGATTTGTGGTCGTCGCGTCGCCAGGATTTGATTGAACATCTGGAAGGAACCGGCGGGACGCTGGGTGATGCCAGTGCGAAGGCCAAAGAATTCGCGGCCATTCAGAGTCGGCCGAATAAAGACGTCACGGCTCCCCGTCACGAACTCCACGCCGACTGGCAAAAGGTCGCCGCCGAGCACGGCTTCAGTCGGGAACGAGCGCAGCTCCTCTTCGCCGAGTTGGAGGATCGAACCACTGATCCCACCGCCTACGACCATGCCTGGAAGCAGGCGTTGGAGGATCTGACCCGAACCCAAGCCCATTTCACTGAACGTCGCCTGATTCAAGAAGTCGCCGAACAATTGCAGACCGGTCAGATGACCGGTACCGAAATCGCACGCCGTGTCCGATCGGATCTCGAACAGCGGCAAGACATCATCCCCTTGCAGGAACAGGGAAGCGATCGTTGTTTCACGACCCTTGAGATGTGGGAACTGGAGCAAGAACTTCTTCGGGATGTGGCCACGCTCAATGGGCGTTCGGGAACGCAGGTTCCTGAAAAGATCGTCGCCGACATCCTCCGCAAAAATCCCCAGTTGGACGCAGGTCAGGTCGGAGCAATCCGGACGGCTTTGACAGGAACCGGGGATATCCGAGCCATCACTGGCGTAGCCGGTGCGGGAAAAAGCACGACGCTCAAGGTCGTCAAAGAAGCATTGGAGCGTGCGGGATATGAGCCGATGGGATTAGCGTTGTCCGGAGTCGCCAAGGAGCAACTCGCCGAGGCGACAGGAATGCCGTGCCGAACAATCGCCAGTTTTCTCTATCAAACCGAGAAAACAATCTCCGAGCGACTCAAGGATGGCGTCACTCACGTTGCCAAACAGTTCATTCGAGCCGCCCAGGGAAAATCGACGTATCAAAAAACATCGGTCGCTCTCCACGAGAAATCGTTCGCGATCGTGGACGAAGCCGGGATGGCCGATACGCGCGCCGTGCAGAAGTTGGTCAGGCTGGCGCGGGATACGGGGGCCAAAATCCTGTTCGTCGGTGATGTGAAGCAATTGCAACCGATCGAAGCCGGTGCCCCGTTTCGCCGGATCGTCAAAGAAGTTCCGACGGCTCATCTCTCCGTCAACCATCGTCAGCAGGACGCGAACGACAAAAAAGCCGTGACCGCGATTCGTGCCGGTGACATCGAACAAGCATTCCGGAATTACGCTGAACGGAACCGGATTCATGTTGGCGAAAATCGCCGGGAGACCATCGAGAAGCTGGTCGAGCACTGGTCAGCCAGTGGCGGAACGAAACGTCCGGCCGATCATTTGATTTTCACGCAGACGCGGGCCGAGGCGGCGGAAGCCAATCACCAATGCCAGGCCGCTCGGCTGAAGGCGGCCAAGACACCGCACCTGATTTTCGTCCGGCACGGTGAAGAAAAGTTCTATCGCGGCGACCGCGTCCTGTTTCATGCACCGGAACGACGGCTCGGAATCGAGAACGGCTATCGCGGAACGGTCGTCTCCGTCGATCCGATTCGCCGCGAATTGAAAGTCCGCCTCGATCACCAATCGCAAACCATTAACGGCCCCCAACCCAAACAGGGCGTGATCACCGTCCCGTTGAAACAGGTTGACGACATTTCTCTTGGTTATGCCTGTACGACTCACAAGGGGCAGGGATGCACCGTTGCCCACGCCTATGTCTGCCTCGGCGGGAGGATGACCGACAACGAACTGGCTTACGTGCAGCTCACTCGCGCGCGGAACTCGACGCATCTCTTTGTCGACAAGTCCCATGCCGGTGAAGACTTCAAAGACCTGATTACCGCAATCGAAAAATCCAACGCAAAACTGCTGGCTCACGACAAGGCCCGGCCCGACCTGTCCGCGTTGCGCCCCAACCTCGAACTCGACCGGTAAAGGAACGCTCAGATGGCGATACGACACAACCTCCGCAGCCGGGACACCCGAGTTCCCGCCGACGGCCAAAAAGGTCTGACCGACCGATTTCTCGACTTCGTCGAGACCGCCTGGGGAATTGGTCAGATCGTTTGGAGCCTCATGGTCATATTATTTGTCGCGGCGGTTCTCTGTGCTGCGATCATGGCAGCACCATCACTGCTGGTTCAGTTCTTCCGTTGGGTCGGCACCCTGATCTTTGGTGCCGGGCAAGCCGTCTTTCAGAACCCATTGCTGCTGGTCATCTACGCGTTGGCACTGTTCATCACCTTTTTGATTTTGTGGGTTCCCTCCGCGTTGAACTCCCGACGAAACACCGGTCACGAGCGCGGTCGCAAGGTTCTGACGGCGGCGGACGCCCGACGGGCGGCAGCACGCCATCTGGACCGCACGAACGAATCTTCCTCACGAAAACCTCGACTCAAATAGGCCCGACACGATTCTTCAACTGATCGGAGACATTTCATGGACTCTCGCTTTCTCCAATTTGGATCGCTGGAACTTTCCCCTTCCGTGGCCACCCGCCACTTCTTGTTTGTTGGGACCACGGGCTGCGGCAAGACGACGTTGCTCCGTTTGCTGGAACAATCCGTGCTGGCGGAGATCGGAGGTACTGACGACAGCCGGGCCATCGTCTTCGATCCCAAGAACGATGTTGTGCCTCAACTGGCGACGATCGCGCCCCACGCGGAGATCGTCATCACCAATCCCTTCGATCTCCGGGCCACCGCTTGGGATGTCGCAGCCGATGTCAACGAACCCCAGGTCGCCGTCGAATTCGCCTACAACCTCATTCCTCCCCAACCAGAATCACAACCCTTCTTCTCGGATGCTTCCCGTCATCTGATTGTGGGCGTCGTGACCAGCTTTATGCTCAGTGGTTTCGACTGGACGCTCGCGGATTTGATCCGTGTCCTGCAATCGATCAAAAAACTGAAGGCGGTTCTCAAACGCCACCCCGAGACCCGCGATCTCGTGCCGCTCTATCTGGCGGATAAACGGTTGGCGTCCAACATTCTTTCAAGCGTCGCCACCAAACTGTTGCCGTTCGGCCCCGTGGCCGCCGCGTGGGAACATGCCACGTCCCGCAAATCCCTGTCGGAATGGGCGACCGGGAGCATGATCTGGGTTCTGGGAAATTCCGAGGTGAGCCGCATTCCTCTCCAGACGCTCAACCGCTGCATGTTCAAACGGGCCTGCGATCTCACCTTGAGCCAATCCGAATCGCGGACGCGCCGGACGTGGTTCATCGTGGATGAACTCGCCGATGTCGGCAAGTTGGAAGGCTTGATCTCGCTCGCCAAAAAAGGACGTTCCAAGGGGGCTTGTCTGGCATTCGCGTTCCAGTCCGTTGCGGGTCTGCGGGACGCCCAACTCTACGGCCCCCATTTCAGCGAAGAACTCCTGGCCCAGTTCGGCCACAAGTTCATCGGTCGCGTCGAATGCGCGGCCAGCGCCGAATGGGCGTCGTTGCTGGTGGGCGATCAAGAGATCGAGCAACAGTCGCGCAGTGAATCGACTGGTAAACAGGGGCGATCCACCACTCGCAACTATCAAAAGGTAATCCGCCGAGGTTTGCTTCCCAGCCAGTTTTTGGATTTCCAGCCGTGCGATCAAGAAAGCGGTCTGACGGGAGTCTTTTTTATTCCCGGCATTGGCGTGTTCCACGAAACATTGCCGGGTGAGGAGTTGTTTCAGGGGCGGCTCATTCCTCCGGATGATGAGACTCCGGCGTTCATCCCACGACCTATTGACGACCAGTATCTCCGTCCCTGGCCACCTGAACGGGCCGCGCTCTTCGGTAGCCTCGAACAGTCGCCGAAGTCGCCTCGCCCCAGTCTCGACGCCGAACTCCAACCCCGCCCGCGCGATGCTTTGGAAGACCTCTTTCAATAGTCGCGATCGCAATCCAGATCCGAAGTTTATTTAGCTCCGGGTGTGACGAACTGTAAACAGTCGATCAACGACGATTGTCCATCCCTGTCATGATCGAACGACCGCTGATGGCTCATTGTGTGTCTGTGTGGACCGAAATCGATTCCTCGCCGCAAGACGGGCGACCTGTTTCCTCGTGGCTTTCATTCTGTGTCGATGCGTTATCGTGGCTCAACAACTCCCACATGACTGTCCCGGTCATCCGGTTCCCGGCGGTGCTCCCGCCTGGATCACCGAGGAGTTGATTGCGCACACGGTGAAAGTCTGGCAACCCTACTACGCCAAGCCACTCAGTGCCTGTGACGCACTCGAAATTCTGATGAACGTCGGCGCAGTCCTCAACGCCGTCCGGGACGAGGTTCCTCCTTCCGATCCGTCGCGGTCGCCTTGAATGCCGATTTCCCCAATAGCAGCGCCCATCGGTCCCAGCGCTCGCGAAGTTTGCTTCGCGGTCATCTGTTGGGGAAATTTTTGAACTGAAAAGTCATTAGTCGCAAAGATCGTTCGATGGCCATCCGCTGGCGTACGGCCCCCCTGTTGTGTGCTCAATATCAGTCGTTCTTTGCATTCGTCGCTGATTCGATTGTCCGTCCAGTCCTGACGGTTCACTCCGGAAGTGGCTGGTCAAATATGGATCTGATATCGGGTTCAGGCTCTGCTCAGGGCTCTGCCCCGAACCCCGAGATGTTGAGGCATAGCTCGCATCGAAGTGGCGTGAAGCTGCTCGCTGTTCGTGGGCTGAGTCCGGTTCGCCATGAATCTTCGATCTTTCGAGGTGCGGTGCGACTCGGGTCGATCTTGGCGCACGCTGTTTTCGCTGATGTCATCCAACACAAGTCTCAAACGATAATCGTGCTGGAGCAGCCGAACACCATCAGCGGAGCTTTCGCGAAACAGCCCGTCTTTCTTGCCGCGTCGAGCATGTTCAGGGACGGCCACTGTGCGCCGAGTTCACGGTGGTTCGTCCTCAATTCGCTGATTCAGCGATCCACTTTCAAAAGGCAGATCGCTAGAATTGAGAGTCGCTCATCGCTTGAGATTTCTGCACGCTCTGATCTCCGGAGGCTTCTCATGAAACAGTTCGTTGCTTTGGCTCGCGTGAGTAGCCGGGAACAAGAACGAGAAGGTTTTTCGCTCGACATTCAAGAAGACGCCCTCCGCCGATACGCCGAGTCCAAGGAGGGAAAGCTCGTGCGGTTGTTCAAGATCGCTGAGACCGCCAGCAAGACTGATGAACGTAAGACGTTCCGTGAGGTGATTGCGTTCTGCAAAAAGCATTGCATGGAGTTGGATGGACTGCTCGTCTACAAAGTGGATCGGGCAGCCCGCAATCTGTTTGACTTTGTCGAAATCGAGCGGCTCGAATCGGAATACGACGTCCCCTTTATCTGTGTCTCGCAGCCGACAGAGAACAACCCCGCCGGGCGGATGATGCGGCGGACATTGGCCAACATGGCGAGCTTCTACACCGAGCAACAATCCGTCGATGTCCGGGAGGGGCTGGCTCGTCGCGTTCGCGAAGGCTGGTTTGTTGGCAAGGCTCCGTACGGCTACCGGAATGCTCGGAAAGAGGGGAGGGGAATCGTCGAGATCGATCCGATCCCCGCCGACAATATCCGCCGAATCTTTCACCTGTACGCTTACGAGAACCTGACGCTTGATGGAGTGACGGACAAGGTGAACGCTGAAGGGAGGATTTGGCGAAGTTCCATTCCCCGCTTCCCCCGAAGCTCGATCCACAACATTCTCCACGATCGGGCCTATCTGGGAGAGATCGAGTTCAAGGGCGAATGGTATCCGGGTAAACACGAACCGTTGATTGATCGTGTCACGTGGGACCGCGTGCAAGCCTTGCTCGGCGGCTCCAACTACCATTCGCACGCGATCACCTATTCCGGAGAGTTCATGCGATGCGGCCATTGCGGCCAGTGGATCACCGGCGAATGCAAAACGAAGACGACGAAGAGCGGCCCTCGTGATTACATCTACTACCGCTGTGCCCGCTATACGAAACCGGGACACCCTCGCGTTCGCGTCCGGGAAGAAGAGATCGATCGGCAGGTGCTCGCCCTCTTCGACCGCATGCGAATCGAAGACGAATCCGTTCGAGACTGGTTCCGGGCTGTACTCGCGTCGCAGACGAAAGATTCGCAAGCGGAGAAGTTGGCCATGCGGGCCGAATTGCAGCGTCAGGAAACGCTATTGGCTCAGCAGCAAAATCGGCTCCTCAATCTTCGTCTGGACGAGAGCATCGACCAAGACACCTATGCCCACAAAGCAACGGAACTGAGAGACCGGCTGGCCTCGATCAAGCTCCAATTGGATGCCCTCGACCGGTCGAATGACGAAATGGCCGAGCTTGCCTCAAAAGTGTTTGAACTTTCTCAAACCTTGAAACAGAAATGGCTTACATCCGATTACGCTGCGAAGCGTCGAATCCTCGAAATCGTCTGTTTGAACTGCACGCTCGACGGCGCAACTCTTGTACCCACAATGAGAAAGCCCTTCGACGTTCTCGCCGAAGGGCTCATCTCGAAGAATAGTCGGGTGACGTGCGTTTGGACTCCGGGAAGCCGCTGTCTTGCCGTCACAAATTGAACTCCCTGCTGCCGGCGTAGGAGGTTTTTGAGAGGAACTCATTTCGTCTTATCGAAAAATTAACAAGTATGCATTAGTCTTCGCCGAATAAACGGTATGCGACTTATTCGTTTGTCTCGTTTTTGACGAATAGTTAGCAGCAGGAATGCAGACGGGCTCCACTGCAGCCGTCCGCGCACGGGGACTATTCATGTTGTTTTTTGATCAATTCCAGAAATTTTCGGTATCACGGGTCCGTCGACGATCAGCATTCACTCTGATTGAATTGCTGGTGGTGATTGCGATTATCGCAATTTTGATCGCATTGCTTCTTCCTGCTGTCCAGCAAGCCCGAGAGGCGGCTCGACGCAGTCAATGTAAGAACAACTTGAAGCAGCTTGGACTGGCGCTGCACAACTACCATGACACATACGGTATGTTCCCGATCGGGGGGACCGATGTTCCAAACAACTGGTTTGCAGCACCAGATATTGGCGCACTTGCACGACTGCTGCCATTTGTTGAGCAAGGGGCGCTCTACAATAAGTTTGACCTGACAGGGACATTGCCAGTCGGTAGCTATTCACAGGCTGGCCAGCATCGCAAGGTGCCATATCAGCTCATTGATGGTAAGGAAGCCCGAAGCTACGAGTTCGCAATGTTCAAGTGCCCGACTGATCCTAACAATAGCCCTGTCGCAGGCTGGGCACAGTCGAACTACGGTATCTCTGCTGGATCTCAGTTCTTCTCCTCATCGGGTAATCCAGCAGCATGTCAGCCGTTCAATGTTTATGCTGAAAAAGGGGCTCAGACTCCAGTGGGAGCCGGTAACTGGGGGGACACCCTCAACAAAACTCAGTTGTCCGGGATGGGGAACCGATTTGGACTTTCCATTCGATTCCAGGATGTGAGCGACGGTACATCGAATACGATTCACTTCGGCGAAACAATCGGCGGCTGTACCCATGATTACCGAACAAGCTGGGTCAGCTCTCACGTCGTGTTCACTGCAGTCACTCCGCTGAATGACTTCACCACCTGTAATGGGATTGGTAAGCCAGCATCGAATCCGACTTGCAACGCATTCAATAACTACAATTACGCGAAGGGCTTCCGCTCTCACCACACCGGGGGTGTGCACTTCGTCATGGGAGATGGAGCGGTCCGTTTCCTCAGTGAAAACATTGATCATCGCGGCACCTTCCAGTCTCTCGGTGGGCGAGCCGATGGAAAAGTGATCGGCGAGTTCTAGAGCATTTGATTCCTGTCGCCTGTTAGTGAATGCGGCATCGCAATTCACTGACAGGTTCGAGCAGGAACGCAGTTGCCAGGTTCTTCTGGCACCGTTCGTCTCTCATTGGAACACCCCTGCTTTCAAGAGTCGTCCACTCACTGAGAGCGGGAGTGTTTTTTCGTTTCCTGATCAATTTGATGTCGATTTATTATGAGAATTCAACTTCGATCAACAATCTGTGGTGCCATCGCTCTTCTGGCAGTGGGAGTGATGGGATGTGGTCAGGCTTCTGATGCCCCTACGCTCGTCAAGGTAAGTGGGGTCGTGACCTTCAAGCAGAAGCCATTGGCTAATGCTCAAGTTCTCTTCACGCCGCAGACTGGACCGATGGCATTTGGTGAAACAGATGCCGAAGGCCGGTTCACTCTACAGACAGGCGGGAAGCAGGGCGCTTTAGAAGGGGCTCATGCTGTCACGATCTCTGCGTATGAACCTGTGAAGCCACCGGCTCCAGGCAAAGAGGAAGAAGCTCAACCGCTCATTCCTCGCATCCCTCCGAAATACAGCAACCTGCTGAACAGTGGCCTGAAAGCAGAAGTGAAGTCATCTGAGCCAAACGAATTTACGTTTGAGCTGTAAGCTATAAACAGTGCTGCTCGTGCCCTGAAAATTATGGCGTTGGCGACACCGTATTTGTTCTGAGCGTTTACCGGAGCAATCATGCTCCGGTACGTCATTAAGCAGTGCGGATCTTTTCTCTTCCAGTCACCACTGATTTGGTGGCATTTCTGGTGTCGAGGACCATGTTGCTGTGCTGGACGATGTAATCGTAGTCGTAAGCGGAATGGTCAGTTGCAATCAGGACGCAATCTTGTGATTGCAGGAATTCTGGGGTCAGTTCCGAGCTGGTCATTGCAGGCAACTTGTGATGCCGCATTGACGGAAGCTTTGGGATGTGAGGATCGTTGTAAGTAAGTTGCGCCCCTCGCTGCAGCAAGAGTTCCATCAGTGTGAAAGATGGACTTTCTCGCGGGTCATCCACGTCTTTCTTGTACGCCATTCCCAGCAGGCAGATCTTGCTGTTTCTGATTGGCTTGGCCGCATCGTTCAGAGCTTCACTGAGACGCTGAATCACATACTCCGGCATCCGCGCGTTGACTTCGCCTGCAAGTTCAATGAAGCGAGTTGTCAGTCCCTGCTTTCTCGCGAGCCATGTCAGGTAGAACGGGTCGATGGGAATACAGTGTCCTCCCAGACCAGGGCCGGGGTAGAACGCCTGAAACCCGAACGGCTTTGTTTTCGCGGCTTCGATGACCGACCAGATGTCAATGTCCATGCGGTCGAACAACATTTTCAGTTCGTTGACGAGTGCGATGTTGACCGCGCGATACGTGTTCTCAAGGATCTTGGCAGCTTCGGCGACTTCCATTGTGGGGGCAGGAATCACCTTCACAACTGCCGGACTGTAAAGAGCCGTTGCCAGTTCGAGGCTCGCTTCATCATAGCCGCCGACCACCTTGGGGATCTTGGCGGCCGAGTAGATCGGGTTGCCGGGGTCTTCGCGTTCCGGACTGTATGCGAGAAAGAAATCGTGCCCGACTTTCAGGCCGGTGGCAGCGAGAATTGGAAGGAGAACGTCTCTGGTGGTTGTGGGGTAGGTTGTGCTTTCGAGCACGATCAATTGACCGGGTCGCAGATTTTTCGCGATCGTTTCCCCGGTGCCAGTGATAAAACTCAGGTCCGGGTCGCGGCTGTCGTTCAATGGAGTCGGAACGCAGATCACGATGACGTCGGCATCGGCCAGTCGCTCTGGTGACGATGTCGCTTCGAATCGTCCCGATTGTCGCCAGTTGCTGACCTGACTCGAGGAGACGTGCTTGATGTAGCTTTGACCGGCGTTGAGTTGATCGACTTTTTTCTGGTCAATGTCGAACCCGAGAGTGGGAAAGCCGGCGTGATAAAACGCATCGAGCAGCGGGAGGCCGACGTAACCGAGTCCAATTACCCCGATCAGAGCCTGCTTTTCTTTCAATCGCTGCAGTAGATCGTGTCGCATCTCTCGTGCCTTCTTCACTGTGTCTGCCTCGGCATTCTCTGTCGTTGCGTTGCCGTCGGATGCGAGGTTCAGGTTAGTATATGCAGAATTGCGGAAGGCGTCGTTGATTCCGATCGGCAAACCGTCTCGTTGCTGATATTTCTGTCGACACAACCGGGATTCAGCGATTGTGAACTGCCCTCGACGTATCGACTCGCTAACATGCGACTTTGGAGACTGCCTCGCCGGAATTTCGGTACACAGGTGGACCAAGCGATTCTGCCATCGCAAGCCAGTCGCCGGCAGGTCTGTTCGAAGTTCATTTGAGTCAAGCAGGGGATGTCATGGTTGTTGTGAACGTTGTTTTGACCGCAAAAAAAACTGACGATATTCCGCTGCTGAAGGAACTGCTGGCAGAGCATGGGCGATTGTCGCGTGCGGAACCCGGCTGTCTGGTCTTCGAGGTCTGTCACTCCCGGAATGACCCGAGCGTCTTCATTCTGGTTGAGCGGTGGGAATCGGAGGAGGCAATCGATGTTCACCGCAAAGCCGAGGCATACCTCACGATTTATCAACCGAAAGTGATTCCGTTGGTCGAGCGTGCTCCACACGTATCTGACCTCGTTGGGTAAGGGCCTGTCTGGCGTGCGTCAGCCTGTATGGGGCTCAGACGTGATTGCCTTGAACGCGTGAAAGATCGAACTGATCGTTGTCCTTGAGTTTGAATCCAGGTCAGGAGCTTTGAATGTCATCGAAGAGGCTGCAGACGGTAAATGTCGCGATGGTCGGTTTAGGCTTCGGTGCGGAATTCATTCCGATCTACCAGAATCATCCACAGGCGAATGTCCGGGCGATTTGCCGACGCGATGAGCAGGAACTGAACAAGGCCGGTGATCAGTTTGGGATCGAAATTCGATATTCGAATTTTGATGACGTTCTGAATGACCCGACGATTGATGCCGTCCACATTAACAGTCCGATTCACGATCATGCCTGGATGTCGCTCAAAGCGCTGGATGCCGGCAAGCATGTGATGTGCACTGTTCCGATGGCCACGACCATTGAAGAGTGCCGGGAAATTGTCGCCAAGGTCAAGCAGACCGGCTTGAAGTACATGATGGCGGAAACGGTCGTGTACAGCCGCGAGTTCCTGTTCCTGAAGGAACTTTTTCGCAACGGTGATCTCGGCAAGATTCAGTACCTCGCGGCATCGCACCCTCAGGATATGGATGGGTGGCCAGCGTACTGGCAGAAGATGATTCCGATGCACTATGCCACTCACGTCGTCAGTCCGTGTCTGGGGCTGGTGGATGGATTGGCAGAATACGTCAGCTGCTTCGGGTCCGGGACCGTTCGTGAAGACATCGCAGAAAAGTCCGGGAACCGTTTTGCCGTTGAAACCTGTCACGTCAAAATCAAGGACAGCGATCTGACGGCGCACATCTGGCGATTTCTTTACGACGTTGCTCGTCAGTATCGCGAGAGCTTTGATGTCTACGGGACAAAGAAGAGTTTTGAGTGGTCGCTGGTTGAGGGGGAATCGCACGTTCTGCACACGGCGAAAAAGCCTGAGTCAGAGATTCCTTCGCCCATTCAAGTTCCCGATTTTGCTCACCTGTTGCCTGAACCAATTCGCAGGTTTACTCAACCGGCAGAGATTCACGACGCCGAGCACCTGTCCTTTGTCCAGGGGGGCGGGCATGGCGGGTCTCATCCCCATCTGGTTCATGAGTTTGTGACGGCGTTGATTGAAGATCGCGACCCGTGGCCCAATGCGGTTCAATCTGCGAACTGGACCTGTGTCGGGCTCTGTGCTCATGAGTCGGCGAATAATCACGGGCATCCAGTTCAGTTGCCTCAGTTTACACTTGGCGAATAGAGCGTACGCGAAGGTGGACTGTCGTATCTTTTTGCCTGTCAGGATCTTGTGACGGGATGTCGCTAATCTGTTGGTGATTTTGCTTTCAGTCAGGTTGGAAGTGTGAATTCCAGCCTGACTTATGATCGCTTCCGCCATATAATCACCGACAGAGGGAACAACTATGGCTGAAACGACATTACCGATTGTGAATTCGAGCACTGACACCTACGAAGATCCGTTGGATCTAATCGAGGAAATTGAGCGATTAAAGGTGGAACAGGATGCTGTCATTCTGGCCCATTATTATGTCGATGGTGAAATTCAGGACATCGCTGATTTTACTGGCGACTCTCTAAAGCTCGCTCGGGATGCCACCTCGGTTCCCAACTCGACGATCGTGTTTGTCGGCGTTCACTTCATGGCAGAATCCGCCAAGATTCTCAGCCCGGAAAAGCGCGTTCTTTTGCCTGACCTCCTTGCAGGATGTTCGCTTGCGGACAGTTGCCCAGCTCCAGCACTTGCGAAGTATCAGGAAGAGTTACGAGCACAGGGGCACGACTTTGTGACCGTGGCCTACATCAATACGACTGCAGCCGTGAAAAGCTTGTGTGACTGGATTGTCACCAGCGGAAACGCACGCGAATTGATTGAGGAAAAGGTTCCAAAAGACAAGGAAATTCTGTTTGTTCCCGATCAATATCTGGGTCGGTATCTGATGGAAGTGACGGGGCGTGACATGATTCTGTGGAAGGGCTCGTGCATGGTGCATGAGGTCTTCAGTATTCAGGATCTTGTGCGAGCGAAGAAGCGCAATCCGGAAGCGATTGTTCTGGCGCATCCGGAGTGCCCTCCAAACGTTTTGGACCTTGCCGATGTGGTTGGCGGGACCGAGAAGATGAGACGTTATGTCTCCTCGCAGACGGAGCCCAAAACGTTCCTCGTGGCGACCGAAGCGAACATGATCCATCCGCTGAAGCTGATCGCACCTCAGCATGAATATATCCCTGTGCCGGGGATTACTGCGGATACTGGGGAAACCTGTGCCTGCAATCGCTGTCCGCACATGGCGCGGAACACGCTTCAAAAAGTGCGCGATTGCTTGAAGAACGGGGCTCCAGAAATTGTCTGGCAACCATATTTTGCTAAGGCACAGGATGTGTTGCGTCGCAGCTTGTTGTCGTGACAGGAGTTAGGTGGATCTCCAGTCTTGGGCAATTCTGTCGGTTCTCAAGGAATTTCGTGGATTCAGCAGGCTTGAGGTTGCTCTGTTTGGGTTGCCTCAATCTGCATTGTTCTCACAATTATCAGGGCATTTCCGTTGGGTAACTCAGTGGAAAATGATCTCGGAGACTTGAGCCGATCGAATAGTTTGTCATCATCTGATGACGATACATGCAACTGCTTCCACGAAACATCCTTGAAGCCAAATTATGTCCAACACGCTGACCATTACCGACAACCGAACGGGAAAAACCTACGAAGTCCCGGTCGTTGACGACACCGTGAAGGCCATTGATCTGCGACAGATCAAGGTGAAAGACAGCGATTTCGGCCTGATGGCCTATGATCCCGGGTATACCAACACGGCATCCTGCAAAAGCCGCGTCACATTTATCGACGGCGACGAAGGGATCTTGGAATACCGTGGGTATCCGATTGAAGTGCTTGCTGAAAAGTGCACTTATCTCGAAGTTGCTTACCTGCTGCTCAATGGTGAGCTCCCAACCGCTCAGCAATTGTCTGATTGGGATAACTCAATCCGCATTCACACTGTTGTGCACGAGAACGTCAAGCGGCAGATGGAATCATTTCGCTATGACGCTCACCCGATGGGGATGCTGATCAGCACGGTTGCAGCGATGTCGACTTTCTACCCGGAAGCTAAGAAGGTTGGATCGCCAGAAAACCGCAATGCTCAGATCAAACGGTTGATCGCCAAGGTCCCGACAATTGCAGCGTTTTCATTTCGTCACAGTCAGGGACATCCGTACGTCTATCCAAGCAATGAGCTGAGCTACACTGAGAACTTTCTGGCGATGATGTTCCAGATGTTCAACAACAACTACAAGCCAAATCCAGCGCTTGTACGTGCTCTTGAAGTGTTGTTCATCCTGCATGCTGACCACGAGCAAAACTGCTCAACCAGCGTCATGCGAGCCATCGGGTCATCTGACGCAGATCCATATTCTGCTTTGGCTGGTGCCGCTGCTGCTCTGTACGGCCCATTGCATGGTGGTGCAAACGAAGCTGTGTTGAAGATGCTCGCTGAAATCGGCAGCGTCAAGCACGTTCCAGAGTATGTTGCCCGCTGCAAAGCCGGTGAAATGCGTCTGATGGGCTTCGGTCACCGCGTTTACAAGAACTACGATCCTCGCGCACGGATCATCAAGCAGTGTGCTCAGGAAGTGTTTGAAGTCACAGGCAAGAATCCACTTCTGGAAGTGGCTCTGGAACTGGAACGAATTGCGTTGGAAGACGAGTATTTCGTCAAACGTAAGCTCTATCCAAACGTCGACTTCTATTCTGGTCTGATCTATCAGGCGATGGGCTTGCCGGTGAATATGTTCCCGGTCCTCTTCGCCATCCCACGTGCCTCCGGTTGGTTGGCCCAGTGGAAAGAATCGATGGAAGACACAGAACAGCGTATTCAACGTCCGCGTCAGATTTACCTCGGCGAACGTACTCGCGAGTTCATCCCGATGGATCAGCGGAAAGCGTCAGTCGCGAAGTAACGCAGGTTGCGGTGCTGATTGAGATGACAGATAATTCGACACCCTCGACTGCAAATGAGTCGAGGGTGTTTTCTTTTGTGCCAACTGTCTGTTTGAGTGTCGGACTGGTGACCAGCAGGTCGTTCTGCTGGAAGCTGAATTGCCTTTTCGAATTGCAGTTTCGCGCTGCAATTGGGCATCGCTATTGAGACTATTCAGCAAAGAACGGGGATTCAGGGGCTTCTTTTCAGTGTCTACGGCGGCAGATGAGTGGTTTGATGGCTGTTGGCACATCGATTGCTTTACCAATACTCACCGAAAAGATGTCTTGTGTCGGGTTAAGGAGGTCTCTGATGTGTCATATGATGCCGATCCACCGAAACGACTTTTCCAAGGGCGCCTTCTGCCGGTCTCTGGCATCGCTCAGGAATCTCGATAACCGTCCAGTCAACCGATTATCCTGGGGACGTTTGAACCAGTCACGGTGTAAGAAAACGAAACAGGAATAGACCGATCGCGTTTTGTTTTGCACTCTCCGTTGTTTACGACAATTCAAACAGTTCCGTTCGTTTCCTCTCCTTCGAAACTCTTAAACACGACTGATTCACAACACTCCCTGTTGCCGGGCAATCATCAAGTCCAGCAATGTGGGAGTGTTTTGTTTTGAATCGCTCTTTTGCTACGTTCTGGCGATCACGAACGACCAGAAGTTGTTGCCCTCTGTGTGCCGATTCCAATTGCTTGATTTGCAAGACAATTTTGATGCAACATGACTATGATCGTGGCGACACTGCGTCGTGTCATCCAAAAGCAACATTTTGTCGTCATTTGGATGAACTCACCTGCTGAAGCGGGTCGGTGAGTTCGCAGTGTCTTTACTGTCGGAATGTTGAATCAGACGCTCGCTGGACCTGAATGGTTTCTGATTGCGTCAATTTGGGAATTCGGTCCCGGACAGGCTCCTCGCGATGGCATCTCATTCTTCAGAATCTTCAGGGCGCTCTCAGCAAACTGAAGTCTCCTCCCCACGGACTCTGGGGTTGTGGGATGTTGTCAGTCTGCTGGTCGGGATTGTTGTTGGTGTCAGCATCTTCAGAATTCCGGCGAACGTCTTCACTTTTGCTGGCGATCCGCAAGTCGCTTTAATGATCTGGGGGCTGGGAGCGCTGCTGGCGCTATGCGGAGCATTCTGTTATGCAGAACTCTCTTCAATGTGGCCTGAATTCGGTGCCGAGTACGTTTACCTCGCGAACTGTTTTGGCAAGCGGGTGGGCTTTCTTTTCGCCTGGATGAATCTCTGTGCAATTCTGCCGTCCAATATCGGGGCGGCCGCGTTCGTTTTTGCGAGCTACGCTGGGCAACTTCATCCGGTACTTGCGTCCTCACATGGGGTCGTCGCGATGTCAGCCATCATGGGCCTGACTCTGTTGCAGTTCTGTGGATTTGCCGCAGGAAGAATGACTCAGAACATTCTCACAATCACCAAGGCGCTGGCACTTGCCGCTGTTTTGATCTGCGGGCTGATTCTTCCAGCGGCAACAGTTTCGGAAAGTGCGACAACAATTGAGGCGACGACTACGGCTTCGTGGAGTTCACTGGGTTTGGCACTGGTCTTTGTGCTTTACGCCTACGGGGGCTGGAATGATGTTGCGACAGTGACTCCGGAGGTGCGGGATTGTCGACGTACAATGTCTCGTGCTCTGATCATTGGGCTTGTTCTGGTAGCCCTTTTGTATCTCGCATTGAATTTCCTCTTTTTGCGAGTACTGGGACCGGATGAGGTGAAGAACGTCTCTGCGCCGGCAGCAGTCTTGATTGAGCGGGCGTGCGGGCCGATGTTCTCCAACGTGATGAGCGTGGTCGTCATGATTTCAGCACTTGGGGCAATCAACGGGATGATGTTTGCCGGATGTCGATTACTGGCTGCGGCCGGGGAAGATTTTCCGATCTTTCGAAAATGGAGTGTCTGGAATTCGAGGCAGGTTCCGGTGTGGTCTTTGCTGACGATCTCTGCCATTGCCCTGACGCTGACCGCCATCGTCGGCTTCCAGGCATGCCGGGAAAGGATTAACGAAGGCCTGAAACTGCTGCGATTGCCTGCGTTGAACTGGGATTTCTATGGAGGGGGATTCGATCTCCTGCTGGCCGCCTCTGCCCCTGTTTTCTGGGTCTTTTTTCTGCTGGCGATTGTTGCGCTGATCGTTGCACGCTGGAAGTATCCGAACCTTTCGCGGCCGTTTCGTGTCCCGTTCTACCCGATCCCTGCCATCCTGTTTGGCGTTGCGTCGATATTCATGCTCTGGAGTAGTTTGGGCTACTCCGGCGGAATCGTCCTGTTGATGGCACCTGCGTTGTTTTTTGGAATTTTGGTGGCCGTGTTGCAAACCCGCTTCAGCCAGATTGAAAGCGATCTGGAATCCTGAGGTTTCGTGGTAAAATTGATGATTCCGTGGCCTGGTGTCGGTCGGAAAATTCCGAAACATTTCAAAATGTCATATTTCGCCGTTTATGGATCCCTCGACAACGATTGATCAACTTCAAGGAATCGGCGACAATGTCGGATTGTCGAGTGAACGATTATGTCATCCCGAGAACCTAACCTGTTCATTACGGATAAGCTGACCATTTCGATGTCAGAATTGCGGTTTGCTTATGTGCGCAGTTCCGGCCCGGGCGGTCAGAATGTCAATAAGGTCAGTTCGCAAGTTCAGCTTTCATGGCCGGTTGCAGAGAATCAAACACTTCCCGCTGATTTGTTGGAACGTCTGCAGGTGGCCCAGCGAGGGCGGATTTCCAAAGCCGGATTGCTGCGAATTGACAGCGACCGGACACGGGATCGGGAGAAAAACCGGGAAGACTGTTTGAACCGGTTACGGGATATGATCGTTGAAGTCGAGAAACCGCCAAAGAAACGACGGAAAACGAAAACTCCCCGAGGTGTGATTGAGGCTCGCTTGCGTGGTAAACACCAGCGTGCCGAAGTGAAACAGGCCCGTCGCAAACCAAGGATGGACGACTGATTCCTTTCCGATCACTTGGTCAGCGGGGATTGTTTTTAGTTTGACTGCGAGACGTTTGGAAAACGCAAAAAGTTCAAGAGGTACCCCTCGAAAGAGGCGTTTCGCATTGAAAGCAATGGCAGACCGCACCGGAACCCAGAACAATGAAACTGCGTCGAAAGGGAATTCCCTTCGGCAGACGGTCGTCTTTTATCGCAGCTGTGGCTATTTCAGTGAATTAGGTCGGTGCTGGCATCTCCAGGTTCGTGGAAGCATCTTTTCGACTTCACACAATCGGATACGCAAAGGACTCTTGCTGCAGCTATTCAAGCGAGTCATCAAGCCTGAGAACGAAACGGAAGTGCGGCAGCGTTTCAACGACCGTGCCCGACTGTTTCTTCAGAACGGACAGAAAGGCAAGTCCGTACCGATTGCGATCGCAGAAAAGGCGTATCAGCTTCCAAGCACTCTTGCGAACGGGCAGTTTGAAACGACGATCACGATCCCGGCCAAAGAGCTTGAATCGGCAATTCAAACGGATTCGTTTGGGCGACGTTTTATTCAATTCTGCAGCCATCTGCCGGAAGAGGGACATTCGCTGGTGACCGGGGAAGTCGAGTTGATTCCTCCGCACGGGGTCTCAATTGTTTCAGACATTGATGACACGATCAAAATCACGAACGTGAAGAACCGTCGCGAATTGCTGGCGAATACGTTCACTCGTGAGTTTCGCTCGATTGTTGGAATGCGGGAGCTCTATCAGCAATGGGCTCGTAATGGCATCAGCTTTCATTATGTTTCATCGAGCCCGTGGCCGTTGTATTCCCCGTTGATGACCTGGCTGAGTGTCGATGCATTTCCTCTGGGGACGCTGCATCTCCGCCATATGCGACTCCGCGAATTGCGAAGCGATCGTACACGTGAGGCTGCGTTCCTTTCCAAACGGCACGCGATCGAGAATCTGCTGCGAATCTATCCTCAACGTCGATTCATTCTCTGCGGAGATTCGGGAGAGCGCGACGCTGAGTTGTACGGCGCCATTGCGAAAGACTTTGGTCCACAAATCGTTCACGTTGCCATTCGCAACTGCGGGTATGAACAAGGGCCGTTGTTGAACGTGACCGCTCGCTTGGCGCACCTGCCTGCGGATCGCTGGTCAATCTTCACTGACCCGAGTGAGATCTCGCATCTTCTGACTGGCGACCAACCGGTTCAGTAACCTGTTGCTGTCCAGGTGTGTTCTGCGTGTGAAACCCTGCTTCTTGCAGAGGTGTATTATCGTGTGGCGATGAAAAAACTCGCACAGATTCCAGTGTGGATTCCGTGCGAGTTGATGTCTGGTCCCGTTGCTGTCCCGGCCCTGGTCTTATTGGGCGAGTGCCATTTCCTGCAGGGCTTCAATTCGTCCCTGATAGAGTTCACGAATGTCGCTGAGGCGATAGCGGATCATCGCAAGACGTTCCATCCCCAAGCCCCAGGCGAGGACAGGGTGTTTGCAGCCGAGTGGCTCTGTCACTTCAGGACGGAAGATCCCGGCTCCACCCATCTCGATCCATTTCTTGCGGCTTTCGAGGTAAACCACGACGTCGACGCTTGGTTCGGTGTATGGATAGAACGCTGGTTTGAACTTCACTTGTTTGAAGCCCATCTTCTTGTAGAAGGTCTCCAGTGTTCCCAGTAATGATGCCAGAGAAGCGTGTTCATCAATCACGATTCCGTCGACCTGATGGAAGACTGGCAAATGCTTGTAGCTCATCGTTTCGTTACGGCAGACCCAGCCGACACAGAACGACTTCATTGGCGGGTTCGGATTTCTTGCGAGAGCACGAATGGTTGAAGCAGTCGTGTGTGTCCGCAGAACGACCTGTCGAGCGCGCTCTGGCGACCACTTGTATCCCCAACCTTCTGATCCGGTATCGCCGCCGTCTTCGTGAGCACGACGGACCCGTTCGACCAATGCGGCATCGGTTGGCAACGCAGTCATG
The DNA here is from genome assembly GCF_051465645.1 of Planctomicrobium limosum. Lineage (GTDB taxonomy): Bacteria > Planctomycetota > Planctomycetia > Planctomycetales > Planctomycetaceae > Planctomicrobium. The sequence goes on along the minus strand of NZ_CP195790.1, from coordinate 3,292,905 downwards.
CTCGGTTCGTCCATATAGAACGTATCCTGCATATCGCGGGCCGGGTGATCCTGTGGCTGGAACAGTGCGTCGAAGTTCCAGAATGACGACTCGACCATCGGGGAAACCACTTCCGTGAATCCCATTTCCAGGTAAGCGCGTCGTGTCTGTTCGATGATCTTGCGGAGCGGGTGAATCTTCGCAGGATGAATCGTTTCTGCAGGAAGAGTGACGTCGTAAGGACGCAGGGTGACTTTCCGCCATGCTCCGCTCGTCAGGTCTTCCGAAGTTAGAAGATTGCGCTCTTTTTTCACCTGCACCTGATTGCTGGCAAGTAGTGATGAGCCAGTTTCGGTGAGGGCGAGTGACCGTCGGGTACGCGGCTTGATTTTGGCAAGTTCCCCACGTTTTCCGAGTAATGCTCGAATTCGATCGGGGTTGGCCAGTGAAGCAACGGCGACGACGCTGCCGTTCGCCTGAATCAGTGCCGATTCGTCGGCGTCAAACTGGTTTTCCGTTCCCGCAGTGCGACCGGCGTCGGTGATGCGGACCCCTTGCTTGTCTTTTTCGATCCACCCACGGGCGGCACCCCATTTGAAAACTTCGTTGACTGCGATCTTGGCTGCGGATGCCGCTTTCGCAAAATCACCGGTCGCAATCTCGCCGCCAGCTTCGATCAGCAGACGCAGTGCAAGACGTTCAGGGAGTCCGTTGCGGACGAGTTCGACTGCGTTCTCGACCGGGACGAGTTCGTCTTCTTCAGTTTCATGAATGGCGATAAACCCGCCGTTCGCTGCTTCAACAGCCGACGCCATCAGACGGGACTGGTCCACCTTCAGGTTCGCTGCCAGCTGAGTTAGCGGAACAGGTCCCTGACCGGCCAATGACTGCCAGAGAGAGAATGCGATTTCGTCGAGTTGAAGCACGTTCGCCATGGGATTTCAAACAGTTTGGAACTACTTACGAATTGACCGTCCGCTTTCACCTGTTGTGGCGTTGAGGACGGGGGCATCGTCAAGTGCGGTTTCGAAGTTGCTCTGTTGATGTAACTGCTGAGACGACAGTCGGTTCTGTTCTGTCTTCGGACGTTTTGGCCCGACGCATGAAACATCAATGTCGATCGCCGAATTGTACATCCTAACAGGCGGAGCTGTTTCGTGGGAGGCGACCGCTGGGAGGAGGGGATTCCGTGGGGGACAACGGCTTCCTGTTGCTTAATTGTGACCTGAAATGTTGACGTATCGATACGTGACGCCAATTTGCGACGGGTGAATTAATACACTTGTGCGGGGACGATCGTTTCAGACGGAGTTCGATGCTGCATTTTGACCATAATTCGGATTTTTCTGCTTCCAATCAATGCAGACGAGCTAGCCTTCCAGTCTATGGAGCTACATGACCTCCTCTCTGTCGTCCCCTACCGTTGCGTGTGTGGCAACACGATCGCGCTGATCAATGATCAGGATCGTCGTTGCCTGCTTTGCGATCGCGAGGTCCCTGCGTCTGAATTTCGCAAGGGCGACATGACGATCATTGGCTGTCCAGAGCCGATTACCGAACGATTCGAACAGCCTCAAGAGGAGTTCGACTCCCCTTCAATGCAGCGACTCAAGCACTTCCGGATTCTGGAGCAGCTTGGACAGGGGGGCATGGGTGAGGTTTATCGGGCGGTCGACGAATCGCTTGAACGTGACGTCGCCATTAAGATCATCCGGAAGGCACAACTCAAACGGAACAACCAGACGGAAGCCCGTTGCATGCAGCGGCTTCTTGAAGAAGCCCGGGCACAGGCGCGAATTTCACACCCGAACGTCGTGCAGGTCTATTATGTCGACGCTCATGGGGAAACGCCGTTCCTGGCGATGGAATACGTTTCTGGAGAAACGCTCGAATCACGGATGAGCCGGCAGCCGCTGGAGTTCTCCGAGATCGTGAATATCGCGATCCAGACGTCGCAGGCATTGCAGGCCGCGGAACAGTTCCACATTGTTCACGGAGACATCAAGCCGGCGAATTTGCTTATCTCCAGAAATGGCGTTGTCAAACTGTCGGATTTCGGACTGGCCCGACCAGTCGATCTGATTAACTCCGATTCGACTGCGATCTCAGGCACACCGAACTATCTATCTCCTGAAGCCTGTCGAGGCGAAGGGACCGACCATCGATCAGACATTTACAGTCTGGGGATCGTCCTGTTCGAAATGACTTTTAGTCGACTCCCCTATCAGGTGGATGGCCAGCCAGTGATGTCGCGAATTCTGGCGCACATCAACTCCAGCGTTGACTTTCCACAGAAGTGGCCGGATGAATTGCCTGGGGGATGGAAGACGCTGCTGGAGCGAATGCTGGCGAAAGAGCCGAAAGATCGCTTCGACAACTACGATGAGCTGCTCGAAGAACTTGAGAAACTGCAACCGGTGGTTCTGCCTGTCGCCGGGCGGATCGTCCGGTCGATGGCGTGGGCAATCGATCTGTCCGTGATGTTCCTGATGATCCAGCTTGCTCGCACTTTGCTGCGAGGAGGACTGGAGTTTTGGGGGCATACCGTTCAGATGACACTGGAGGTCCCGATCAATTTGCTGGCCATTATGGTCGCAGCGTCGATACAGGGGATCTCCGGATATTCACCCGGCAAGAAGCTGATGCAGATTCGGGTGATTGATATTCACGGACTGCAACCCAAACGATCACTGCTTTTTCAGCGGTCGATGATCCAGTTACTGCCGATCTGGGGGCTGATCAGTCTGCGCTGCTTCACTGCAATGGGATTGGATCAGCTGGGGCTGACTGTTTTTCTGGTCCTGTCGGCCTTCTCTCTGATCGATGCACTCTTTGCAATTGTGCGTCCAGATGGCAGAAGCTTCCATGACCTTGTGTTCGAAACGAACGTTGCTCTCGATCTCAAGCAGCGTAAGGCCACGGTGACGAAGTCACGGTCGTTGCCGAGTCGACATCGTGGTGTCTATGGCGGGAAGTCCAGTTACTCCTGCGAATCGACGTCGCCCATTTCGCTTCCTCTCGCGGGAGTGACATGGAAAAACTCTCGCAGCCATCGATCAATTGATCGTGGAGAATCACCAACACGGAAGTGACAGTGATCGCTGACAGTGATCGCTGACAGTGTGATCGCTGGCAGGTGGTCTCTGGCTCGTCGTCTCTATCCCGATGCTCGAGTCTGTGTGGCAACAGGTTTAGAAGTCGACCTGAAATCGTGTCACAAACAGGTTCGCCGTGCTGTTTCCGGTGTCGACGTTATCCAGCATACAGTGGATCCAGTTCCCCTGAATCTTGGTGTGAACGTTAATGAACCATGTGAAGCCCAGTGTGGAATTCACAAGAGTTCCGTTCCCGATTGCCGATGACCCGTTCAGATAATGTCCATTCAGGCTGTCTGGGTTACGGATGTCCACAAAAGAAAGACGTCCAGCGACTTCCCATGCTCCCCAGCCCTGAATGCCGCGATCTTTAAAGGAATAGAAGTCGGTTTTGGGAACGAGTTTGCCAAGCGTTCTTGTGTTCTTGTTGTACTCACGATGCTCGCCAGTGAGTCGATAGGCAAGCTGAGCATAGGCACCGTTGTAAAAGATGTTGCCGACCATACTGTCGACGACAGTCGCCATCCATTCTGCCTGTGCTCCCCAAGGCCCGTTCTGCCAGACCGATTCCAGCCCGAAGAGATGGAATGCGTCCGCAGGGTATTGTCCAGAGTCGACGAAGGACGCTGTTCCGGCATTGGCGAACCCGAAAGGTTGTGAGTCTTCGGAGTATCCCAGCATTCCAAACTCTGGCAGAACCCGAGTTCTGTAGAAGGGAATCTTGGTTGTACTTCCCTTGGCAGTGTCTGCTCCAAGAAAGCTGATGTTATAGCTCGCTCCGAGATGCCAAAGGTATTCGTCTTTCGCGTGGGAGTCGTACGCCATCAGGTGAGTCACACGAGTCGAGAGCGAAAGACCGCCGACATCGCCAATGTCTGTTGCATAACGATTGTCACCGAGTGGAGCGTTCTTGTAGCCACCTGTCCGAAAGAGACTGACCGCCCATTGGGTCATCTCGTCATCGGATGTATCTGCAAACTGACCACCAATGCGGCGGAACGGAACGAATGCCAGAAACGGAAGTGAACGTTCGAGGAAGGTCAGGTTTCGAAACCCTGTCAGTGCATCAACGCTGAATGGCTGGCAGTACTGTCCGATTTTTGCAGTGCCGACAACCGGAAGATTGCTTTGTTCGATCCAGGTGTCGAAGAAGCTGGGACGACCTGCTGTTGCGAAGTCCATTTCCAGCTGATAGCGAGTGAAGTCGGAAACGCCTCCGGTGACGGCTAATCGTGCGCGGCGAAATCCCAGACCGTTTTGAAGATTCCCGACGGTCTCTTTGTTCACTTCACTTTGATCAAAGAGTCCCCCATCAAGCTGAGTAAACCCGGTAATCTTCGCGTTGGGATAAGTCTTCTTCTTTTCTTCTGGCTTCTTATCCTTGGACGACTTTTCGCCTTCCAGCGACTTGATTCGTTCCTGTAGGGAAGCGACATCATTCAACAATGACTGCAATAACAGGTCGTCTGCATCTCCCTCCGCAGGGACCAGCATCGCCGGTTCATTGGGAATGCTGGTGTCACTGAGTGACATCTCGGATGGGGTGACGAAACTGTGTTCTGGTTGAAGAGGTCGCGGTGTGATCGCACCGGACTCAAAGAGATTCAAAGACGCGGCAGGTTCCTGCCCGAAAGCGGAAGTGCTCAGGGCGGCGAGAATTGCGAATGCTGAGAATGCGAGGAATTGCTTCCTCCAGCTCCGACCAGTCGTTGCACTCGAAATCGCTAAATCCATTGACGGGGCTACTTGCGCTTCAGATTCGGACGTGGCAAATGATCGGGATTTGCTGCGGCGAAGTGTAGTGGTTGTGGTGACTTTGAGGGTTGGTGTTTGTTTTATCGGTAAAGTGACCACGTAATCTTGAATTGAACTCAAGTTCGCGTGAACTTGTTCACTGGTAGAGAGTTGGGGCTATATGCGAACTGATTTGGCGGATCGATGTCCACAATCCGGGGCCAGAATCCGGTTTCACGCAGACGCGGATTCGGCTTTCGTGGTCGTTGTGGCGAGTTCCATGATGCGTTGCTCGCTGAACTCCGCCCTCGACAGTTCCCCTGCCTTTCGGCCTTCGCTGAGAACAAGAATCCGATCTGAAAGCGTGATCAGTTCCGGGAGTTCGCTGGAGGTCACAATCAGCGACATTCCTTCCCGGCAGAGTTGATCGATCATTTGATACAGCTCAGCCTTGGCACCGACATCAATCCCACGAGTCGGGTCATCCAGCAGCAGTACCTTGGGATTGGATTTCAACCAGCGGGCGATAATGCACTTTTGCTGATTCCCACCTGATAAACCGGTGATCGCTGCTTCCGAGCCTGCCGTTTTAACTCCGAGGCGTTCGATCGATTGCTGGACGCTGGTTCGTTCTTTCGCCTTGCTGATCATTCCGCCGGATAGAGATTTCGGAAGCGTGCAGATCGAGATGTTCTCTCGAACATTCATTTGCGAGAACAGCCCGAGACGCTTTCGGTCTTCTGTGACCATCGCAATCCCGGCAGCCTTGGCGTCAGCGGGATGTGAGAACTGCATGATCGATCCATCCAGACGGATTTCTCCTTGGATCGGTTCCTCATTGGCACCAAACAGGCATTCCAGCAATTCAGTGCGTCCGGCTCCCATCAATCCCGCGATGCCAAGGATTTCTCCTCTCGCTAACTGAAAGGAAATGTCCTTCAGTTTCCATCGATTTGAGTGGCCAGCGCGCGGCAATGACAAGTTGCGAACTTCGAGAATGGGGGAGCCGGGAGTGCGGTCTTCCGCCAGTCGAATGTTTTCGATCTCGCGTCCCACCATTAGATGAGTAATATCGCGTGGGCTGGTGTCCTCGCTCTTTAATGTTGTGACGTGTTTTCCATCTCGCAAGACAGTGATGCGATCGGAATTCTGGAAGACCTCGTCCATCTTGTGTGAGATATAGAGAATCGTCACGCCTCGCCTTTGCAGACGTTCGATCACACGAAAAAGGCGTTCGACTTCGTTTTCGGTCAGGGCGCTCGTCGGCTCATCCATGATCAGGATGTCGGCGTTGAGAGAGAGGGCTTTGGCAATTTCCACCAGTTGCTGATCCCCGACCCGCAGGTTGGCGACTCGCTCCAGTGGATGAATGGGGCACTCCAGCTGCTTCAGGAGAGCAGCGGCTTCACTGCACATGGCCTTTTCATCGAGAAAGAGCCCGCGTCGCTTTTCTCTTCCAAGAAAGAGGTTTGCGGCGACGGTCATCTGCTCCACCAGATTCAGCTCCTGATGGATGATGGCAATGCCTGCGTGTTCTGCATCACGAGTCGACTGGAATTCAGCACGTTTGCCACGAATCAGGAAGTCTCCTTCATACTCGGTGAGTACGCCGGAGAGAATCTTCATCAATGTGCTTTTCCCTGCTCCGTTCTCTCCGCAGATGGCGTGAAATGCACCTGCACGAACGTCGAAAGAGATATCACTGAGTGCCACAACTCCGGGGAATCGTTTGCCGATGTGTCTCAGTTCCAGTACCGGAGTGGATTTGGCCATGGTGTTCGACTTCGCAAGCTGGTGGACGTGATCTTGCTGTCAGGCAGGCTCGGCCTGATGAGCAGACCTCATTCGACTGAAGGAACGAGGCCGAGACTGCTTTTGAATCAGGGTGAGCGTTTTGCTCACGGATCAGCATATCGAGTTGCCTTGATTCTCGCGAACTGAATTCGCACGCTGGCAAAACGAAAAGAGGCCTGGCGACTTGTCGCCAGGCCTCTTGGGTTGTCATGCAAAACGATCCTGAATGAACATCGATCGACTCTTCAATCAGGGTCTTTTCACTATTCCCATTCAATGGTGCTCGGTGGCTTGCTGCTGATGTCGTAGACAACGCGATTCACGCCTCGCACGCTATTGATGATTCGAGTCGAGACTCGCTGAAGCAGGTCGTATGGCAACTTCGACCAGTCTGCGGTCATGAAGTTGTCTGTGTCGACCGACCGAATAGCAATGACTTCTTCGTAGGTTCGGGCGTCGCCCATGACACCGACCGTCTGAAGAGGCAACAGCACAGCGAATGCCTGTTGAACCTTCCGGTAGGTTCCGGACTTGACCAGTTCTTCAAGGAAGATCGCGTCCGCTTCCCGGAGTGTTTCCAGTCTTTCGCGAGTGATGTTGCCAAGGCAGCGAACCGCCAGACCTGGGCCGGGGAATGGATGACGCCAGATCAGTGAGTCAGGCAATCCGAGTTCCAGCCCCATTCGGCGGACTTCGTCTTTGAACAGCATTCGCAGCGGCTCGATCAACTCGAATCCGAGTTGATCAGGCAATCCACCGACGTTGTGGTGATATTTGATTGTCGCAGCTGGACCGTCCGGGTTTGCTCCCGATTCGATCACGTCTGGATACAACGTCCCTTGTGCGAGGAACTGAGCATCTTCAATCGCCAGTGCTTCATCTTTGAAGACATCGATGAAGAGCTTGCCAATGGTCTTGCGCTTGACTTGTGGATCGGTCACACCGTGCAACGCGCTCAGGAAGCGGTCGCCAGAGTCAACGACATGCAAGTCGGTTTTGAAGTGCTCGCTGAATTCATATTCAACCTGCGCCCGTTCCCCTTTTCGCAGCAACCCGTTGTCTACGAAAATACAGGTCAGTTGTGAACCGATCGCCTTGTAGAGCAGGGCGGCCACGACCGACGAATCCACTCCGCCGGAGAGTCCGCAAATCACGCGTTGTTTGCCAACTCGTTCGCGGATTTCTTCGCATTGTTGTTCGATGAACGACGAGATCTTCCATGTTCCACTGCACCCGCAGATGTTGCGAATGAAGTTTCCGATCAGGTGTTCGCCATGTTGTGTATGCGACACTTCAGGATGGAACTGCAACCCGTAGATTGGCTTCTCGCGGTGCTTGATTGCCGCATTCGGACATTCTGCGGTTTTTGCCAGCACGACGAACTGCGAATCAAGATTCTCAACACGATCACCGTGGCTCATCCAGGTGGTGAACGTCTTGGGTAATCCTTTGAAGAGCAAGTTGTCGGTGTTGCACTCCATATCGGTGTGCCCGAACTCGCGGGACTTCCCAGGTTTCACTTCGCAACCCAAGGTCCGGCAACTGATCTGCATTCCGTAGCAGATCCCCAGAATCGGAATACCGAGTTCGAAGATCCCCGGGTCGAGTTGTGGGGAGCCAAGTTCGTAGCAGCTTGCAGGTCCACCAGAGAGGATCAATCCCTTCGGCGCGATTTCCTTGATTCGCTCTGCACTTAAATCGTGACGGACGAGTTGGCAGAAAACCTGCTGGTCGCGTACGCGTCGAGCGATCAACTGAGCCGTTTGTGACCCGAAATCGAGGACAAGGATTGTGTCCTTTTCAACGGGGGTGGAGTTTGTATTGAGACTTGACGTCATGACGTTCCTCGCGGTCACATCCCAACCGTGGTCGCAATTGAGTCGTTGGGCCTGTGGATGTTCCGCATGGCTCACGCATCATTTGTCTTACGCGGCCGGTCAATTTTGTTCAGACCGGATATAAATTTGGAGAATCGAGCATTGTAACCGCACGCTGTGACCACGCAACGCGAGAAGGGGCCGGATAAGCCCGACGCATCAGTTCGACGCACGACGGGACGATTTTTCCGCCGGGATCGCTGTCTGATTCTGAACTCAGGGAGCCTCCATTGGCTGCCGAGTTTGGGTAATTGTGTTGTAAATGACGTTGCCGTAATACGATGTGAAAAAAGATCCGCCGGGATTGTGGTTCCAGTGGATCTTCAGGGAAACGCGAACAGGTGAAGTTTCCGGCTATTTCGCCATCAGATTTTCTTTTACGTACGCGACCAATTGATCGAGTGCGATTCCCCAACCTTCGTGGAACCCTATGGCCTCGTGTTCTTTACGTCCTTCTACGTCACGGTGAATCGCCATCGCCGTGTATTTGGTGCCTGTTCCGTTGGGCTCGATTGAAACAACTCCGGTGAAAAATGCCTTTTCAGCCGGACGAAACCCGGGAAGCAAAGCGTCGGTCATGATCAGTCGTTTCAGAGGAATGACTTCGAGGTAGCATCCGACGTTCGGGATTTCGTGACCCTCTGGAGATTTCATGACAGTCCGGAAGATTCCGCCCGGCCGTAAGTCGATCTCGCAGTCAACGACGGACCATGGTTTGGGGCAGAACCATTGCATCAGGTGTTCCGGTTTTGTCCATGCTTCCCAGACCAGTTCTGGAGGCACGTCAATGACCCGTTCCAGAACCAGATCGAGCTCGGGGTCGACTTCAATTCGAATTGGCGTCATTCTCGCTGCTCCTTGAGTTTGAGAAGAAATTCTTCGAGGCGATCAAGGCGTTTTTCCCACATTGCCCGTTGTTGGCCGAGCCAGTCTTCTGCGAGTTTCAGCTGCGTTGGAGCAATTCGATAGGTGCGGATGCGCCCCGTTTTTGATGAACTGACCAAGCCGCAGTCTTCCAGCACCTTCATGTGCTGAACAAACGACGGCAGCGCCATGTCATACGGTTCCGCGAGCTCGCTCACCGACGCTGGACTGGTACTTAATCGCTCAAGCACACGTCGGCGAGTGGGATCTGAAAGTGCTCGGAAAACCTGATCGATTGGCTCTAAAATAACAGACATCGAGTTCAATCCCTTGAGAAAACGGGCGTAATCGAGTTGCGCCTGCCCGCCGTGACCTCGTCAGCCTGTCTGTTGAAATTACTCGACTCTAATACTTAGGTCAACGACTAAGTGGTAGTCTGGAGTGAAAACGAGGTTCGTGAAGGTCGAAGAAAAGCGTCGATCTAGGAAGACCGGAAATCGCCTGAGAGGGGAGCGGCTAGGTGGGAGTGATCGCGATTTTCAGGACACCATCGCGTTGATTCGCAAAGAGGTCGTACGCATCCTCGATCTGGTCGAGTGTGTAATGGTGGGTGACGAGTGATCGCAGGTCGGCTCGGCCAGATGAAACGACATTCATCAGGCGGCGCATGCGTTCTTTTCCACCGGGACAGAGCGATGTGACAATTTTGATGTCTCCTAGCCCTGCTGCGAAGGAGTCGATGGGGAGCGTGAGTTTGCCTGAGTAGACTCCTAACGAGGAGAGTGTTCCACCGGGGCGAAGGACACGCATGCAGCTTTCAAATGTTGACTGTGTTCCGAGAGCTTCGATGGCAACATCGACCCCGCGTCCGTTGGTGGCTTCACGGATTGTTTGAACGGGGTCTGCTTCGTTGAAGTTGATCGTAACGTCGGCGCCGAGTTCTTTTGAGACAGTGAGTCGCCCTTTGATTGCATCGACGGCGAAAATTTGAGTCGCTCCAGCCAGCCTTGCTCCGAGGGTGGCGCATAAGCCGATCGGTCCCTGCGCGAAGATGGCGACCGAATCTCCAATGCGGATATTGGCATTTTCAACGCCAATGAACCCTGTGCTCATGATGTCCGGGCACATGAGGACTTCCTCATCTGTCAGATTGTCTGGAATGGGAGCCAGATTCACCATCGCGTCCGGGATGAGTACGTATTCAGCCTGACATCCATCGATTGAGTTTCCAAGCCGCCAGCCTCCCGTGCTTTTTCCGCCGCACTGAGCCATGATTCCGTCGAGGCAGAAATGGCAATGCCCGCAAGGCGTGATTGCGCCGGCGATGACACGCTGCCCAATTTCGTAGCCGGTGACTGCCGCTCCTAGTCGTGCGATGACGCCGACAGGTTCGTGTCCAACTGTCAGTCCCTTTGATGTCGGGTATTCACCTTTCAGGATGTGAATGTCTGTCCCGCAGATCGTGGTCATGGTGATCTGGATTAGTGCGTCGAGGGGGCCAACGTGCGGGACCGGCTTTTCTTCAAGAACGATACGCCCAGGCTCGGCGAAGATCGCGGCCTTCATTTTGCGAGGGAGGCCGTTGAGTGTGTCAGACATGGGATACTTTGCTCAAGGAGTGCGACTTCAGCGAAGTCGATACGGCTGCGTGATGACGCAGTTCATCCGCCATTCTGATTGTGAGAAATGGCGGCCCGATCACTTTTCAGTCTACTTGTGATCGAGACGCTAAGTACAGGATTACTTTCTCAACTTCTTCTGATTCAGCTGCTGAGCAACAAATAGTTTGCGCGAATGTCATTTCTTCGAGGTACATTCGATGAATGTTCGAAGAAAAATTGAGTGTTATGCGATGTGATTGTTGAACGGATTCGAGTTTAAGTTCGCTTCGAAGTTGTACCACTTAGAGTGGTGAGAGACGCGTATCCAGCGTTAATTGCTCAGCCATCTTAGTGCGGGGGAAGTGGTCAGTTTTTGTTCAATCTGCTGTTCTTGAGGAATTGATTGATCAGTGCAGCGAAGTTCTTCTGGACCTGCTGTATTTGTACTGCAAATCGTACATTTAATTAAGAAAGCACGGTAATGAATTCTGTTGAAGAGCGACCATTGTTAAATGAGCTGCAGCATGGACTTTCCACATTGCGTGGAAGTTGGTTTTTGTTTGTGTTGTTGGGGATTAGCTTGATTGCGTTGGGGAGTGTTGCGTTGAGTGCGGTAGGGGTGGCATCGCTGGCAACAGCAGTTGCGATCGGCTTCGTTCTGCTTGCGAGTGGTGCTATTGAGTCAATTGGATCCTTCTGGTGTCGCAAGTGGAGCGGTGTGTTTTATCATCTGCTTTCCGGGATCTTGTCGATCGTGGTTGGAGTGTTGTTTTTGAAAGCTCCGGTTGGGGCACTGCTGGCGCTGACCCTGTTGATCGCCTGTTTCCTGATGGTGGGCGGGATCTTCAAAATTGTGGCCGCATTGTTCTATCGGTTTGGTGCCTGGGGATGGCCGCTTCTCAGTGGGGTGATTGATGTCGTGTTGAGCGTGATGATTTTGCAGGATTGGCCAGAAGCTGCATTCTGGGTGATTGGAATGTTCGTTGGAATCAGCCTGATTTTTCGTGGTATCAACTGGATCGGTCTTGGAGTTGCCGTGAAGAGTCTTCCGACTGCGCGAGTGTGATTCCATCGCTAACAGATCCCCTGTCCATTAACAGGGGATCTGCCTTTAAGGATTCTGGAAAACCCCTCATCGTAATCCGGCGGATCTAGTGTAACTTGTCGGATGAGAGATTGATTGACCCAATTGAAGGTGTTTTCACTGGGGTGGTCGATATTTCAAATTCGAATCTCCAAGTGGACTGTTCGAAGTGAAACGTCCTCGTCCACCCCGGTATGAAGGGAGTCCACCATGAGTCTGGAACCCGTCCACGATGTCGGCCAGTATGTGGTCTCTCCGGTTGGAAAACTGATCGGAGTCATCGATAAGGAACGGCAGTTTGATGATGTCGTGAAGATCCTCAACAACTCAGGTCATCATGAGATCAACGCGTATCGAGGAGAAGAAGGAATTCATCTCCTCGAACGACTGCATGGATTCTACTTCTCAGACGCTGAAGAACTTGTCTTTCAACGTCATGTCGATGAACTGAAAGAAGGTCATTACATCGTCGCAGTGCATATTCAGTGGCGTGATGCTGAGACCGTGGCCGATTTGATGGCGTCGCATGGAGCCCGATATCTGGTTCACTTTGGATATGCGGCCGTCACCTGGTTACGAAGTTAACTTGGCCTGATCAGCTGGTTGTCGGTGCGGGTTGATGCTGCGTGCCGCAACGAGTGTCGCTAAAGCCACTGTCATCTATGGGTGCAGAACACGCTCTGAAATTTCGCGGCGATTCCTATGCCATATGAATTGGTAGTTGCCATCTTCTGATGGACTGCTTTGCTGATCTGAAAGGTGCCTGCGGTGCTGAATGCTGGCGGACTTCGGGGTGCTGACTACCGTGGGTGTGAGGATTGGTTTGATTTAAGGGAATGTACTGCGGGGTTGGTGTGGGTGGGTTGCGGTGTTTTGGTTCCTGAATGAATCATGTGGATCGCATGATGGCAATGGAATGTGAAATTACACGATGTATATTTTTTTTTGACTGCGACTGAGGTGTTGGCTTTCTGCTGTGTTTGTCTTTCTTGACGGTCGGCTGTCTGTTCTTGTTCGATCGGTCACCGGTGCGAAGCAGAGACTGACAACCTGTTCTCAAAATGTTCTTCTGGCGACATGACAGACGTTGTGTTCGGCCATCAAGTTGCTTCTGGAGCCTGAATATGCTGAATCGTGTTCTTGTGTTGGCTGTCTGCGTTACGGTGTGGGCTCATTTTGAGAGCAGCAGTTACGCAGCAGAAATTGACCAGGCTGCAACGAAAGCTGCCATCGAAAAGACGGTCGAAAAGTATCAGCAGGCGTTTCGTCAAAGCGATGCCAAAGCTCTGACCGCTCTCTTTGCACCAGAAGCTGAGTACGTGTATTCCTCTGGTCTGACCATTCATGGTCGTAAAGAAATTGAAGCCGCATTGACAGGTGTCTTGTCTCGCGAGTCGGAGGGGGAACTGAAGATTGAGATTCAGTCCATCCGGCCGGTTGCAGACGGAGTCGCTGTGGAAGAAGGTACGACATCGTTTGTCACAAAATCGGGACAGACCCTGAACTCAGTGAAATATTTTGCTGTGCATGTTCGTCAGCCTGATCAGAGCTGGTTAATTGCCTATATCCAGGAAGTCGGGGCCTCTGAACCAACAGTTGCTGGGCGATTGCAGGAACTGGCATGGCTCGAAGGGGGATGGCGCGAAGAAGATGGAGCAACGAGCATTACAACGGAATGGAAGCGATCGGAAGACGGCAACTTTTTGATCAGTGAATTCTCTGCTCGCGGGCCAGCTGGTCTCGAATTGAAAGGGACACAACGAATTGGCTGGGATGCCAAGCATAAGACATTTCGATCCTGGGCCTTTGAGTCAACAGGTGGCTTTGCTGAAGGGCTCTGGACTAGAAATCAAGATGGAACATGGTCGGTTGAGTTGACGGGAACAGATGCATCCGGGGCTCCTGTCGCGACCAAATTGACCTATGGGCACGATGGTGCCGATGGACTCGTGATTTCTCGCGAGCGTCTGTCACCGCTTGGTGAAGGTATTCAATCTTCCACGCATCGAGTTGTGCGTCAACCTCCAGCACCAGCCAGCAAAAAAGCACAATAGATCACGTCGGGAATGGGATGGCGAAGTCTCTGTGCGAACAGAGCATTCATACTGCCAGACGTTCCTGAAAGTGATCTCTTGTTCGTGGTGAGTGCATCTTTGAATTGAAATCTTCTGGACTCACATCTTGAGTTCGGCTGCCTGACAGGGCAATGCCGTGATGGCTTGTGAGTTCTCTGATCGCTTTCTGAAATCGATCATCTCCGTCTACATCGAAGGTGGGTGTTATGAATAAATCTCTTATGCATCGCTGGTTCGTGGGGCTCGCCTCTGTGAGTCTGCTGGCGTCTCCCGTTATGGCTCGTGGTTTTGGTGGCGGTGGAGGCGGAGCTAGAGGTGGAGGTGGAGGTGGTGGCTTCCACGGTGGCGGCGGGGGCGGAAACTTCGGCGGTGGAGGCGGTAACTTCGGCGGTGGAGGCGGTAATTTCGGGGATGGATCACGCTCTGGAGGATTCCAGGGGGGAGGCATGTCTGGCGGCTTTGGCGGCGGTGGCATGCAAGGTGGTGGCGGCTTCCAGAGTGGAGGCTTCGGCGGGAGTGGAGGGAGAGACTTTGGTGGCGGAGGAGGCGGCAGCGGCTTTGGGGGAAGTGGCAGTAGAGACGTTGGTGGCGGCAGCGGCTTCGGCGGAAGCGGCAGTAGAGATTTTGGCGGCGGAAGCGGTGGTTTCCCAGGAGCTGGCGGCTCACGTGATGGCGGCAATCTTGGTGGTGGAGATTTCGGGAGAGGTCAGGGGTTCGGGTCGAATCCAGACCGACAGAATCGCCCAGTCCCAGGTGTTGAAGGTGGCCGGCTGCCATTTGATTCCCCAAGAGCACCGGTCGATCCTCTCGCAGGTCGAGACGCCTTTCCGGGCATGAATCCGGGCGGTGAAGGAACTCGTTTACCGAATCGTGGCGAGCCAGGGCAACGCCCAGTTGAGAACCCACTGCGAGGCCCAGATCACCCACCAGGCGAACCAGGACATCCAGCAGGACCGCCTCCAGGTGGCTATCCACCAGGATATCGACCAGGTGGCTACCCGCCACCAGGACCACATGGACCACCACCTCCACCGCCATACCATCAAGGCTGGTATCACGGGTATGCACCAGCCTGGGGGAACGGCCGTTGGGACTATATGTGGGGCAATTATCCAGTTGCGATGGGAGTTGGGGCGACTGTCTGGGGCGTGAACACCGCTTCTTGGATGTTCGGCGTCAGTTCCTACGTCAATCCATATTGTGATGGTCCGGTTTACGTGAATAACCAGCCGATTGTGAATTACTCACAGCCGGTCATTCAGGAGAACAGTGGAACTGCATCCGGATCAGATGGAAGCCAGCAGTCTCAGGCATCGGCTCCACAGTCATCCACCTTGGGAGATCAGGCACGCAAAGCGTTCTATAACGGAAACTACGATGCCGCACTGCAGGCCGTAAATCAGGCATTGGCTTCTGATCCACATGATCGAGCGATCAGTGAGTTTCGCAGCCT
This sequence comes from Planctomicrobium limosum, assembly GCF_051465645.1. Taxonomy (GTDB): domain Bacteria; phylum Planctomycetota; class Planctomycetia; order Planctomycetales; family Planctomycetaceae; genus Planctomicrobium. The sequence goes on along the minus strand of NZ_CP195790.1, from coordinate 3,277,349 downwards.
GTGCTTGTTTGCTCTCGGGCAGTACCGCGATTCAGCAGCCACGATCCATTCTGTTCTGACGACCGGACCAGGCTGGAACTGGACGACGATGATCAGTCTGTATCCGGACTCCAGCATCTATACCAGCCAGTTGCGATCGCTGGAGCAGTATGTGACGGATCACCCGACAGCGGCCGACGCACAATTCCTGCTGGGCTATCATTACTTCACGGCGGGTTACTCAGACGATGCTGTGATCGCCTGGAAGTCCGTCTTGAAGCTGCAGCCGAACGATGAGTTGGCAGCTGAACTTGTGAAGATGTACTCCTCAGACGCGAAAACTGCTGCGGATCAATCTCAAGCTGCACCTGCAACTCCATCAGGGCCAGCAGTTCCAGTGGAAAGCCTGTACGGAAACTGGACTTCGAAAGCCAGCAATGGAACGTTCTTGCTAAGTCTGAAGGACGATCAGTCTTTCAGCTGGCAGTTCACCAGAGACGGTCAGAACCAGCAAATTTCCGGGACCTTTTCTGTCAGCGGAAATGGGCTGTCATTGCAGCCGCAATCCGGAGATCCGATGCTCAGTACAATTGCTCTGAAGAACGCCCGGACGCTCGACCTGACGCCGATTGGTGACAGCAAGTCGATGGTGTTCAACAAGTAGAAATTCAGCAGCCCCGGGATCAACTCGGGATATGCTTTTAAGAAGACCGGGACTGTGGGGAGAAATTCCTGCAGTCCCGGTCTTTTTGGTGCGGATCACTCGCTTCGGCGATTTGTTGTATTTGAAGGAGTTTGAACGAAACGGACATGCATCAACAGGTGTTGAGTCGACAAAACCAGTTCAATTCACGATGCTGGGCGAGCTCAATGACTGTTGATCTGTTGATGTTTGGTACTGCAGAAGTTGTCTGCTCAATCGCATTGCATGCTGAGGGGTGTTGCCGGTTGATTTGGTGACACGCTTCGTCGTCGGCGAGGGCGTATTCATACCTTGGATTGCAAAAGGGATTCACAGATGTCACACGCTTCGCCCAAGCTTCATAACGCTATGTGGCCCGGTTTGGTTGGCAAAGAGCCAAATACAGAGAACCCACCGATTTCTCTGGATCGCATGCTCGAACTGACCGCAGGCGCGAGTGTGAATGGAGTGAAATTTGACGGCATCGATTGCTTCCTGTTTCACCCCCACACCGACCCTGACGCTGATGAAGCGACCCTGAAGGCAATGGCCGACAAGGTTGCTGGCTATGGATTCAAGATCGGTTCGCTCGTCGCACCAGTCTGGCCGGGAACGGTCGGCGATTCTGCAATGGGCTCGGCTGAGTCGCGTCAGAAATTTGTGCTCGCGGTTGAGAAGGCCTGCAAGATTGCCAAGATTCTGAATAAGCACGGGGTGCGCGAGTACGGAGTCATTCGCATTGATTCTGCGGCGGGAGCGGCAGGATGGTTCGACGATCCCGTTGGCAACACCAAGTTGATTGCCGAGACCTGGCGTGAAGCTGGTAAAGTTGCGGCAAGCTATGGCGAACGGCTCGCGGCGGAAGGCGAAATCTGCTGGGCTGGAATGCATTCATGGAAGGACATGGTCAATCTGCTGGAAGAAACCGGAATGCCGGAGACGGTGGGATTTCAGGCAGACCTGGCACATACCTACCTCTATCTGATGGGCTACAACTCACCAGAGAGCGCACTGCTGCAGTCAGGGTATGCTGACGAAGAGTTCTGGCCGGCATACAAGAAGATGACCGACGCCTTGCGACCATGGACGATCGATTTCCACGTCGCACAGAATGATGGGACGGTGCATGGAACCGGAAGTCACGATAAGACTGGAAAGCACTGTCCAGCTGATGATCCAAACGGCAAACTGGATATCGTGAAGTGTGCGGGATACTGGCTCGAAGGGGCTCAGGAGCGTGGAATTCAACACATCTGCTGGGATGGCTGTATGTTCCCGAATGCGATGCTGGAGACGCAGCAGACCTGGAATACGATCCTCGACACCATGATCAAGGTTCGCAATGCTCATGGTTGGAACTGATTCCAACGGCACTCATTCATCTCAGAGATGGATCTGCTGAAAAATAAAAAGCCGGGCTCCACAAAATTTGGAGTCCGGCTTTTTTGTTGACTTCATCGACCTGATGTCACGGCGAAAATATCTGACTCTGTGCTCGCTGGTCTATGCCTGACTTGAGGCCTGCAGCACTTCCGGGTCGTTTGAAAGCAGATCGAAGAGTTCCCAGGAATAGAGCCCTGTCGAGTGGCCATCATTCCATTGAATCTTCAGTGCGTAGTTCCCGCTGAACTCGACACCAGCAGGTTGAATGGTGTCGGATACAGAGTTCACATCCAGAATTCGTTCCCCGGTGAACTCATTCACGCAACCGGCGCAAGGGCAGGCGCATCGCAAGAATTTGAATGGATAGCGGCGAACGACACCCGGCTCCCAGATGATCTCGAAGACTCCCTCCGCGCGAATTGCCCGAATTTGTTGCGGTGCTTGAGTCATTTGAGTCCTCTGTGAACAAGTGATTCTGATTTCTGAGCGATCGTGTGCTACGTGAAGCGAGATGGTTGCATCTGTGTCATACGATCGTGGCATTCAGTGGCTCAGGCAACCCCGTGTTCTGGCGTTTTGAACGGAGGGCGAGCCACGTCGCAAACGTTAAGCTGCGAAGGTGGCAAAAGACAAGGGTGATGCCCCGGCTGGGAGGTCAGAAGAGTTGCTGTTTGGAGGTTAGGGCAGGCTCCCAAGAACAGTCTTTCCAACGTCGGCCGATTCGTGATAAAGAGTCGTTTTTGCGGCAGAAATGCAACGGTTTGGTTTAGTCTACGTAGTTTGCGTAGTCTGTGTGATCCTTGGAAGGTTCTGTTAAGAAACGAACTCCTAATGTTGATTGACCGCACAGAATTCCCGCGTTAGGGTCGATACTCTTGTATTGATGAGTGGACCATGAATTTTCTCTGAAATTTTGTGGCGAACTGATTAACATGGGACGCCTGAGACCAGTTGTATGATTACGATTTGCTCGAATGCCACGAGTCAATCGAAAGAACAACAGGTCGAACCTGCGACTTTGCGAACTGAGTGCGGTCTGAACCTTCATGTCACAGATTCACAGTCCTGTATTTGCCGGCAGATGTCCTGCAAGACCTGATTGTGAATTCGGTGAGTACGAAGGGACAGCATTTGAGAGTAACCTTGCCACTAGATGCATACCTCATCGACGTAAGCAGGGTTCGAAACGGTTGCCACCTTGAGAAACTGGTGGTCGTTCAACTGGTGTCGGTACAGGCATCTGATTTGAATGAATCACAACGTGCCAATGGTCTGTGACATGTATTCGATGTGTGAATGGTTTTGATTCAAATCGATTGCCTGTGTTCTGCCGGTAATTCTTCTGAACGTTAGTTCTGCGTGATGTACCGACACCTCGGAAAATTTGTTGCTCGTTACCCTATCCCCTGGATGGCGGTCTGGATCCTTTTCGCAATCGTTGCCATCGCAACCGCGCCTCCCCAGGAAGCGGTCTGGCAAGATGGGGAGATGGACTTTCTCCCGAAGGATTCGCCCAGTGTGCGCGCGGTTAATACCTACCGCGATGCATTTCAGGCGTCCGTCCAGAATGCAGATGAGAATGACACTGTTGGAACCTCGGTTCAGCAGGATCCGCTCGGTAGTAATGTCGTCATCGTTCTGCAGCGTGAAGATCGCCCCTCTGGGTTAACTCCTGAAGATGAGGAGTTTATTAAGGGAGATCTGACTGCGCAGTTGTTGCACCTGAAGGAAACGACTCCCAAAGGGTACAACTGGAACGAAAAAGTCGAAGCAAGTCTCGACACGGTTCTGCCTGCCGATGAACAGGTCATCAAGTCGATCGTGACGATGGCTGATGAGCGAATCGGTCCGCTGCTGACCAGCAGTGACAATAAGGCAACTCTTGTCGTTCTCGAACTCAATACCGAGTTTTTGGAACGTCAGAATCGGCTTGTGGTTGGCCGTATTGAGCACCTTGTCAATTCCTCGGAAGTACAGGAAAAACGCCCACTGGGATTGTCCCTGTCACTGAGCGGCTCTGCGACTGTAGGTCGCGACATGCTGCGTGCCGAACAGGAAAGCGCCAGTCGTACCGAGCAGTTCACGAAACTGCTGGTCATTACGCTCTTGCTCCTGATTTACCGAGCCCCACTGCTGGCTCTTGTTCCGCTTGTCACCGTGGGGATTTCGGTTGAACTCTCCAAGGCGCTTCTGCGACTGATGGCGGGATGGGAATGGATTGGGCTGTTCACTGGTCTCGATGTCTATGTCACAGTTGTTGTGTACGGGGCCGGGGTCGATTACTGCCTGTTTTTGATTGCCAGATATAAAGAAGAACTTGACGGCGGGCTCTCGCATAAAGACGCCCTGTCGCTATCGATTGAGAAGGTCGGTGCGGCCCTCGCGACCAGTGCTGGAACCAGTATTGTCGGGATCGGGATGATGGGCTTCTCCGAATTCGGAAAGTTCCGTCAGGCAGGTTTTGCGATTTCCTTCGGTCTCGGTGTTGTTCTCTGCTTCGCACTGACATTTACCCCTGCCTTCCTGTTGCTGTTCGGGAAGTGGGCGTTCTGGCCGGATGTTCGTTCAAACGATGTCGGTAAGAAATCCGGATGGCTGCCAAGTACGAGCCTCTGGGGGAAGCTGACGGGTTTTCGGATTCAGAATATCTGGGATCTGACAGCAAAAGTGATTCGCCATCGGCCGGCGACGGTGTTTGCGGTTTCGATTGCCCTGATGATGCCGCTCGCGGTCACAGGTATTCTCTGTCAGGAAAATCTGAGTTACGGATTGTTGACCGACCTGCCACAGGATGAACCAAGTGTGGTCGGTGCCAAAGCTGTTCAGAAGCATTATCCGTCGGGGGTGACTGGCCCACATACGATCTTCGTGCAGTTTCCCAAAGATGTCCTGCTCGATGCGTTTGATGGAACGGACCTGTCGAATGCCAGGACGTCAGAGAAACTCAGTGATGCCATCACGACGAATCTGATGGAGGAAGAGATCCGTCTGGATGGATTGAAAAGTGATAATCCTCTGGAGAAGTCCATTGGGATTGAAGATATCCGCAGTCAGGCGCAACCGTTGGGGAATAACCCCAAGGCACTTGCTTATCTCAAGCGTCTGCCACTGCGTATGCAAGGGGCTAAGAGAACCTTTGCCCATCGTACCTACACTGGTTTGAATGGTGAGCTTGCTGGTCAGGTCATGCGGCTGGATGTCATCCTGGATGACGACCCGTTTTCGCGTCACGCCATTCAGACGTTGACCCGATTGGAAACTGCGGTTCGAAACTCGATCTTCTTCTCACCGGATTCAGATATTCCGATTGAGAAGCAGGCGGCACTTCGTAACTCTGCTGAGATCTATTCCCTCGGGACAACAGCGGCGATTCGCGACCTGAAGACGGTCACCGATCACGACCGGATTCAGATCGATATCCTGGTGACTGTTGCCGTCTATATCGTGATTGTGATGCTGTTGCGGCAGCCAGAGATCTGTGCTTACCTCATTGTCAGCGTGGTGTTCAGTTACCTCGTGACTCTTGGGGCGACATTTGTCTTCTTCTATCTCCGTGACCCGGCTGGATTCACAGGGATTGACTGGAAGGTTCCGGTCTATCTGTTCACAATTTTGATTGCCATCGGGGAAGACTACAACATTCTGTTGATGGCTCGTGTGACGGAAGAGCAGGAAACCCACGGCAATGTCGATGGGGTGCTACATGCTCTTACCAAGACTGGTGGAATCATCTCCAGTTGCGGTGTGATCATGGCAGGGACCTTCTTTACGCTGATGGCGGGGTCGCTGCTGGGGATGGTTCAGATGGGCTTCGCACTCGGGTTCGGCGTGTTGCTCGATACCTTTATCGTGCGTCCGATTCTTGTTCCGTCCTACCTGATTCTGCTGTATAGCGGGCGATTTGGTCGGTTCGGACGCTTCCTGGGAGCACCTGAAATGGTTCTTCCACCGTTCAATACTGTCCCGGAAGAAGAACTGGTTGAATCCGGTCGTTCATAACGACGTTGGAGCTGTCATTGGAGGGATGGCATCGACATAGGTTCGGTGCCACAACTCCAGGCAGAGCAGGTTCCATAACCTGTACGCATGATCCCAGCGTTCGGTTAGATGCTCGTTGATTAGCCGTTCAACCGCTTCTTTTCTGAAAATTCCCCTCTGGAGGCTGCGTTCAGAGAGTAACAACTCTCGAAGCATGTCTCGGTATTCGTTGCGCATCCAGTGATCAATTGGCACACCGAATCCCATCTTCGGTCGATTCTGGATTGAAGTCGGAAGCAGATCTCGGAAGGTTTCAATCAGAATCTTCTTGCCCTGCCCCGGCTGGAATTTCAATTCGATCGGCATGCGTGCCGCGAGTTCTGCGACGCGATGATCCATGAAGGGACTTCTGGCTTCGAGCCCGTAAGCCATACTGGCGATGTCGACTTTGGTCAGGATGTCGCATGGTAGATATGTCTGCACATCAACGCTCGTTGTCCGCGTGACAAAATCGCGTTGAGGGCATTGCTGATAGGCATCCAGAATGAAGTTTCCGCTATCGAACCCGCCAAGCTGGTTCGAGAACTCCGGGGTGTAGAGTTCGTTACGAAGTTGCTGATCGAAGATTCCGATCCACCGGAGATAGCGACGTTCAGGCGACTGGCTCAGCGCTTCGATAAATCTCTTACCGCGACGCCCCCAGGCTCCCTGTTTGGTTGAGGTCGGGATTCTCTGCCACATGCGCCATCCGAGCATCGCTTTCAGCGGAGCTGGTAACCAGTCTGCGCGACCAGCGAGATGCACTGCCTGATAACGGGAGTAACCGGCGAACAGTTCGTCCCCACCGTCTCCTGAAAGTGACACCTTCACAACCTGACGAGTAACGTCTGAAAGGTACATCGTCGGGATCGCGGAACTGTCCCCGAACGGTTCGTCATAATGCCAGATGAGCTTCGGTAGCATTTCCAGAGCACTCGGCTCAACGAGATACTCGTGGTGCTCTGTTTTAAGATGTGCGGCCGCTTGTCTCGCATAGCTGCGTTCATCGTATTCCTTGATGGGGAACCCGATGGAGAAGGTATGGATTGGTCGGTCAGAGAGACTCTGCATCAACCCTGCGATGATTGTGGAGTCGACCCCTCCGGAGAGAAATGCTCCGATTGGAACATCGGATCGCATCCGCAGTCGCACGGCTTCTGTCAGTGTTTCGCGGAGTTCCTTTCGCCAGTCCTCTTCCGACATCGGCTTGGTCGAGACGGTGGAATAAGGAGCTTCCCAGTAACGGGATACGGTCACTTCGCCTGCCTCCCAGACGGCGACATGGGCCGGGGGAAGCTTGTGAATTCCTTCAAAGATCGAGTGCGGGTGAGGGATGTATTGGTACGTCAGAAACAGGTCGATCGACTTCGGATTGACCTGACGAGTGACACCTGGTGCTTGAAGCAAGGCTTTGAGTTCACTCGCGAACAGCAGTTGCGTTCCGGTGTTGCGGTAGATGAGCGGTTTCTGGCCCATCCGGTCTCTGGCAAGAAGCAATCTTCCGTGACGATTGTCCCAGACGGCGAAGGCAAACATGCCTCGCATTTTCTCGACACAGCGCTGGCCGAACTCTTCGTAAAGGTGAACGATGACTTCAGTGTCAGACGATGTTGAAAAGCGGTGGCCACGGGAGATTAACTCGTCACGCAGTTCGCGGTAGTTGTAGATCTCTCCGTTGAAGATCGTCCAGACGGTGCCGTCTTCGTTTGAAAGTGGCTGATGCCCGCCGGCGAGGTCAATGATCGACAGGCGGCGATGCCCCAGGGCACATTGGGAAGGGGATGAGTTTCCTTCCAGTTCAGAAGAGAAAAACATCCCGACATCATCTGGGCCACGATGCTGGATTGCCGTTGTCATGTGTGAGAGGACAGAGCGGTCGATTGCCGCATCCAGACGGTTCCAAACGGCTCCAGCGATTCCACACATGAATTTTTGCGTTCCGCAGATTCTGGCACGAAGTGGGGACAGTCATCTCAGTCTGACGTGTCCTTCAGGGTAACCAGTGGTGGCCGGTGATGTCACCTGTTCCGTTAGGCCGCACATGATTTTGTGAGGGAAGTCTTCCGGTTGTCGTGCCATCAGCAATGTTTCGAGCAGAGTTCTGGTCGGTGTTTTGTCTACCGAGGTTGCCACGTCGCAGTCTCAGAAGCGAAGCCAGTGTTTGTGGCGATGAAATAGAAAAACCCCTCACTGGTCTCTCTTCCAGTGAGGGGCAACTCTCTCAACTCACGTGTGCAGCAACTGCATCTCAAGCGTGAATTCGATTATTTGTGGCCGTGGTGGCCGCCTTTGCTGCCTTCTGATGTCGGGCCATCGCAACCCAACTGGCACTGGTTGTTGTCACAGCTATCGGTAGTGTCGTTGAATGAAGAGCCGACTGTACGGGACTTGATGTGTCCACCTTGTTTGACGGCGGTGAAGCCGGTGTAAGTGTAACTTTGGTTCAATGACCCAATGCTTTCTGCAACGTCATTCAGTTCCTGAACAACGGCGTACTGAATTTCGCTCAGCCCGACGATGAGTCCGATGACAAGCAACGTGGCGACGAGAATCAATTCTGCAGAAACGATGAAACCAGATTCATCATTGAGCAATGCTACGACTGTGTTCTTCATTGTGATTTCCTCTGTGCGATCCCTGTGTGTTGAGAGCAACATGCAAGCTGCGCGACAGACTGGTGCCGTAAAGGAATTGAGCGCAGATCAGCATGAAGCACTCACCTTCAGTCCAGCGGTCGAGCTAACTGCTCTTGAGAGCGGTTGCTGCCGGTCGTTGCACAATCAGTGAGTTGACCGGAACGAGAACACCCTGCCGAGGTGTTGTCTCGATGCCAATGAGTAAAAGCAGCTGGCGTGCCAGAGTGTTTTGTTGCGAGTCCTCGGGTCGGCGCAACGCGATTGCACGAAAACGGTTGTGCCTATTGCTTGCGATTTGGGTGCCGCAAGAAAGAAAGCGGCGCGCAAAGAAATTCAAACAGTTCGACAACAACAAGTGTCAACTGCTTCTAGCGCAGCAACGATCCCGGCGATGGACTCAAGTGAGCGAGCCGACGCAGGGAGTCCGATGACGTCAGCGTCTCGGAATTGAAAACCTGAGTCGGAGTTCGGCAGTCCGACTCAGGTATTGGGATCGCAATCATTGCAGAGGACTGGATTGCTGAGACCCAGACAACAACGATCACGTTGTAGAAAAACAGCAGAAAGAGTGCCTGTTCCCGGGAAACAACATCGAGAATTGAAAGGCGGGAAGTGTGAATGTCGTGCAACTGATTTCAGGCCAATGGCTTATGTGGAATTTGGAATCCTTTGGCCATTCGGCTGCGGTGGCGATCAGGCTTTGTTTGGCGTCAGCTTTGATTCAGTGTCTTAACGTCTTGTTAAATCGCGGTGGTCGCGATGTCGCTCTGATGCAACGTTGAAGTGCCGGTCACAGAGATGATGGCTTACCGAAGCTTGCCGAATGTGCTTTCAACTGCGACTTCAGTGGTGAGACATCGAGTTCGAGTTGCTTGCAGACTTGAGCGTCAAACGCGTGACTTCCGGGAGACAGCGGAACCGCAATGGGTGGATTCCAGCCAGTCCGCGTGAGACGTGCATGAAAGTCGAATCGGCCCAGAATGTTCCTGAGGCATACTTACAGCCATAAATACTGGGCGCGAATACTGGCCCAAGGCCGGGGAGCCGAACTTGCCCTCCGTGATTGTGTCCGGCGAGGACTAGGTCGATTCCGTCGCGGCACGCTCTGGGGAAATTGTCTGGTGTGTGACTGAGTAAGAGTCGAAACCCCTCCGTTTTCGGGAAGGTTGGATGTGTTCCCATCCACGGAGTTTCGTCCCCACCGACGATCAGTGTTTTTTCGAGCACAGATTCTGTGATGGCCGTCGATGCAACATCGGTCCAACCCAGATCTTTCAGGCATTGACGCGTTGCATCTGTGTCGCCATACCAGTCGTGGTTGCCGAGGATATAGAACTTTCCGAAGCGGGCGTTGAGCTTTCCCAGTGTCTCGGGAATCCATTCTATAAGGGCTGCGTTGTCAATTAGATCGCCAGAAAAGCAGATCAGATCGACAGGCTCTTTTTGAAGCAATGCTGTGACAGATTCAAAGTATTCCCGGCTGATTGTTCCGGAAAAGTGCCAGTCCGAAAGATGAAGAACGACGAGGCCATCCCACTCGCTGGGGAGGTTCGGCAAGACGATCGTTTTTTCAGTCAGCTCAACCTGATACTGCTCGTTCCATGGGAGTTTCGCCAGCATCAGATAAGGACCATTGGCAATTGGTTTGCTTCCCAGTTGTGCAGCAATGTCAACGTGTGTCCTCTTCTCCTCAACCAGTTGGCGAGGAGCGGGTAGGAAGTTGTGACGAATGACCTTATGTAACAGCCCGAGAAAGCCAACACTGCAAAGAGTGACGATGACTCTCCAGGTCCAGTTCAATTCTGCCCAACTTCCCCCTTGCAGCAGTTGTGGGCCATTCAATCCGACAAACCATGTCAGAAGAAATGGAAAGCTGACGACGGCCAGATCCTGAATATGGCGAATCGGTTTCAGGATTGAATTTGACCACGGTAATCCATGCAGGCGGTTGATGACTGCAATCCAGATGGCTGTGTGTCCGAGGGTCAGCAATAGAAAGAGGCCAGCGTTGGTCCAATTGATCGCGTCGAAGAAGGTTGATGTCGATTGCCAGTTCATTAGTGTGGGAACTTTACTTTATCGTTTTCAAGCCCATCTGTGGTGCGCTATCATGTCAGGTTGCATCTCACGAGCAGGAGATCCATCCTCGGTGGGAGAAGCAAGCGTAATCCGGCATGAGCAAAGTCAACAAGCGATCTTTCATCTGAATTCCCGCATTGCAGGCACTTCCTCAACAATCTGAGTTGTTTTTTGTGGGGAGTTCGGCAGAACGTGTTTGTCAGGAGATTTTCGTCATGTTGAATTGCTCTGGATTCTGGAATCGCTTGAGTGTTTGCGTTGCGGAGTCGTTTTGAAATCGTCTGAATCCATCGCCGATCAGACGAGATCCCGGGAGTACAGCATGAGTGAAGAACAGAAGCCGCAGCCAACAGTGTTTGTCCTGTGCAAAGACCTTTTCTTTTCGAGTCAGTTGCACGGAGCAGTGCAACGGGCGGGGCTGGTTGGGCGCACCTGTCTGTCCACGGCGGGGTGTCTTGAGCAATTGAAGGCCGGGACCGCTCGCGACGTCATTGTTGATTTGGAGCAGGTGAGTGCGGAAGATTTGCACGCGCTTCGGGCAGCTGCTCCCAGTCCATGTCGCCTGACAGTATTTGGCCCGCACGTCAAAGTTGATCTGTTTGAAGTGGCCAAGTCCATTGGCTGCGATGCCATCCTGACTCGCGGGCAAGCCTCCTCAAAGCTGGATGCGATGCTGAAGCAATGGAATGCGTCGTAAATATGCAACAGTTGCTGCGAGGCTGGGCCATGAATCGGTATGGTCTAAAAGAATTCTGACATCACGGTGTCGGCAAGAAATCGGCCTTCCGGCGTGAGGCGGATGAACCCGTTGTCGCATTCGAGGAGTTTGGAGGCGATCAGCCGATCAAACTCCTCGGGAGCCAGATCTCGCACCGATTGCTGATATCGGGTCGCAAAGGCTTCAAGGTTGATTCCCTCAATCTGCCGTAACCCGACCATGATGGCCTCTCTCGCAAGAAGGTCAGGGGAGAGTTGATCAACATCCTGAACCGGCGACTGCCCGTTTCGAAGCCGCTGAATCCAGCCGATCACACTCTGGTGGTTTTTATTCCGTGTCCCGTTGATGAATTCGGCCGCACCGGGGCCAAAGCCGAAGAACGATTCGCCGCGCCAGTAAACCTGATTATGGCGGCACTCAAAGCCGGGCTTCGCGAAGTTCGAAAGTTCGTATTGTCGGAAGCCCTGGCCAGGGAGGAACGACATCGCTTCCGCGTACATGTCACGTTCGAGTTCTTCCGTGACAGGTTGAATCTGATCTTTCTGAAGTCGAGACCAGAAACTGGTTCCCTTTTCAAATGTCAGGCCATAAGTGGAGATGTGTTGCGGCATCACGCTGACGGCAGCAGAAAGTGTTTCTTTCCATTCCGGCAGCGTTTGATCTGGGACACCGAAGATCAGATCGAGTGATACGTTTTTGAATTGATGCTTCCGCAGGCGTGCAACAACAGACACGACCTCGTCTGGCGAATGGGCTCGTTCAAGGGTCCGCAGGTGCTCAGCCTGAAATGATTGAACTCCCAGACTGACGCGGTTCACGCCGGCGGACTGCATGACTGCCATGCGGTCATCACTCAGGCCGTCAGGGTTGCATTCCATCGAAAACTCGCCGTCGGATTCGAGCGGAAGCCAACTCTTCAGGATGGAAAAAAGGCGTTCCATCTGCGCGGCCGGCAAATAGCTGGGAGTCCCTCCGCCAAGGAATAATGTGCGGACAGGATGTGGCGCTGGCAGCTTGCTTTGCAGTTCAAGTTCAAGGCAATCCAGATAGGTGTCCATCAGGTCGTCGCGGCCGGCGATGACCGTGAAGTCGCAGTATCCGCAGCGATGGATGCAGAATGGGACATGGACGTATGCGGCATGAACTTCCGCGAATGGGGACGCGGATTGCCGGTCAGAAACGAACATCAATGGAAACGATTCTGTCACAAAAAATTCTAACGAGAATGGGATCAGAGAACCGGCTGGGCTTCAGGGGTGACTCTGTTCCATTGGGGAACTGCGATTGAATTGGAAATCGTTATGCCCAAGAGACAGCTCTATCATACGCGCCGCAGTGGATTGATTGACAGGGGATCAGGCCGAAAGGGTTTGTTCGCAGGAATGTCGGCGTCGTTGTGAATCAAGAGTCGCTGGCAACATCGATTCTTTCAGAAAGCGACGGATTGGGCGACGAACGCAGCAGTCCAGTGCTTGCGATTCTTAATCCGATATTCTCGCAGACGGCATCAGAGATCGCTTCGGCGGATGTCGGGCAAGATAGCAATAACGGGGCAATGTGTCGTTGAACGAAAGGACGAGCCGTGAATCCAAAGTGTCCACCAAAATTCCAGTCACGGAAGTAGGCTCGCCGGTACGGACATGCTTCAAACCGCTCCTGATCTTCTCGTGTCAGGTCCTGTTCGGATGAGCCGAGCATGCCAGCACTGGGGGAGTGGCGTCCATCGACGGTTCCTGCCAAGGTGGTGATGAGTCCTAGAAACAGGCAGTCACCCCAGGAGGAAAAACTCCAGATTTTGCGGTCAACATGGCGTAACGCTTGTTTGAGAGAGTAGCCAGGTGACAGAGCCGACCCGAGCAGGATTGCTCCTGAGATGGAACTGCTAAGGGGCATTCGCTCAAGAGTTTCGACTGTGAGAGCCGCACCGCCGGAGTGCCCGATGAGGTAGACCGGGCGATTGGGCCACTTCTGTTGATAGGTGGAAATCTTTGAAGCAATCGTGGCCGCCTGACGTTCGTGCAAGCCGCGAGACCGCAGGTTATACAGCAGCATGGGGCATTTGCAGATGCGCCACGTCCAGTCATGAATTTCAATGCCGAATGGAACACCTGCTGCGGCCAGTCCCCAGGCGACGTTCTTGTTAAACCGACTTCTGCCTTCGATGCCAGGAAGAATGATGACGTACCCTTTGTCGAAGCGTTCGTCAGTCTGGAGTGATTTCAGATTCTTCATCTCACACCCGTTTTAGAATTCCGTTCATCATCATTCGACAGGAGTCGCCGTCGACCACCAGGTTCGGCACCGTACCGGGATTTGGTCAAGTTCTGCAGGTGAGAGTGGAATTGCATCGGCTGCCGGTGGCTGATCGGCATGGTACCAGCCTCCGAGGGTCTTGTTTGAGTCTGTGTTGAAGGCTCCGAGTCGTTTGGCCCATTCGAGTGTCATTCGTCCCATGGTCCAGCGTGCGTTAATATCCTGAACGGGGCGTACTGCGAGGTTCTCTTCGTTCCAGTAAAGCATGGCATCAATCCCTACTGGCCCAAAATATCCCGTCTCGGCAATACGTTCGACAGCTGATCTCTGGACGCTCAGTATATTTTCTCGCGCTGCCTGGTTGATCTCAACACCAATCAGGCAGTTTCCGCGATATCGGCCTTGTTCATCGGTCAAAAGCCGCGTCATGCCCAGCAGATTGATCTGTGAGGCACCCGTCTCATCCGGTGGTGTGATTTCCCATTGGCAACCGACCTCAAAATGACGCCGCAAGAGTGGTTCAACAACAACTGATCCACCGCGCGAGAGCATGTGTAGGACGGTGCCGAATTGTCCTTCTGTCAGAAAGGGGGAGTTCCCGCGAATCTGTCCGCGACCTGCCTGACCAAGATTGGGTTTTAAGACCCATCCGCCGGATTGCTGATAGTTTTTTTGAATGACCGGCATCAGTTCAGGGAGCGAGGTGACGATTGCTTCGCCGGGTAAAGCACATTGCAATTCAGTGCTGATCTCATGTGAGAAGATTCGTGAGTTCACTTGCCAAACGATCTCCTGAGGCGGCGCTTGGATGGCAATGTCTAAACGTTGCGCGAGCTTTCGAACGGCTGGGGTCCAGCCCCAGGGAACGATCTCTGTTGCCTGTGAGTCTTGAAGTGCATCAGGAGAGACAATTCTCGGGAGACGGCAGCCCAGAGATTTCATCGTGTTCAGGTAGTCGTCTGGAAATGGGCAAGCCGACAGGATTTCGTCATCGGGATTCGTCATTGCGAGCCAGATGCATCCCAGTTCCGCCTCGAATCGGGCAATCGATCGACTCGGAGAGAACCCGGCATCCTGTGCCTGCTCAAATGAGAAATTTCCAACGAAAAGACGGGACATAGAGTTGCGATCAGGGAGACAGGGGAAACAACCTGGGATTCAACTGCTCAGGCGTTCTGAAATAAGGGATCGAATTTATGAAAGCTGGAGGAACATTCCGGAATTCTCATCGACAGAGTGGACGACAGAACGCTGCGGACAATAATCAGGTGTGCCGGAAGAGTGAACTGGGATTCTGTTCGCTGACGTAAATGAAATTTTGAGCTGGTTGCAATCAATGCAACCTTCGCTCGGATCTGGATTTCAAGCAAATGAGGCCTTGAGTGTCGAACCTTGAATACGATGCGATTCTCTTTGTTTCATTTGGTGGCCCTGAAGGTCGGGATGACGTCATTCCCTTTCTGGAAAATGTTCTCAGGGGGCGGAACGTCCCACGTGAACGAATGCTCGCCGTCGCTGAGCACTATTATCATTTTGGCGGAATCAGTCCCATCAATCAGCAGAACCGAGAGCTGATTATGGCAGTTGAGAAACGATTGCGGGAGATCGGAATCGGGCTTCCTGTCTACTGGGGCAATCGTAACTGGCATCCTCTGTTGACCGATTGTGTTGAACAGATGAAGGGCGATGGGATCCAGCGAGCGCTGGCATTTGTAACGGCTGCAGTCAGTTCCTATTCAAGTTGCAGGCAGTATCGTCAGAACATCATGGATGCGTGCGAAAAGTCCGGTGACTCTGCCCCGGTGATCGACAAGATTCGCGTGTTCTATAATCACCCGAATTTTATCGCAGCAAATGTGGCTCGCGTGCAGGATGCGATTGCTGGGTTACCGGTTCAATCCCAAGCGGATTTTAAGGTCTATTTCACGGCACACAGCATTCCACATTCGATGTCGAATACAAGTGCCTATGTCTCACAGCTGGAAGAAAGTTGTCGTCTGGTTGCCGAGCAACTTCACCTGCCTGCGGACCGTTGGCAGCTTGTGTATCAAAGCCGTAGCGGCCGCCCTGAAGATCCGTGGCTGGAGCCGGATATTCTCGATGTGCTGAGAGAGATTCCCGAGAACTCGATTCAAGGCGTGGTTATTGTTCCAATCGGGTTTTTATCCGATCACATGGAAGTCCTGTACGACCTTGATACGGAAGCCGCTGATCTCTGCAAGGAACGAAACCTTCCAATGCAACGGGCGGGAACCGTTGGGACTCACCCTCAGTTTGTCGAGATGGTCGTCAAGCTGATCGTCGAACGGGTTCAAGGTGGAACAACGCGCGAAGCGATCGGCGAGTTCGGGCCCTCTCACGATTTTTGTGCTCAGGACTGTTGCCCGGCCCCGGTCATGCGACGACCGGTGATGTAATGTGAATTGACCGGGTGAAGAACCTGTTCAATACAGGCCAACGTGCCTGTGGAGATCGTTCGACACCCCGTCAAAACAAAGTCGACAACACTTTATGTCTCTGGGACCCAGATTGGTGAGCGGCTTTCCGGTTCCTGCTCGCGGATACGGCGAGCTTTAATGCGAACATACGGGGCGACGTACATTCCTCGGTGGCGAAAATGACCTGGTCGTGCATGAGGATCGCCACGACGCGGTTCAACCAGATCTTCAATCACCAACCCTGATCGACAGAGATCGCCGATGAGTTGCTCCCAGCGATGCAGATACTCGACTGCGCCGGGTTCTCGATAGGCTGTGTCTTTCACGACGGGAAGCGGATCAGTGTGGTAATACGAGACCCCAAGGACGTACTGGTCCTGTGGGTTTCGTTCAGAAATCTGCAGGCTTGCTGGTTGCTTGTGCTGGCTGATGTAGAGACCTCGGTGCCGTAGCACTCTGGCGATTTCCTGATACACCGTGCGAATTTTGGGGATGTAGCAGGAACTGACAGGGTGATGCACGATGTCGAACGATGCGGTTTCGAACTGGGAAAGATCGTCCATCGATGCCTGAATCACACGGATGTCGAGATTCCGACGCTGGGCTTGTTCGGTATCGAGCTTCAGCATTTCCGGGCTGATATCGACGACGGTGACGCGTGCTCCGGCCGACGCATACAAGATGGACTGCCATCCTCCGCCGGCAGCGAGGCACAGGACTTCCATGCCTTTGACTGAACCAGGCAGCCACCCTCGACTGTCGAGCGTCAGCAACGGTTGAGCACATTCTGCATCGGTTGCGACTGCGGCAAACTGGCTTTTGCCTTTGGCGAGCTGGTCCCAGGCGTGTTGGTTTGTTTGTTGGTACGTCATGATTGAATGGTAATCAAGTTCCCGAAGGAACGGGTAAATCTATGATGAACTGCAGGGGCGATTGAAATCTCAGGGAGATTTTATTCCCAGCAGCAGGCGAGCACCGAAAGACGTTGGCAAACCGGGAGCGACCAATTTTTGGGGCCGTCCTAGTTTTGCGAGAATGTTCTCGGCCGCAAGATATCCGCTGATGACGGCTCCTTCCATCGTGGCCGGCCAACCGGTCTGAGTCCAGTCCCCAGCGATCTGCATGTTTCCAATCGCGGTCTGCTGTAATGGCCGCAACTCATCAATTCCCGGAGTGACTGAAAAGACAGCGCGTCGTTCTGTGATGACGCGGGAATGCAGAATTTCAGCCTTGGTGTTTGATCGCGAGGGCTGTTCTGATTGCGGCCAGATTTCTTGAAGTTCCTGATCAAGACTGGCAACGACCTGCTCTTGTGATTGTGCTTTCAACTGCCTGCTGGCACTGATGACCACTTGATAATACCACGCAGGTTTGCCGTGAATGATTCGCTCTCCACGATTGAATAACCATTGTCCCAGTCGGCCCACCAGAACGGCATGGGGCAACGTGGTGACAGGGCGGTCATACCAGAGATGGACACTCGTGATCGGAGCCGTTTCCATGCGTAATGCGCGAGAACGAAGGTCATCGAAGATGGCATCTTCAGGCAGCAGGTTGTCGATCTGGTGTTGAGGGACGGCGAGGATCACATGATCTGCGGCGATTGTTGAACCGTCTGAAAGTTCAACAGTGCTGATCGTGTTTTGACTCAGGTTTTGACTTAGATTCAGTTTCGCCACTCGCGATTGAACTGAGACGGAGACGCCTGCCTGTTCGAGAGCGTGTCTGGTCCGAACGGAGTAAAGCTCGTCGAGATCAATCGTAGGGATCTCGACCTGCCATCCAGAAGCGTGTCTCAGGAAGCCGTCGACGAAGACCTTTCTCGCGTAACTCGCATCGATGCGCTCCAGCGATTCGCTTAATGCGCTCACCAGAACGACATCCCAGACATTCTGAATCAGCGCATCAGTTTGATGATGCCTTCTGAGCCAGTCAGCGAAGCTGGTTCCAGAAAGATCCTGTGAGTCGGCCTTGGCCAGTGCTCGGACAGCGAATGCGAAAAGTCGCTTCTCTCGAAACGTCAGATACGGCAGTCGAAGGAACGCACGGGTGAGGTGAAACGGGGCCGGTAAGGGATCAGCAGCGAAGGGAGTACATTGTCCGTTGGGGGCAATGAAATACAGAGTCGATTCGGTTCGAAAGGCGTCGGCGATCCCGAGTCGCTGGCAAAGCGATTTCAGGTTCGTACAGCACCCCATGCTCACGTGTTGACAATTGTCGATCGTCTCACTGGATTCCTTGTCCACATACGACGTCGAACGGCCTCCCAGGGTCGGGCGACTTTCCAGCAATTGAACGCGAATCCCGGCCTGAGACAATCCAATGGCCGCTGCGATCCCGGCAAGGCCGCCTCCCACAATCACGACATCAGTCGATTGAGCCTGAGTCGGTCGATCAGAGGGAGAAGAATGGGGAGGCAAGATTGTGGCAATTCAATTGGGAAGGGGACCGGAACCATCGTGTCGCGTGAGAGGGGATCGCGACGTGATCAGGCGTTCTCTGCAACTCAGAGCCTGATTCTGAAAACGCTCGAAATCGTTATGCATGGTATTGAAAACAGAACTCGAACAACAACTGCGGACAGCAGGGCTTGTGGCACTGTCATTTCCTGTGAAAATCTGCGAAAAGAGAACTCAGAATGGAACGCATTCGCCCACTGTTGAAATTTGCTGGTCTGCGAAGTTGAGTA
Organism: Planctomicrobium limosum; assembly: GCF_051465645.1. Classification (GTDB taxonomy): domain Bacteria; phylum Planctomycetota; class Planctomycetia; order Planctomycetales; family Planctomycetaceae; genus Planctomicrobium. The sequence goes on along the minus strand of NZ_CP195790.1, from coordinate 3,258,475 downwards.
TCTGATATGGCAATGGGACCTGCAGAAGAAATTGATCAACTTCGGCAAGAAATTCGCCGTCATAATCGACTCTATTATGTCGAAGCTTCCCCGGAGATCACCGACCGGGAGTTTGATCAGCTCATGAAGCGTCTCCAGGATTTGGAGCGTAAGTATCCGCTGTTCGATGCTGACGACAGCCCCTCGCATCAGGTTGGTGGCGAGCCGATCACGTCATTTCAGACGGTCGAACATCGTCAGCCGATGCTTTCGATCGAGAACGCCTTTTCTGAAGGGGAAATTCGCGACTTCGATCAACGCGTTCGCAAGCTCCTCACTCTCGACGAAGTCGAATATGCCATCGAATACAAGATCGATGGTGTCGCGCTCGCATTGATCTACGAGAATGGAATCCTGACACAAGGTGTGACACGTGGAGACGGACGTCGAGGGGACAACATCACGCACAACGCTCGTACAGTGCGCGGCGTGCCCCTGCGACTGGATCTTGAGAACCCACCGGAACGGGTTGAGATTCGTGGGGAAGCGTATATCTCGAATGCGGACTTTGCTCATCTTCGTGCAGAGCAGGAACGCCGCAATGAGGAACCGTTTGCGAATCCCAGAAATACAACGGCCGGAGCACTGAAACTTCTCGATCCGAAACTCTGTGCGGCGAGAAAAGTTCGGTTTCTGGCTCACGGGATTGGGGATCACATCGGGTTCGATGAGACAACGCACATCGACTATTTGAAGTGGGTTCGAGCGGCCGGATTGCCAATTACCCCGCATGTCGAAGTTTGTCGAGGAATTGAGGCCACACTCGCACATTGCCAGACCATGATGGAGGCATTGCATCACCTTGAGTTCGAAGTTGATGGTCTTGTCATCAAGGTCAATCAGTTTGCTCAACGGGAAGTGCTGGGGAATACATCGAAAAGCCCACGCTGGTTGATCGCCTATAAATGGGAGAAGTACGAGGCGGTCACGCAGATCGAAAATATTGTCACTCAGGTGGGCAAGACGGGAACAATTACCCCTGTCGCTCATCTGAAGCCAGTGCTGATTGCCGGGTCAACGATTTCTCGAACAAGCCTCCATAACAACGAAGAAATTCAGCGACTGGGAATCAAGATCCATGACTGGGTCGTCGTCGAGAAGGCCGGGAAAGTCATTCCTCACGTTCTGCGAGTTGAGGAATTTCGGCGAACAGGTGAAGAAGTTGACTTCATTTTCCCCACTCATTGCCCGGAGTGCAGCGAACCCGTTTTGAAGGATGAAGGGGGCGTTTACATTCGCTGCCAGAACCCTGCTTGTCCGGCTCAGCTGCGCGAGAGCTTGCGGTTCTTCGCCTCGCGTCAGGGGATGGAGATTGACGGCATGGGGATCAAGGTCATCGAACAGTTGATCAATGCCGGGGTCCTGACGAGTTTTGCAGACGTCTATCGATTAAAAGAGCATCGTGAACAACTCGTGGGACTGGAACGACTCGGAGAGAAATCGGTCGACCATCTGCTGGCGGGAATCGAAGCCTCGAAGAAACAACCGCTCTGGCGGCTGCTCACAGCGCTGAACATTCGTCATGTCGGGACAAATAACGCACGAATTCTCGCTGACACGTTTGGGACGCTGGATGAGCTTCGCGTTCAGACGGAGGAGTCACTTTCTGAAGTCAACGAGATTGGCCCGATCATCGCGAAGTCGGTCGCCAATTTCTTTCATTCGGAAGCCGGAACAAAGATCGTTGAAGAACTGCGAACCTTTGGGCTGAATTTTGGTACTCCAGTCGTACGAGACACTCCGGTCGATACGGCTGACAAGCCGTTCTCCGGCATGACGATTGTTGTCACCGGGACCTTGCAACGGTTTAAACGTGACGAGATCAAGGATGTGATTCATTCCCGAGGAGGGAAGGCTGCGGCGAGTGTCTCGAAGAAGACAACGTTCGTTGTGGCAGGTGAGAGCGCTGGGAGTAAACTCGACAAGGCGGTCGAACTGGGCGTGGAGATTATCGACGAAGCCGAGTTCCTGCGGCGTCTGGAAATTGGGAGCGAACAGTGACAATCCGCCGTGTGGAAACTCTTCCTCCGATTCCGATTCGCCCTGCTGAATCTCACAAGGGCACGTACGGTCGAGTCATGATCGTTGGAGGCCGGGCAGGGATGGCGGGGGCGGCTGCCCTGGCTGGATTAGGAGCATTACGTGGCGGCGCAGGACTGGTTTATCTTGCGGTTCCGAGAAGTGTTGTCTCCATCGTCAGTTCGATTGAGCCCTCGTATCTCACGCTTCCACTGAATGTGGATATCACCGGAGAGTTGATCGGCTCGGCTCTTGATCAGGTTCAACAGGAACTGATTGGAAAAGATTCCTTGGGGATTGGCCCCGGTATTGGAACGTCTGATGTTGTTCGTTCGCTCGTGACGACGCTTTATCAGGAAGCATCGGTCCCCATGGTGATCGACGCCGATGCACTGAATTGTCTTGCGGAGCAGACCGACAGTCTCAGCGTGCACGCTGGCCCCAGAATTCTGACGCCTCATCCCGGTGAATTCGCACGGCTGACTCGTTCTGACACTCGGACAATTCAGGCAAATCGTGAGCAGCTCGCCATTCAGTTTGCAGCAGAGCACGATGTGATTCTGGTTCTGAAAGGGCACCGCACCATTGTGACCGATGGGGAGCGGATTTACGTGAACACAACAGGCAACGCCGGAATGGCCACAGGTGGAACGGGTGATGTTCTTACTGGTCTGACAACGGCATTGCTTGCACAGAAGATGCTTCCTTTTGAAGCAGCTCAACTGGCAGTGTATCTGCATGGTCTGGCAGGCGACCTCGCAGCGCAGGATCTGTCGGAGCAGGGGCTGATTGCTTCTGATTTGCCGAAGTATCTCGCCAAAGCATGGCAGAAGTTTCGCAATGAAAGCAGTCTGATTAAGTGACATGCTTTCTGCGGAACGTCGACTTATTTCATCCAAGCGGGAAGAGCAGTCCCGTTGTGTTCCTGCGAGTTGAGCAGACGCTCAAGACCAACCTTTTGCGAACTGAGAATGTCGTTGATCAGATCGTGTGCTGCTGGATCTGACTTCAGTTGTGGGAGTGCTTCTGCAAGCGACTGAACAATCATGTTTTGATGAGCGCAAAGGTTTTCGTAGAGAAACTCAATTGCGACATAGTTCAGGCGTGTGAAATCGGTGGGATAGTTACCGAAGTCAATGACGTAGTGACGACTCATGAGCAGCATGGCAATCGTTCCAGCATCTTGCCTCTGCCGTTCTGCCAGCGAGAGAACGACCCCTTTCAGTTCTTTTGCATCCTCGGTCGACCAGAGCCAGGCGTCCAGGACATATTGAACCAGACTCCGGTGGAGATCCACCAAAAGTTCGTTCAACTGTCGGTTGGTCGTGGTTGTCGGCATCAGGTTAAGCTTGTTAACGAAGTGACGCGGTTGCCATGCTGCAAACGCGATTAAAGCCAGTATTCATCTTATGGCAGCAGCAGTGATAACGCGACCGCACGTGCTGTCGCACTCAAGTCGGACATCATGGGTGACGCTCCCAGCAGGATGACCGGCAGAGTCACCATTCCGATGTAGACTCCGACGATGGCCGGAACCTTCAGGCGTTTGTGTTGCGGCAATGGTTCCGAGAAGAAGATCACTTTCAGAACACGAATGTAATAGAAGACGCTCAGGACGGAGTTCAGCACACCGAATGCCATGACGACCCACAGGAACCAGTGAACGCTCCCTGCCGTGTAGACAGAGCTGAAAATCATGAACTTGCCGAATGCCCCAGCGAGTGGTGGCAGGCCAATCAGACTGAAGAAGCTCAGGACCAGACAGATGCAGACAAATTTCATCGTGGCATTGCCACCGAAGATTCCGCGATAGTCTTCAATCTGTTCGCTGAAGATTTCGTTGCGAATGACGGTCACGCAGGCAAACGCAGCCAGATTCATAAAGAGATAGACGACGAGATAATACAACAGGCTTTCAAGGCACTGCCCGGCCTTCACTGAAACGTCCGGGATGCTGCCTGTCGGGGCACTCATCAACACAAGAAGTGCCGAGACCGCCATGACGGTGTAACCCGCCTGAGCAATCGCAGAGTAGGCGAGCAGTCGTTTTATGTTCGACTGAACATAGGCCGCAAGGTTCCCGTATGTCGTGGTGACAATCCCGATGACACCGAGTGCAATCCCGGTGACCAGAGTGATTTCGAACAGGACAGGTGTTGCTCCCTGAAAGGCGAGAACGAACCGAATTAGAAGCCCAAACGATGCAATTTTGGACGCGACAGAAAGGAACGCGCCGACTTCAGCAAGTGCTCCTTCAAAGGCGTCCGGGCACCAGAAGTGGAACGGAACCAATGCGAGTTTGAAGGCAAGACCTGCAATGATCAGCAGGATTCCCAGTAGGAGCGTGACTGCTGTCGCATTGTTCTGACTCAGCCCGGTTCCATCGAGGACGAGGAGAACCTGAGACGCAAATCGCGGGAGTTCTGCTGTTCCCAGCAACCCGGCAACCAGACTGATTCCATAGAGCATGACCGCCGCGGCCCCGGCCCCATAGATGACGTACTTCAGAGCGCCTTCACTCGACTGACGCAATCCCTTCTGGAATGCGATCATCATATAGCTCGGCAGACTCATCATTTCGATCGCCAGAAAGACCATCAACAGATGGTTCGCTCCCACAGCGAGCATCATGCCGAGTGTTGCGCCGAAGATGAGTGTGTAGAAATCTTGGGAGTCTTCCTGATCCGGGACTCCGCTGAGAATCGTTAAGGCGACGATCAGGACCAGAAACATACTGAGCCCGAGTCTCAGAAAGATCCCGAACAGATCATGCGTCAGTAACCCTGTGAAGTAAGGGCCCGGCGTGCCGGTTCCGGTCGGAGACATGTTCCATGAATGGAAAAGAGCTTCAACAAAGCCTTCTGACGATGCCCCTTTCAGGTACATGAACTGCGTGAAGACCCCAATGAAGACGGTCATCGCTCCGATCAGAGCGACAGCATGTAATGGCAGTTTTCGAGTCCCACCGATCATCCTTGCCAGCAGCAATGCGATGACTGTTCCGCAGAGAACGAGTTCCGGCGCAAAAATCTCCAGTGATCTCGGCAGATCATGTCGAATCAACTGGTTTAAAATCTCTGGGACGGACATGGAATTCGATTCGGAAATCACAAATGGTCAGGGAAGAACAGCACCTGTTTGAAGACGATTCTATTGCTCGATGGTCTGGCTGACCTGTTCGGTTTCATGGAGTGCGGAATACCCTGCCGACAGATCCTCTGTCAGTTGACTGACCGTCGGTTCAATGATGTGAATCATTGTGTGATAAGGGGCGACTCCAAGGATGATTGCGAATGCAGCCAGAGTGAATCCAATCGTTTTCTCTCTGGGATTCATGTCGGTCAATGCTTCGGCATGTGGCCCAAAATACTCACTGCCAAGGTAAACTCGTTGAATCGTCCAGAGCAGATAGCATGCTGTCAGCACAACGCCAAATGCGGCCAGGACAGCCAGTAATGGACTGAAGTTCCAGGCACTTAAGACAACGAACACTTCGCCGATAAATCCGCATAACCCCGGCAGACCCAGAGCGGCGAAGAAGATGACAAACGAAATCCCGCTGAAGACGGGCATGGCGTTCACCAGTCCGCCAAACTGATTCAGATCTCGATGATGAACGCGGTCATAGATCACACCGACAAGGAAGAACATCCCTGCGGAGGTGACCCCGTGAGCAAGCATCTGGAAGACGGCTCCGGTGATCCCCATGTTCCACAGGCTGGGGTGAATCGTCGTGCCGGTTGATTCCTGAATCTTCCAGACGGCGACTCCGACGAGTACGTATCCCATGTGACTGACGGAGCTGTAGGCAACCAACCGTTTGAAGTCGGTTTGAGCCATGGCAGCGAATGCCCCGTAGATGATGCTGAAGACGCCGATCGCGACCAGCGCGTACGCGGCATACTGTGCACCGAACGGGCAGAGTGGCATGGCGATTCGCAGGATTCCGTATCCACCCATTTTCAGCAGAACACCGGCCAGAATCATGGAGATCGGAGTCGGTGCTTCAACGTGTGCGTCAGGCAACCATGTGTGAAATGGGAACGCCGGGAGCTTGATGGCAAAGCCAACAAACAGCAGCCAGAAAGCGACAATCTGAACGACAGGTGTGAAATGACCGGCCTGACCGATCTGAGCCAGTTGCATCAGATCGAAGACGTTTCGGAACCCTGAGATCTCTGAATTCGCACTGTTGAAGTAAAACATCAACATAGCGATCAGCATGAGTGCTCCGCCGAACAGCGTATACAGAATGAATTTGATGGCGGCGTACTCTTTTCGAGGGCCTCCCCAGATGCCGATCAGGAAGTACATCGGCAGCAGCATGACTTCCCAGAACACATAGAACAGGAAGAAGTCGAGTGCGAGGAAGACACCCAGTACGCCGGTTTCCAGAATCAGGAACAGCATCAGATAGCCACGGACTTTGTGCGTCACGCTCCATGACGCGAGCGCGGCAAGCACGAACACAAAACTTGTGAGCAGGACCAGCGGCAGGCTGATTCCGTCGACTCCCAACTGGAAGTAAATATTCCACGTTGGAATCCAGGCGTGTTTTGTGACCAGTTGCATCGTTCCCACGGAGGGGTCGAACTGGCTGAGCAGCCCCAGTGACAAACCAAACGTCGCAACAGTGATTGCGAGCGTCGTTTTCCGCATGGCTTCTTCTGCCTTGCGATCAAACGCCAGCAGGGCCAGTGCCCCCAGTGCCGGGAGAAAGATCGTCAGGAAGTAAAGCAGATCTGGATTGATCATAACTGAAGGCAACTTCAGGAATTCGTATAAACAAGGTCAACCGGAGTCAGGCGGATTTGCCTAGCGTCCCGGCAGAAAAACAAACAGTATAATGAACAGCACAACCACGCTGACCGCGATCGACATAATGTAATGCCGCAACTTTCCGGTCTGCAGCAATCTCATCATGCGACCGGTTGCATAGGTCGATTCTCCCACGATGTTCACGGCCCTGTCGACAACGGCTTCATCAAACTTGCGATCCCAGTGAGAGGCAACGATGAACCATCGTGAGAACAGGTGTAGCAATGCATCGAGGACAAGTCTGTCAAACAACACGCACCAGTTGGCGATGACCAGAACTGGTTTCACGAAGATGACATCATAGAGTGCATCGAATTCCCATTTGTTTGTCAGGAATCGATGAACGAAAGCGAACTGACGCTGGATGCTGCGAACATCAACGCGACCGATTCCATAGAACAGGTAGGCGAGGATTGTTCCCCCGAAAGCAACAGTTAATGCAGCGGCACCAGCCTGAGCATGGTGTGCGTGAGTGTCGTTTCGGCCGGGGAACACCAACGGAGTTCCATCAGGATGATTGCCTTGAGCAATGTGAGCTGGTTCTGCCGTGTAAAGCATCTTCACCAACGGGCCTGCGTCACCTGCAATTCCGACGGTGATCGTAAAGAACGCGAGCACATACAACGGCCATGTCATGATTCGGGGGGATTCATGAGCGTTGCTAAAGGTCGTGGCGTCTCTGGGCTCACCAAAGAACGTCATGAACCACATACGGAACATGTAGAACGCTGTCAGGCCGGCTGTGATCAATGGAACAATGAAGAGCAGTGAATGCATCGGATTCAGGGAAGCGAAAGCGAGCGCACTTGCCAGAATCGAGTCTTTCGAGTGATACCCTGAAAATGCGATTGGGCCGAAAATTGGCAATGGCGGGATCAATGGAACTGCCAGTCCGCAGATCGCGATCACGCCGACAAACATTGTCCAGCAGGTGACAGGCATCTTGCTGGAGAGTCCCCCCATCTTCTGCATGTCCTGCTCATGATGGCATCCATGAATCACGCTTCCAGACCCGAGGAACATCAGCGATTTGAAAAAGGCGTGTGTGACCAGGTGGAACAGCCCGGCCATCCATCCGCCGACTCCCAGTGCCAGCATCATGTAACCCAGCTGGCTGATTGTGGAGTAGGCCAGAACGCGTTTGATGTCCGTGACGACCAACGCAATCGTGGCTCCGATGAACAGCGTGATGCAGCCGACATAAGCGATGATGAGCAAGACTTCCGGCGTGAACAATGGATAAAAGCGTCCGACGAGATAGACACCGGCCGCGACCATGGTTGCAGAGTGAACCAGTGCCGACACTGGTGTCGGGCCTTCCATCGCATCCGGTAACCATGTCTGGAGTGGAAACTGAGCACTCTTTCCGACACATCCAGCGAAGATCCCTAACCCGGCCGCTGTCAGTAGCCAATACGGAATTGATTTAGCTGGCGCACCTGGGTTGGTTGCGATCTCAATGACACGATCAGGGCCGGCTCCACTGACGGAAAACTGCCCATCCTGATTGCGAACAAGCTGGAAGAGCCCCGGCGCTCGTTGGTCTTCAGGATCGATTTCCGCGAAGTGAAATGCTCCAAGCGATGTCCACAGAATCATTAAGCCGATCAGGAACCCGAAGTCCCCGATGCGGTTCATGATGAAGGCTTTGTTCGCGGCTGTGCTTGCGGACTTTCGTTCGACATAAAAGCCGATCAACAGATAGCTGCAAAGCCCGACCAGTTCCCAGAAGATGAAGACCTGAAAAATGTTTCCAGCCAGGATCAGACCCAGCATCGAGAAACAGAAGAGTGACAAGTAAGCAAAGAACTGATGGAAACGGCCGCGTCGGTAGACATGTTTTCCATCTCGACGATGCGCGAAGTGATCTTCGTAATGTTCCGTCAATTCGTCGCTCATGTACCCGAGCGAGAAGATGTGAATGCATGTAGCGATCAGCGTGATCATGGCAAACATGATCAGCGTCAGCCCATCGATGTACCAATCGAGTGTGATGTTGAATTCACCGAAGCGTGCGATTCGATAATAGGTTCCGCTGAACGCTCTCGCCAGCGGATCATTGAGTCCGAATGCGGTGTGCCCGTGCTCAGTACCATGGGCATTGGCGTCATTGGTTTGGGCAGCGTTCTGATTGTGATGAGCCCGCCCGTCTGGAGCTGCAGAGGCAACTTCTGTTGCTCCGCCGCCACTGGTTTGAGCGGTCCAGACTCCGATGGCTGCCAGACTGAGAAGGAATCCCAGTGCGATGCAGCCGACTCCGAAATAGCCAGGCAACTTGCTGGTGCGTCGTGACCAGGAGCCACCTGCGATTTCGACGGCAAACCCCAGCAGCGGCAGTAACCATGCAATGGTCAGCAGCCACATCAGGATTGTGCCAGTATGTTGAAGATCCGCAGGCATAGTTCGGTATCAATGAATCCGGGGGAGTGTCAGGAAATCGCGTATCTGGTGGTCAGCAGGAACCCGGTTCAATTTTTCAATTCATTCGCTCGATCAACATCGATCGAGAGATGGTTGTTATAAAAGTTCAGTGCAATGGCGAGTGCGACAGCGGCTTCAGCTGCAGCCAGCACAATGACGAACAATGCGATGATCTGGCCGTCCAGTCCCAGTTGTCCATAGTGGGAGAACGCAACAAAGTTGACGTTCGCCCCGTTCAGCATCAGTTCGACGCCCATCAACACACCGATGGCATTCCGCTTGGTCACCATACAGGCCAGTCCACAGACGAACAGGACCGCTCCGACGGCGAGATACGAATTCAGGCTGATGGCGTGTTCCACGAACATTCCTCTTCAAAACAACTGCTTCGACAGAGACTGTCAGGCAGTGACAATTGGCTCTGAAATCTGGTGACTTCATTCAAAGCCGTGATTGTTACAGTGACTCCTGAGTCAGGCTTGTGGCCTTCTTGGTGACTGGTCGTCGATGCTTGGCTCGTGCGAGATACGCAGCACCAATCAATACGACGAGTAAATGCATTGAAATAATTTCGAACACCAGCAAATAGCCAGTGCTTAACGTTTGTGGTTCGGTTCGATCCTTTGGTTCCAGGTTGGCGCCCGGAGTGAAATCACGATCGAAGCGTGCGCCGAGGAGTGCGATTCCAATTCGTCGGGTCGTTTCCCCTTCGCCTCCGGGATTGTAGCCGGCATTCATCCCGGATTGACCTGACACGGCCAGCGAACGTTCCGCTTTCTTCCAGTCAACGTTCAACAGTGTGGCTGCGAAGACGGCAAAGAGAGCAAACGCCAGAAAGCCTCCCTGCAACATTTCTGCAGGAGAGCTTTTCAACGAGGTAAATGGCGAACTGGAGGTCAACATCACTCCGAAGATCAGCAGCACCACGGTTCCGCCAACGTAGATCAGCAGCTGAGTCGCCCCAACAAAGTCGGCGTTCAACTGAAAGAAGAGTCCGGCCGTCGCTCCGAGTGCGACCACCAGATAGAACGCCATCCGCACGACGTTCTGGCTCAGCACTACGGCCAATGCCGCAACGCAGGTGATCGCTGCATACAGTCCAAACAGGATCTGTTCCATTAGTACGCCCCTCCTGTCTGGCTGCCTGTCGATGCTGATTGCTCGATTGCCGTCAGAGAAGACGAACCCGGTAAAGAGGAACTCAGTGTAGGCGAACTGGCGGTCTGTCTATTGGTCAAGTGACGTTGTCTCACTGTGTTGGCTGCTGAGACAGGTGTCGCAGGTTCAACGACGGCCGGTTTCACTGATTGAGGAACTCGTTCACCAATCGGGGAGAGCAGTGTCGTTCGTTGCAGTGTCATGGCAAGTATCAGTGGCCAGACTGCCGAACCCAGAAGCAGGAAACAACTGATCGGGACAAGATACTTCAGGCAGGTCGACATCACCTGATCGATTCGAAGTCGTGGCAGTGTCCAACGAACCCAGATTTGAACAACAACGAGGATTGTGGATTTGACCATCAGGACGACCAACCCGAGCACGCGTGTGAGGTAAGCGTAGGCTGCAGATTCGCTGCTCACGGAAATCAATGCGTTGTCGATGAACGGTAATCCCGTCCACCAACCGCCCAGAAAGAGGATCGCTCCGAGCATGCAGGTGAAGTACATGCCTGCGTATTCTGCAAGGAAGAAGAACGACCATCGCATCCCGGAGTATTCCGTATGGAATCCCCCGACGAGTTCGCTTTCAGCTTCTGCCAGGTCGAATGGAGCACGCTTGTTGCTGGCGAGCGTGACGATGAAGTACACGAAGAATGCCAGAAACGCGAAGGGGTTATAAAAAATGATCCAGTTCCAGAAGCCCCCTGATTGAACGGAGACCATGTCGTTGAGGTTCATTGTGCCGGCGATCATCACCGGGATCACGACAGTCAGACCCAGTGGAATCTCATAACTCACCATCTGGGCTGCTTCACGCATTCCCCCGAAAAGTGACCATTTTGAACCGCTGGAGTAACCGGCCAGAACAATCCCGAGAACTTCGAGAGAGAGGATCGCCAGTGCAATGAACAGCCCTGCATCGGCTGCAACCGCAACAAAGCCATCACTAAATGGAATCAGCATAAACGCGGCGAACGCGGCCACAACGACAATGTACGGGGAGAGTCGAAAGAGCAAGTGATCTGCAGCCTGAGGAGCAAGATCCTCTTTCTGGACCAACTTCAAGCCATCGGCCAGAGATTGCAGCCACCCGAAGCGGCCACCTGTTCTGGTCGGACCAAGGCGGTCTTGAATGCGACCAGAGACTTTTCGTTCTGCCCAGATGAAAACACCTGCCGGAAGTCCGAAAAACGCGCCAACCAGGGCAGTGTGAATCAGCGCTGCGAGAACGCTGGGGACCCAACCTGGCAATCCCCCGAGATGCTCGGCAAACCAACCCGTCATGGTTGTGGTGAGCATGGCAAATTGCATGACGGGAAGCCTGACTGCTTATTCGTGATTCACAAAAGGAAACGACACCGCGACTCTTTGACACCAGCAGTGCATTAACGTTCGCGATTCACCTCTTCGATTCTGACGTTATCAGCGGGATCTGCTGCCATCACCGCACTTCTCAGAGATCAGGTAAGCGTCTTTCTGAATGACGCTCGAAATTCACCCTGAGGAATTCACGAAACCGACGTGATCATCTGGGAAAGTTATGACACATGCCACCGGGACATTCAAGCCTTGAGACCAGCTCTCAATTTCCGTAAAGACGATCTATCCACTGATGAGTCAGGAACTTCCGATGGGAATTCCCCAGCTATGCGTTCCTGGATTCCTGTCTCATCGATTGCGATGACCGAGACGACTTGCTGTCGACAAGATCCTGACAAATCAGAGTGGAATTTGGTGGCTCCGCCTGTGAGGGTTATGCTGGCTTCGAAAGCTGTTTGATGAGGTACTCCGCAGCGGTTTCGCCACTGGTGATGCAGTCCGGGACACCGACCCCTCCCAGATAGTTCCCGGCCAGCGCGAACCCAGGTATTTCTGCGGCCGATTGCAGAATGGCTTCCGCTTTCTGGAGATGCCCGACATGGAACTGAGGCATCGCTTTTGGGTAGCGAGCGACAATTGCAAAGTCCGGTGTTCCCTTAACTCCAAGGATTTCTTCGAGTTCCGACAAGACGGTTGCAATGATTTCTTCGTCGGTGCGAGCGAATTCTTCCGGTTGCATCGCTCCGCCGACAAATGACCGGATGCAGACCTTTCCTTCTGGAGCACGATCGTCGAATTTTCTGCTCAGGAAGGAAGTTGCCAGAATGCGGCGATTTTCAGCGTGGGGAATGACCAGCCCGAACGATTCGACCGGATGCTTGATGTCCGCCAGTGAGTGCCCTGTCAGCACGATTGCACTCGACGCACAGTCAATCTGTTGAATGAGTTGCGCACATTGGTCGTGGACAGGTTTGAGAATCTGTGCAGCACCGGGAGCTGACAACGACAGGACGACTCCATCGAACCTCTCTTCTCCCTGTTCCGTCCGTAGAGTCCAACCGGATTCTGTTTTTTGTAGTCCCTGAATACGACAGGATTTACGGATTTCGCCGTCCTTCATGATTCGGGCTTCGAGTGCATCCAGAAGCTCCTGCATCCCGTTTGGAAACGTTGCAAACAGCCCGTAGCGCGCTCCACTGACTGAAGTTTTGTCTGCCGATGGGCTCTTCGTCGCTCGCATTCCCCGATACAGGCTGCCGTAATTCCTTTCCATGGAAACAAATCTGGCGAGTGTTGCCTGAGAGCTCAACAGGTTGGGATCTGACGTGTAGATCCCTCCAACGAGCGGTTGGACGATGCGTTCAAGTGCCTGTTTTCCAAGACGTCGGCTCACGAAACTGGCTACGGACTCGTCCGCAGGGTCTTTTCGAGCCGGGATGAATGGTTCCAGCAGGACGCGAAGTTTTCCTGACCAGCTTAGGAGTGGGGAGGTCAGGATCGGCCAGATCCGCCCTGGGGCGACGAGGTTAAAGCCGTCTGGAGTCGGGACCGGCTTCCCTTTGGAGAGAATTAAAGAGTTTCTGTACCGGGAATTTGTCGGAATCAGTCGGTCTTCGATCCCGAGTCGTCGACAGAGTTGGACGGCCCCCGGTTTGTTGGTGATGAAGGAATCCGCGCCGCGTTCCACGAGGTAATCGCCGATTTGTTCTGTTCCAAAAACCCCGCCGAGGCGGTCGGAACCTTCAAATAGGGTGACTTTGAGAGGAAGCTGATCCCGGGATTCCAGCAGGCGATGTGCTGCTGCGAGACCGGTGATTCCCCCGCCAATGACAGCGATTCGAAGTGGTTCAGAGCTTGGCGAGGATGGATTGGGCTGGACGTTCATCGGAGGGCGATTCAACCGTTGGGGAGCCAATTGATCAGATGGTCTCTGGCAGGCGGAAATGTTCGACTCAGGGGGAGTGCGGTGACTTTTCACCAGGGTTCTGTCCTCTGATGATGGACCGAACTTTCCCTGAGGTCAAATGTGCAGTACCGGCGGAATCTGCAGGGGCAGGACTCATTGTTGCTTCACATGTGTTCAATTGTGGTCCTGCAGGGGAGGGAAAGAATTGACCAGTTCCATGAACTTGAAGTAGAGAGCGTTTCTCAATGACTTTGTCCATTTCTCGATCTCGTTCTTTAGTAACGACCAAGTGAATTTACGATGAGATTGCCTGCTCGGGCACCATCTTTGATTCTCGCAGTTCTCTTTTCTTTGATTTGGGGAAGAGAAAGTTGCGTCATCGTTGCCGCTGAACCGGTTCTGGCAAATTCACCTGCCCTTTTTGAAGATGCCGACGCCGATCTCTCTTCGATTGATCCCTTCGCTTCGAATCTTGCGACGACGGAACAGACACCCGAGATTCAACAGGTTCAATACCCTTACCTGGAATCCGGCGCACAGAGTATCGATCCGGCGATGACACCGCTGGGGCCGAGGTCAATTGCTGACACGGTTTCGACGGATGAAACCGGCCGATGTGACGACCTGCTGCTGGATTATGATCCTTGGCGCGATGGGATCACTTCACTGACTTATACCCTCATTCCTGCGAGTCGGGAAAATGTGAGTTGGTCGTCCTTCGACTTGCGACATGCATTTGAAGTCCCACGCTACCCCGGTCTGAAGATCACTCCACGTTTCAGTTGGCATCTGGTTGACCGCGCGCCGTTCACTCAGCTTGCTCCCTATTCGTTCAACTTCACGGACATCTCACCTGAGCTGTATGACTTCGCTGTTGATACCTCCATCATCCTGCCAATCGGGGAACGTTGGGAGCTTCAAGGAAGCATTTCACCGGGGATGTACACAGACTTCTACAACGTCTCCAGCGATGCCTTTCGGCTGCCTTTTATGGCCGCTGCATTTTATCGATGGAGTCCATCTGTCGCGTTTGGTGTCGGGGCGATGTATCTCGATCGGGAAGACATCATTGCTGCCGCGATTCTGGGAGTCGTGCTAGGTCACCCTGATGATGACCTGCGGATGGAGCTGTTTTTTCCGCGAACAAAAATTGGATATCGCTTCAAAACAACGGGCGATATCGAACACTGGTTCTACCTGGCTCAGGATTACATTGGCGGAGGTTCCTGGGCGATGGAACACGCTTACGGTCTGAAAGATGTCGTGAGCTATCGCGATCAGAAACTGATGCTCGGCTATGAGCGTATGGTGACTGGTGAACGGGCAGCATTTATTGAAGCCGGATATGTGTATGACCGGGAACTTCAGTTCAAAGAACTCGGATCTGGCAAACTTTCATCCACGGGTGCCCTGAGAATGGGGTTTATCTTCTGACATATCTCCTGTCTGAGCAGATCTCCTGATTTCAATCCTCTTTTATAGATGACCAGAGAATGTCTTTTTTGGCCCGAGTTTTGTCACTGCTTTGCTGCCTCGCTTCGACGAGCGGGGCATTGCTGTATGGCAATGAATTTGCTCAGGACGATCATCTGGTCTCACAAGTGGATTCTGTCTTCGAACAGGGGCCTGTGAAGACGGTTGAGCCTGCCTGGTTCACGAAGCCGGCAGCAACTGATGAAAGCACACAGCGTCCCCAATTTGGGTTCGAAGAGACTGTGGATGACGCAGGCGAACCGGCTGGCACGATGCAACTGGTGCAGTATCCGTTTGAAGCCTCGGCGTCACAGGCGATTGAGCCTGAAGAACAGTTGGAAAAATCGATTAGTGGTCCGCTGGGGCATCTTCGAAAGCAGATCGACAGTATTCCCGGCGATCAAAAAGGCTTTGTTTTCAGCGATCGCACTGCCACTATGACTGTGGTTCCCGGCGGCGGAAATGAAAGTCTATTCCTCTCGACGCTTGACCTTCGACTGACTGGGAACTTTAAGCAGCTTCCATTTATCCGGATCACTCCCCGATTTGGTTGGACAGTGACCGACTACGACCGTCCTTGGTACGTCCCTGAAAATTTGATTGATGCTGGCGTGAACTTTACGGTCTTTGCACCGATGGGGCCCCGATGGAATTTGATGATGTTCCTGAGTCCTAGCGTGTTCACTGACGGAGACAATCTCAGTGCCGATGCGTTTCGACTCACTGGGGGAGGAATGGGGTTCTATCAATGGACCGAGTCGACCAAGCTCATTGTTGGGTTCATCTACCTTGGCCGTGAAGACATTCTCGCGCTGCCGGCGGTCGGTTTAATTTACAGTCCTCACGATGATTTCAAAGCAGAGATCAGTTTCCCTCGCCCGAAAGTCGCGTGGAGAGTTTCGGAATCAGAAACGCAAGAACTCTGGACGTATATCGCTGGTGAACTTGGTGGAAGCTCGTGGGCGGTTGACCTACCCAATGGTCAGCAGGATATGTTTACTTACAAAGATCTCCGGCTGATCGGCGGGATCGAACAGACATGTAAGAAATCGGCTCGCTGGGTCGTGGAAGGGGGCGTCGTTTTCGAGCGAAAGTTTGAGTACGACTCCGGATTTAAGCGACGTCCTTCACCGAGCGGAGTGCTTCGGGCCAGCTTCGTTTTCTAGACCGAATCAGCTGATCCGGAGAGGTCTATGCCGAGCGTTTCTGTTCGTCGGCGGCTTCCGTTTGCGAAGTCCGCACCAGATTAAAATGGGGTTCGGCGATCAGTTGCGGTTCACTGAACTGCGATGCAGGGGACTTCAATGTGGAAACCTGCGCGTCGGCAGTCCGCACAACATTTGCTCCCAGTGCACAGAACTTCGCTTCGAGACGTTCGTACCCTCGATCAAGATGATGGATGCTGCGAATCGTTGTTTCTCCCTGAGCAGCCAGTCCAGCAATCACCAGTGCGGCACTGGCTCTCAAATCGGATGCCATGACCTCAGTGCCGGTCAGTTGCGGAATACCGGAAACAATTGCGGTCGCACCCTGCTGGCGGATCTGCGCGCCCATGCGACAGAGTTCGGACACATGCATAAAGCGATCTGGAAATACCTGATCGTGAATGATGCTTGTCCCGGAGAGCGTGCAGGCCAGTGCCATGAGTTGAGCCTGAGTGTCTGTCGGGACACCTGGGTAGGGCAGAGCTGTGAAATCAACTGGCTGCAGGTCGTCGCTGGATTGCAGGGAAATCGTTTGGTCTGACTGGATGATTCGACAGCCAGCCTGTGCCAGCACATCAAGGACTGCTGTCAGATGAGAGGCATTCACCTTGTCGAGAGTAACCGAGCCTCTGGTGATGGCCGCGGCGATCAGTAGAGTTGCGGCTTCCACGCGATCGGGAATCATCTCGGCCTGTGTTCCCTGAAGATGGTCGACTCCTTCGATCTCGATACGCGGAGTTCCCTGGCCGGTGATCATGGCTCCCATCAGATTCAGGACATCAGCGAGCGCAACGACCTCAGGTTCGCATGCCGCGGCTGTGATGACAGTGGTTCCCTTGGCGAGTGTCGCTGCCGTCATCACGTTGCAGGTGCCGGTGACGGTGCTTCCGTTCAGTCCGCCCAAGAAAATCGATGTGCCTCGCAACTGCTTCGCTGTGGCGTGAACATACCCCCCGCGAACATCGATCTTTGCACCCAGTGCCGCCAGTCCCTTGAGGTGCAGGTCGATAGGGCGATGCCCGATGTTGCAGCCACCCGGCAATGAAACGCAGGCATGTCCACGTTTCGCAAGAAGCGGACCTAACACGCAAACGCTGGCTCGCATCTGGCGTACGAGATTGTAGTCTGCGGTTGATGAGGCATCGTGCTGCAGTTGCAGGGAAAGTGTTCCTGGGGCAGACCTTTCAACGGACATTCCCAGTGATTGCAGAAGCTTCGAGAGGGTTCGCACATCGACCAGATCCGGGACGTTGCTCAGGCGTGTTTCGCCATCAGTCGCAAGCGCCGCAGCCATGATCGGCAGAGTCGCGTTTTTTGACCCACTAACCGATATCCGGCCAGAGAGCTTCGCTCCTCCTTGTATGACGAACATATCCATGCGGCGAATCCCTTCGCACTGATTTGGTTTGTCGGTTACTTTGGCTTTCGACCGACGACGACTCTGGCTTGACCGCTCAGGTCATTCTTGACGCCCACCTCAGTATATCCGGCTTCGTTCAAAATCTGCATCCCGTCCTGAGCCTGTTCCGGACTCAGCTCAAACATCAGCCATCCACCCGGTTTCAGGTATTCCGGAGATTGTGCTGCAAGACGGCGGATCACGTCCAGACCGTCCGGGCCTCCATCGAGTGCCAGATGCGGTTCATGGTCACGAATGTCCGGGGCGAGTTCTGCGATCTCGGCTCGCTGAACATACGGAGGATTACTGGTGACAACGTCGAACAGTTTGCCCTTAGGGACCGGTGTGAACAAATCGCCAATGAGCAATTGCACGCGATCGCCGACCGCGTGCTTATCAATGTTTTCCTGCGTGATTTTCGCAACGTCGGGATTCTTCTCGACGGTCGTCACCTGAGCACTTGTCAGGTTCTTTGCGATGGAAATCGGAACGCACCCGGAACCAGCACAGAGTTCCAAAACAGCGGCTGGTGCCGGAACTTCCTTCAATGCATCCAGTGTGGCCATGACCAGAATTTCGGTGTCTGGTCGAGGGATAAACACACCCGGCCGAACGATGAAATCCAAGCTGAAGAAATCTTTGTGACCTACGAGATAAGCGACTGGCTCGTGTGCGGCACGCCGTTTCACCAGATCCCGCATGGTGGCCCGCTGCTCGTCGGTTAGTGGTTGATCGAATTGAGTGTAGAGCTGAATTCGATGGCATTTTCGAGAGTGGGCCAGCAACACTTCCGCATCCAGTCGCGGACTTTCACTTCCCTTTTCTTTCAGGAAGCTGATCGTCCAGTCGAGAATGCGTTTGACTGTCCAAGGTTCTTCACTGGCGACTCCGGTCGACACGATTTGTTCCTTCCCTGAGCGTGGTGAACGTCTCTCTGTCATCTACTCGAAGTAGTGTCATTCTATTGGCGGACTCGATTCTGTCTCCACAGTTCGAGTCGGTGCCGGAATTTAACAGAGAGAACTTGATGCCGAGAAACGGTGCGAGCCGAGAGTGATTGTAACCTGAACGGCTTACGAAACGCCCCCTTTAAGACGTTCCTGGCGGTCAAACTCCAACATGGAGGCGATTAACTCGTCGAGTCCACCCATCATGATCTGGTCGAGTTTATAGATCGTCAGCCCGATGCGGTGATCGGTACAGCGTCCCTGAGGGAAGTTGTAGGTTCGGATACGTTCGCTGCGGTCGCCTGAGCCGATCAGCGTTCGACGTTGGCTGGCTCGTTCTTCGGCCGCTTTTCGCTGCTGGGCTTCCAGAATTCGGGAGCGAAGAACACGCATCGCTTTGGCTTTGTTTTTGTGCTGGCTCTTTTCGTCCTGACACTTCACAACGACGCCGGTTGGAATGTGGGTGATACGAACGGCACTCTCCGTCTTATTGACTTTCTGTCCACCGGGGCCGCCAGCTCGCATGGTGTCGATCTGCAAATCTTCGTCGCGGATGACAAGTTCGACTTCGCTTGCTTCCGGCAGCACGGCAACAGTCGCCGCACTGGTGTGTACGCGACCTTGTGCCTCGGTTTCCGGCACACGCTGAACGCGGTGTCCACCGCTTTCGAACTGCAATTCGTGGAAGGCGCCTTCTCCCGTCACGGAGAAAGTGATTTCTTTGAACCCACCCATTTCTGAAGGATAGGATTCCATCAACTCCATCTTCCACCCGCGATTTTCCACATAGCGCGAGTACATTTCGAAGAGGTTGCCTGCGAACAGTGCGGCTTCTTCGCCCCCTGTTCCGGCGCGGATTTCCATGATCAGGCCGCCGCGTGTGATTGAGTCGCCCGCGGTGACAATGTCTTCCAGTTCAGTCTGAAGTTCATCTCGCTTGACTTCGAGATCTTTCAACTCCTGCTTGGCATAGGCACGTGAAGCAGGATCAGATTCCGAGTCCAGCATCTCCTGTGCAGCGGCGATGTCGTCGATGAGTTGGTGATAGCTGCGGACCGATGAGGCAACTTTTCGCAGGCCGCCATACTCACGCTGAATTTCAACAAGCTTCGACGGGCTAGAAAGGATCTCAGGATCCTGCAGTTGCAGTTCAAGGTCCTCGAAGCGTTTCAATTTGATTTCAAGGCTGGGAAACATGTTTCTTCATCCATTTCGAAAGCGAAGTGGGCAGACAGCTGAAATGTGTCTCGTCCATCGCAGTGGTAGTACAAACTCTTGTCATTAGTGACGTGTGTCGGGCCATTGGGCTGCGACATGACACGCCTGCCGATTGGTCAGGTGAATGAGTGAGCGGCACTAATGGAATGGACGGTGAAACAAACCTGAAATCATTTCTTATTCTTGCAAAAGGACAACGGCAACGTAGTTCAGCGGAGTTGCCATATCTGAAGCAATAGAGTTCGAGTCAGTGGTCTTCGATCGCTCGATTTCGGTTGGTCGTCCCCGGAGTGTTCCGGAATCGACCGCCTTGTCTGCAACGACATCAATGGCATTTCAGGAATAATATCCCGCCATACTGCTGATTCGAAGCGACAAAAGGACGCTTCCTCTGAAAATTGGAAGCGTCCTGATGCGAGAGTCAAATTGAAGGCCGGAGCGTGGAACGCTTCCGCCAGGCGATTTACGCCTGCTCTTCTTTCTTGGCCCAGTTGTATTTCTTCTGGAACTTTTCGACACGACCAGCGCTGTCGACGTACTTCAGTTTCCCGGTGAAGAACGGGTGTGAAGCGGAGCTGATGTCGACAGTGATCAGCGGGTATTCTTTCCCGTCTTCCCACTGGATCGTTTCTTTTGATGACATCGTTGATGCCGTCAGAAACTTGTAATCAGCACCGACGTCGTGAAATACGACTCGCTGGTATTTTGGGTGAATGCCGTCTTTCATTGATCCGACCAAGTTCGTTTCTAGAGCATCATCTGGTTGTGTCCTGCCGGAATTAGGCAGTGCAGAGCCAGGAATTTTGCCAATCGAAATCATTGCCGTTTGAACGCACTTCGAGCAATTCGCTCTCAGAGGCGAAAGGTGCCACGCAGCAAAGCTGGTGGACCTCGGCGAAGCGAGAGATTGTAGTTCGACGCTACTTTCTCAGCAATACAAGCGAAATGTTTTCTGTGGTTTACGTAAATGGCGAGAGTGGAGTGGTTTACGTTCTGTCTTCCTCATGATTTTCGCGGTGCTCTCCGTTCGCCTCTCCTTGACAGAACGAAATTTGGCATAAAGACTACTCACCTTGTCGTTGTTTTAAGAACGGTTCAACGGGTCAGGGCACCATGCAGATGTCTTTCATGCGAGCTTGTCGCGGGCGTTTCGGAATTTGGCGGACAGCAGGACTCACTGCGGGTGCCTTCGTGCTACTTCTGACAGGGCTGGGATGCTTCGGCGCAAAGCCAAAGTCGCATCAGTTACTGAATGTGTCCTACGACCCAACTCGTGAGCTGTGGAAGGATGTGAACCTCGCATTCATTCCCGCGTATGAAAAGGAGACGGGAATCCGATTGTCGATTCTGCAGTCACATGGGGCGTCTGGAAGTCAGGCGCGAGCGGTGATTGATGGGTTGGAAGCGGATGTTGCCACGTTGTCGATCTGGTCTGACACGAATGTCATCCATAAAAAAGGAATGATGAAGGCTGGCTGGGAAGACGAGTTTCCGAATCGCTCGCTGCCGTACACCTCGACGGTTGTGTTTGTTGTTCGAAAAGGGAATCCAAAGGGGATCAAGGATTGGAAAGATCTTTTGGTTGGGGATGTGGGGATTGTGACCCCGAATCCGAAGACCTCCGGAAACGGAAAGCTGAGTCTGCTCGCGGCGTGGGGAAATGTGATCGCGTCAGGTGGAACCGAAGAGGACGCCAGGAAGTTTGTTGCAGATCTTTATCATCGCGTTCCGGTACTCGATACAGGAGCTCGTGGGGCGACCAGCACGTTCGCTCAAAAGGGAATTGGCGATGTTCACATTGCTCTGGAGAGTGAGGCCTGGTTGGAAGTGGAAGAGTCTGCGGGGGCACTGGAGATTGTGTACCCGAAACAGAGCATTCTACATGAGCCCCATGTCGCGATCGTCGATGCAATTGTTGATGTGAAGGGGACGCGGGGGCACGCGAAAGCCTACCTGAGCTATCTCTATACCCGTTCTGGTCAGGAAATCATTGCGAAGCATCACTTTCGCCCGAGTGATCCCGAAGTGCTGGCCGCGCACGCAGAGCATTTTCCTTCCATGAAGATGTTTACGATTACGGATTTCGCGGATGGCTGGGATTCCGTGCAGAAGAAGTTCTTTGCGGAAGGTGGCCTGTTCGATCAGATTTACGCTGAAGCGCAGAAGAAGCCGTAACCTGATTTATGTTTCCTTCTGTTAATGCGTGTCGTGCTGATGGGGAAGACCACATGGAGTCGCGTTGATGTGTGCGTGGAATCCCTGTTCTGTGGTTCGTGGCATCTCTTGGGGCGGTGGCAGGGAAAGTGAAAACGCGACTCCCTCAAAAGCGATATCCCGTTGATCAGGTTGAATTTGCTGCCAGATTGCTGTTGTTGTCCTGAACGGCTTTGCTTTTAAATGCGATTCGTGATCACGGAGTGTTCGTGATTGAAAGTCGCCAATCATTAGCGTTCCGATTCCCGTGACTTGGGTGTCTCACATTCAAGTCAACCAGTTGAGGAACGCCGTGGTTCTGAAGGTTCTTTGGTCGACGTTTGTCACTGGGCAAAAAGCAGGTTGGTTGTTCTGGAACAATTCGTTCAGTGATGCGGCAGGGTGGTGGTCACCTGGTCCTGAAGATCTCGGTTTCAGGATGCAAAATGAGTCATATGAATTTGGCGTGAATTCTCAGGTCGATTCAACTGGTTTGCCGCGACTCTTCGATACGCCAATCGTCTTAATGTTAAGTTGTTGAAACTTTTCTCTGCTCAAGTTGATTTTCATCGTTTATCATAGAGCCAATTCCCTTCGCTCTCATTTCTTCGGGAGGCACGTGTGGCTTCGCTGTCCAGTCGTCGTACATTTCTCAAGCAAACCGGTTCTGCGCTCCTCGCTTCAGGTTTTGCTCCAGCGATTCTCCGAGGAGAATCGAAGTCAGGTTCAGGTCCCGTCATTATTGGGGAAGGTGACTGGAAGTTTGAGTGTCACCACAATTGGGGCCAGCTTCCTGACACCATCCGCTGGCGCAACACTCACGGCGTTGCGATCGGGAAAGATGGAACGGTCTATGTGACGCATCAGGGCGATGAGAAAGCACCTTGCGATACGGTCGTTGTCTTTGATCCGCAAGGAAAATTCATTCGCTCCTTTGGAGCCGAGTTTGCCGGCGGAAATCACGGCATCGACATTCGTGAAGAAGGGGGCGTCGAGTACCTGTACTGTTCCGTGACTGCTCCTCATCGCGTGGTCGTGAAATACGACACGAAAGGGGAATTGGTCTGGAAACTGCCTGCACCAGAGAAGGCCGGAGTCTACGACGATCGGAACTTCTTCAGCCCGACAAATGTCTGTTTCGGGCCATCAAACGAGTTGTATGTCGGTGATGGTTACGGCTCACATTATCTTCATCAGTACGATAAAGATGGAGTCTGGGTTCGGACCTGGGGAGGACTGGGGGACAAGGTCGGCCAGTTCAAAACACCACATGGGCAATGGCTGGATAACAGAGATCCGGCGCAGCCTAAAATCGTTGTTGCGGACCGTGCAAATTCGCGGTTGCAGTTCTTTTCTCTGGATCTCAAACCCTTGAATGTGGTGCAGGGAGTTCCAGTCGATAAGAAAGATCTGAACGGGACGGCCGGGGAGCAAAAGACCGTCGACGATGTGTCCGTTCCATCGGTCTCGGTTTACGGAATCAGCTATCCCTCTGCAATTGATTCACAGGGAGAGTTTCTCGTCATTGCTGACTTGCATGCACGAGTGACGATCCTGAACGGCAAAAACGAACTCGTCGCGAATCTAGGCTTCCATGAAGGCTGGACGACGCAGGTGCTCGATGGTCGCCCTTATAAAATGCGAGCCCAGCCGAACACTTGGAAAAATGGTCGCTTTGTTCACCCGCACGATACAACGTTTGATGCCAACGGCAATCTGATTGTCGCGGAATGGGTCGAGCAGGGGCGATTGTCGTTCCTGCGTCGCGTCTAATTTACGTGCACGAAAGTGCAAAATTGAATCTTCAGGTTCGAAACCTGTGCCTGATGATTACGGCACAGGTTTCTTGATTTTGATGGGGATCGTCTGCACGGTTGCACGTTCAGGGTGTAGGCTGGGGCAAGATTGTTTGCAGGGAGAAGAGGGCGTCCACTTGTCGCGGTGAAATCCACATTTCTATACTGACTTGTTCGAGTTTGTTCTGTAATGAAGTGAAGTAGTGGTCTCTGGCACGCGGAAACGATTTCAACTGTGAAATGGCTGCTCACGCGGCTCGTGATCGACTGACCGGTCTTAAGGGGGAACTGTCTGTGCTTGTCCGCATGGAACTTGCCAGGATCATTATGAGTGAGATCAACGACCAGCAGGTCGTGTTCTTGCGTGAAGTTGATGGCGATCGTTCGTTTCCAATTTTGATCGGAATCTTCGAGGCAACAAGTATCGATCGTCGGGTGCAGGGCCATGTTCCACCTCGACCCCTGACACACGATCTTCTCAAGAATGTGATTCAGGAGATGGGAGGAGAAGTGCAGGACGTGATTATCACAAATCTCGTCGAGCACACCTACTACTCTGTGATCCGAATTCGCCTTGATGGGGATCTGGTGGAAGTCGACAGTCGCCCTAGTGATGCGATTGCGCTGGCCGCACACTACAGTCCGCATCTTCCGATCTATGTCGACGAAGAAGTGATTGACGCAGCGTCATAGTATGCCGCGAGAGACTCTGGTCGTTGCATGCGGTCGCAGCGACTGGCGGTGGCTTTAGCTTGCGGTCGCTTTGATCAACTGGCTGAATGAAAGAAGACTGGTTCAAACGAACCAGTCTTCTATTGTTTTAAGGCATGGCGAGGATGAAGTTGCCTGCTGTTGATTACAGTTCCTGATCACCGTTCGGCAAAGCATCATCGCTTACTGAGAGATGCTTCCCTGGTGGGTCTGTGGCCGAAGTGGAATTGAGCTTCGTGGACCGGTTCGCCTGAATACTGTTCAAACGTGATTTGGTGACAAGTGCCCGTTTGAGTTCCTTGCGCCTGTTGATCACGTGATCAAAGGCAAATGCCCAGCGGCGTTGGCGACGGAAAGGGCGAAGCAGCCCGCGAACTTGTGCCATCGTTTGAGGGCGTTCCGCAGGGTTGATCGCCATCATCTGTTCAATGATGTCGCACAACTCTTTAGGGACCCCGGGATTGACGGTGTCGACTCGTGGTCGCGGGTCGGTACGGTGTGCCTGAACGACTGCTGGTCGAGTTTCTCTCGGAAATGGACGTTGTGCTGTCAGGCAGACGTACAACGAACACCCCAAGCTGTAGATATCTGCTCGCCCGTCCACAGTCATGCTGTTGAGAGATTGCTCTGGAGCAATGTAGTCAGGGGTTCCCAGACACTCATGCCCAAAGATCATCGAGAGCGAGAATTCGTCGTCGCTTCCGGCCTGATTCACCAGTGTCAGCCCGAAGTCGAGAAGCTTCGCCTGCCCATCGGCGTCGACAAGAATATTGTCCGGCTTGACGTCACGGTGAACCATCCCCTGCTCGTGCAGATAGGAGAGTCCCTTTGCTGCCTGGCAAACGACGTCACAGGTGGAGTCCCATTTCATGGGGCCGTTTGAGAAACTGATTCCTTCAAGGAGGGTCACTCCTTCGAACAGTTCCATCACCATAAAGTCAGCAGATCCGAAGAGATCGACTTTCTCTCCGAGTTCCAGAGTGCGAATCAGGCGGTGGTGGTCCAGCCGCATCCCGGCTTTGGCTTCCATCTGGAAACGGGCACGCATTCCGGAATCGTGCTTGAATTGTTCCCCTAGAACTTTGATTGCGACTCGTTCTTCGCTGTTTTCCGGGCGAGCAACATAGACCAGACCCATCCCGCCGAACCCGAGGATATCGAGCAGGATGTAGTTGTTGATTCTCAACCGTCGACCGCGTCCCCGCAAAATTTCTTCTGCCTGATAACGCGTCAGCAATTTGGCCCGAATTGCAATTCTGGCAACGGCAACAGCATCAGCGGCCCCCTGCACTTCCGGGTGTTCCAGAAACGCTTTGGCGCTTTTGTCAGAAACAATTCGGCTTTTCAGTAGCTGTTCTGAGAACGCTTCGATCGTCGCAACCATGCAGACCAGACTCCTAAATCAGTGGAACACTGACAGATCGGCTGGGTTTATCAGGTGTCAAGATTGTGTCACCTGTGATGTGTTTTCCACTTCTATATTATCGTGTTTTTATATTCGGCCGAAGTAGTTTGCGTCAATTTTTTGTTGAATTCAACGAGAGGAAAGGGCGAAAATACGCTGTCGAAGCGTTATGGCGCTCCTGATTTCACCTGCACAAACAGCCGGTTCGGAATATCGGAAAGGTGCGTGAATTCGCAACACGTTCCGCTCTCCAGGCGAGTAGGGCGAGGGTGCTGAGATTATTCAGATGCCGTAATCTCTGTTTGCACATTGAGTTATGGGTGGGAGAGTCTGGTCCTGTTTGTGGCGAGGCAAACGGTTGACCGAGAGTGTAAGATCTCCAGTGGCCCGGACAGTGCTTCAAAGCGTGGTTCGAGTGATGACTCGTGTCTGTGCAGAAATATCTGCATCACGACACGCTTTGATCTACCGTTGTTTGGATTTTTGTGTCTTGGTCTGTGACGCCATCTGGAGCGAAAAAGCAAATTTATGAAGGACTTCGTCGAAATCGATGGCATTCGCCTGCATTTAGGGCACCCGGACCATTCCAGTGGGGAGTGGATCGGACAACGCGAAATTCTGAAGCAGCTTCTCGCCTGCTGGCTGGTCGTCGATCCTCGTGACTTACCGCTGACTCCTCGGCTGGTCGGAACTCCAGGAATTGGAAAGACGTCTCTGGGAATCGCTGCAGCTCGGGTGCGAAATCAGGAGTTGTACATCTATCAGTGTACTGCCGACACCCGCCCGGAAGACTTGCTGGTGACTCCTGTCCTCGCCGAGAGTGGCAAGATCCAGTATCAGGCTTCTCCGCTTGTGACCGCAATGATTCGTGGCGGCGTCTGTGTATTAGACGAAGGGAATCGCATGAACGAGAAGTCCTGGGCCAGTCTGGCTCCGCTTCTCGATCACCGTCGCTACGTTGAATCGATCGTAGCTGGGATCACGATCAACGCGCATCCGGATTTCCGTTGTGCCGTCACCATGAACGAAGACGATTCAACTTACGAAATTCCGGACTACATCCTCAGTCGCTTGCAACCGAGTCTGACGCTCGGGTTCCCTGCCCGCGAAGACGAGATGGCGATTCTGAAATACCATCTGCCGTTCTCTGAAGAAGAGATGCTGAATCTCACTGTCGAGTTCCTTCAGCAATCGCATGAACTGAAGCTCGATTTCTCAACACGAGACGGCATTAACGTGTTGCGATACGCCTTGAAGCAACTGGCGATCGATCCGGAACATCCGCTGTCAAAAGACGAAGCCTGGTTGAACTCACTGGAAAAATGCCTTGGACAGGATGCACTCGATTTGCAATCGCTGGCGGAGAAGAAACGCAGTTCACTCGGTGGCAACGCCATTCCGATGGGGCTGGGAGACTTCTTTTTCGATCCAAGCCATCCATTGCACCCGGACTATGATCCAGATGAAGACGATGAAGATGAA
The DNA here is from genome assembly GCF_051465645.1 of Planctomicrobium limosum. Classification (GTDB taxonomy): domain Bacteria; phylum Planctomycetota; class Planctomycetia; order Planctomycetales; family Planctomycetaceae; genus Planctomicrobium. The sequence continues at coordinate 3,230,963 of NZ_CP195790.1, read as the reverse complement.
GACTACGAAGAAGATGAAAGCTGATCTGAAGACGTCGCCTTCATTGGTCTGACCGTTCAGGCGCAATCAAACAGAAATCCATCCAGCAAAGCTCCAATCGTGGACTCGCTGGATGGATTTTTTTCGTTCTTAGAGAACACATGGCAGACCGAAACGGTCTAGAACTCACCGATTACGACTCCATCGTTACGAGCACAGAGTGCCATGAACGTATTGTAGTCCATGTTCTCGGAAAGGAACCGAACGCTTCCGTCTGCCATGCACCCGTGAGCTCCCCCGGTGTGCTGCGAAATGATCTTTGTGTTCGTCCTGTATGGGTCGATTGAATAGGTTGTCGTTTGCTTTGAGTTGATTCCCAATCGCGGGGCTGTTATGCCGGCTGACCAGTTATTTCCTCCATTTCCGCCCGACCACATCCCGCCGTTGTGGCCTGCGGATCGGCAATCCTTACCTGAGTAAATACAGGTTGGATCTGGAGCACTCTGTTCTGCAACCATCAATGTGTTCGATGTGCCATCGGTGATTTCGGAAATTTTCACTCCACTACGGGAACTCTCAACTGTGGCGGTGGCACCGCTGGCGTTGTAACTTGCTGAATTCACTATGACGCCATTCGTGACAATCAAACCGAATGTTCCTAGTCCGGATTCAATTGGTGCTGCGCCTGTCTGAGGATGAATTGCACCGCCTGCAATCCCTGCATAATCAGAAACCTGGACCGTGATAGATGCCGGTGCACCGACCGAGCTGGAATTCGTAGTTGGGTCGACTCGCGTACTAGGGAGGGAGCTTGAAGGACAGTTCAGTCCTGCGACTCGCAGAGACTGTCGAAGCTGCCAGTTTCTGTCAGGTCCGTCCTGGGCGGTAAAGTCAGAGCTGAAATTGATCTGATTGTACGCTGCTCCCTGCTCCATCATTGGAAACACTCGCACAATCCAGGAGACGGATTTGACACGGCCAGACGCTGGGGCAATGAGTGGAAATGATGCGATTGGGAACTGACCATAAGTGTCGCCGTAGTTGTGGAGTGCGAGCCCGAGCTGTTTGAGGTTGTTCTTACATTGAGATCGTCGTGCAGCTTCACGAGCCTGTTGAACGGCTGGGAGCAGCAGTGCAATCAGAATGGCGATGATGGCGATAACAACGAGGAGTTCGATGAGGGTGAAACCGCGTTGACGGCGGTTGGCGGGGAAACGTGCGGTAATCATGTGGTTGGAATCGGAGTCAAAGAGGAATGGCAGGTAAAGGAATGCGATTTTGCGTACGTCATTGCTAAATCGCATTCCTGATCAAGTATATGTCGTTAAATCACAATCGCAGGAAATGTCTGTACTCTTTGCTTGTAATATAGAGCGTGCGTCAGGTTGAGCACGAAGTGAGAAAGAGCGGTGTCGAGTGGATCGAAGTCCATCGACACTGCTCTGAAAGCGGGATGTTGGCAGGCTATTTTGAGCGCAGATGAATCGCTATTTCTTCAACATTGCATCGACTGGTGCAATCACTTCAACCCGACCATCGAGAGATGCGATCAGGTCACTGATGTCATAGGCTCTCAAGGCTCCGTGAATGCAATTCACGAGTTGATCCTGAGAGTTTCGAGAAGTGATGATGGTTTCCCAGCCGGAGAGTGAGTTGATGAGAGTCACTTTGTCGAACAGCTTCGGTTCGACAGCGCTCGCATGGAGCGCAGGAAGGCCTGTCTGACCAATTGAGATGAGTTTCAGCTTCTGACCATCAAGCGGAAGCTTTTCATTCTCCAGCAACCAGCGGGCGGAGACGAGCAGGTCTTCAGCTCGAAGACCTGTGTAATTCAATCCCAGCAGGTAGGCGGTTGCCAGATGTCGGCCGTCGTTTCCGAATCGCTTGTCATACCAAGGCTTGTCGACTGCTGCGGTTTCACCTGTTCCACGCACGTCAACCGCGAGAACGGTGTGTCCTTTCAGAGCCAGAGCTTTCGCTGAAAGGGTGCGTTCTGAATCCTGATACTCTGCCTGTTTGCCGCCTTGATGCACGAACAGCACAGGGCTCTGAGTGGCTTCCGCAGGTCGATAGAGCAATGCAGGGAGAGCAATGCCTTCGGTCGGTTCGAGGATCCAGTGCTCGATGGTGACCCCTTCGCCTTTGGTTTCACCAGTCTTCTTCGCTTTGACGGCAGGGATGTCTGCAATCGGTCGAATTCCTGCGATCTGACGTACCTTCTGAATCGCATTCTCTGGGGATTTCCAGAGTTCTTCACGCTGTGCTTTGAGTCTGGTGAATTCTTCGTGATTCAGATCGAAAGCGGATTTGGCTCCGGCGATCAGATTCACCTGACCACGCTTGGTGACAGTGGCTTCAGCGTCTGTCAGCGTTTGAATGTTGTCTGGTTCGCTGACAGGGATATCGCGACCGGCGAGCCAGCGAGACATCCATTGAACAGCCGATTCACGAAGCGGTTTGTTCCAACCATGTTTCAGGTCGGCTTCTGTCAGACTGACTCGTTCCGGATAGCCAAGGCGACCATAGATTCGCTTGGAATTTCGGTATGTCTTCCAGGCTCCTTCAATCGAGAAGAAATCCTGTGTCGCAGTGCACATCAGGATCGGAGTTGGAGCACGCATGATCAGGAAGTCGGAGTGTTCCATTCCCCAATCGAGCTGGCCAAAGATGATCTGTTCTGCGTCTTGCGGCCCGATCTCTTTCAGGACGTGTTCGAGCGAGGTGATATAGCAGGAAGGAGATGCCGCTTTAATGCGATCGTCAAGTGCCATCAGGTAGGCTGCCTGAGTTCCACCACCACTGTTTCCCATACAGCCAATGAGATCGGGATTCACGTCGTCCCGCTGTTGCAGGTAATCAATGGCTCGCATGCCGTCCCAGATTTCATTGCGAGCGGTATTCTGGCCGAGCAGAATCGCTCCGAGCCCGAACAGTGTATGTCCTGTCGTGGTGCTTTTTACTGCGATGCTGCCGTCGTCATTCAAGTGTTCGTAGCGTTCGCCCTGGCAGATCGGATCAATCACATAGCCGATCATTCCGTGCAAGGCCGCGAGTGCTGCACCTGTCTGGTAACCGGCGTAGGCTTTTCCGTTATCAGAATGCCCACAGACAATGAGTACAGCTGGATATGGGGCTTGGAATTTCGGGGAGTGTGGAACGAATGCCAGGCCGGTGACGTAATGTTTTGGTTGGCTTTCGAACAGGATTTTCTCGACTCGATATCCCTCACGTGGGACGATGTCGACGACTTTGGCATTCAGTTCGGTTCGTTCTGGAAAGCCTCCGATATGACTGACGAATTGCTCTCGAATCTGCTTCTGGTATTGTGCAATTTCTTCTGGAGTCTTCAGCGTGTCATAGCGTTTTTTCCAGTCCGCAAACGCCTGCTCAGTCTGCTTGTTGATCCAGGTGTCCATCATTGTGGATGGGGTCTCAGAACCCGCATTTTTCAGCACCTGAATTTTGTCTTCCGCATGCACTGTCATGTTCAGTACGAAGACAAACAGAAGCGAAAAACTGGCAATCCTCATGATGTGGTCCTGTCTGAGGTGGCTGAACGGCAAGCGTGCAGCAAGCGTCGTCCAGTCCAAGATGCGAGGTTACGATCAGGGCGATGCTTTAACTCGGTGGGCCCGATATTTTGTGAATTCGATGTATAAGAGATCTTTGAATCGATTGACAGTGTCTGACTTCGAATTTCAGAAGATTTGTATCGAATCAATGCCGTTGCGAAAGCGGCCTTTTGTTGAGCGAAGCGACGATTGTCAGCTGGTTCTGACCGGTCAACTTTAGAGATGGAATTCGGGATGCGCGTCCCCAAATTCAGCGACATCAATTTCGGTTCGCTCTAAGCGACGAAGTTGACCGACCTGTTCATCGGGACGACAAGGGCATCATCGTCAGTCGAGAGTTCGTTGTTCGGTTCGTTCTCTTCAGGATCTTCTTGTGAGTCTTCTGCGACAACGCGGTTTCTCGCAATCAGAGTGAGAACCGCTGGCAGGAGAACAAGTGAAACGAACAGGCAGCTGGCGACACCAATTGTGAGCACCATTCCCAGCGAGACCAGACCTTGATGTGCGGCGACCATCATACTGCCAAAGCCGACCATCGTTGTCAGTGAGGTCATCGTCACTGCGTTCACCGTACTCCGGGTCATCTGGTATGTCCCTTTCTGATGGCGGAAGTCGTGGATCACATAGACTCCGCTGTCCATCCCGATCCCCATGATCAGTGGCAGGACAATCAGGTTGGCGGGATTCAGGTTGACGTCTGCCAAAGACAGAATTCCAAACATCAGTAACAACCCGCCAAGAGGAGGGAAGAGTGCGAGGAGCGCGATGCGTGCCTTCTCGAAGTCGATGATGGAAGCGACGGTCACTGCAACGGCCAGATACAGACTGATCAGCCAGACCGGGTTGAGTGGCGTTCCTGATCGCTGCATCAGCATCACCGACAGCCCGACGGCAGCTAACGGGGCAATCAGTGAAATGAACAGTGTGCCTGTTCCAAGAACATCGATCAGCAAGACGATGATGATGACCCCGGCTGCATAAATCGCTGCGTTTGCGTAGCTCTGCTGAATCTGATGGGCCGCTTCAAAATTCTGCAGCGGTGTTCCTGTTACGTCGGAGTCCACACTGCGAACGTCTTTCACGAATTGAGTGAGAGGTTCTTCGTCCCAAATTTCCTGCATCGGATACACCCGCAGGAGCCAGTCACCAGAGTTTGAAACGAAGCGGGAACGCAATGCTTCCGGGAAGTCGTTGGCGGTTATCGGTTCCGGGTTGGAGATGGCTGCGAGCATCTGGAACTGACGGTGCAGCGAGATCAACATCCCTTGCTGATAACCTGCAAGAAGCTGAATCTGGTGTTCCAGCGGAAGCTGATCGAGACCATTCAACATGGCGTCGAGCTGCATACTGGTGGCTTGTGCGAGTGGATCGGATTGCGACTTGAGTGCTGCGAGCAAGTTCTCAAGTGCCGCACCAATTGCCGATGGATCGAGTTGGGGAATTCCGCGAGGGAGTTCTGAAAGCCCACTCAGTCGAGCATGGATTGCCTGAACAAGAAGGTTGGTTTCATCAGCAGAATACGTCGGCAGATAACCAGCGAGATCTTCGACACGCGAAACTGTTGGCAGTTCGAGGAACTGCTCTTTCAGAATGCGAACATGTTGCGGCGAATCCGTTGTTGAGACGGCATAAAGCAGTGACCCGTTTGCTTCTTCGAAGATCTTCTTCTGCAGTTCAACGGATTCAACTCCTTTGGCCTGCATGTTCAATAGGTTGTAGTCGTAACGCAGGCGAAATGTGACGCTCCCGTCCCGGATTTCAAAAATCGAGATCGTCAGAACAGCAAGAATCACGAGCCCAATGACGGCGACTGACCCGGGATATCCTTTCAAAACCTTTCGCAACATCTGTCCCTGAAACGGAACAGGCAACTGGCGTGGTTCGAGTTTTCGGTCGGCCAATGCAATCAAAGGAGGCAGGACTGCAAACGTCGCAACGGCACATAGCAGGATTCCGCCCCCGGCAATGATGCCGAGTTCAGCAACACCCAGAAATGTGGTGAAGGCCGCAGCGAAGAAAGAAAGCGATGTTGTGATTGCCGCTGTCACAATGCCGGGACCAACGGTTTGTGTTGTTTCCCCAAGAGCATCCATCAGAGAAAGCCCTTTGTGGCGGTTCTCCAGGTAGGAAGCGACATAGTGGGTTCCGTAGTCGCCGACTCCAATGAGAATCGTGACGAAGGACATGGAGAGAATGTTGAGATGTCCGACGGCAACGGTGGCGAATCCCATCGCCCATGCGGTTCCGACAGCAATCATCGACATGGACATCATTGGGTGTCGGATTCCGCGGAACCCGATCAATGAGATCATCAAGACACCGATGAAGGAAATCACTGATGCGGCTGCCATGTCCGACTGTGAACGTCGCATCTCGTCCGCTTCAAGAACAGGAATCCCTGTCATGCCGATGCGGACTTCAGGGAATTCCAGTCGGGCATCATCCAGGATTTTGGTCATTCTGGCGATGGAACGAGACGACCCGGAAAAGTCGGTCGAAACATTCCGAGGCAATGCAAGAACAAACCCCATCTTGCCATTTGGAGTCAGCTGATACTGAGGTTCCGTGACATTTGCATGAGGGAATGAATTCGGAGAAACGACCTCAGGCCACGGGTTGCTGAACCCTTCAGGATTCTGAATGAAATCGCTCAGGCTGGCGACCAGCTGTTGGGTCTGTACCAGCAGGGACGATAGCTCGTTGTTGGCCTGTCGCTGAGAGAGCAATTGAATGTGGTCAGCCAGTCGGCGGGAATAGGATTCAAGTCCTGCCCGATTCCAGTGGCCTTCCAGTATCGGGGCGTACATTTCCAACCGGGAATTGGCTTGCTCCAGTTCTGTTGGATTCAGGTACTGCAACGCCTTGTGACGCAGTGCTGTCGGGTCAACTTTGTAGAGGACACGAGAGAACAGCTCTGACTCTTCCGTGAGCTGTGTTCCAATCCGGTCGAGAACAGGACGGATCTGCTCAGGGCTTCTGCCTTCGACTGCAACGACGATGTCGGAGTCATCACCGAATTCCTCAACGAAACTCACCCAGCGTTGATGAAATTCCTGACCGGGATCAATCAGATCTGCCCGGTTTGTTTTGAAAGTCAGGAAGCGAGCCGTGATTCCAATGCAGGCGATTGTCGCAATGGCCACGATAGCGAGAGTGACACCAGGGCGGCGGGCAGTCATCAGAGTTAATGACCGCAGCAAATTGGCGAAGAGCCCCCCATTTGATTGAGGGTGCGCCGGCGTTCGCTCCGTCCCTGTTGCTGAACTCACCGCATTCTCTATCTACTACTCGGTTTATCGACGGCCAATCCGTTGGCTTCGACGAGACTTTAGCTGATTGTTTTCCGTCAACTCAAGACGGAAACTCGCAGGTGCGATCAATCTCACCCTGTTCGGTCATTTGAAAGAGATGGAATCACCGCACTGGATAAGTGCTATCGTCCAGAATTCTGCGGGGATTTCCAGTAGTTTTATTCCGGTTTGTGATCAGGCGGCACAAATCGGTGACAGTTGAATTCGTGTAGCATCTTCTCAAGGAACTCCTGACGCTCGTGTGAGTTATAGCCGCGAGCGATTCCAATTGCGGATGTTCCGATGACGACACAGGCGACGTGGACGACTTTCATTGGGAGTCGAAACTCCCTCATGTCGGCGAAGAGTTCTTCGTAGCTGCAGATCTCTCCGAACTTGATTCCCTTATAGTGCAGTTCCATCCCACTCAGGTCATCGATCCATTCATAGTCGAAGGGGCCGTACTCCCGACGACGATGAATGACCCAGAATCGGGTCCGGTCAAATCGAATTCCATGAGTCTCTAACAAACAAATCTCCTGACGATTCTCTCACGCTGCGTTTGTGGGCAGGTTGATGCATTGCGATTGGGTTTCCGTTTTGAATCTGATCGCCTGATGACGGCTGAGTTTTCTGTGGCGAAAAGCCTCTGCCTCGGCACTCATGATCTGGCGATTCGCTGAAGTGTTGCCTGAAATCTGTATTCAGTTGTCAGTCGGTTTCGCCTCAGCAGTTCGTTGCTGATGAATTAAGCATAGATCACAGTCTGCACCGCGGGAAGAACGGTTTTCGAGTTGGGGACCAGACAGTGACTTTCTGGAGAAATCTGTTCTGTCCCAGTCAGAAGTCCCAATTGACCCGATTAAGACAACAGGCGTAAACTTATGAGCAGACGATAATTGGAACCACGACCTGTCACTCAGGTTTGCGAAGCGAACGCGGCGTCAGTCGTGGCTTCGCTTTGAAGCGTGAATCAAATTTTAACGACGGCATGACACCAACTGTATGGCATCAACGGCGACCACCACTGCTCAATCAGAAACGCTGCAGCAACGATCAGCTGTGCCGGCGTGGATGGTGCTTCCGAGCTGGTTGGGGTCGCTGATATTACATGCTCTGCTGTTGTCTGTTCTGCTCTGGATGTGGAAGCCATCGGGGCCTCGGGGAGATTTTCCAGGCGATGGCGGCGATGGATTCAGAGACGTCGGCATTAGATTGCAGGAGAGCGGAACTGGCGAGGACGGTGGAGTTCCTGCACAGGCTTCCTCTTCCAATGAGAAGGCAGAGAAGCCTGTTGAGCAGGTCGCTACTCCGAAGACTCCTCAGAATATAGAGCTCCCGGCGTCCGTGACTTTGCCGACGCCGACCATGGCAACACCGGCACCCATCATTGGAATTGGGCCACCGACCGGATTATCGACGCAGCAGGCGAACCAGTTAATTCAACCATCTTCCGGGCTGGGAACAGGCCTGACGGGAACAGGAACCGGTTCCGGGAGTGGAACTGGAATTGGTGGGCCACCGGGTGGAGGTGGAAGCGGGACATCGTTCCTCGGAGTGGGAGCGGTCGGAAAACGCTTTGTGTATGTGATTGACCGATCGTCCAGCATGGCCACTGATCATGCATTGCAGGCGGCGAAAGTGGAACTGCTGTCGAGTATTCAACGGCTCGATCAGACGCAGCAGTTTCAGGTGATTTTCTATAATACGAGCGTTCACATTCTGGATACGCGAGGTGGGCGATTCGATGTCTTTCATGGAATCGATTCACACAGACTGAAAGTGGTTGAACAGATTCGCGATATTTCACCAGCTGCCGGAACGCGGCATTTGCCTGCAATTCTGGAAGGATTGAAGTTCAACCCTGACGCGATGTTTCTGCTGACTGACGGTGCCGCAGAATCCGCGCTCGATAAGAGAGATCTGGAACAGGTTCAACGGCACAACAGATCCGGAACACACATTCATTGCATCGAGTTCGGTCGGGGCGAGAAATCGCCACTTGCGGAGAGTGCCAACTTTTTATTGGAACTGTCCCGTGAGAATCAGGGGCGGTACGTTTACCGGAATACTCGGAATGTTCTTTCGCCGCAGAATTCGCCTGAATAACGCGGAGCCAGCGACGTTCACAGGACTTGCCTTCAATTCTGGTTGCCTGATCTGCCATAATAGAGAATGGCCGTTTCGAATCGAGATGACTGCTCAGGTCCGGTCGCTCGAAACTGCGGCTTTCGGTCAGGCTCATCACTGAAGAAATTACTCCAATAATGACTCAATCGATTTCAGATCGCCCTGTTGCTCCTTTAACTGCAACTGCCTCCAGTTCGCAGCGTCGGGGAATGTCATGCCGATCCCGGTTGGTCTGGCTCGTCGTGATTTGCCTCGTCGTGATCGGTGTTGATCAGGCAACCAAGATCTATGCCGTGAACTATCTCAAAGGGCAACCGCCGCAGATCTTTTTCGGGGATCTCTTTCGTATCGAGTACGCCGAGAATCATGGGGCGTTTCTCAGTCTGTTAGCGAACTCTCCTCCAGAGGTTCGATTCTGGACGTTGACGGTTGTGAATGGTCTTGTGCTGGCAGGGTTAACATTGTCACTGGTGGGGCTGAAGTCGATGTCCTTCAGTTCGTTTCTTCCTTTGGCATTGATTGTCGCAGGCGGGATCGGAAACCTGATTGACCGTGTCCAGTTTCGGTATGTGATTGACTTCCTGAATCTCGGGATTGGCAGTCTTCGCACCGGGATCTTCAATGTGGCAGACATGGCGATTTCGCTTGGGTTTGTCTTGATCCTGCCGTTGTTACTGAAGAAAGATCCGGACGAACCTGCTGCGAAATCTCCGGTTCCAGATGACTCTGTGTCCACGAAGACTGCCGAAGTCACAACAGTGATTCGAGACAAATAATCGAGAACCCTGAAGTCGGCGTGGCCACATTGGGGATAAGAAGTGCCAGAAGTCCGTCAGGGGAGAGATCGAGTGTGTGACATGCGAGACAGACCGGTCTCCATGAACCTGATCGCGGTCTTGCTGCTGTTTGTCGCATTCTTCACACTGTCTGGGCGCGCTGCGCGGGCACAGGATCGAGTCACTTATACTCCTGAAGGAGCCTCGAAGCCGATTACGGCGTTGGGCGTGATCCTTGATTTCACTGGAGATGAACTGACGATTCGAGTCGGTCTAGGGACGCAGCACGTTCCTTCTCAGCGAATTGTGAAGATCGAAACACAGTACCTGCCAGAGCACATGCGAGGTCAGGAACTCCTTCGAAATGGGAACACCGTTGAAGCACTCGCTTCATTACGGGACGCACTGAAACGGGAAACGCGGACCTGGGTCGATCGTGAGATACTGGCGCTGATTGTTCAGGCCGAACTCAGACAGATGGATCTCGCTGGAGCCGTTCGCGATTTTCAGATGATCGTCGCTTCAGATCCTGCCACCCGGCATTGGGGAATTGCTCCATTGATCTGGAGTCCGACTCTGATCCCGGACACATTACGTGGCGAGATGCAGACTCTGATCAACAAGACAGGACCGGGTGATCAGTTACTTGCTGCCAGCATTCTGCTGCTTGATCCCGTTCATGGAGGCCTCGCAGAGAGAAAATTAAACGAACTGAGTCGGAACACGAACCCGCTCATCTCCGGGTACAGCAAAGCACAGCTCTGGCGGTTGGAACTGGATTCGCGGAAGATCAGCGATGTTACTTTGGAACGCTGGCGAGATCATATCTCTCGTCTTCCCAAAGAGTTGAGGCCGGGGCCTCAGTTTCTGCTTTCCCGTGGATATGAGATTCTGGGAGAGCTGCGAGCAGCTGCAACAGAGGCTCTGTGGATTCCGTTTGTCTATCCCGAGAACGAGGTCTTGTCCGCGCGAGCTCTGTTGGACGCGGCCGCGAATCTGGAACGTTCCGGGTTGCTGATTGAGAGTCAGAACCTGTATCGAGAATTGCTGATCAGGTACCCATGGTCGAAGGATGCAGGACAGGCTCGCTCGCGTTTGGAAGAACATTCTGGGAAGAGTTGAACTTGCCTTTTAATCGTGACGAGGTATTCCCTTGGTCAAGTTCGTTCGGATCGAGCTCCGTCAGAACTCTCGGAATCATGTGAGCTTTTGCTTCAGAGGCCGATTTTGATCACTCCCCCCATTATCGTATTGGAAGGCTATGACGTTGAAGTGTTCCCCAACGTTCAAGAGGCAGAACGCTACATGGAACCAATCGACGTCCGAAATGGGGAGTTTGAGTGCTTCGATGCTGGAGGTCAAAAGCTCTCTGTCATGGTGGAGCTCAAAGATCATGAAGGGTTCTGGAAGCGCCTTTTCTGGGGATCGACACGGGAGTGTGTAATAATCTCAGATACCGATCCTTCAATTGATCCAAGTGGATTAACACGAAAACTGCGAGATTATTTTCTATTGCTCAGCCTTCCGCACACTGATCGATCTATTTTGAAAAATGAGCTGGAAGCGATGTCACTGACGGAGTTAATCCAAAAATTGCGGGTAACGAGGTCAGGGGAGTAGTAGAGCAGTCTGAAGGTCGGATGAGGTCAGCGTTCCATCTGCAGAATTGCTCTACCAGCATCGCACTTGTGCGAGCTAATCTTCGCTTGTTGCAGAGACCGCAAAAAATTGACGCGGCGGGGAATCACGGTCGAGCTGTCTGCTCGGGGAGGATGTTTTGGCTTCGTTCCGGTACTGGTTGATCTGGGGAATGCTGCTGGCGTTGCTGGCGGGATTTCCTGCTCCGGTCTTTGCTGAAGGTGGCGTCTTTGAAGGCGGAAGTCTGAACCCGCGCGCGTTGCTGCATGCCGGGGGAGTGATTGGGTATCTCACTGTTGCGCTGAGCGTGGCGATGGTCGCGATGATGATTGAGCATTTGCTCAGCATTCGTCGACAGACACTCCTGCCGCACGCTCTGGCTGTGGAGTTGCAGAAGCATCTGGGAGTCGGACAGGTGGCACAGGCAGAGAATCTCTGCAAACAGTACCCTTGTCTTCTCTCTGCGATTGTACTGGCTGGATTGGAATCGTTGCCGTTTGGATATGACGCTGCTGAAAAGGCGATGGAAGATACGGCTCAGGAATATGCTGCGAGACTCGCTCGCAAGGTGGATTACCTGGCTGTGATTGGGGCTGTTGCTCCAATGATGGGATTGACTGGAACCGTGTGGGGGATGATTCAGGCGTTCGGGGAATTTGCCGAAAAAGCAAATCCATCCCCCAGCGACTTTGCACCTTCGATCTCGGAAGCATTGGTGACAACGTTATTCGGCCTTGTCGTGGCCATTCCGGCAATGGCTGCACATGCATGGTTCCGAAACCGAACTGATGAGTTTGTTGCAGAAGCCGCGTTGCTCTCTGAACGGCTGGTTTCGACTCAGCGGAAAAGGAAAGTTCCAGTGGCACCGGCCCACCGTAATGACTAAAGGAGAGGTCTTCACTCGGACTCTCTGCTGATCGTTCTGGTGGTGGTTCCCGTTTGTAAAGAGTTGCTGACGTCGTTTTCTCGTCGTGATCTATGCGTGTCCCAAAGACATCCCGGAATATCTTGACTCAGGTGAATCTCACGCCGTTGATCGACGTGGTGTTCAATCTGGTCATTTTCTTTCTGGTGGTCTCTCATTTCAGTCAGGGACAGGCGATTGAAGGGGTGAATCTTCCGAGGGCCACACAAGGTCAAGTTGACGAGACACCCGGCCGACTGACTGTCACGATTCAGGCTGATCGAACCTATCTGGTCGGGGGCAGGCCAGTCACGACTGCTGAAATTGAAGAGATGATTGAACAGGCGGCCGCCGTTGACCCCAAGAGTATGCAGGTTCGTATTCAGGGAGACCGTTCGGCACCGTTTCAACTCGTCGAACCGATCATGCTTGCCTGTGCGAAACATGCGATCACGAATTTCGGTTTCGATGTTCTGCCGGAATTGGACCAATGAAACTCCCTTCAGGACTTCACCGTTCTCATGAATTCGGTGCGATGACATCGATGATCGATGTCGTGCTGTTCCTGCTGATGTTCTTCGTGGTCACCTCGGGGAGTGGGCAGATGGCACAGTTGCTTCCGGTTCCTTTGTCGCGTGCGGGAAGTGTTGAATCTAAGCAGGCCGTCGAACCTGCGGATGCAGTCGATCATATTGATATCTGGTTGAAGCTCAAGTTTGACCAGACAGGCCGACGGACACTCGTTGACATGAACGGGACGGTCTACGAATCACTGGGGGAACTCAAAGAGCAGCTTCGGGTGCTTGCAGACCTGGATCGAGAGAATCCGATCATATTTGAAACCGCTCCGGACGTCCCGCTTGGAGATGTGGTGACGATTTATGATACGTGTCAGGCCGCCGGATTCGACTCAATCAGCTTTGCCGCGAGAAAACCTTGAAAATGGTCTGTCTGATCTCTTAAATGCAGGGAGATTTGACCAGACAGGCAGTAGAAATATTCCCACTCGACGTGAGAATTGGAGACCCACAAAGAGAAGCAAGCGTTGTCCGCAGGGTCGATGGTTGTTGTGACTCGAATTTCACTGTTGATCCTCCGAGAGAGAAAGAACTGATTTTATGGCACAGGGACGCTTTCACAGAACGGCACCGCCGGACGTTGCAGAAGAGCATCCATTGCCGACGGAGCACGAGGCAGTGCAGGTCTGCACCAGTGACCTCGTCGAAGAAATCAAAACGACTGCCGACAAGTTTGCAAAAGACAATGCGGTTCGTGGAGATTTGAAGATCGTCAGTCAGGCTCTGCGTGAACTGCGATATGCGTTCAAGGTGTTCACACCCTATCGTCGCAATCGTAAAGTGACTGTGTTCGGTTCTGCTCGGACCAAACCGGATCATCCTGCCTATCAGTCAGCGTTGGAATTCGGTCGGCTCTGTGCCAAAGCCGGATGGTATGTTGTGACCGGTGCCGGTGGCGGCATCATGGAAGCTGCTCACGTTGGAGCAGGTCGCAAGATGTCGATGGGACTGAATATCGTTCTGCCGTTCGAACAGTCGGCGAACTATGTCATCGATAAGGATGAGAAGCTCGTCAATCTTCGGTACTTCTTCACCCGCAAACTGATGTTTGTGAAGGAAGTGCATGCGGTTGTGCTCTACCCAGGCGGGTTCGGAACACAGGATGAGCTCTTTGAGACATTGACACTCGTGCAGACCGGGAAACGGGATTTGATGCCGATCGTCATGGTCGATGAACCGGGTGGCACATACTGGAAGGACTGGCTGGATTACGTTCAGAAGAACATGTACGACGAGAAGCTGATCTCACCTGCGGATCTCTCGTTGTTCAAGATCACCGACAGCGTAGAAGAGGCGATCGATGAGGTCTTGGGCTTCTACTGTGTCTATCACAGTATGCGGTACGTAAGAGATCTCCTGTACATCCGCCTGCATTTTGCTCCGGATGAAGCATTGATGGCGCGTCTCAACTATAACTTCGCGGACATCCTCGTTTCAGGAAAGATCGAGCTGACCACGGCGCATGCACTCGAAACTGAAGACGAGCACTTGAAAGATCTGCCGCGGTTGAAAATGCACTTCAATCGCCGTGATCTTGGTCGACTGCGTCAGATGGTGGACTTCATCAACGCTGAGATGGGAATGTGCGTCGTTCCTGAATAGCGTTTGATCGCAGAGATGCAGTAAAATCAGGCCCGATCCCTTTGCTGACGCATTGGGGTCGGGCCTTTTTCGTTCGAAGAGCGTTTCAGCAGAGGTCTCGTGAGAAGCAAGGATCCTGAGACCGAACCAGACTACGCCTTGCGAATAAAGTGTTCTGCATAGCTCCGCACCTGACGTCCATTCAGCACATGGAACATGCGCAATTGCTGTAATGTTTCCTGACTGAAGTGCGAGATGGGAACATGGACCAGCTTTCGTCCATAGCGCTTCGCCAGTCGTCGCCAGCCGCTGCCCGGTGGAGCAGGTGACATCACAGCAACGTGACGTTGCCCGGAGTACATGCACGCTGCTGCCAGCAATCGCTCTTCGAGTGTGTCAGCAAAATCCAGTCGTGGATCCTGCCAGATATCAGCAACCGGTCGTGGCGGAAACAGGAACATCGCTCCGCCGTATGTCGACATCGCAATCCCGGGTCCGACAAGCTCATCTCCCGGCGCGGTCGCAAAGAAAGAGAGTGTCGACTCATCCTGATGTTCTGCGTGCCAGGTGATGCGCCACGGGTAGTCTCGCGGATCGGCAGGGGAATCAAACAGCATGAGAACACAGTCGAGCTGCCCTCGGCTCGGTGGATTCTCTTTGACATAGAGATGGCCGGTGTGCCAGTTTCGCAGAGTCTCGCGCATGTCGAGCCCGTCTTTCAGGCTCGTGCTGAACTTCTCGATCTTGGCGAGATCGTTCCCCATGATGCTGAGAGCACGGTCTTTGATATGTGTTCGGAATCGCTCGATCGCCACGTCTTCTGGTGGCCAGCTGCATTGGCTGTAAGGATTCCAGCTCATCGCCCACTGATCCTGATCGATCTTCAGCGGCTTGCGATTGAGTTCACATGTACGCCAACTCAACGGAGGACCTGGCAGGCGACTGTGGACATCGACGAGCGTTCCGTCCGGAAGCTGCCCCCCATGAATCGACATCTTGAATTCGCCATACGGAAGCGGCGGCAAGAATGGATATTCGCGAGCAACTTCGGCGAGCGAGATGGCGAACTGGTCCCCTGCCAGCTGTTTGGCCGCGGTGATCAGCGTGTACAGATCGGGTGTCATACGACGCTCGATCAGACTGAGATTGCGAACATATCTCAGGTACGTTGCCAGCAAGTGCGGAGTGATTTTCCGGCCACGATTCTTGAGCTCGGTGCGGTAGCGTTCTCTGGCTGAGAACAGCATTTCTTTCACGCCGTCGACGGACAGGTTCTCATCACTGTCGAGGCTGAAGCGTGTCTGTTCATACAGCCCGGTGATGTAAGGCAGCTCACCGAGAAGAAAGATCAATGTCAGTGGGTCAACACAGCAAAGTTCCGGTTCGGACGCTTCGGCGGTTTGAATCTCTGTGGTGAACTGGTTCGCTCGATAGGCCTCCCGGACCCAGGGCCAAATCGAGATCGGACAGACAAACAGAATCGATTTGTACAGCGTTTCCAGATGACGAAGATTCTTCGCCATGTAGGCCACACGTTGCTGGAGCTGTTCCGTTGCTGGTGCATCGGAGCCGGCGAGAACAGCTGCGGCGAACTGTTCAATCTTGACCTGTTTCAACATATACGGGTCAGGCATGACCTCGGCATCGGATTCGAAGTAGTCGACTTCGAGATCGATGAACGCTCTCGGAATGTGCTCCTGCATCGCGAGGCGTAAAGCGGCAATGACCGGCTGGCAGGGATCGATCGGAACGTAACTGTATGAAGCAGGTTCGTCTTCTTCGTCCTCAGACTGGTCCGGTGTCCATTCTGAAACTGAATAGTCTGCGCCCTCCCGTTGGAGAGCGACTGTAATCGCCGGGAGATGCTGAATTCCTTCTTCAACCGAGTCCTTGAACGATCTCGGCAATGGGACGGCGATGCAGTCGAACGACTCGGACAGCATGAGCCTCCGGACTTCGACAGCGAAATCACCACTGCCGTGAACGACTGGAAGACAGGAAATTCGGGGGCTGAACTGAAGGAATTCGTGCATTTCCTGATCTTACGCAACCTGCAGATTCAGGAGAAGCATGGTTGCCACGGAAACCGCTTTCAGGGAGACACGCAATCACTGGCATCCCAGAGACAGGATTTCGTTGCGTGTGATCTGTAACTCAATGGAGGGCTTCATTTTACTGTCGACTGTCGTTGCAGAAGAGAATGGTCGCCAGTGAGGAATTGCAAATTCAGCCATCTGGAAAACCTGATGTCGCCTTCAATGCTGAGAAGGACTAGACTGAAATCAGCACTCTTCAGAATCAGCTGATTGAGATCAGCTCACTGAGTAAAGGCAGCGAAACTGTCGCTTCAGGCGAGGCGGTACGCTTGAGAGTGTTCCCGACAGAGGATTTGTCGGGAGAACGAGGACGCATCCAGCAACTGCTGATTGTGTAAGAGGTAAAGGGAGTGACGATGACGAAGAACCAGATTCAGATTCCCTGTTTAATTCTAGTCTTGCTAACGGGCGCGGCCTCGGCTGATGATAGGGGACCACAGGATCTCAATTTTCAGCAAAGCCCCAACCCTTATCTGCATGGTTCACCAGGTGTTCCTCAGGTTCCGGGACGAGGGAACTTTCGCATCCTTGAGTCCGGCTTTCCAATAGTTTTGGAATCTCGGAATCCGAGAGAGCAGCCTGCAGAGCTGCTGGAGCGACGTATTCATTCGCTGAATGTCGCCGCAGAGAATCTGAGAGAAGCCGGTTTTCAGGAAGAGGCGGAACGGCTCCAGGCAAAAGCAGCCGACCTCGATCGGGAGCGGATTCGACGAATGGGGGCAGGCGGCAACGAAGAAATCAGGAATGAGCTCGTTGCACTGCGAAATGTGATCGTTCAGCTTCGAAGTGAAGTCTCTGCATTACGCAGACAGATTGAGATGCTCGAACAACGTCGAGAACCGCCGCGACCGGTGGCGATTCCGCAACCGTATCATCATTTTCCTCAATCCCCAGTTGGATCCGGTCAGAAGGAGCCGTCAAATGCCCTTCATGGATTTACTCATCCGTTCGGGGTCCCGCCGGCTGTCCAATCCGTCCCGCAGATTCGACCTCGTGTTCCGTTGGAGTTACTAGATCAACCTGTGCCAATGATGATTGCTCCACTCAACAGCGGACAGGCAACACAAGATGCTGATCCATCTGAAACGCCAACGCTTGATAGCGATCCGAAAGTCGAATTGAAGTTCGAACAGACCGAGACGACTAAGAAGTCGTTGGAAAAAACACTGCCTAAAACCCCGAAGAAGACGCCCGGAAAATGAAGATCCTGTTGGTGAATGATGATGGAATTCACGCTCCCGGTTTGCGTGCGATGTATGAATCGCTGACAGAACTGGGTGATGTCCAGGTCGTCGCGCCTCTTGTCGAGCAGAGTGGCGTTGGACACCGCATTACTTATCTGCACCCGATCATGGTGCGGGAGATCTTCGAAGAAGGGAAGCACTACGGTTGGGCAGTCGATGGCAGCCCTGCCGACTGCGTCAAACTGGGAGTGCTTGAATTCTGTGGACGCGAGCCGGATCTCATCGTCAGCGGAATTAACTCCGGGGCGAACGTCGGGATCAATGTCCTTTATTCAGGAACGGTTGCTGCAGCCATCGAAGGAGCTTTCTTTGGTGTGACGTCAATCGCCGTGTCGCTTTCTCAGGGGACACCACCAGATTACCAGGCGACAGCGATCCGAGCGTTACATCTGATCCGTCAGATCTTAAGCACGTCGACGCGAAAAGGGGGCTTGTGGAATCTCAACTTTCCCAACTCTCGTCCTGAAGGCCCTCGGGGAGTGAAAATGGCAAACATGGCCGTGAGACGGCATTCAGACACAGTGGAGAAGCGGACAGATCCACGCGGCCGCCCGTATTATTGGAGCGGGCTGGATCCACTGCGCAACCATACGATGGACCCGGGCAGCGACGTTGCGGAACTGGTTGATGGCTATGTTACCGTCACTCCGTTGCACTTTGATCTGACAGAGAACTCATTGTTAAACGATCTCCGTTCGACAAACTTTTCGCTTTAACGTCCCGTTCTGGCTGTGTGACTCGCTGAAATCAGGAGCGAATCAATGCGAAGGTTGGCAATCTTTGTCGTTGCGATGTGCAGTTGGCTGGCTCCCGTCCTCCAACATGACGCGTTCGCACAGCCGTCGGAATACGATCCATCTAAAACGTTACTTGAGATTGAACTTGTTTTGCCGGCGGGCCCGAGTCCTCCGCTATTGCCTCATCAGTGGCGGGGAGAGTTTGAGAAAACAGGCGAAGCGGTCCGCATTCGACAGGCTCTGGCCGACGATAAACCGAGGGTGACAGAACGTTCTCGCGGACCATTCCGGATTGTCAAACTGACGGGCATGGTGCATCTGGACGGAACAGTTGAGTTTCCTGACAGAAAATTTCGCGTCGGGCAGTCTCAGGAACTCACGAATTGGATTCAGGAGATCAAACAATACGGGGCTCTGGGATCACCCAGCGGTCGGCCTCTCTGGGGGCTGACTAATGAGCAATTCGCAACGTTGAAGCAATCCCTCTCTGCTCCAGTCGTGAAACCGACGCAGGGAGTCTCGTTGCAGGCGGCGATCGAGTCGCTTCCATTATCGTCGATGTACCCCTTGGAATATCATTCCAGCGTCCACCCGCAATGGGAATCCTCTGCGAAGACCGTTGTTACAGAGGAATTTGAAGGACTCTCTTCTGGGACCTCGCTTGCAGGTCTGTTGTCTCTGCAAGGGTATGGATTCCGACCTGTTCGGACTCCGGCAGGGGGAATTAAGTTACTTGTACAACCACTGGTGGAGATCAAGGATGCCTGGCCAGTTGGCTGGCCTGTCGATCCTGCGCGTCCTCGCAATGAACAGTTTCCTGCGTTGTTTGCGACTGTGAATACCGGGATTGACGATGCTCCACTCAGTGCGGCTCTTGATGCGATTGAACAGAAAACTCAGGTGCGACTGATACTTGATCGGTGGACGTGCGCTGAGAAAGAACTCGACCCGAATCGGTTAATCATCTCTTACCCTAGTAAGAATACGGCCTGGGCTTTGATCGTGAGTCACATTGTTGTGAATGCACACATGACAATGAACTACCGGCAGGATGAGACCGGAAAAGGATTCGTCTGGATCACACCGTTCGCACATTACTCACCGCCGAAAGTTGTGCCTGCTCCTAAGCCCGTTCGTTCTCCGCTTCAGGGAACGCCCAAATAGATTTCTTTGAGTCACGATGATTCGTTTTCGCGATCTCCACTCGCTGTCTGCGGGACGGGCTACTCCTGTCCATTCGCATTGACGGTGTTATCTTCTTTTGTCTTCCTGAACTTTTGGCGCATTGCATTTCACTCTGGAAATGCTGTTCTTCTGCGTTTGAAATGTTCTTGTAAATGTCCAGATGACCGTAAATCGGATTGCTCGATTTCCACGACAGCGATATCGTCAGGGATCACCGATTGTTTATGTGTTGGTTCGTTCGCGATGCTTCTGTCGCATGCACAGGCCATCTACCGGAGAGACAAAAATGAAGGCAAGGGGCCAGAGATCCGGATTCACATTAATTGAATTACTGGTTGTCATCGCAATTATTGCGATCCTGATTGCTTTGTTGCTTCCGGCCGTACAGCAGGCCAGAGAGGCTGCGAGACGGTCTCAATGTAAGAATAGTTTGAAGCAGTATGGACTCGCGCTGCATAACTATCACGATGTGTTTTCGGTCTTTCCTCCGAGGCAGCATGGACCTCATTGGTCCGGAAATGAACCGATTACTTCGGCGACATTGCCACCACGTTTTAGCGTGATGATTTCGTTATTGCCTTACATTGAACAAGCTGCGCTTTATAACCGCATTCAGGAGACACCTGCACACGTCTGGAATACAAACGTCGCGCATTGGAAAACTCAGATTGCGATATTGCTTTGCCCATCAGATCCTTCCACATCAGATATCGCTGGCGGGATTTCTCAGATGAATTATGGCTTCAGTGGAGGCGATTCCCGTGAGGTTGCTTCCGGCGCCTCGGGGACGTTTCCCCATGTTGGTCGATCAACGACGCGGGGGATCTTTGGATATCAGTCAAAGATTGGGATGTCGGATATTCTCGACGGCACCTCGAATACCATCATGATGGGGGAATTTGTTCGTCCACAGGCAGATGGGAAGCTAGGTCAGGCGACGACCTTGGGGTCTGGAAATCCTCCATCGTCGTGTCGAGCCCAGTTCGTGAATGGGCAATACACTGGAACGCTGGTCTCACGGGATCGCACGTCGGGAGCTCGCTGGCCAGACGGACGCTCACAGTATTCGGCGGTCAATACAATTCTGCCTCCCAACGGTCCGTCCTGTCAGGGCGGCGGCGATAACGATGGATACTATACGTTGTCGAGTCGTCATACTGGTGGATGCCATGTTCTGATGGCCGATGGTGCAGTGCGGTTTGTCAGCGAGAATATTCATGCTGGAGATATGTCTGCCAATTCTCCTGCGTTCAATTCCGGTGTCGCCAGTCCTTATGGGGTCTGGGGCGCTCTCGGAAGCCGTCTTGGTGGGGAGGTGAATGGAGAGTTTTAAGGAAGGTCACTTAGTTGAAAATCTCTCATCTCTGATAACCCAACGCGCGGAGAAATGGTTGATGAATGTTCGCGGCTTAGCCTTGGTTTGTTTCGTCTCAGTCAGTTTGTTGGCCGGCTGCGGAGGAGGTGGGAGTAAAGATAAATGGGAGAAGCAGCGACCTTCTGTTTATCCAGTGACGGGAGTCGTCACACTGAATGGCGAGAAGCTGGAAGGTGCCGTCGTGACGTTTCGTCCGAAGAACGGGACAGATGCAGCCACCGGAAAGACGGACAGCGACGGGCGATTTCGCCTCACTACTTTTGATTCGAATGATGGAGCAACGGCAGGCGAGTTTACAGTGACCGTGTCTCTGTATGAAGAAGTCATTCCGCCGGAAGGATATAACGCCGATACGAGTCCACCACTTCCTGCTCCCAAGTTGCTGACCCCTCCCAAGTATGCAGACTTCTCCAAGTCGGGGCTTGTCTTCTCCGTGTCTGATAATGGGAAGAATGATTTTGTCATCCAACTTCAGAAGTAATCGCTAAGTCTCCAAAGACGTTTCTTCATTCTTGATCAATGCTGCAACTCCTGAACGTGCTGTCATAGGACAGAGCGTTCAGGAGTTTTTTTGTTGATTGCGGGACAGGCGTATGGGAGCCGTTACTGTCGAGCGTGAACCTGAATATCGTAGTGATTCATAACGCTTATATTACGACAAGCGTTTAGCGGATCTGAAGAGTTATTGCTTGAATTGAATTGGTGCCTGTTTATTCTTGGAGTGCGGACTCTTAAATGAAAATATTCTGTCCGGCACAATTGGGAACTCACGTTTTATTGATTGGGCAGATGGTTTTGATTGTGTTGCAGAACCTGCCGAGTGCGTGTTCCGTCAGCATACATCATGTTGTGCGATGAGACTTGTGCGTGCTCAGTTCAGTCTGGTGCTTGTCGTTTGTTGTGCAGGCATTTCTCGGGCTTGTTAGGGCGTTTAAAAAAGGGCTTCAAGATGTTACGGATTACGTTCGCTTCAGCGCTCGCGCTGGCAATGCTCACTCAAGTTTGTCTGGCATTCGATGGAACTGCTCCTAAGAAGGAAAAGCAGGAAGAGACAAAGGCCGCCCCCTATGAGTCGGCTGCCACAATCGACTTCGGCAAATCACTTGATTTGAACTTCCGTTCATTGAAGACATTGGGCCCGAGAATCGAGCAGAGTCGTGAAGCACCAGATCCGGTCGGGCTGTACTCAGAGGCCAGAGAACTGGCCGTTGCAGAGTCCGTCTCTGGAAAGCAGGCAGCGCTGACATCAAAAGCACTTCAAGAGGAAGCCGTTAAACTGGCTATGTTGCGATCTCAATCAGCTGAGCTGAAGGCGTTGGCGCAGATGGCAGAGAATCCTGCTGTCAAAAAAGAACTGCTCGCTGCAGCGAAGAAGGCTGATGAACTCGCCGCAAAGCGGAAAGCCGAGAGTGAGTCAGGAGAAGTCTCTCGGGGGATCCTTGGTCAGTTGATCGTCAACAATCACACTCATAGTCACGTGGATCTTTATTACAACGGTAGCTACGTCGGGTGTCTCGATGAACATGGTCACGGGCATTTTTCCCTTCATGATCATGGGCATTACTTCGACCTGCTCGCTCGCGATCACAACGGGAACGTCTGGCGAAATCACGTTCATGGTGACTACAACACGTATACCTGGAATCTGCGGTAATCCTCTCTGAGTTTCTCACTGTTGCCGATTGAGATGCATTGAACACGACGACTGATGTGGCACATGAACTGCCATGTCAGTCGTTTTCGTTTTCGAGGGACAGAAGTTTGCGTTGTTCGGAACATCAGACGAAATGTCGGGTTTCAAGTTGAATCAACATTTGGATATATTTCGGTGTTGATTGTTGGTTGAACTCGGAAGTGGTGCCTGTGTCTGAAAAAATCGTCTCATATGACCCTTACGCCTTGCCTCCGGAAGAGATTCAGGAGCCGCCAAAAACGCTTTGGGCAGCGCTGCGCAAAACTGGGCCGGGGATCATTCTGGCGGGGACGATCGTCGGAAGCGGCGAGTTGATCCTGACGACCGGGCTGGGAGCAGAGTACGGGTACTTCTTTCTGTGGCTGATTCTTTTCAGCTGTGTGATCAAAGTCTTCGTTCAGATCGAGCTTGGTCGTTATGCAATTTCGTCAGGACGCCCCACTCTTGGTGCCTTGAATGAGTTGCCAGGAAAAGGACGCGGAGTCCATTGGTTATGCTGGTGGTGGTTCCTCATGATGCTGTGTACCGTGATGCAGCTGGGAGGAATGACTGCCGGAGTGGGACAAGTCCTGCACCGTGCAATGCCGTCTTTATCCACGAACACATTCGGGCAAATTCAGGCGTCCTCGGTCACATTCAATGAAGTCCTCGCAGTCCGACCTGAACTGGCTTGGGCGATTGTGACCTGTCTGGCGACGATGGCGTTGATCTACCGCGGCGGATATCGTCGCATTGAGTTCCTGACGACGGTGATCGTCGTTTCGGTCACAACAATCACTGTTGTTGCCGTGCTTTCTCTGGCATGGACAAGCTTCCCGATTCATGTCGACCAGTTGCTTTCTGGATTGGTCATTCGTCTTCCAGAGAAAGGGGAAATGGCGGCATTTGCCGTCTTTGGAATCACCGGTGTCGGGGCGACGGAGTTATTTTATTACCCCTACTGGTGTCTGGAAAAAGGGTACGCACGATTCGCTGGTCGAGACGACGGCACTGAAGAGTGGAAGCGACGCGCTCAAGGCTGGATTCGTGTGATGCAACTCGATGCCTGGGTGAGCATGGTTGTGTTCACGGTCTCAACGGTTTCGTTTTATCTTCTGGGAGCAGCAGTGCTCCATCCACAAGGTCTGCACCCGAAAGGGACTGCCCTGGTTGATACGCTGGCTCATATGTATGTGGGGCCGTTCGGGGATTGGACCAGAGTTCTCTTTTTGATCGGAGCCGGAGCGGTCCTCTTCAAAACGCTCTATCTCGCCTGTGCTGCGAACAGTCGACTCGCGGCCGATTTCCTGATTCTCGCCGGATTTGCAAAAGCGGATTCGCCAGAAAGGCGTTTGAAGCTGATTCGAAAACTCTGCCTGTTTTTTCCTGCACTCGCCTTCACGTTCTACCTCTTCCTGCAGGACCCGCAGTTGATGGTGAAGATCGGCGGAGTCGCTCAGGCATCAACGTTGCCGATGATTGCTGCCGCCGCGCTCTACTTCAGATACCGAAAGGTTCATCCGGGGCTTCAACCTGGGATTTTGACGGATGTTCTTTTGTGGGTGGCGGCTGCGACGATCTTGTTCGTCGCCGTTTACGTCGTTCCGAATCAGATTCGGGATCTTGCGACCTTTCTGAGTTCTCTCGTGGCTGGGGGGAAATCCTCCTGAACGGTTTTCACCTTGAGGCGTAAGTCTCTATTTTCGTACACTTTTCATTCAAAGTGAATTGTGTCGAAGGACTCGGCAGGGACGAGAAATGTCGATTTTGGAATGCCAGGGACTGGCGAAGACCTACTCAACTGGCAAGCGTGCGGTCGATGGGGTTTCGTTCGACGTGAACCCTGGCGAAATCGTGGGCTTGCTTGGTCCAAACGGTGCTGGAAAATCAACCACGTTTCGAATGGCGTGTGGGCTGATCTCGCCGACCGAAGGACGGGTCTTTCTGAACGGAAAAGATGTCACGAACTGGCCGATGTACAAACGGGCCAGAAACGGCATGGGCTACCTGCCACAGGATCAGAGCATTTTTACCAAGCTCACTGTCGAGCAGAATCTTTTCGCAATCCTTGAGTTTCTTCCGCTCTCGTACAAACAGAGAAAAGCCCGGGCGAACACTCTGCTGGAACAGTTCGGACTTCAGAAGAAACGTAAGCAGATCTCCTCAACATTGTCCGGGGGAGAACGCCGTCGTCTTGAGATCTCGCGCTGTCTGGCGAGTGAACCGAAGATCATCCTGTTGGACGAACCGTTCACAGGGATCGACCCGACAACGATCAACGACATTCAGGATATTATTGGAGAGCTGCGCAATAGCGGGATCTCCATTCTTCTCACCGACCACCGGGAGCGTGAAACCCTGACGATCACTGACCGGAGCAACATCATTTGTGATGGGCGTGTCCTTGTGAGCGGTGATGTCGAAACAGTGCTGAATCACCCAGAGGCTCAGGCGAAATACTTTGGTCGTCGATTCGATGCGACGTCGATCATTGAGGAGAAGGCAAACTTCCGCCCCAACCAGGCTCGTAAGGATGCTGACAAGAAATCAAACGAGCAGAACGCGGCGTGAATGGGTTCGCTGAACGTTTCATGTAACGTTCAGGAGGAGATGAACTGAACCTCCGGGGACTGAGTCGATCCCCAAAACGGACCGTTGAAATCAGAGCGAGCCCTCAAATTATCTTTGAGGGCTCGCATCATTTGATAACGATTTTCGAAGCAGTGCTGGCACGCTGGATTCAGCTTTTCTCCTAACTGGAGAGCTGCATCGCGGCCACGTGATAGACCAAATCGGTCTAGTACTCGCCGATCACTTCGTTGCCACTTCGGGTGCTCAATGCCCGAAAGATTCCTTCATCAATGACATCGCTGATGAAGACGACGTGTCCATCGGCCATGACGAAGTGTGCTCCGCCTGTATGTGAACTGCCGAAGTCTTCAGCATGATGTCCATGATTGGGGGCGTGAGTCGCGTGCCCGATGACCCGACCGATCATCTCGTCAACCTGAGGCAATGCTCCGGCCCAGGTGCCGTACACAATTTCGTCGTCGTGTTCATAGGTCGTTCGTTCTCCAACGAGGAAAGTCGAACTGGTTCCGTCTGAGAAGTCTCGGATCAACACCTTACTGTTATGGAAGAATGCTCCGTTGCTGACACATTGTCCCTGACTGGTCAGCGGTGCTACTCCCGGGGTTCCTTCGCAGTCGTGGAGTTCGTGAGTTCCAAAAACGCCAGCATAATTCGCGGTGGCCATCTCGGTGTTGGCGCCGTTCTGGTCTTCAATGGTGAACGTATCCGGCTTTGGATCGCTCGGGCATTGAAACGCTGTCAGTTTCAGCTTCAGGTAAGGGCGGTTTGTCGTGTGGTCAGTCGGGAGTGTGAACTGGATACTGTTCGAGACGGCACCTTGTTCCAGATAAGGCAGAATGAACGAGCCCCAGGCAAATCCGCTGTTGCCCATGACTTCGGGGAGACGAGTTGCTTGGTTCACGCCAATCCACCCCGGTGGGAAGGTGTTGTGAACATCAAGATAGTTGTGAAGGGCGAGCCCGATCTGCTTCAGGTTGTTTTTGCATTGTGATCGTCGAGCGGCTTCTCGCGCCTGTTGTACGGCAGGCAACAGCAGAGCGATTAGAATGGCGATAATTGCGATGACGACAAGAAGTTCGATCAATGTAAACGCGGCGCGACGTTGAGTTGCACGCATGAGGCTGTCCTCGAAATAAAAGTCTGATTGCAATGGAATGCGGAGTGAATAAAGCAGCCCGATTCGACGCGAATTTCAGGAATTCGCGGTCTCCGGACGACACTCAATGACGGTGGCTCTCTGAGTACCGCGTCAGATCTCCATGGCCGGATAGCCATGTGAAATGACTCATGACATGCATTCTTCGCTGATGAGAAAATGTGTCGCCAAACGTATGCAACGGAGTTCGTTCAGACTGCCGGTTGCGATTGGTAAGACACACTGCAGAAGGAAGCCTCAGGCTGTTTAGCCAACTTGCCCTTAGCATTCCCGGTGCATCTTCAGCGAAATCAGACGTTCAGTGGCGGTCCACGGACATATGGTCCGGACAGCGCGACAGTGACAACTTCAATAACCTCACTGACAGGTCTCTCTGTGACCTGTTCTTCACCAGCCAGCATGACTGGACATGAGAGTAGTTGGACAGCTTGAATCAGAAACTGACACAACAGGCATGACTCTGAATGGCAAGGAAGATCTTGCTGAGGGTTTGCGGGAGCTTCGTCAGTTTCTTTGCCGTGTTGATGTCCGTGCTCGTGGTGGTGAGCATGGCTGTGGCGTGCTGTTGTGTGAGCATGCAGGTGTCCGCAGGATTGCGTCGCAGATCCCTTCTTCTTGCTCGTCTGGCGGGAGCTTTCCTCCTGCGACTGACAAGTTGATTGCTTTGAACATGGACCGCTCCCGACAGAGCAGCCAACATTGTCCTGACATTCAACGCTGTTATGGCAATGGAAATGCACCAGCGGAGGATGGAACGTGCGAACACCAACCATCATGACGAATGACGTCATGACGATGGTCAAGTTCACGATTCCAAGACGAGTCCGCATGGATGAATGGTTCCGAATGCTCCGAAGTTCCCTGTTTCTCAGTTAGATCGTACTCAGGTTGAAATGAACTTCAACTATAAATGCAATTCAATTGTAGGAAAATCCTGAATCGTAAATACAACAAATTGCAGTTTTAGAACGCAACTTGAGAGCTCCACTTATTTTATCGTGTCGAGGAGCGGTGACTAGAAATAAAATCGCGGTAGATCCCGCGGAAATGCATCGCAGGCTTCGTGCCAGATCGGAAAATAAGGAAGGGCGACGTGAGCAGAACGGCCCTGTGTCCAGCAATTTCTCACCTCAATCAGCGGCGAGGGGATCTGGGAACACTTCGTACACTGGACTCACCCAGTTTCGGCATACGAGCGATTCTCAACAGCCGAGTCTCGTCCGCTGCAATCGAACAGACGGGTGTGCTGCAAAATAGTGCAGGGTGTCACGGCGTAGCGACAACAGATCCGTTGAAGGTCGAGTCGACGCTGAATCTCAGTGCAGGGCTATTTCTTTTGGAAGATCTTGAAATTGGCCAGTCGGAGTTTCTGTAACCAGAACTGGGCGAGGACCAGAAGTGTCGTCAGTCCGTATTTCACGCAACGTCGAAAATTGATGCTGGAAGCTTCATCGAAGTAGCGGACAGGAACCGGGATGTCACCGAGTTTGAACTTGAAATAGACCGATTGCGCCAGGAACTGGCTGTCAAAAGCAAAGTCGTCGGTGTTGTTCTGCCACGGAATTGTTTCCAGGACTTCACGACGATAGGCGCGGAACCCGCTGTGAAAGTCTCCGAGATTTTGCCCAAGGGCGACATTCTCGGTGATTGTCAGCAAGCGATTTGCGATGTATTTCCAGCCAGGCATTCCCCCTGCGAGCGCTTCGCTTCGGGTGCGAATGCGGGATCCGAGAATCACATCGCAGATGCCGAGACGCAGGAATTCAGCAGCGGCGCCAATAACACGACTGTCGTACTGATAGTCAGGGTGGATCATGACAACGATGTCAGCCCCGCTGGCCAGAGCCTGCTCGTAACAGGTTTTCTGGTTCCCCCCGTAACCTTTGTTCTTTTCGTGCACGATGACGGTCAGGCCCAGCTTTCGTGCCAGATCTGCAGTGTGGTCACGACTGCAGTCGTCGACCAGAATTACTTCATCAACGACGCCTGCCGGGATGTCGGCGAGCGTCCGTTCGAGCGTTGCCTCGGCATTGTATGCAGGCATGACTGCAACAATTCGAAGGGGGCCTGCCTCGGTTGCTGGCTGCGACATGGATTGAGTGGGGCTAATGGCTGTCATGATTTTCAGCCTATTTCACAAATCAGGGGATACTGGCGATGATTCGTTGCCTGAGGCTGAAATGTTGCGAAAAAGCATCGGCGATTCCGGTCATGACGGCGATTGCATTTTGTTTTTATCCAGCCCGGCACAAATCCGAATCGAGATCGCGATTCACCTGAGCGAAGTTGTGTCCTCAACGATCGGCTGTGACATCTTTAAAAGATGTGTCCAGGCATGGGCCCATTCTTCGTCAGCGTCAACACTTCCGGGCCGGACTCAGTCATCAGAATCTGGTGCTCAAATTGGGCGGAGGGAGCTCTGTCTTCGGTTAAAACGGTCCACCCATCCGCAAGTGGGCCAGAGGTCCCTTTAGTGCCGAGGTTAAGCATCGGTTCAATTGTGAAGCAAACACCCGGGGCGAGAATGTCTCGCTGGTTTTTGCGGTTCGGGACGTGTGGAACTCCCGGTTCTTGATGGAACGCCCGTCCGATTCCATGACCCTGAAAGTTCTCGACGACTCCGTAACCGTGTTTCCAACCGAAGCGGGAAATCGCGGCACCAATTTCCATGACAGAACAATAGGGCTGCAAGACGTCGATTCCGATCCAGAGTGAATCGAACGTGACCTGAACAAGCTTTCGGATATCGGCTGCAACAGGCTCAATCAGGAATGTTTCAGAAGAGTCACCGTACCAGCCATTTACGATCGTAGTGCAGTCCACGTTGACAATGTCGCCGGGATTCAGTGGTTCGTCATTCGGAATTCCGTGGCACACCACCGCATTGATACTGGTGCAGATCGATTTTGGATATCCGTGATACCCAAGGCATGCCGGCAAATGCCCGTGGTCTCGAGTGTACTCTTCCGCGAGTCGATCGAGAGCGTTCGTCGTGACGCCGGCCTTTACGTGGGGGCGCAGGAAATCCATCAGCTGAGCATTGAAACTGCCAGCGGCGCGTAGTCCATCCTGCTCTGCCGGTTCGAGATACAATGGCAGTTTATTTTGCTTGCGAAATGGAATCAGCCGGCGCATGTCAATCAATCCTACGAACCTGATCGCCCGGTTCGGTTTCTCGTATGGCTGCATCGCAGCCGGATTACCTGGCGAAGTCCGGTTTCTTCAGGCTCTAAGTTGGTCTGTGGCTTAAGTTCGATGCTCCAGTCAATGCATTCTGGTTCTGTTGTCGAACGGCTTCAAGTCTGATCTTAACGATTCGGAGACCCAATTCGATTCCTTGAGCCGTTCAATTCTTACGTTCACGATTGAGGAGTCAACGGTCACCAAGTCGGTTCGCTTTATCCTGTGGCTGTTTAAACAGATGGGGACTGCTTCCATGTTTCTGATGGTATGACATGAACTCACAAATGCAGACTGACGATGGGAGGACTGAGAGAGCGGACGAGAAGTCAACTGTTGAGATCGTGAACAAGGCATGAAAAAACGCTCTTGATCGAGGCGACCAAGAGCGTTGAATGATTCATTTCACGAATCAAAGCAGAACTTATTCATCAGTGCTATCGTCTGATGTGTCATCTGCTGAATCGTCATCAACGTCGTCAATATCATCATTATCGTCAACTTCAGCCGATGGCTTCTGATTTGGCTTCGCAGCACTGAGTGATTTTGCCGCTGCGATTGTTTTGCTGCTCGGCATCAGGAGCATCGACATTGCGCGAGCCCCTTCCATGCGTGGTGGTTGCTCGATCACCGCAGCATCACCCAACTGGTTGATGATTTCCTGCAGGAGGTCGCGGCCTCGGTCGTGGTGAGCGTTTTCACGGCCACGGAAGACCACGTTCACCTTCACTTTGTCTTTACGTGACAGGAATTCGCGAGCCTTTTCGACCTTCACGTGAATGTCGTGCTGGCCGGTCTTAGGGCCCAGGCGAATCTGCTTCAGCTGGCTCTTGTGTTGCTTCGGCCCGGCTGACTTACGGTGCTTTTCGTATTGGGCTTTGCCGAAGTCCATGATTCGGCAAACAGGTGGCTTCGAGTCAGGGCTGACTTCGACAAGATCGAGCCCAACATCCTGAGCCATCTGCAGAGCGGCAGCCGTTTCGATCACACCCAGCATCTCTCCTTCCGCATTCACGACGCGGACCGGCGAAATACGGATGCGTTCATTCATCCGAGGAAGATTCGAAGGACTGCGCGAGGCGGGCTGTTGCGGTGGACGAGAAATGGCAAACACTCCAATTATCACAGGAAATACAAAACTTAGCGTTATTATAGTTGACGCCAGCCTGAAAAGTGTACTCCGACTTTGCAAAATTTTATGTCGAATTGCACACAAATCTTCGATGTCCCTCCCCGAAATCATCTTCTGGGACAGCCCGTACCCTCTTGTCGCCGACATTCACCGTGCATTGTTGTCGGGAAATTTGGAAGAAACGGCGCTTTTGCCTCGAATTTGCCTCAAGCTCGCCCGGTTTGACCGGAACTTGCAGAATAGGGTGAGTCGCGATTCGTCTCTAAGTTCCTTCCTGTTCGACTGATTCTGAGCCAGTTAATGGCAGTTCCTGCCGAATCGTGCGTGTGGGATCGTCCAAAATTGATGGACGGACGCGATCGCACTAACGCGAACGGGATTCTTTAACCATATTCGCCGAGATCGCAGGTTTTGGTGAAAATTCCTGACCTGTCGCGATACGCGGAATCTTATTTCCTTATGAACGAATCTGGATGGTCCCATGCTAGCACCCCGGTTCAACAGAATCGGCAGGCTTCTGTCCTTCCTTGCGGCGGTACCGCTTGCATTTCCGTGCGCACTCACGGCCAATGCAGCTGAACCGTCGAGATCGCGTCAGGCAAACTCGTCGCCAGAAACCCGTGGAACAAGTTCCGCGAAGGGAGAGGCACAGTGCAAACTGAACTTTCTGCGAAAGCCTTGGGACGAAGTGTTGACCCAGGTGGCCAATGAGACTGGATCCACCCTGGTCATGCCAGAAGTTCCACCAGGGAAATTCAGCCGAACGGACTTCGAAAAACATAAACGGGAAGACGCGGTTCGAATTCTGAACCGCGATCTCGAAAAACTCGGTTACAGACTCGTTGCCAAGAACGAAGTGTTGGAGGTGATCTCCACACGCGTCGAACGCAAAGAGTTCAGCCGGCATCACGTTCAACCGGGAGCCACTGCCGGGACCGCGCTGCCATTGAACGCGACAACGATCCAGCCGACACGTCAGGAATCGATGATTCAGCGTGTCAGTCATGAAGCAGCAGGGGCGACCGATAGTCCTCCTGTCGCTCCAGCTGCGGGGCCTTTTGCAGACAAGCCATCGGTCTCTGCGAAGGCCGAGCCGGTCACTTCGATCAACATTAAACCACAACAGCGGTCAGCGTTAGATCTGGCGAAACAGCTGCATGTGGCTTTCAAGCAGCGATCCAAGCTGGAGAATGCTGGCCCGCACGGATTGCCAGCGTTTGTTGTTTCTCATTTTGACGACGAAAATGCAGCGGATTCTCGTCCACTCTTCGTACTGGAGATTGATACTGCGAACGACTCACTCGTTGTCACGGCGACGGAATCAGTCCAGTCTGGAATCCGCCAGCTCATTTTGAAACTGGATGCAAATCCGCTCGCTGAAGGGATTCCCCCGAAAATCGTGGCTGGAGACGGCACGCTCGCAGAAGCTGGTCGTAAATTAGCCCAACCGATTTCTCTGATCGCTCAGGCACAGGCCAAGCAACCACCGGCAGCAGCAGCTGAAGCTCCGGCTGATTTCGAACCTGCAGTTCCAGCGGCTCCGCCCATGCCACCAGCGACAGGTGAAGCGCCTGCAGCTGGAACACCTGCAACTTCGGGAGTAACTCCAGGGACGACGACAGCTTTGCCAGCTTTGCTCGGGAATCTGAAGGGCGACGTCTCGATTGAAGCGTTGAATGATCTCGATCTGTTGATTCTCCGCGGAAACGAAAAAGACGTCGAAGCGGTCATGCAGGTGATTCGAGCCGTTGAGCAAATGGCCGTTGGCAGCATGCCAGAGATTCACTTGCTGAAGCTACAGCACGTCGATTCTCAGTCGCTCTCGCAATTGTTGAATGATGTCTATGCGAGAATGACGGAGTTGCGAACCAATAACGCGCAGCAAAGTCAGGTCGCCGTTCGGGTCATTCCGGTTGTGGTTCCAAATGCCGTACTTGTGCTGGCACCATCACAGGCGATTCAGGCCGTACTCGAACTGGCGGAAGAACTTGACCGTCCCGTTGATCCGGGACACGAAGTCCATGTCTTTCGTCTGAAACACGCCATCTCGACCTCTGTCGCCGAGATGCTGACAACCTTCTATACGCAACCGCCAACGGGGTTGGGGACTCGGATCAAAGTTGCGGCCGATGCGCGGACGAACAGTATTATCGTGCAGGCCAATCCTCGTGATCTGACTGAAATCACAGAATTCATTCGTGGAGTTGATAGTGAGCATGCCAGTTCAGTCAGCCGCATGCAGCTGTTCCAACTGAAGAGTGCTGTTGCGACAGAACTCGCGACATTTTTGAATGACGCAGTGCAAAGCATCCTCAACCCGGCACGCGTCAGTGCGACCGGTGGGATCGGCGGCGGACAGGGACAGACCGGGACTGCAAACCAGCAGGCCAAAGCGACAGTTCTTGAATTCCTGCGAGACGGCAGTAGTGACCTGATTCGCTCAGGTCTGTTGAATGACATCCGGTTCAATGCCGACCCTCGGACAAATAGTCTGATGGTGACCGCTTCTGAACAGAGTATGCCACTGGTGGAAGAGTTGATCCGGATGCTGGATCGCCCCAGTTCAGTGATCTCTGAAATCAAAGTGTTCACCCTGAAGAATGCTGACGCTTCGAGTGCGGCGACATTGCTTCAAGAGTTGTTCAACGCAGGCACGACACAAGGGAATCAGGGGAACCTGGCGAACCGTGCGAGCTCGGCCCTTGGCATTGAGTTGATGGGAGCTCAGGGAAGCGGAAGCAATCTGGTCCCAATGCGGTTCTCGGTCGATGCACGTACAAACAGTGTGGTGGCAGTCGGGGGAGCGGATGCCCTCCAGGTCGTGGAAGCGATTCTCTACAAGCTCGATACCAACGATGCACGGAATCGACAGACCACTGTTTTGAAGCTGCGAAACAGCCCCGTTGCTGATGTTGCTCAGGCAATCAATGAGTTCCTGCAGGCACAACGGGAGCTGGCGACACTCGACCCGAATCGGATCAGCACCAGTCAGTTACTTGAGCAGGAAATCATCGTCACTGCGGAACCTGTCACGAACAGTTTGCTGATCAGTGCGACTCCGGCTTACTTCAAACAACTTGAAGAGATCGCGAAACGACTCGATGCAGAGCCGCCGCAAGTGGTGATTCAGGCAATGCTCGTCGAGGTGACGCTCAACAATCAGGATGAATTCGGAGTGGAACTGGGATTCCAGGACCCGGTGCTGTTTGCCCGAAGTGCGATCAGTGATCTCGTGACCACCACGACAACAACAGCGGTCCCAGGCGTGGGGAACGTTCAGACAACGAACGTCATTTCACAACAGGCGATTCCAGGTTTCAATTTCAATAACCAGCCATTGGGAAGCAACAACACGAACGCTGCGACAAACGGAACTGTCGGGGCACAAGGGTTGTCGAACTTCGCAGTGGGCCGAACAAACAGCGATCTCGGGTACGGCGGGATGGTTCTGTCCGCGAGCTCGGACTCTGTGAGTGTGTTGATTCGTGCACTGGCCGCCCGCAGAACAGTTCGTGTTCTCAGCCGCCCGCAGGTGATTGCTCTGGATAACCAGACAGCACAGGTTCAGGTTGGTCAGGAAGTCCCGGTACCGACTGGAGTGACAATCTCGAACGGAATCGCCCAGACGACTGTGGAAACGAGAAATGCCGGTCTGATTTTGACCGTTTCACCGCGAATCAGTCCTGAAGGACAGATCGTGATGGAAGTCGCGGCAGAAAAGAGTGCCTACCCGAATCTGACAAGTGGCGTTCCGATCTCGACGGACGCAAATGGAAACGTTGTTTACTCGCCGGTCAAAGACATCACCACGGCTCGAACGACGGTCAAAGTGCCAGATGGCCAGACAGTCGTGCTCGCGGGAATGATTTCGAAAGATGATTCGATTGAGGAGCGAAAGGTTCCGTGGTTGGGTGACTTGCCGTTGATTGGAAAAGCGTTTCGCTATGACGGCTATACAAACAATCGACGCGAACTGCTGATCTTCCTGACACCGCGTGTGATTCATGGTGATGCTGATGCAGAAATGTTGAAGCAGATCGAGGCAGGTCGACTCCACTTCTTCCAGGACGATGTTGAAGCGATACATGGACCAATCTACGGGGCTCCTCAAGAGATGACGCTCCCGATTCAGAACAGTCCACCACTGAACCTGTATCCGGCAAACCCAGCGGAAATCCCTGCACTTCCGCCGCCAACATTGACTCCGGGAATGATCAATCCAACAGGCGCAAAAGCAATTTCCCCGTTGGACGATCAGTAAGTCGGTGCAGCCTGAGCAGGCAATAGGCTGCCCTGACGGGAGTGGCCTGGCAGGAGTGGCCTGACAGGAGTGCATGAGACGAAGTTTGAGTCGTTGCGATTCACCATTGATGGCGGATCGCGGCAAATGAGGTGAGATGGCGTCCTGAGTTGTAGAAGGTCGTTCTACAGTCAGAGTATGACGTGGAGAGATGCCACAGGACGCAGAGCAGACCAGGATGGTCATAACGCCGGCAGGGACCGCCGACAATGAATGCAACATTATTTCAAAGGCAACTTCAACTTCTGCTACTGGCAGGCGTCATGATGGCGTCTGGTTGTCAGCAGATGTTGAAGCTCAAACCTGGGATGGGGCGATCGTCTCCTGAGGCGTCAGCAGAGCATCCTGTATTTGAAGCCATCTGTCTTTGGGAACAAGGTGAAGGAAATGGGCTGGATGGTCTGCCAACACGTGGATTCGTTGGACAGGTGATGTTCTTTGCTCACGGAATTGATGCCCCGGTTCGCGTCGATGGCGACTTGATGGTGTATGTCTTCGATGATGTCGGGACAGAAGAAGAGCAGCAGAAGCCAATTCATCAGTTTGAATTTAACTCCGTCGCAATGAAGGCGTTTCTGACAGAGACAAATGTCGGAACGGCTTATCAGTTCTTCATTCCGTACACTCGTAAAGGAGCCCAAAAGGCGACATGCAGTTTACGGGTGCGCCTGACTCCAAAGACCGGCAATCCGGTCTACTCAAAGATGAGTTCCATCGTTCTGGCTGGAAAAACTGCGAGAAAGCCGGAAGTTGCTGTCAGTCAGCCGCTTCAAGTGCATGCTGAGGGAATTCAGCTGGCATCTCACGAAACTGCAAGCACCAGTCATTCGACGATTCCGACGGTCTCCCCTTCAGCTCAAAGCAATGGTGAAGACATGTTGTTGTTGAAGTCGAAGCTGTCGCAACTGACACAGTCAGCCGGCGTCAAGACTCTGCCTGCGACATCAGTTTCAGGAGCAGATGCAGCAGTAGACACAGCGGGGAATCGAACAGTCCCGAGGGAAGTTCCTCAGGTGGAAGCGAAACCAATTGCGACGTCAGCTTCGGCTTCCGAGTCAGTTCCTCAAAAGACAGAATCCAAAGGTGGCCACATCCTTCTTGATGGTGCCAGTCCGAATGTCGCAGAGAAGCCTGCCGCAGTCTCTTCTGGAGGCATGCGACTGAAGGCGGCAGCGACTTCAACTCCAGTGGCTGCGACTGAGAAAGTCGCTCCCAAAGCGTTTCCAGATTCGGCAGTATCAACATCAGCAGCAGGGACTGAAGCTGCAACTCCAGTTTCAGGGGAACCTCACCCGATTGAAGGGGAGACCTCAGAGAAGAAGGTGCAGGCTGAACCTCACCCGCTACTTGATTGAAGTGTCGGCAGTTTCAATAGTTAAGGTGCAGTGCTCACATCTGTTGGAGCATTGCCTGTCACTCCAGTTGTGGGGATGCCGGTTCGCTGGAACATGAA
The DNA here is from genome assembly GCF_051465645.1 of Planctomicrobium limosum. GTDB lineage: Bacteria > Planctomycetota > Planctomycetia > Planctomycetales > Planctomycetaceae > Planctomicrobium. The sequence goes on along the minus strand of NZ_CP195790.1, from coordinate 3,194,393 downwards.
GTGGCGAGTGAATTTTCGGAAGAATGGGTGTCGATCTCGTATGGACAGTCGCTCGTCAGGAAAATTCGCGGAATCGACGGACCGTTCTCGGTTGAGCGGAGTTACAATAATTGACACTGGAGTCAACCGGGCATATGGACGGGCTCCCTCGGAATTGATTGAGAAGGAATCCCCATGAAACGGTTCGTTTACGGATTCGTCGTCGCCTCAGTCTGCGTTGCTGGTGCAGAATGTCAGGCTCAATCTCTGTTCGGATCAGGTGGGGCGCTGAATTCCACTGCTGTTTCCAATGCGAGTAATCCGTTTGCTCAGGCAACACAAACTGGACGTGCAATGCCGACGACCGCTGGATCTGGAAGTCGCGGCGGGACTGGACGAGCGACCGGGACAGGGACAGGCGCCGGGTCCCAGGGAGCAATGAACACCGCGGATGGGGCTCTCGGAGCAACGATTGGAACCAGCGGCTTTGTCGGGCGTGGAGACAATGCCAACCGGTTCGTAGGCAGCCAGAATGCAACGTCAAATGCTCGTCGCGGTTCTGCTGCCAATCAGTTTTCTCTACTGCAGAATCTGGTAGGGAACAACGAATTCAATCAAAACGGCGCGAATGTTCCTGCTCAAAACATCATCCCTCAGATGAGATTGGGGTTTGACGTCGAGACGAGAGTGATCCCTGAACTTCGTATGTCGATTCAAGAGAATCTGGTGAAACTTCCAGCCATCGGTCCCAGAGCCGATGGTGTCGTTGCTCATGCCGACAATGCAGGAATCGTGACACTCTCGGGACAGGTGCATTCAGAACACGATCGTAAACTGATCGAGACACTTGTTCGTATGGAACCCGGCGTTCGTGCGGTTCGAAACGAACTCGCTGTTTCCTCGACTCCGTGACCGTGAGTCCCTCTGTTTTTCCGAGGCCGATCTCTTTGGTGCTTCGATGTTGTATCGTCTTTATTGCGAATAGATTACGCTTAGGGTTCGTGTTGGGGGGCTAAGTCGTGTCGGGGGGCGTTCCTGATCCTCTTCGGCTCGGAATCCCTTAAGAATTCAATGACGGCTGATGAAATTTCATCGCCTGACAGTCGCCACCGTCTGCAGCTTTGCTTAGGATAGATCTGTCTCAGAAATAACTTCTGAAATGAGGCGAACAAGACGTTTCCACCTTGACGATAACTGCACGCCATTAAAGGCTTTGGGAGGTTTTCATGGTACGTTTTGCTTGGGCAGCGGCACTCGTGTTCGCACTGAGCGGCCAGAGCTTTGCGGCTGGCTACGGTTCCGTCGAAGGACAGTTCATCCTGGATGGTGATGTTCCAGCGGCGACTCCCCTGAAGAAAAAAGGGGACACCACGATCAAAGACGCAGCCACTTGTGCTGCTGATGACATTCCGAACGAAGCTCGTGCGTTCGACCCAAAGACAAAAGGGATTGGAAACATCGTCGTTTATATGCGACGGGCACCAGCCAACATCCATCCTGATCTGAAGGAAAGCAAAGCCAAGGAAGTCGTCTTCGATCAGAAGAATTGCCGCTTCCTGCCTCACGCGATGATTGTTCGCACAGATCAAACCGTGGTTTGCAAGTCAGACGATGACGTTGCTCACAACGTGCATACAAATCCATTGGCAAACACATCTGTTAACTCGATGGTGATGCCAAAGGACCGCACTGGTATTAAAGTTCAGATGCCAGCTGCTGAAAACATTCCAGTAAAAGTCCAATGTGACATTCACCCTTGGATGCTGTCATGGTGGGTTGTCGTTGATCACCCTTATGCTGCGATCACCGACAGCGAAGGGAAGTTCAAGATCGAGAACCTGCCAGAAGGGGAACACGAGTTCCGCGTTTGGCACGAATCGGCTGGCTACATCAATCGTAAGCTGACTGTGAAAATCAAAGATGGCGAAACAACCACTTTGAAGGTTCACAAAGTGCCAGTGAAATCCTTCGACGACAAGTAATCATTGTTGAATATCGCTGACATCGATTGTTTGTCAGGATGAAGTGAAAAGAAAAAACGCGGTGCTTCTCAATGAGAGGCACCGCGTTTTTGTTGTTTTTAGCTGGCCAGTTCATGCTGACCAGCCGACTCTATCGTCTTGCACTGCGGGCACAGAGTAAACCGATCGGTCTAGCCGATGTGTTTCTCAAGCAGCTGGGCAATCCGTTCTTGTGACTGGAGACCGAGGATACGGTCAACAACTTTTCCGTCTTTGAAGACGATCAGTGTTGGAATGCTGTTGATCTGGTAATTGATCGCAGCCTGGCGGTTATCGTCGGTGTTCAGTTTTCCGACTTTAACTTTGCCGACGTACTTGTCAGCCAGAGCTTCGATCGTTGGAGTCAGCATCTTGCAAGGCCCGCACCATGGAGCCCAGAAGTCAACAAGAACTGGCGCGCTGCTGGTCAGCACATCGTCCTGAAAAGTTGCGTCACTGAATTCCTGAACATTTCCGGCCATGTCTCTATTCCTCACTTCGAATTCGGTAAACAGCTTGTTCTTGTGATCTCAATTTTGAAAAGTCTGGGCTCGCTGTGAAATCCAGACCTGATTGTTGCAGGCTCAAGCTTGTCTTGCGACAGGTTGTCTTTGAAACGTTGGAAATTATAGGGTCGGTAAAAGGGTGTCAACGGGGGGGATTACGGTGAGATCGGCGTAAATCCACAATTTATATGGCGTTGTGGAAAACTGGATGCTTATCGACACTTTTTGAATCCATTTTTTGCCGCCGATTCTGCTGATTCTGTCCCGATAAATTTCTGTTCAGGCCAGAGTTGCAGGTTTCTGGTGCTGAATCGGACTTGCTCAGCGGCTTCGTCCGTGGATGTTGAACCAATTTCCGCAGTGTTTGCACCGGACGTCACCCAATGGGGAGACATCTGCTTGCGTACCAAGTGGTGCACGGCAGTTGCTGCAGGCATACTCGCCTGCCTTTGGTGCCTGTACCTCGTCCTGATGCTTGAATAATGCTTCCAGTTGCTTCGCCCACAGTTCACGAATCCTGCCTTGGGGGAACATTGCATCTGTCGTCAGCATCAGCAGGCCTTGCAGGATAAAGCCGATTGCGATGAAGCTGAAGAAAACCTTGAAAAACAGGGGTGGTCCATCAAATGGATCTCCGAATGGCCCACCAACTAGTCCGAATCCACTAAACCATACTCCTGCCAGAACAGTTAACCCGATTCCGAGAGGAACGATTCCGACCAAGCGTTGAAGTGGCAATTGAGTTCCCCTGCTGTTGTCTATTGGGGGCAATGCCGTGACGGCAAGTTGCAATTGGGACAACGTCATTTTCGGCGTATCGGATCAATCTTTCTCTGGCAGCGGCAGCTTTTTGACCAGAAGGGCTTGATAGCCTCCATCCCCCGGTGCGCCTGGCTCGTGGAATTGCTCTGTAACCAGTCGGACATCGGTTCTGGAATCAATCACTGACTGAACCAGTTCCGAGTTCTCTGCTGCATCAATACTACACGTTGAGTAAACGATCCGACCTCGGGGATTCACCCTGTCGATGGCATCATTCAGCAGGCGACGTTGTAGAGGAATCAGGTCCTGCAACGTTGCCGGAGTGATTCGCCACCTCGCTTCCGGCCGTTTTCCGAGTACTCCAGTATTAGAGCATGGAGCGTCGATCAGGGCTGCGTCAAATGGTCCTTCAGGAGTGTTGTGACCATCTTCGGCGATGCGGACGGCCTCAACATTATCAAGGTGCAATCTGGCGATGTTCTCTCGGATGGGACGCAGTCGGACCTCGGAGAGGTCGCAGGCGATGACATGACCGGTGCTTCTCAGGCGTTCTCCAATATGACAGCTCTTTCCGCCCGGTGCTGCACAGAGATCAAGAATCGTGTCACCCGGGCGCGGGTTGAGAAGATCTGTCGCTGCCATCGCGGACTCATCCTGAACACTGAACCAGCCATCATGGAAGACTGAAATCTCTCCCGGGGAGATGGAGCCAGCAAGCTGGATTGATTCCGGAAGAACTCCAGGTTGAGCTTTGACTCCCGCTTCCTTCAAGATGTTCAGCACTTCGTCTCGCGTGGTGCGATTCAGGTTCACTCGAAGCGAAACTCGCCCGGGAGTTGTGTACCAGAGGCAACGAGCCAGAAGTTGATTCTGGTCCGGCACTGTTTTCGACCAGCGCGAGACCAGCCAGTGTGGCAAGCTGGTCACCTGAGAGATGTACTCAATCGGTTCAACGGCGGGGTCTGCAAAGACTTCCCGCGCAAACTCGATCGTCCTGTAACCAGCGTTCTTTCCGCGGATTTCGTAGATTGGAAGGTGATGCCGATCGAGCTCGGTCAGCGCGAGGCCAGCCTCATGGGATGCTACTCCTGATTCGTCGCTCAACAGACTCGCTTCGCGTTCGAGACTGCGGAGTGTGCCGTTGATGAACCCTTTGGCTCGCGGCTTGTTCAAACGCTCGCACAAGGCCACTGTTTCATGGACAGCAGCGTGAGGAGGAACGTGTGGCAGGAAGATGAGCTGACAGCAGCCGATCTGCAGCAGGAGCCACAATTCGTCTTCGACAGATTCGCGTGGTCGTGTGACATAGCGACTCAGAATCGTGTCGATCGTCAGCCCTCGGCGGACTGTTTCTGCGGCGACTTCCGTGGCAAAGTGACGTTCTCTGGGCAGTGTTGGAAACTGCGTGAAAAGGTCGTCCAGCGTCTTCGAAACGAAGGAGCCATTCTGCGAAAACGCCTGTACTGCGAGAAAGGCGAGCCAGCGGGAAGATGGCCCGTTTGATGGTCCACGTCCCCGTGAAGATCCACCGGACCGTTGGCCGCGATTCTGGTTGTCTCGATTGTGATTATGTGGGTTCGGGTTCATCGTGCGTTCCCACAAAGTGTCTCAAGGTCCGAAAAATATTCCGGATAGGTTTTTGATGTGCAACCAGGATCGGCAATGCGAATCCCAGCGGTGCGTAATCCAAGAAGTGAAAAACTCATGGCCATTCGGTGATCGTCGTAGGTGTGGATTTCACAGGGGTGAAGTGCCCCGGGGTGAATCGTCATGCCATCCTGGTGCTCTTCAACATTCAAGCCGGCTCGTTGGAGTTCGGTCACGACAGCTGAGACTCGGTCTGTTTCTTTGAGACGCATGTGGGCGACATTGCGAATTCTGGTAGGACCGGTCGCAAACGGGGCAACGCACGCCAGCGTTTGTGCTGTGTCGCTGATGGCGTTCATGTCGATGTCGACACCGTGAAGTGGCTTCCCCTGCAGCGTGATGCTGTTCTCGTTCCACTCCGCTTCACATCCCATCTGAACGAGTGCGTCGACAAATTGAACATCACCTTGCAATGCGTTGCGATGCAAGCCTTCGACGGTGACACGCCCTCCCGTGACGGCCGCGACAGCAAAGAAATAGCTGGCCGCAGATGCATCTGGTTCAATGTCATAGGTGCGGCCAATATAAGGAGTCGCCGCAATCTGGAAGTGATTTGCTTTTGGTTCATCAGCGACTGCACCGAATGAACGCATCATTTCGAGAGTCATGTCGACATAGGGGCGTGAAACCAGTTCCCCGACCACTTCAACTGTTACTGAGGATTGTGCCGCAGGGGCTGCCATCAGTAAGCCACTGAGGTACTGGCTCGACATGTTGCCAGCAACCTGAATTCGACCGCCCGGCAATCCTGATGTGGAAATCACAACTGGTGGGCAACCGTTTTCCAGTTCGCATCGGGCGTCAACACCGATCGCTTTCAGAGCGTCCACCAGTGGAGAAATGGGGCGCTCTCGCATTCTGGAATTTCCATCGAGATGGAAGCGTCCGTTTGCGGTTGCGCAGAGGGCTGTGAGAAAGCGAATGCTGGTGCCACTGTTCTCGCACCACAGGTCCGCCTGAGAGACTGGAATGCGTCCCTGCTGACCGGTCAGGGAGATGGTTCGAGCGTCCCAATCTGGCGTGACCTGAATTCCAAGCCGTTGCAGGCTATCAATCATGACACGGGTATCGACACTGTCGAGTATGCCGGTCAGTTCGGAGGAACCGGTTGCCAGTGAGGCAATCATCAAGGCGCGGTTCGTCAGGCTTTTTGAACCAGGGGGGCGAATCACTCCCTGGACAGGGCGAGACACCGGAATTATTTCGAGCGATTCCATGTAAATGTCAGAGTTGGAATAAGTGGTGAATCTGTCAGTTTTGATAGAGACGTTGTGGATTGCCCGTCTGCGAATCTTTCCCTGATGTGACGCTTCTGAGTCGCCATTTCTGCCGCATTCTAACGCAATCACCGTCGATACATCAGGGGCATCGCGACAAATTGAGGAACGTGCTTCCGCTTTGGAAGCCTGCTCAATCTGGACTGACCGCTGATATTCGGTTGATTGTTTTCTGCTGTGTATGACGGTTGGTGCGATAAGTGTGTCTCTGTGAATAATAGCTTTGCGGGGTGACTTCCGAATAGGAGCACTTCTCGTTTCTTGTTTGTGACGGCCATGATCATCGAATCCACACAACGACTGATACGCATTGCTTCGCTGATTGTGGCGACAGCGATGTTCACCGGCATGTGGGCAAACGATGTTCCCCCCCGAGTTGGAACTGAATTCCGGTTCGTCACGTTGGTCGAATTGCCGGATGAGGAATTGCCAGCAGAGGCTCCGGTTGTATCTGTCGAAACGAAAGAAGAACCCGAATGGGAGGCACTTTCTCCATTGCCCGTCGTCGCAACGGTTCCAGCTGTTTCAGAAGATGACGACGGATGGATTGCGATCGATCCGTTCGAAAAGTTGCGAGAGAGCAAAGCTTCCCAAAAGGGGACTGCGGCCATTCAGAAAGCTGCTTCATTGCCAGTCAGTCGGACGGTGGATCACGACGGCCTCACTCTTTCTGTTCCGGCCATTCAGCAGCATGTTGAACTCTTGCCTGAGTCACTTCCGAACGGGGACTATCGCATCATTGATGAGTTCGGGGGAGTCGGCTGGTTGATGATTCGCGGGCAGCAAGGTCATTTGCCTGTTGAAGAAGGAGTCTGGACGACGACGATCGACGGGAAAACCGTTCGCTTTATTCGGGTCGCTCCACAACCAGACCGTGTCGTTTAACCTGCGTCGTTTCAATCGCGCTGGCTGATTCATCGCCGGTCAATTCCTCTGTCGCACTCAATTTGCAGTATGTGCCCCTGATTTCCAGCAAGTTCTGTCTGGAAGGTGCGTCGGGTGGCGACAAATCCGCTCGCGTGTTAGAACTGCAAGAGAGGCCATAGTCTGTTTTTCTGCGATGAGTTTGGGCAAAGTCCAACTTCGCCGAAAACGCATCGCCAGTACAGACCTGAGCCGAGAATTTCCTCCATGCAGAACGTGGACCCGTTCTGAGATGTGACCCGGAGACGAGGAGTCGCCTGTGCGTGCAGTTTTAAGACGGACTTTTTGCGCCGTAACGTTGACTGTTTTGATGCTCTGTGGATTGACCACAATTGCTTCAGCAGACGCTCCCAAAAATCTGGTTCTCGTTGCCGGAAAGCCGTCTCATCCTGCACGAATGCACGAATTCAATGCTGGTGTTCAGCTTCTCGCAAAGTGCTTGAAAGACGTGCCGGGCCTTCACGTTGATGTCGTATTGAACGGCTGGCCTGAAGACGAGACTGTGTTCAAACATGCGAACGCCATCGTCTTTTACATGGACGGAGGCGCCCGTCATGAAGTTGTTCAGGAGAACGGGCGCCGGCTGAAACTGATTGATGAACTTGCGAAGGCCGGTGTCGGCATCGGATGTATGCATTTCGGTGTGGAAGTCGTTCCCGATCAGGCTGGCGCCGAGTTTCTGCGTTGGATTGGCGGCCATTACGAAAATGCCTTCTCATGCAATCCGATCTGGGAACCGGAGTTCACTTCGTTTCCCAAGCACCCGATTACTCAAGGCGTGAAACCATTCAAAATTAAAGATGAATGGTATTTCAATATGCGGTTTCTCTCGGACTTTGATGGTCGCAAAGCTGCTCAATTTGGCGATGTGAAATTCACTCCGATTCTGGTGGCCGAACCGAGCGATGAAGTTCGCGATGGTCCCTATGTCTACCCGAAAGGGCCTTATGCTCACATTCAGGCGAATAAAGGCAAAGCCGAAGCCATGATGTGGGCGATTGAACGTCCGGATGGCAGCCGCGGGTTCGGCTTCACCGGTGGTCACTTCCATGACAATTGGGCCAACGACGAATATCGTAAAGTGGTGTTGAATGCCTTTCTTTGGGCAAGCGGGATGACCGTGCCTGAAAATGGAGTCGCTTCGAAAGTGACTCCGGAAGAACTGGAACAGAATCTCGACCCGAAGCCTCCGCGAAAATAGTTTTGTTTTCAACGTGAGAGGTGTCTGTTGAGTTTCTGGTGGTGCCAATGGGCATCGATTGAATCTTGATCCTTTAGAAAAGTTTAAAGTCCGACAATGGCTCTGGAAGTGGTGGAATTAACGATCGAGGCCGAACAGGTTGGTCGGCTGGATCAACTCGTGCAAACCATGACCGGGCGATCACGCTCGGAAGCCAGAGGATTGCTTGACCGGGATTGTGTGTTGCTGAACGGGCGGCCCTGTAAAAAGGGAGGCCTGATCGTCGAAGCCGGGAGCGTCGTGCAAGTGACTCACGATCCGCACACTCGATATAAGGAAGCAAAAGTTGAGCGGCCGCCAGCATATTTTCGCGTGCTGTTCGAAGATGAGTATCTGATTGTTGTGGATAAGGGCCCCGGGATTCTCACGGTTCAAACCGACAATGGTAACCAGAAGACGCTGATCGATTCCGTGACTGAATACCTGCGTCGTCGTCAGCGCGGAGCCAGAGCAGTTGCTGTCCATCGGTTGGATCGTGATACAAGTGGGACGCTCGTTGTTGCCAAGAATCCAAAGATCGCTGAACAGTTGATGGAGCAGTTTCGGATTCGCAAAGCGGAACGAGAGTATGCCGTTCTTGTTGCTGGTCGTGTGATGCAGAAGGAAGGAACCTTCCGGACGTACATGACGACGTCAAAGCGGCTGCAACGCTATTCTGTTGGGCCCGGCGAACAGGGCGAACTCGCGATCACTCACTTTCGCGTGAACGAATACTTGCGAGATGCCACATATCTCACTGCGATTCTGGAGACTGGGCGACGAAATCAGATTCGCGTTCACTTCGCAGAAGTAGGGCATCCCGTGTTAGGTGACGATCGTTATCGTCCACATGAAGCAAAGCATCCAGCATGGAGAAGTAAAGGTCTGGGATTGCATGCAGTTGTTCTCGGATTCGATCATCCGGTCACCGGCGAAGCAATGAAGTTTGAGGCCCCATTGCCTAAAGACTTCGAAAGGTTTCTGAGGTCTCAAAGCACCAAGAAACGCTCATAGGCTGATCGGGGTCTTCGTTATCGATCACTGAAACGGCCGTCAAGAAAAAACAGAAGCCGCTCCATGAGCGGCTTCTGTTTGTTTGTGAAAGCAGTCTTCTAAGAGCAAGCGTGTTATTGAGCTGCCGCTGTCTTGCATCGTTCAATCGTGAAGATCAAGACCATTGCGCCGCCACGTTCATCGATCCCGAGAATGGCTTCTCGATCGAAAAAGCCTTGCAGGTCTTTCTGCTTCCCTGTGCCCGTGCACACGTCCAGTAGATGACCATTGGCACCAGCGCGAATCAGCACAGCGTTCCAGGCCCGATCGATTGCAGGTGAAAATTCCTCTTTTGACAGCCAACCGCGATTCACCCCGCGTTGCATTGCAAATCCCAACATGCAGGTTGCTGTCAGTTCGCGGTACGCAGATGGTTCGTCGATGACCTGTCGCCACGCTCCTGTGAGATCCTGATGTTTCAGCAATGCTTTCGCGTGAGCTTGGAAATCTGGCAAAATCTTTGTGTGAACTTCCTTTGCTCGCGCGACGAGTGCAGGGGATTGCTTCGGATCTTGAATGAGCGTTTCCAGCTCTGTTAAAGCGAGTGAAAGCCCGAGCATTGGGAAGCCGTTGCCTCTTCCCCAGGCGGCTTCTGATAATGGAGAGCTTCGATAGATTCCATCCGGTCGCAGGCAGAGTCCTTTGATGAATTCAAAGTGACGCACCAGCTGATCCAGGTACTTCGTGTCCCCTGTCAGCCGCGCTGCCGCCGCAAGCATTGGAGTCCCCATGAAGACGGCATCGCTCATCTCATGGTGCATCGGCATGGACGGCAGTGGATTTCCTGCTTCATCGAAGCCAACACTGACCGCCTTTTTGATAAGTTCGATTGCGCGTGGATCGCCAGTTCGGTTGGCCCAATCCACGAAGACCAGATGCCCTGAGACGACGCTTCCATTGGGATCCGCCTTCGCAGTCGTGTTCTCCAACCATGGTGTCAGGATTTTCTCGACATCCGGTTTCACTGTCTTATCGCCGGTCAACGCAGCGAATTCCTGTCGAGCGATAATCGCGAGGGCAGGTTGGTACATGACTTTCTTCAGGTCATGTCCATACACCTTTGTCATCTGCTCGGCGACCTGATGCGGCGTGCGAGACTGGCGTGACTGAAATTCGATCCTCAATGGAGAAGTGCTTGCACCTTTGACGGCTGCAGGGAACACCTCATCGAAGCCCGTCTTGGCTTTTTGCTCTACAGTCCATTTTGAAATCGGTGTTGCCAGCAATGCGACTGGAAGTTGGACGGAGTGCGTTTTTCCGTAGCCTGCCACACTATTGTTCTTCACTGCATTCGCCAGAGAAGTTTCAGACCAGGCAGGAACGGGTTCATTGATGAACTCAATGACGATATCTGTTCCAGTCCAGGCAACTGCTCGCCAAATTGCAGCGGCAGTGCGTTGTCCTTTTGTGTTGTATGCGGAACCGGTTGGAGGAAATGACAGTCCAGCCGGAACAGGGACGACGACGAACTGGAGTTCACGCTTTGCTAACTTGGAAAGTTGTTGGCGAAACGAATTGATGTCCTGCAACTGCCGGGGAGTGTTCGCTGATCCTGTCTCTGGGACTGTGATCAGAATGCGTGGTGCGTCGGCGAGTTCTCCCTGATTCGCGAAGATACTGGCATCACCAGTCGCGATCAGAGGAATGCCTTCATCACGACGGCCAATTTCTACCTGAAGGTCTCCGCTTGATTTTGTCACCCCTGAATTGAGATCGCTCCCGCTTGCAGGAACAACGGAAAGGGCTAGCATCAGGATGCCTGCAGGAAAATAGCGGCAGGTTCGCAACTGAGACACAAACGTCATTGTCTTCTCCAGGCGTGAGCAACTTCAGGGGACTGGCCTATTTACCGGGTTGAGCTGGTGCAGGTTCTGTCTCAGGTGGTCGAGTCGCTTGAGTTGCTGCCTGACGCATTGCTTCCAGGTATTGAGTCGTTTCGTCTTTTTCTTCGACACCCGGTGGAGCCATATAGATGAACTGGCCGTCCGGCACAGGCTGGTCCAGTATGATGTTGGAGAATTCGACGGTAATCAACGGTCGTAGCGAATTCTGGTCGTTGCTGGTTCGCTTGAGATACAGGAACTTCTCAGGGAACAGTGTTTCCTTCTCAAGATAGACGCGAACGACGTCAGGAAGAAAGTTTTCAACCTGACTGGCGGCACTTCCGAGCCCAACGATGAGTTCATTCTTACGATCTGGACGCAAGCGACCTTGCAGAACCAGATAATCGCGTCCATCGACAGTCTGTGTGCGAATCGGAGACAGGATCAAAGTGCGTTCGAGCATGGCCAGAATCGCAGGAATCCCCCCGATTCCGACTTCTGCTTCCAGAAGCGCTTCAGACAGATTCGCGGCTGGGTGAGCATCCTTGATTCCCAGTGCTTCCCGGCGAATTCGCTGGATATCTCGCCGGGTGAGTTCGATCTCTGGCGGAGCAACTGCGGCGACTTTCTCGTTGACGGCGGCAATTTGACGGCGGGTGTGAAGCAATTGGCCGTCGCAAACCTCAAGAAATTCTCCCTGAAGGTCTCCCAGCGAGAGTTGATATTGAAATCGATAGCGAAATCCGGCCGCAGCCAGATAAGAACCGGTCGATTTTACTCGTTGCGGACCAATTGAGATGACCTGAGACATCTGCGCCTGAATCGATCGACGCTCGAAAAGGCGGTTTCGAGCCTGTCTCAGAAGCTCGACGGCCTCGGTGTCAGAAATGGTTGCCTCAGCGTCCGCCTGAGGCGTTTCTGCCCCGTTTGTGGCCTTGGTGTCGCCCTTAACCTCTTGCCACGCAAGGACTCCCGTAGCAAATACCCCCAAAAGGATGAGCATAAGTCCCGCGGCGGTCAGTGTTGTTAGTTTGTTCATGTTGTCCTGAAGGTGCCGAATTTTCCAAAGATTGGTGCCTTGTCAATCCGAAAACAGAGATGGCCGAAGAATCATTTCGTTAAATGCGTGATGCCTGCGGGAACAACCTCAAGCAGTACATGCCGTCGCGGCCCGGTCGGTTGGATTTTAGCCAGTCACGGAAAGATTGGTCGACCGCAATCCGGAGCGAATCACCGGGACCACAAGGAAGAGGAAAAGCGATGAGACTGTATTTCCTGGCACTGGGCACCTTGCTCATCGTCTGCGTGGGCTGCGCCGCCGACGGACAGCAGGCGTTGAAGAAAAATGAGTATCATGCACCGCCAGCGCAAATGCTGGCACAGCCAGGCCCTATGGTGGGCGGACCTGGACCGGGTGTGATGGGACCACATGTGTCACTGGCGTCACATCAGGCGCCAGCAGCCTGTCCACCGGGTGCAGGCATGAATATGCCGATGAACGTTCCAGGCGGATTCGGAATGATTCCAAATGGGCCACCACGCACCTCACAGGTACGTTTCCTCGGTCCAGAGGGCATGGCAATTGGCTGGCAGATCGGGCCATCATTCGCTGAGAACCAGCTGATTGCTCCAGATCGCTATAACTTCGCACAGGGAGCGACTTACCGCCTGAAATTGGCCGGTATTCCAGGTCGCGAAGGCCTGACTGTCTATCCTTCTCTGCATGTTTATCCAGTGCAGGCTCAGACAGCTGCTTACCTTGAGCACAACGCTCTGCCAATCCGTATTACCGACGAAGATCTCGACCAGATCGAGACCAACAACTTCGTTACCAAGGTGATCTACCTGCCAGACGCACGTTTCCAGGAACTGGCAATCGCCGGGGTTGAAGAACTTGTTTCAACTCGCCTTGGCCCAGGCCTCGATCCAGTTGCTGAAGCAGATCGTCGCGGAACAATCATGGCTGTCCTCCGCATGGGGAACATGAATCTTGAAGTTCCTGGCTCACAGGCATTGCTGATGGGGCAGAACGGTCAAGGCCAGCAGATTCGTCTGGTGAATGGTGAGCAAGGACAGTTCATGGCACCAGTTCCAGTGAGCGGACACCTCGACTCAACACTGGGAAGCGGTGTTCCAGGCGACATGATGATGGGCGGCCCAGCTGGCCCAGGTCGTCCTCCATACGATCCAATCGTCGGTATGAATGGGGTTCCAATGTACGGTTACCCAACCGTTGGAACACCAATCGGACTGCCAGGACCTCCACATATCCCACTGGGACGTCCAGCCGGTCTGAAGTCGCACACCATGCGAAACACCACGGACTACAACATTCCTCGACCAGTTGACCACATGCTGATCGATGTCCGTCACGAGCCAGGTCTGAGCCTGCCTGAACCTGTCCGCTACATGCAGTACACCGAGAAACACCCGGTCTACCAGCAAGGCGAGACTTCAATGCCAGCTTGGGCAATGCCAGCTCAGTAATGAATTGTTGATTCTGGTCAGCCGGGTTCGTCCCGGCTGACCTCATTGACACTGCTTCCATTACGTGTGAACCAGCGGTCAGTTTCGAATCATCTTGAACTGTGATTTCTCCGGCTTGTTCGGGGTGTCAACTTCAAACAACTCTCCTTTTCAAACGTAATCAAAACGATGTTCGAAAAGACTCGCCATCGTCTGTTCTTGAGCCTGTGCGTTGCCGGATTGTTTTCCGCGACCGCATTGCAGGCTGAAGAACGCTATACACTCCTCGATCATCGCGGGCCGACCGGGATGGCAGGGCGTTGGAGTGCACTCACTCGACCGGGAATTGCAGGTTCGCCGCAACCTGTGCGAATCAGTCTGCCTGGAACAGGGCGGATTACGTTCTTCACGATGTCCCAGCAAGGTCAGGCGCAGATTGACCAGAATGCTCCGGCGCTTGCTGGAATGGGCGTCGGCTACGTGTATCGGGTCTGCATTAGCGACATGCCGGATTACCCAGGTGTCCGGCTCTATCCCACAATTGAAGTGTTGGACCGGTTGCATCCTCCGGCCGGCAAGGAACTTGAGTTTCCAATTCCGATTCAGATCACTGCTGAAGAAATTGAAACAGTGATGCAGGATCGAATGGTGACCAAAGTGGTCTATCTGGAGCAGCCGGATATTGCGTTTCCGGTTGTTCAGGAAGGGGGCGCTCGCATTGAGAACCTTCCTCCAACTTCCAATCTGATTGAAGCAGCTGATCGTCGTGGGCGACCAATGGCGATCGTGCGAATCGGCGGACGAATCCCATCTGCGAATGCATCATCCGATGAATTCTTTTCCGGATCCCCGCTGCAGATTCTCCGTCCGTAGTCTGGCAGGAAACACCGTTTATCAATCGCGACTTGCGACTCTGATGAGCTGAATTGCTGAATCCCTGTTGAATGGGATTCAGCTGAACTTTTCGGGAAACGTAATCATGGCATCTCAACCAAAAAAATTCTCTGCTCGCCATCAGAATTTGCCTTGGCGTCACGCTGCGGCTTTGGGATTGTTGCTGTGTAGTTCCTCTTGCAGTTCTGCCAGCAAATACGTCCAGAACACCTTCTCGCCGAACCAACCGGCAATGGCGTCTGCTGCCGAGCAGTCGGACGCTTCGGCTAGTACGAATGCCCCAGGGACAGCGACCATGGGGCGATCACGCGCCGCTGGTCTGAAGGCCGATCAGCAAAAGCAGGTTGCTGCAACTGACAGCAAGCAAAGCGAAGTTCTCACCCGAATTTCCAAAGGGGAAGATCCCTTTGCTGTGATGCCATCTTCAACGAAGGTCGAGCAGGTCTCTGCCGAATTTCCGGCTCCGGGACCGAAATCACCTGCGTTCGCAGACGTTGATCCGATCAGTCACAAAGCGGAGCCACGCGAAGCACTGTCGGCAACGGCATTGCCACCGACAGGTTTTGCTCCAACCGGCTTTGCTCCAACGGGTGTTGTGCCACAGCAGCACGCATCGGCGACCGGAATTCCGATTGAAGCCTGTCCGCCGGGCGTTGCCCCTTGGGCTTTGAATCCGTACCCGGGACCAGGTTCACGAGCGGATGAGTACGTACGCGATGGGGGCGATAACGGTCTCCCTGTCCATTACGAAGGGAAGTACCGTGCTGGCCTCGAAGTCGAGGACACCATTGCAGAATACATGGATGAAGAAGGCAAAGTTCGACTGAAACCAAGTACGCAGGCTGCGATTTACGCCCCGCGGTTTGGTGAAGTGCGATCAGCAACCTTGCCTAAAGAAGATATGTCTGTCGCCAAAGCGGTGGGGCATCAGGACGGACGAACTGTTGCTGGTTTGAACACCAAGCAGGTGACCAGCGAACAGGTTCAGCGTGATGAACCGTTGGGGATGCAGACTCGAACAAGAGCCAGCGGGTTGCGAGCACGCGTTGCAGATGATCAACTGGATAAGGCAATCGGTGCACAGAACCATGTGAAACTGGTGAATGCCTTCGAAGATATTCGCTTCCTGCAGGAAGGTCGTTTCGAGCGAATTACAACGGCGTCACTCGGGCTGAGTGTGGCTGCTGCTCAAGAATGGGCAGATGGACGTCGGCCGATTGTGGTCGCTCAGGATGTAACTGGCGATCTAGTACAGGGAGTCTTCTCTGTTCAAGACTTCACTGGTTCAGAAGATCGTCGTACACCGGGCGAGCTGAAACTCGTCAAAGTTGCAGACAAATCATCTGCTCACCCAGGCGACATCGTCACCTTCACCATTCGCTTTGATAATGTCGGCGAACGTGATCTGTTGAAGATTCGGGTGATCGACAACCTTTCACCACGACTGGAGTTCGTGGAAGGCTCGATTTCGGCCAATATGGATGGCAAGATTGATGTGACCGATAACGGTCAGGGAAGCAAATTGCTGACCTTCGAATTCGACCAGCCACTCAAAGGCAAAACTGGTGGATTCGTCAGCTTCCAGTGTAAGGTTCGATAAGGCTGGGCCGGTTGGCTGGCCTGATGATTGCGACATCGATTCAATAAAAGTGCCCCGGCAATCTTGCTGGGGCATTTTTATTTGATTTGATATTCTGGCCGATGTTCAATCGAGGCGAACACCGTCTGCGTCTCTCTGCGGACGTTCTTTGGAGTCCGTCGCAGATCTGATCAACTGCCAATGAAAAGACCGAACTGGTCTAGACTGGCCATTCGTGACCGCAGGCGTTGCAGCTGAAGCCAACGAGTGAACCGGTGCCTGGAATCATGCGTCCGTTGCGACCAATTCGGCCGTTGTTCAGCTCGATCACTTCAACAGTGACTCGATTGCAGATAGGGCAGCACTGATTCTTGCGTTCCAGACGGGCACGATCGCCAGCAGTCCGTTTTTCAACAGGCTGCTGAGTCGCAAAATCCAGAAACGAGATGATGCGTGGGTGTTCTTCGACAGATGAATTATCGGACAACAGAGCGAGGTGGCTCATGCCTGATTCCTTTCAAGCAGCAGTGAAGAGACCGAGAAAACGTCGCGATCCATGCTTCGTGCCGGTGAAAATACACCGGTTATTCCAGTTGAGCAACCGTGCATGTGTACAGGTTTGTGCCCACTTGGAATTGAAGCAACTAGATCTTGTGGATAATGTGAAAAGGTCTACTGCATCTGGAAAAAGAATTCGGCACAATTTGCCGAATTCTTGACCGGAAGGAACTGCCGATTCTCATCAAATTTGTGATGTGACCTCCTGACGTGATTTTCCGGTAGAGATTCGCCAAGCTACTCACTTCAGTTGATTAGCCTGACAGGGCGCATTCCGGCATGGCTGTCGGATGCGATCGCAACATACCGGATGAGGCGGCGGACGCGGCGTGAACTACGATACGGTCATTATTGGTGCAGGGATGTCTGGGTTGGCAGCGGGAATCCGCATGGCCTATTACGACAAGAAAGTCTGCATTCTCGAACGGCACACCACCATCGGCGGACTCAACTCCTTCTACCGGATGAGAGGAAGGAATTTCGATGTCGGGTTGCATGCTGTCACCAACTATGCGGCACCTGGAACAAAGACAGGCCCATTAGCCAAGCTCCTGAAACAGTTACGACTGAGGTGGGACGATTTCGATCTCTCCCCGCAGTTGGGATCGTCGGTGGTGTTCCCCGGCCATACGCTGAAGTTCAATAACAACTTCGAGCAATTTCAGGACGATGTCTGCCGTGAGTTCCCGGATCAGGCTGATGGATTTCGAAGTCTTGTCGCGAAGATCGACCAGTTCGATGAATTGAATCTGGATCAACATGCAATCTCGGCCAGAAAAGTGGTGGGCGAGTTTCTGACTGATCCAGTATTGATCGACATGCTGTTTTGCCCGTTGATGTTTTACGGGTCAGCATTGCCTCATGACATGGACTTCAATCAGTTCGTGATCATGTTCAAGAGCATTTTCAAAGAGGGCTTTTCACGGCCATATGATGGTGTCCGTCAAATCCTGAAAACGTTGACGAAGCATTACAAAGCACTTGGCGGGGAACTCAAACTCCGGCATGGAGTGAAAGAGATCCTGATCGAAAATGGAAAAGCGATCGGCGTGATTCTCGATAACGGAGAAGTGATCCGCGCAAAGAATGTTCTCTCATCGGCTGGTGTCGTTGAAACGAACCGGATGTGTGGGCAACTTGCTTCACAGCCTGAGCCTGCCGCTGGTGCCGTCTCGTTCAATGAGGCGATCTTCGTTCTGGACTGTAACCCCAAAACGCTTGGCCATCACGAGACGATTGTCTTCTACAATGATGCCGAGAAGTTTCACTACGAGGCACCTGTCGAGCCTATTGATCTGCGGAGCGGAATCATCTGCTCACCAAACAATTTCCAATATGCAGATGGTGCAGAGTTAGAAGAGGGCTACATCCGAATCACGGCACTTGCAGATCCGGGGTATTGGATGACAGTCGATCAGGAAGAGTACTACGCCGCAAAGCAGTCCTGGTGCGACAAAATGGCGGAAGCGGCTGTGAAGCACATTCCGGACTTCCGCAAACACATCATTGATACAGACGTCTTCACTCCCAAGACGATTCATCGTTTCACGTGGCACTTAAACGGCGCCGTTTATGGTGCGCCTGTGAAGGTGCTGAACGGGATGACATCGATTCCAAATCTATATCTCTGCGGGACGGATCAGGGGTTCCTTGGAATCATTGGATCAATGCTTTCCGGAATCACGATGGCGAACAACCATTTGATCATGGACTAATGATGAAGGACTGACTCGTCTGTTCGATGCGCCTGGATCATGCTCTCCTCGGTATCCATCATCTGATGACGAGAAACAAAAAAAGCGGCCTTCTTCAGAGTTGAAGAAGGCCGCTTTTCTATTTTGAAATCCAAACTATTCCACTTTTGGTGGCAGTGCCTGGATCTTCGGTTCTGCTGGTGGAAGCGGAGCCGGCATCCCCGGTTCAGGAACCAGAGTTGCTGGAGTCGAGATCAGTGGGACTCCTTCAACAGGGGCGGCATAAGTTGGCATCGTTTCAGCAGGCGTTTCGAAGTAGATATCGTTGACTGGGCCTGCAGACGAGAACGGCTCTGTTGCGTACTTCAGGACGCGAGAGGCATCTCGACCGTGGTTTCGTGCATCCGAATTGTACTTCGCGTCGGTGTATGCTTCCTGAGCCCAGCTGCCTTCTGACAGGAAAATGGCATTGTGCGTCAGGATTGTCCCTTTGCGGAACTGCATGTCGTTGAGAGCTTTGTTGTATTGGACCAGACTGTCGTAGTAAGCCACTTCGGCTTCAGCCTGTCGCAACTGGGCACGCAACAGTTCGTCCAGCAGGATCGTCCCTTCCCGAATGTTGGGTTCGAGGAATTTGACGTTCTCGCGAGCGGCAATCATTCGGTTCATGTTCAGTTCTGCGGCGGCATAGGCTCGCGCAATTTCCTGGAACGACGTCGCCAGTTCGAGTGTGACTTCTTTTTCCTGCTCGACAAGAACCCGTTGGGCTTTGGCAACTCGAAGTTCGTAGTTACGAACCTGAGCCATTGCCGCCCGGAACCCGATGGCCCAGTTGAACTGGACACCCAGATTCCAACCGGTTTCATTTCCGGCTGTCATATTCTCATAGAAGTGTGACGTCGGGGCTGTCCCGTTGTATCCGAGGAGGTCGTCCCCGAATCCGTTCACCTGGTAACCGCTCACAAAGTTCAACTGTGGGCGAACCAGACTTTTTGCAGCATCCAACTGCAGTTCCATGCTCTTGAGATTCCATTTCTGGGATCTCAATTCCACACGCTGGGTCATCGCTTCCGTCAAGCTGACATACCAGTCCGGGACAAGTTGTGCCGTAACCGGTTCGTCCAGTGGTCGCAGAGTTGTTCCATCACTTGCGGACAGTCCCATCAGGCGTCGCATGCGGACTTCTGCTGAGTAAATCTGTGACCGCGAGTTCACAGAAGCTGCTTCGGTGGCAAAGTACTGGTCTCGAGCCTGTGCGACTTCCGCTCTGGTTCGAACTCCTCCCTGCAACTGCAGGTCCGCGATTCGCCAGGTTAGTAATGCAGATTCTCGGGCGGTGACCGCAGTGTGGTAATTGCGGTACGCCTGATAGAGTTCCCAGTAGGTGTCTTCCACATCCTTGACGAGATTCCGCAACGCCAGTTCGAAGGTGGCGATGGAAATATCCTCATTGATTCGGGCGATCAAGACCCCTTGTCCGACACCGCTCACCCCGCCGAATGACTGTCCGATTGGACCGGCAATCTGTGTGAAGTGAGTTCCCGATCCGGCCAGCAACGGCAAGGTGTAGTTCACACCTGCTGCTCCGGCATAGGAGGATGGGTACGCCAGTCCGGGTGAATTGGAACCGAGGTAATTGACGTTGTGATTTAAGGAGATCACCCCCCCGTTACCGAAGGTCTTCTGCAAGTTGGCGTTGAAGGCCGCTGTTTCGCTGGTCATCGTTGACAGCGGAGCGAGACCAACTCCACCAACCGCGCTGTTGGCGATCTGCTCGTTACGTCCCCAGAGCATGCTGGCGTTCACCTGGGCATCGAACGCAGCCAATGCTGCTTCCACCCCGCGGCCGCCAAACAACACGCCCGATGCTTGAATCGCCGGGTCGTATTGGGTGATCTGCCCGTTCGGATTCGTCATCAACGTGCCACCGTTCGTCATGAATGCTCCGGCTGTCCGGATCACCTGACTATTCTGCAATGCAAACTGCATTGTCTCGGCGAGCGTGATGTCCCGAATCGGAATTTCTTCCGTGTCGAGAATCGTTTGTGGAGGAGCAGCGGACGACACTTCCGGTGGAAGTGGCTTATTCACATTCGGGTAAGAGACCTCTGTGGCGTGTGCCCGATATTTGTCGCGTTTTTGCTCTCCTAAGTAGGAGACGTCAGTGCGATCACGGACACAGCCAGACAGGAGTGTAGAAGTAACAGCAGCAATTGCTGTCCATTTTCGTAGTACGATTTGTCTTCCAATGACCATTTTGCTGATGCTCCCAGCAGCAGGAAATCTACGCTTTGCATGGAAGCTATCGTCCGCTTAAACGGCGCTCGATAAACGATTCCCCCTTTGGTCATGACCGTTGCAGGGCATAAGTCGATATTGCTCGTCATGAGTTGCAGAACCATTGGTACTGCGAGAATGCGAATGTTTTTCCCAAATTGCCGAACCGGACTGCTGGCTCGAATGGTGATTTCACGGCGATTTTCTGATGCAATGGTTTGTGGTTCTGTTTGTTCTAAGTTGCTATTTGGGGGTTAGTTGCGTTGAGTTTGTTTGTTTTGATATGGCGGGAAACTGCTGCTTATTCGAGCGAAAGTGGAGGTTTGTTGACCGGGAGATTCCCGGGTTTGTTCGTAGGGGAATGGATTGTGGAGGCGACTGCCTAAAGGGAACCAATCAGATAGACACTTATGTGTTTATGAAGGTCGTGATGATGATCGTGCCTGCGAGGAAGTTGCTGAGGTTGAGGTAATTTTGGGTTGTTGTCGTTTGTTGTTCAGGCGCGAATACGCAAAGAGATCGGTTTGTGTTGATTTGTGGTGATGGAATTCCCGCGACGTTCAGGAGATTGAACAGTCTTTCATTTTCAGATGAGCGGTTCTTGTCGCGCAGAGTGCAAGTTTGCCAGTAAAGCAGCAGTGTTCTGGCCGTCGGAGATGCGCAGGATGTTGTGAAATATGCTCTAATGTGCACATCGCACGCATCAAATCCTTCCCCGGTTCTATCAGGAAATCCACGTGTCGCTTCCTGCTCCGCTTCCAACAAATACTGGATCGACAACTGCAGCACCTCGTCGTCCAATTGTGGTGATTGGGGGAGGGATTATCGGAGCGAGCTGTGCACACTATCTCGCTACTGCAGGGGCACCTGTACTGCTGATTGATCGTCGCGAGTTCGGCAGCGGCTGTTCACATGGGAATTGTGGTTACGTTTCTCCGAGCCATGTGTTGCCGTTGTGTCGCCCGGGAGCGGTTTCATCGACGATGAGGACGTTTTTCAAACGGAACTCACCGTTCAAGATGCGGTTTCGATTTGACTGGCAGTTCTGGTTGTGGCTCTGGGAATTTGCCCGACGCTGTAATCGAATTGATGCCCTGCAGGCGGGGCAGGCGCGGCACGCTTTGCTGCAGTCTTCCAGAGCACTCTATGACGAATTGTTTGCGAATCAGGTCATCGGAGACTGCGACTGGGAGACGAAAGGACTCCTCTTTGTCTTTCAGAATTTCCCGCATTTCGAAGAATTCGGAAAGACGAACGAGTTGCTGCTGAACGAGTTCAATTTGGGAGCAAAGCGTCTTGATGGTGACGAACTGGTCAAGATGGAACCGGCTCTCAAGCCCGGTCTGGCAGGCGCCTGGTATTACGAAAACGATGCCCACTTGCGTTCAGATAAACTGATGCAGTCGTGGAAGACGCGGCTGATTCAGGATGGAGTGATGATTCGCGAGAACTGCGAGCTCATTCGGATGGAAGAGGGAGATCACGGTGTTTCTGCGATTCTGACAACCAATGGACGAATTGAAGTCGACCATGTTGTTATTGCGACTGGAGCCTGGACCCGGTTGATGCGCGATCAACTTCGCTCCTATATTCCAATTGAGCCCGGCAAAGGCTACTCCATTACGATGAAGCGTCCGGAGATCTGTCCGACGTACCCGATGCTTCTGGAAGACCACCGTGTCGGGGTAACTCCAATGGGCGACGCCTATCGATTGGGGTCGACGATGGAATTCGCGGGATTCGATCCGACGCTGCGACGAGACCGCCTGAAGTTACTGACAGAAGGGGCGTCTCAGTATCTTCATGAACCGTACACCGAGCCGTTCTATGAAGAGTGGTATGGCTGGCGTCCGATGAGTTGTGATGGTGTTCCGCTGATCGGTCGGGTTCCGTCCTTTAAGAACGTCTGGGTCGCTGCCGGACATAGCATGTTGGGGCTTTCGATGTCTCCGGCGACCGGAAAACTGATTGCCGAAATGATCATCGGCAAGTACCCGCACATCGACCCGCACCCTTATCGACTCGATCGATTTTAATCCGACGACGGCGTCGGGGGAGCCGTTGTTTTCCAACTGCTTCGACCTGCTGTTGCTGTGAAGTGAGTACAAAAAAAGAGGCGGGCGCCAAATGCTGGTGCCCGCCTCTTTGAGTTCCGCAAGATATTGTGGATCTGCTGATGTTCTGTTACCAGATTGTGATCTCGGTTTCGAGGTCAATGCCGTGATGTTCACGAACGCGTGCCTGAATCGCATTGATCAGGTTCAACACGTCGGCCGAAGTTGCACCGGGAGTCGTGACAATGAAGTTGGCGTGACGATCGCTGACTTCGGCTCCCCCGATTCGCATTGCTTTCAAGCCAGCCTGTTCGATCAGACTTCCGGCACTCAGCCCGCGAGGGTTTTTGAAGATGCAGCCTGCGGACTGAAATGAGAATGGTTGTGATGCCTTCTTCGTGATCCAGACCTGACGCATTCGGCGGGTCAGTTCGTCGATGTCGCCAGCTTTCAGGTCCAGTTCGGTAGACAGGATGACAGCGTCTGTGATGCTGCTGCTGCGGTATCCGAAGGACAGTTCGTCGCCGCTACGCGTGACGATATCACCTTGCGATGTCATGACTTCGACAGATTTGACGAACTGCCCAATCTCTCCGTGGCGACCGCCTGCGTTACCGCGAATCGCACCACCAACAGTTCCCGGAATTCCAACGAGTGATTCCAGACCAGCGAGTCCGGCACTGACGGTTTGGGAAATGACGTGTGACAGCAGGGCGCTTCCACCGGCGCGGACTGTCGATCCATTTACGGAGATCTGTTTGAACTCGTCGCCATTCAGCTGGATGACTAACCCGCTGACCCCTTCGTCTCGAATCAGAAGGTTAGAGCCTCCTCCAAGGATCCGGACGGGAATGTCTTCCGCTTCGGCAGCTTTGACAATGCGCTGCAGCTCGTCGACGGTTTTCAGTTCCGCGAAAACTTGTGCAGGCCCGCCGATTTTCAGCCACGTGTGCTGAGCCAGTGGTTCATCGAGTCGGATTTGGTCGGCGAATTCAGTCAATAAAGTCATGATGTACGCGGGTTAGATCGCCCGCTCCCAAGGTCAAAATCACGGCGTCTTTGTCAGCGTCAGTCTGGAGTGTTCCCCAGAGATGGTCAAGACTTGCTATCCACCCAGTTGGCGAAGTGATTTGCTGCTGCAATTTCTGCGAGAGAGACACGTGTTCTGCGTTTATTGTTTCACGCGCTGCGAAAATTGGAAACAGATAAACGGTATCGGCCAGACTCAGGGCAGCCGCGAACTCGTTCAGCAGTGCTTTTGTGCGGGACGCCTGATGAGATTGAAAGACGCAGATCAGCTTTCGCCCGGGAAACATATTGCGAACGGCGGAAATTGCGGCTCGAATCTCGGTCGGATGGTGTGCGTAGTCATCGATGATCTCGGCGCCGCGCCAAGTTCGAATGCGCTCCAGACGACGTTTCAGTCCGGTGTAGGACTCGATTCCGGTGACGATTTCTTCCATTGATAGCCCGACGGCGTCGGCGCAGGCTGCTGCCGCAACGGAATTTAGCACATTATGTGTCCCCGGAACCTGAAGTCTGATCTGCCGGGAAACTTCTTGATGGTGGCGAAGCCGGAACCGCATCGAGAGGCCATCAGGGGTGACCTCAATCGCTTGCCAGTCTGAATCGGGGTCATTTAGAGAGAACGAAATTCGCTGACGTGTTCCAACTCCGAGCGCCTGTCGACTCGCTTCGCAATCCGATCGATAAATGATGGTTCCTTGTTCAGGGACCCGTCGAATGAAGTCTGAATATGCTTCAATTGTGTGATTCAAGTCTGGAAAGCAGTCGAAATGGTCTGCTTCAATTCCCAGAATACAGGCGACTTGAGGAGACAGACTGACGAAATGGCGACGGAACTCGCACGCTTCAACAACGAGAAGCGAGCTTTCTCCTGCCCAACCGTTGGCGTGGCGATTGCGACTTTCCCCTCCACTGATCACGGTAGGCGAACGCTGTGCTGAGTCGAGAAGAATTCCCAGCATGGAGGTTGTCGTGCTTTTTCCATGCGTTCCGGCAATCGCAATACTCGTCGCCTGTCGTGTGAGTTCTGCAAGAACATCGACGTAGCTCAAACAGGGAATATTGAGACTGAGTGCCGCTTGCCGTTCGAGATTCGAGTCAGAAACAGCCGGGCTATAAACCAAAAGTTGACTGTCGTATGGGACATGACTGGCGTCGTGTCCACGATGAACGGAAATTCCTCGGTTGGCGAGCGTTTGCAGTGATAAGCGATCAGGAGAGCCATCGCTGCCAGACACCTGCCAGCCTCGGTCAGCAAAATATTCGGCCAGCGCCTTCATCCCCGCTCCGCAAATGCCAACGAGATGTACCTTTGCAGGGTGTTGTGCGTCAGGAGGATTCCACAAATCACGCATGGGGAAACTGATAATTCAAACGAGACATTCAGAAAGAAAAATAGAGTGCGAGCTTAACACGACGGCACGCAGAGTACATGGAGAGAAGCTGAGGCCTGCGATATGATTTTTCTCAACTCCTTTTCCGGAAGGAGAAAGAGTCTTATACTCAAATTGTTCACTGTACAGGTATTCCAGTCAGGCGATGGGCAGAGTTCATCGGCGCCATGGTCGTGGGAATTGTCTTTCTGTTGGACCAGCATCGCAATTGCGATGTCATGCGTCGGGCAACATTGACGGTGCAGACGTCAAGCGGGTTCTGCGTGATGGGAACCTGACCTCGAAGTGCTCGACATTGAGTTTACTCCTGCGGCTGTTTTTTGGGGGCGACATGCAGCGGATCTTGTTGATAGCGGGACTACTGGCGTTTTTGATTTTCTCAGCTGGTTCGAGTGCGTCAGCGCAACTCACGGCAGATCATCGAAAAGAGCTGGGAGCGTTGACGCGGCAGGTCGGACAGGCTGCAGCACTCATTCGCAAAAAGGATTATTCCGCAGCAGGAACTCAACTTGATGAAGCTGAGAAAAAGCTGAAAGAGGTCGCGACTTCAGCAGGTATCGAAGAAACCGACGCTGCAATTAAGAAGGTTGCCGATCTCATTGCTCGCCAGCGTGCCACGCTTGGGAAAGCGAGCGGAATGTCTGGTCCTGCTGCCAAGCCGGGTGCAGAAAAGCCTGATGAAGTCAGCTTTGTTAAAGACGTTGCTCCGATCATTAATCAGCGCTGTCTGAATTGCCATGGGGAAAACAACCCACGAAACGGTCTGCGACTGGATACGTTTGCTGGCTGGCAGTCAGGCGGAAAAAATGGGCAATTACTGGTCCCCGGCAATCCCGCCTATAGCCTGATCATCGCTCGCCTGAATGCTCCGCAAGGAAAAGGGCAAATGCCTCCGACTGGTCCCGGATTGTCGGCGGCTGAGAAAGAGACGATCGGTAAATGGATCAGTAGTGGTGCCCGATTTGACGGCCAGAATAATCAGATGACATTGACGAATCTGATTTTTGAGGACGCCAAGAAAGACGTCAAACTCCCGAAATCAACGGGAACCGAAACCGTTAAGTTCACCCGGGACATTGCTCCCTGGATGGCGAACTTGTGCCTGAACTGTCACAACGGAAATCGCAAATCAGGTGGGCTCTCGGTCGAGACCTACTTCGACATTATGAAGGGGGGGGAGAGTGGCGAAGTTGTGATCCCGGGTGATCACGAAAACAGCCGCTTCTTCCGACTCGTCGGGGGGCTGGAGTTGCCGAGAATGCCTCAGGGGCAGGCTCGAATCACTCGTAAGAACTACGAAGACATGAAGAAATGGTTCGAAGAGGGGAACACCTTCGACGGACAAGACCCGTTGGCCCCGATTCGATCTTTCGTGCCGTCTGCATCGGAAGTCGCACAGAACATGTTCGGCTCCAAGTCCGAAAACGAAATGCGGGATCTGCGAAAGTCCAAGACCGAATCACAATTCAAGATGGTCTCTTCTGCTCCGTTTTCTCCGCTGACTTCGGACGAGTTCATGATCGTTGGCGACGTCGACAAAGCGCGACTGGAAGCCATTCAGGGAATCGCACAGACTCAACTTGCTGAAATTCAAAAGGAATATGGCGGAGGTCAGACCTGGCGGGGACGGCTGGCGATTTTTGTCTGGGGTGATCGAGCAAACTACGATCAGTTCGTCACTGCCGTGGAATCAAAACGCCCGAACAACGAAGTCTTTGGAAATTCCTTAGTGAAGCTGGGGCACGAAGAGGCCTATGTCGTCCTAAATGATCAGGGAGACAATCCTGCGAAAGGTCCCAACCTGAAAGAACTGCTGACCGAACAGTTGACTATCGCTTACCTGCAGCGGGGCGAGCGTCCAATTCCTCTCTGGGTTTCGCAGGGGGCTGGTCGAGTTCTTGCTGAACCGTTTGCAGGACCGGCTCGCGTAAAATCATGGAATGAAGATGCGATGGCACTCGCACCGGCGGTCAGTCGCCCTGACGATGTGTTTGTCGACGGAACGTTCTCTCCTGCTGCGTCCGGAGCCATCGGGTATTCGGTCGTCAAATTCCTCATTGAAAAACGAGGAAAGAACAAGTTCAACGAGTTTCTGAATGCAATGGTCAAAGGTGAGACGCCGACTGCTGCACTGAAGACGGTTTATGGCGAGGAAGCTTCAACAATTGCTGCCGCCTACTTTGCAAGTTTGAAAGCACGTTGATGCAAGACGTCGTCATTGTTGGCGGAGGAGTGATTGGGCTCTCGACTGCCTGGGAACTTGCAACGCACGGGATCAAAAACGTTACGGTACTCGAACAGGGGGATTTCGGTCGCGAAGCCTCCTGGGCGGGTGCGGGGATGATTCCACCGGGCAACCCAGGTCATTCTTCCACTCATCAGTTGGCAGTCCTCAGTGCTCGACGTTGGCCGAAATTCAGCCAACGTCTGCAGGAGTTGACTGGTATCGATATTGGCTATCGCACTTGCGGCGGACTGTTGCTGCAGTGGGACAACCAGATTGAAGCACTGCTTGAAGAGTTTTCTTCGGCCGGAATTGCTGTCGAAACGCTCGATGCCGCTCAATTAAGGGAACTGGAACCTTCACTCTCTTCTGAAGTGCAGGCCGGTGTGCTGCTGATTGAACAGGCACAGGTTCGTAATCCACGACTCCTCCAGGCTCTGACTCTTGCCTGCGAGCGGTGTGGAGTCACGTTGAAATCCGGCCATGCTGTGACCGGATGGGAAACCGATGGCGAACGGATTCTGTCTGCAGTCACGCCTCAGGGGAAGTTCTCCGCGAGTGAGTTCATTCTGGCGTCAGGTGCATGGAGTGAGCAGGTGGCTGCACCATTGGGGCTGCATCTTGAAGTCCGTCCGATTCGCGGTCAGATCGTGTTGTTCAACTCGCCGCAGCGGATCTTTCGGCGGACGCTGGAATTTGGATGCCAGTATCTTGTTCCACGCGATGATGGTCGTGTTTTAGTGGGAGCGACGGAAGAAGACGTCGGTTTTGAGAAGGCCAATACTGAATCCGCTGTCAACAACCTGATCAACTTTGCTCATCGAGTCGTGCCGCAGTTGGAACGGGTTTCAGTTGAGAAAACCTGGGCGGGGTTCCGACCATTTGCTGCCCGCGGATTTCCATGGATCGGACGCCCGTCCGGCTGGAAGAATCTTGTTCTTTCAACTGGTCATTTTCGGGCAGGACTTTCAAATTCTCCGGCAACATCTCAGATGGTGCGACAGCTTCTGCTGAATCAACCGATGGAAATTTCTGTCGAGCAGTTTCAGTAATCAGGTTCGATCAATAAGGCGAACAAATGCGGCGAACATGTGTCACGAGCGTTGCCGTGAGTGTTGCCAGCGAGTATTGATCGCCATGAGTTGAAGACAAAAAAACAGCACACCGGTCTGGTGTGCTGTTTTTGTTGATTCATCGAATCTGAGCAGTGGGCTGCATTGGATCGATTTAGCCTGAGATGAACTCGAGGTTCACCGGATTCGGGATCAGGCCGGCTCGGTATCCTTCATCGAGCAGACGAGCGACAGCTTCACGGCCACGAGGACCAAAATCGCGGGTCCAGTCGTTCACGTACATGCCTACGAATTCGTCGGCTTTGCGGTTGTCGAGATCGCGTCCATATTTCAGGGCGTGATTCAACGCTTCTTCACGGTGATCCAGCCCGTATTCGATACTTTCACGAAGCAGGCGTGTGACCTCCTGCATCTCGGCCGGCCCCATGTCCTTGCGAATCGCGTTGGCTCCCAACGGCAATGGCAGACCTGTTTTTTCCATCCACCAGGTCCCCAGGTCCACAACTAGGCTCAGGCCCTGATTCATGTAGGTCAATTGCCCTTCATGAATGATCAGCCCGGCGTCTGCTTCACCACGTTCGACGACGTTCAGAATCTCGTCGAATGGGTGAACAACGTATTTGAATGTCCCGGCGTCGCCGCTGACGTGAGATTCTTTTGAAGGTGTCTGAGGCTTACCACCCAGGCAAAGATTCAATGCAAGAAAGGCGGTCGTCAGAGTGCCAGGGACGGCGATTGTTTTGCCTTTGAGATCGTCGATCGTGGCAGGTTCGCGAGTGACGACCATCGGCCCGTAATTGTCTCCCATGCTTGCGCCGCAGGCACAGATGGCATAGGTGTCAGTCAGGTAGGCGTATCCATGCAGGCTGACAGCGGTCAGTTCCAGTTCTGCATTGAATGCGCGGCGATTTAGAGTTTCAATGTCTTGAAGCTCGTGAATGAACTGGTAGTTTCCAGTCTCGATCTTGTCGTTTGCCAATGCATGAAACATGAAGGCGTCATCGGGATCAGGACTGTGCCCAACACGGATTTGCACTTTTGCGTTGCTCATGAAACTCTCGATTTTGGAGGCTGCGGCCTCTTGCTGATCGCCTCATTCATGCAGAGGCCAGATAACCAACAGGCAACATTAAGGAGACCAGCCAAACGGTTCAAGGGCTGGAGCATGTTCACGGATAATTGCGATTCGATTGATGTTTCTTGAGTCGTTCATATTTGACGAAATGGGGACAAAGTGCGGCTCTTTCAAGGGAATTGAATTGAGAGAGTTGCGGTCTGTGCGCGAGCCCCATTTTTCAATGAAGATTTTCCCCTAATGATGCAAGGGCGGATTTTGATGTATCGAAGTCGATTTGTACGGGCAATGTGCCTGCTTCTCATTGCGGGATTGATATTGGAATTTGCAATGGAAGCCTCAGCGGCGGACGTCTACCCCAAGTTGAACCGGTTTATCTTTGCCCGACTCGCGGAGTTTCAGGAGATTCCCAAACCACGACGAGAAATGCTCGATGGCCTCGCAGTGAAGATCGGCACCCTTCAGGCTGCGAAGCGGCCGGTGCGCCTGATCTTTATCTGCACGCATAACTCTCGCCGGAGCCATCTTGGTCAGGTCTGGGGGCAAGTTGCAGCAGCATGGTATTGCGTTGATGGTGTGACAACGTTTTCAGGAGGAACTGAAGCAACGGCCTGCAATCCCCGAACTGTCGAAGCGCTCCGTCGGGCTGGACTGGTTGTCGAGGCACCCGCTGATTTCGGAAGCACAACGAACCCCAAGTATAAGGTGACGTTTTCTGCAGAACGCCCTGCGATGGTCTGTTATTCCAAGGCCTATCATGACCACGACAATCCACAACAGGATTTCATTGCAATCCTGACTTGTACAGATGCGGACGAGAAGTGCCCGATTGTGAATGGGGCAACGGATCGCTTTCCACTGACGTACGACGACCCGAAAGTCGCAGACGAGACTCCTGAGGAAGCACAACGCTATGACGAACGGTCACAGCAGATTGCGCGTGAGATGCTGTACCTGTTTTCTGTTGTCTCCCGGAATCAAACCGGAACGCCATAACCTGATTCGGTTGTTCTGTCTGGTGGCGATTTGTGCTTCATCATTCGAGAGAGACGTCAATTACAAAAAGGGGCGAGATACCGTCTTCTGCTTTGCAAAACGCGATTTATGATGATCTCAGGATTGATCAGATCCCCCACACGGCTGCGACCACGACATCAATTCTGAAAATGCATCCATCGGATGCATTTCTGTTTGAGTTGAAGATCTGTAGGGCACCATCAGGAGACTGGAAATGAACTTTCGTCAAGTATCACAATCAGAAGCACAGCATATTGCTGTTCGTAACTTTTTTATTCACCTGGCAATTTATCTTGCGGTGAATGCCGGATTGATTACCTTGAATCTCAATAGTTCTCCCGACCGGCTTTGGTTCTACTGGCCGCTGGCTGGCTGGGGACTAGGGATCGTTCTGCATGCTGTGGCCGTCTTTGTGACTGGGCGTGCTGCTGATCGGGTTCAGGATCGTAGAGAGCGGATGAGCGATCGCGAATGACCCGACGATTCTGAAAAAGTCCGCAACCGATAGAGATCGCGACAGTTTCGCAGAGATGCGGAGCGACTGGGAGAGGGTGTCACTCATTTTAGAGCTCCCGGCTCAGTACGACTGTCAGAGGTCTCGATCTCTGGTCGGTTCGATTGCGATCTTAGCTTCAATCGATGCGATGGGAGCGTGTCTCTTTTGAGCCCTATGCTGGCCTTGCAGGCGGCGAATGGCTCCCCGTCAGAACTGAGTGCCTCTTGGACGAGTTCGCGTGTCTCAGGGACGCGGGGTTCCGGCCGTCTTTCTATTAAGAAGGCCGCTGCGAGGCCCATTGAGTGGTCGACCGATCTAGTTCGCCTTCAGATCCCACAATGGCTCTGTGCCTGAAGTCTGTTCAATGCGACCGGTGCTGGTCGCGGCTGGATTCCCGGCTGGGTCAAGTGGTCGACCGGGAAGAGGGCCCATCTTTGGAGTGGCGAAAGAGTCGACCGGTGCTGAAGTGACCGCCATTGGCATTGGTTGTGCGAGTGGAGCTGCATTCACTGGCAACCCGGCTGGAACTGGAACGTACCCGGCAGATGTTGGTGTGTTCATCGAGTTCAACTCGCGCAGATTCCCGACTGGGGGGGCGAGTGGAGATTGCGCAGGTGCTCTGTTCACTGGCATTGCGCTCACGTTTGGGACAGCTGGAGTGATCGAAGTGCTGTTGAAGTACGGATCTGGAGCTTTGGGGCTTGTGTTCGGATTGAACGTCGGGGCATTCGTGCTGTTGTCAGGAATCGGCTGTAAACCGGTTCCTGTCCCCGGATTTTGAAACGTAGGTGTTACCCCTTGTGGCATGGCGTTCGGATAGACCGCGCCACCTGGAACATAGGGTTGTCCCGGTGTCAGAGTCTGAATCGGAGCTTGCTGGTAAGGCGCCCCCATCTGTTGAGGGTAGGTCTGGTACCCAGAATACCCACCGTATCCATATGGTTGAGAATAGGTGTGAGTGCAGCCTGTCAACGCGATCAGCGTCAACATCAGGCAAGCAACCAATATAGGGGCGAGCGGTCGTGACATGACCCACCTCGTTCAGTTCAGGAAGGAATTCAAGGATGGAGATCGGGCACTGCATGAAAGCGGAAGCGAGGCCCGCATGGGGTGATTCCTGCGGCTTGACTCGCAATTTATGCCGTCGATCTCGACTGATCGGCTAAACCTGCCGGTGAGCAGGGCGCGGGGAGTATATGGATATCGCAAAGTGTGTCTAGATGGGTTTGTTCAGAAAACGCTGTGTTTTGGGCGTGAAAACCGGAAAATCAGGCCTTATGCGAAGAAAAATGCAAGGGTTTCCCGGGCTTTGTGGGTCTTGACCTCTGCGGGTCGACTGTGCGAGAAACGCCAGCCCTGTCATTACGTCCCATCGTATTTCACTTACCCTGTCGCATCGGATCTTCTTCCGATGAGACTTCGGCCTGAGCCGTTTCGGGATTCCTATGATTCGCTGCCCGTCCTGGATCTTAGTGATTGCTCTGTCGACCAGCCTCACCCCTGGTTGCACCAGCATGTTTTCAAAACGTGCGATCGAGAGCTTTGCCGAGAACATGCAGGCCCAAAATCTGGACGGTCTCAAAGGGATCACGTCCGATGAATTTGAACAGAAAGCACTGCGGCAGAAAGATTCTGCCAAGGGGCTGAAGCTGCTCAAAATTCCGACCGGAGACGTTGAAATCGTTTCCGTGGAAGACCTCGAAGACGACAAGCGAAAAGTGCTTGTGAAAGTCTACGACGTCAATAAAGAGGGCAAGAAGAAAAAGGACAAGACAAAGTTCAAAGAGGTCGAGTACCATCTTGCTAAGACCAAGGGCAAATGGGTTGTTCACGACGTGATCCTGAAACAGGACTCCGGCGGAGGACTGGTCGTTGAACGCTCTGTCACAGAGCAGATGGATCTGTTGCTGACCTGCCGTGAGTTGCTGATCGCCTGGCGTGAAGGCTCACGAGAAGAGAAGTTTGCATTCTGTAGCCCGAAGCTTCAGGAAACTTTGAAGCCGCTTCCACCGAACTGGTTTGAAAAACTGTCGAAGGAAATCGCTGGTCCCGGGCAGCAGAGCACTTTCAAACCGGATGCTCGTTTGAATGGAACGAAGGCTCTGGTTGTGATTCCGCACCCACAGGGAAGTCTGTATCTGGAATTGCACAATTCCGGGAACGACTGGAAGCTCCACGATCTCGCGATTGAACCAAGTTCGAAAGAATCAACAGGGATTCGCTCACTCGCCAAAGTGGTCAGTGCATTGAACCTGTCTTCATCGTTCCTGACCGCATATCAAGAATCAAAGACCGAAGATCTGCAGAAGTCGGCATCGAAGGAATTCTTCAACAAGTGCCTGTCTGCGGCCAATCTCTCAGAGATTCCGCTGCCTGTGACCGAATTGCTGGCTGACAGTTATGAAGCACGACAGTTCACGGACGGAACCGATTCTGTAAAACGTGTCGAGCTGTTGCTGCGAAACAAAGAGTCCACTTACATGCTGACTCTGCGTGAAGAAGAGCCAACATTGGAAGACGGCAGCAAAGGTGTCGCCGAGTTCCGAGTGGATGAAGTGACATTGTTTGAAAAGGGAGACAAAGATGTCCGTCGGATGTCATCGGTCTTCATGACTCACTCTGTGGTCAATGTCTATGTTTCGGCTCTGGTTGATCGTGACACTAAGAAACTGAAAGAACTCTCTTCGAACAACTTTAATGACCGAGTCTGGAGTCGCCCGGAATCATCTTGCTTCGCGATTATGCCCTATCCGGAAATCCCGAAGGGAGAACTGGAAATCCTGACAACAACATTCCGTGGGGATGTCTCTGAAGTGACTGTCGATCAGGGTGGCGTCCCAATGACGTTGATTCTGCAGGTCGCTCGGGGATGGATGGTGGTCGATGATATTCAGACACCGGCATTCAACCGTCCGACTTCGTTGAAGAGCAATCTGGAAGTCTTGCTGACACTGCAGGCATTCAACACCGCTCTTGTGAAGAAGGATTTGACCGGACTGATTCGCCATTCCGCGGAAGGGCTCGACCGTATCGCCTGGCGACAGCTGAACGAAGTTCCTTCTGTTGGACAGCAGTTCATGCGTCCACTGATGAATGAAGTGACTTCAATCGAGTTGGACGAGACAATGAACGTGGTCCGAACGACGGATGGAAACATCGACGCCGAGATCAAACTGGTGCGTGAAGGGGAGCAGTATGTTGTCTACGACATCAGCCTTGCGACCAAAGAGAAGCCGGATCAGAAGCTCGAACTGATGCCGACATTGCGACAAATGATTGCGGACGGATCGATTGGTCCTGCTGCTCAACGACGGGCGGCAATTCAACATGCCGCGGTTGAAGCCGTTCAGCAGCAGCAGCCAGTGCAGAAGGCCAGCTTCGAGCCGCTCGCTCCAGAGGTTTACACAAAGTAGAGCAAGGCGTTGAGCCGCTCAAGTTCTCACTGAAAACGAAAACAGCACACCATATCGGTGTGCTGTTTTTATTTTTGATGGCCGGTTCTGATTCAGGTCTGCAAGCGACCCCATTTAGAGGGCGGCTATTCTTTCTTGGTCGAGATCGACTTGATGATGTTGATGATCTCTTCTTCGTTGTATTCAGCTGCACCCTCGGTGATCATCAGGAAGGCTGTCCCGTCTCGTCCTGGAAACATTCCCTGGACTTGTTTGACTTCATTCTTGGATTTCGGGTCTGTTCCGGTGATGAATTCGAAGGTGCGCTCAACTCCATCTACTTCAATCTTTCGGGATTCACGAGCAGTAATATCGATCTTGTCTCTCTGGCCCTGTTTTTCCAGTTGCTGCTCCATCGATTGCTTCATTTGCTCTTCAGTCATCGGATTGTCCCCATCGAGTTGTCCGGGAACAGTGACCTGAACTAATGCAAGCGTCCCCGCTGGCTTCTTGGAGTAAGCAACAACATTCATTTTCATACCCAGAGACATCTGCATTCCAATTTCCGGCTTGTACTCTGCCGGCAACTGAATCGAGACGATTTCGTTCGTCTGGGCAATAATCTTCTCTGGTTCCTGTGTGAACTTCATGTTCTGAGTGAAGAACCAAACTCCGAGGCCACAACAGATCGCGGCGCCGATTGTGGAGGCAATTCCGAACCCGATCAGGAGTTTCAGCCAGCCACTCATGCCGGATTTTGGGCGAGGTTCCGGTTCAATTTCAAAACGGTCTGACATCTTTGGCCTCTGCAGAGTTGTGGAATCAGTTTCTCAGGGAGTGGCCTGAATCATGTCTGGCCATCCGGGGTCTGGCTTTGGAATTGATGATCCTACCCTACAGATTTCCTCTGGCTCTTCCATCTCTCAAAATCAGAGTCTGCTCAGAAAACGGAAAAAATGCTTTGATTTCCAGTGCTTCTGCAGATTAGGAAAAGGCTGTCTGCGAAATTGAAGCGGAATCGAACAATGTCAGTTGCTGAAATTGAATTGGTTATTCATCATTCGAAATTGATGCAAGTGGCCAGCTTGTGTAACGGGTGTCCGTGCGGAATCAGATCCTGAAATTTCGCTTTGGGATCTCGTTGATCGTGGCCAGGAATTCGTTCGCGCTGGCAAGGTTCATTCCTCCCGATCCCGCGGACATCGTATCACGTCTGTATTAGCAAGGATTTCTTTATGCCAGATCTTTTGAGGACCATCGCCAGTACGATGGCTGCTGTCGTTTTCCTTCTGACATGTCAGGTGGGAACTGCAGCGGAAGCAGCGAACTGGGTCTGGTTAGGGCAACCTCAGGCGAATTCCAAAATTCAGCTGCGAAAGTCCTTTGAGATCACCGGAAATGTGAAGCTCGGACAGGCGGCGATTTGTGTTGACGATGCCTGTGTGCTCTACGTCAATGGTCAGAAGGTCGCCGAGAATAATACCTGGCAAAGCTTCGTGACCGCGGACATTACTTCCAAATTGGTCAAAGGGAAAAATGTCATCGCCGTGGAGGCACGGAACTCTGGTGGAAGCGCCGGAGCAGTTGTGCTGGTCAAGGTTCAAGGTGACCAAGGGGTGATGCTGGAGTTCACCACAGACACGAGTTGGGTGGGCTCAGGGGAAGCTCCTGCGAATTGGACGAAGGCTGATTTTGATGACAGCAGTTGGGCCAAAGTCACTGCAATTGGTGTCATCGGGGACAGCAGCCTTCCCTGGAGCAAAGAGATCAACGAGAAGTCTGCGAAGGCAGCTTTTGATGAGGGAAGAATCGGCAGCGAATTGCCTTCGGTTGCCACCCACGTGAAGGTGCCTGAAGGGTTTGTGGTTGAGCAATTGTTTGAGGTCCCGCGGTCAATGGGCTCATGGGTTTCGATTACCAGAGATCCAAAGGGGCGTTTGATTGCATCCGATCAAGGAGGGGCAGGTCTCTTTCTCATTACATCATCGCAGGATGGTGGAGAAACAAAAATTGAAAAGCTTCCAATCAAGCTGAGCGGTTTTCAGGGAATGACCTGGGCGTTTGATTCGCTTTATGGCGTCATTAACGG
The DNA here is from genome assembly GCF_051465645.1 of Planctomicrobium limosum. Lineage (GTDB taxonomy): Bacteria > Planctomycetota > Planctomycetia > Planctomycetales > Planctomycetaceae > Planctomicrobium. The sequence continues at coordinate 3,157,895 of NZ_CP195790.1, read as the reverse complement.
AGGCGAGCATTCTGGTCTCCATCGTATGTGGGACAGCAATGGCGACGGCATCATCGACGCTAGCGAACACCTGATTCCAATTGCCGGAGGAGGGGAGCATGGTCCTCATGCCATTATTCCAAGCCCGGATGGGAAGTCACTTCATCTCTGTGCTGGAAACCATACGAAGTTGCCAGAAGGAATCACTGGAAGCAAGATTCCACAGAACTGGGGCGAAGACCTTCTGCTGCCGCGTCGTTGGGACGCTAATGGGCACGCCGCCGGGATTCTTGCACCGGGCGGTTGGGTGATGAAGATTGATCCAAAGGGGAAAGAACGCGAAATCATCAGCGTCGGATACCGCAATCAATATGACATTGCGTTCAATGCAGATGGTGAGCTCTTCTCGTATGACGCAGACATGGAGTGGGATTTCGGGGCTCCTTGGTATCGTCCGACTCGCGCGGTCCATGCGACCAGCGGCAGTGAATTCGGATGGCGGAGTGGCACTGGAAAATGGCCTGCATATTACGAAGACTCACTGCCAGGAGTCGTCGATCTCGGACCAGGTTCTCCTGTCGGTGTGACGTTCGGATATGGAACAAAATTTCCTGCGAAGTATCAGAAGGCGCTGTTCCTCCTAGACTGGACTTACAGCATGATTTATGCCGTCCATCTCACTCCAGATGGATCGTCATACAAGGCGACAACGGAAGAATTTGCTGTTGGTCAGCCAATGCAGGTGACGGACGCCATCATCGGTGCAGATGGTGCGTTTTACTTCGCAGCCGGAGGCCGTGGGACACAATCGACGCTCTATCGTATTCGTTATGCCGGAAATGAACCGACTGCTCCTGTCGACGCTAAGGATGCGGAAGGAAAAGCAGAGCGAGACCTGCGCCATCAGCTGGAAGCGATGCACGGTCATGCCGGTGGGGATCTCAACCTCATCTTGGCTCACCTTGGCTCACCGGATCGCTTCTTGCGATATGCTGCTCGGATTGCATTGGAATTCCAGCCTGTTGATAGCTGGCGTCAGCGCGTTCTAACGGACATGTCGCTGCCTGCACTGGCTCGAATTGACGGGGTGATTGCTCTGGCGCGTCAAGGCAAGCCAGAAGATCAGACTGCAGCAATCGCCGCTTTGAATGCAATCGATTATGCCGCTCAGGACGAAGTCACTCGACTGGCAATGTTGCGTGCGTACCAACTTGTCTTCATTCGATTGGGAACTCCAAGTGAAACCAATCGGGTCGACGTGATTGCCAAAATGAACCCGCTTTATCCGGCTGCGACTTATGCAGAAAACGCAGAGTTGAGCCAGTTAATGGTTTATTTGAACGCTCCTGGAGTCGTTCGCAAAACCCTGCAGGTCATGCGTGAGTTGGGTCCAGAACAGCCACCAGCATGGCAGCATCTCGTGACTCGAAGTGATCGATACGGTGGAACCATTGCCAAGATGATGGCCGATATGCCGCCGACTCGTGCAATTCACTTTGCGTTCGTTCTGCGTAATCAGAAAGAACAGTGGACAATGCCTGAGCGTGAGGAGTATTTCCAGTTCTTCATCGGTGCTGCGAAGCATCCCGGCGGAAACAGCTTTGGTCGCTTCCTGTCGCAAATGCGGGACGACGCCATTCTGACTTGTTCACCAAGTGAACGTGTTGCGTTGCAGGCGATCACTTCGGCTTCTTTGATTGCTGAACCACCGCAAGTCGCTCCTCCTCAGGGACCAGGCCGTAAGTGGACTCGCGAAGAAGCTCTGGAAGCCCTGGGGCCAAAACTCTCCAAGCGAAACTATGCGAAAGGGCGACAGATCTACTTTGCGGTCTCGTGTGGAAAGTGTCACCGTCTGGATGGAGAAGGGGGCTCAATCGGGCCGGACCTTTCAACTGCCGGAACTAAGTTCCCGATGCCAGACTTGCTCGATTCGATCATTGAGCCAAGCAAAGTGATTTCCGATCAATATGCATCTCATCAGGTCGTGACCACGAATGGTCAGGTTCTGCAGGGACGCGCTGTTGAGATTGGTGATGAACTCTACGTCTATACCCCAGATGCGGACGCACCGCCAAAAGTGATCAAGAAGAGTGAAATCGATGAAATGCAGCCATCCCCGATCTCGCAGATGCCGGTGGGGCTCGTCGATTCATTGAATCCGGAAGAACTGAAAGACCTGCTGGCTTATCTGCTGTCAGGTGGGGATCAGCGACACGCTGTCTTCCGTTAATCGAACGTCTTGATTCTGAATTGTGATTGTCGTCGGCACAGCGGGGTGATTCCTGCTGTGCCGCTTTTTGTTGAATTCGGTATACTTCCAGTGTCGGAAATCAAGCTTCCTCCCTGCATGGGGAAGGAGTTCCCAGTGAGGCATGCACTCACGGGACTGTTCTGTTGAAATGGGTTCTGTTTATTTGTTGGTCAGAGTTGTTGTTATGAATGCATCGTCAGTTTCTCCGCGCCGTGCTGTTGTCCTTGTGAGCGGAGGTCTCGATTCAGCAACTGCTTTGGCATACGCCCGTGAAGATGGATTTGAATGCTACGCTCTGACATTTGATTACGGGCAACGGCATCGCTGCGAACTCGAAGCAGCCAGAAGAATCAGCCAGTCGTTTGGAGTGAAGGCGCAATCGGTTCTCTCGCTCGACCTGCGGCAGTTCGGTGGTTCCGCACTCACAAGCGAAATCGACGTTCCTAAAGACCGTGTAGAACATGCGGAAGACCCAGTTCCGATTACATATGTTCCTGCCAGAAACACGGTGTTCCTGTCGATCGCGCTGGCCTGGGCGGAAGTGTTGGGAGCGTTTGATATTTACATCGGGGTCAATGCCGTTGACTACAGTGGCTACCCCGACTGTCGACCGGAGTTCATTGAACAGTTTGAACGTCTTGCGAATCTCGCGACGAAAGCAGGCGTGGAATCGGATGATCAGTTCCGCATTCACACGCCATTGATCCATTTAAAGAAGTCGGAAATCATCTCCGAGGGAACACGCATGGGGGTGGATTATGGACTCACCCATAGTTGCTATGATCCCACGCCAGAGGGAGAATCCTGTGGGCGATGTGATTCCTGTCGGCTTCGCGTTCAGGGATTTACCGAAGCCGGATTGACTGATCCGGTGAAGTACGCCATCGGATAAATGGCCGCTTGAACGGGGAATCGTAGGCGAACAATTTTGGATCAAAATCGGCTGAAATCATTGAATTTCAGTTTTAGACCCGTTCCAGTTGTCGATATCACGGTTTTTCGCAAAAATACAATGCTGGAAATCACCTGCGCCGGTCTCGGTGCATCATCGAGTTAAGTGCCCTGAATCGATCTGTCATTGGTTCACGAGAACCCCTGCTCCAGATTGGCACCGCTGAAGTGATTATCACGAAACAAGTTACACAGACATTCTATCGATTGAAGGAGGGGCCGCCATGGCCGAAGTCACCGCCGCAGCAGTAAAGGCACTGCGTGAAAAAACCGACCTGCCGATGATGGATTGCAAGAAAGCTCTGGTTGAAGCTGGGGGCGATGAGGCCAAGGCAATCCAGATTCTGCAAGAGCAGGTGGGAAAGGTGATCGCCAAGCGCGCTTCGAATTCCACCCTCGAAGGCAAGATCTTCACCCGAGTTGTCGATGGCGGCAAAGAAGCTGTTGCTGTCGAACTGCTCTGCGAATCAGCCCCAGTTGCTGGTAGCGAAGCTCTCGCTGAGCTTGGCAACGCTCTGGTTGAGCAACTTGTCTCCGGTCCAGGTGCTGCAAACGCAGAAGAACTTCTGGATCAGAACAATCCAAACGGAACCGGAACACTCCGCGCTCTGTACGAATCGATCGTCAACAAGATCCGCGAAAAGATCGTCGTGAACCGAATTTCACGCGTTCAGGGACCAGTTGGCGTTTACGTTCACCACGACGGTAAGACCGCTGTGTTGTTCCAGGCCGAAGGAACAGCTAAAGACACTGCCATTCTTCGTGACGTTGCAATGCACATTGCTGCCATGAAGCCTGTTGTCGCTACTGTTGATCAGGCTGATCCAGCTGCTGTGAAAGCAGAACGTGAACGTCTGTCAGAAGAAGCTCGCGCAACCAAGAAGCCAGAAAACATCATCGAGAAAATCGTCGATGGCAAGATGGGCGTCTTCTATCGCGATGTCGTTGGCGTTCTGACTGAACAGCTCTTTGCTAAAGACGACTCAAAGACCGTCAGCCAGGTTCTCGCTGAGAACGGCCTGAAGGCAAAAGACTTCACACTGATCGTCCTCGGCAGCAACTAATCTCGGTTTTGCCTTGCGACTCGTTGAGTGTCGAATAACAAATCGCAGCGCCTGTCATCAGGTGCTGCGATTTGTTTATGTCAGATTCAATCGACCGATCGTCGCGCAGCAGGATTTTTGATTGGACGAAGAAGCGGTACCGTCTGTCAGGCTGGAACGCCTGCAGACATATCATGCTGGCCAAACGACTCCGTGAACCGGCTTACTGTCCCAGGACGCTGGACGCGAAGTTCTGAACTGACTTTGGAAGGTGCTCGCGCATCCAGTCCATTAATTCAGCCGGAGCAACGGTCTCGCCGTCGCATGCAAGATCGCCGGACTTGGCATCCGAAATCAGATCTCGCAATGTGTCGATGGCAATAAGCACATCCTCCGTCGGATAGAGGACGTTTGCTCCTTGGTTTTCGAGTTCTTCCAGATTGGTTCGTGCTGCTTTTGCACCTGCTGTGATCGGAACACGCTGGTCTCGAATGAGGACGAGTCGTTGAATTCGTCGAGTCGCCAGTTGGGTCTTCAGACGCTTCAATCGAGCGGCCAGTGACGTCATGTTGGATTGAGCACAGAGCGCCAGGCCAACTCTGGCGAGTCCCACTTCGAAGATGAGTGAGACGTCCTGGAGTTGCTCATCGGTTACAAGTCGACGGTCTGGATGGAACAGCTGATTCAGAATCGGGAACCCGTGACGGATGATTTCTTCTGTCTGTTCTGGAGAGTTTTGCTCTCTGCGATTCTTAAAGTGCTCATCCCATTTGTACGCCAGAAACGTTGCGATTTGCTGGGTCGGATCAACTGGCGGTGTGATCGAGGGACTGGGGACGTCCAGTTCTCCAGAGCGAGGGGACTCATACCGGTCTGCACAGATCGCAAGTAGTCGACGCGGAGTTAATGGACGATCCTGTGTGAACAGACTGTCGAACTCGGCTTCTGAAAGTGGCCACGTTGCTGGTCGGTCGGCAGGTGCGTCCCCATTGCTCTCTGCCGACGTGATTGCGGTTTCCAGTCGCGATGTAATCAGGGACTTCGCCTGAGCAGGATTCAGTGTGTCGAGTGTGAAGGCCCCGAGTGACGCGGTTCGGTCATAGTCGGCACTTCGAGCGTGATCTTTGAATTCAGAGACGAATGCCGACTGAACGCAGGAGACAATCAGGGTGTTGTCAGTGTTGTCGTGCAGTGTGCTGATCAGCTTGCCGAAGGCGTAAAGTGCATCAGGATCGCGTGGAGAGAGTTGCAGTGCTTCCACCTGATCGAGCCCAATGACGATTGGCAAACTTTTACCAGCAAGTCGACATAGCATCGTGACGACGCGCTGGCTCTCTTCTTCACGTTCTTCGTCGGTTCCTTCTTCCTGTGTGAGGTTCAACTTCTCTAGTGACGATTCTGGGAGAGAATCACCGCTCAGCCATGCGCGCAGGTCACGACGGTGACGGTCGAACGCAAGGTGTTCGAATGCAACCGCGGTATTCCGGTCGAGGTCGAGTGAGGTCGCAATCTGATCGATCAGAGCGGAGAGGTCTTCAGGATGATTCTCCTGCATGAACTCGATCCACGGTTCAAGATCGCCTTCCGCAACGCGAATTTCTGCGAGTCTGTGCGAAAGGATACGGTCGAACTGCGAACGTGTTCCTGCCACGGGGCGGAACCAGTCGTTGACCAGTGTTCGCCGCATGGTTCGCCAGATCATTCGCGGACTTGTCTGCAAACGAACCCAGACGAACAGGGTTTCTTCACGGTCCGTGGCAGTGGGAGCCTTGGGGGTTAAGGTTGCCCGAAGCCGACTGAGAAGGTGAGTTTTTCCGCTGCCCGCTTCCCCATGGATCAGCAGTCCGGCTGAGTTTCTCTGCTGTCGGACATGGTTCAGACCATCAATGCATCTTTGAAAGACGGCATGGTGGATGTCTGGAACGTCGCTCTGCTGGTTACGCCAAGGATCAGCAACAATGCCGTCACGAAATGGATTCATATGCCCTTCCCATTTGAACTGCATTTTCGAAGCGCCCATCCGTGGAGACGCATCCGGAGATTGCTAGAAAGTCTGCTCGACGCGGCTACCAGCGATTCTGCCGTAACGCGACGCCCACATAGTAAGTTCCATGTGGATCGACGACGAGATCATTTCTTTCCTCAGCGGTCAGGCTGGCGGGATAATCGTGTCGATGCAGAGAGACTTGTCCTTGTCGCGACAGTTCCAAAAGCATGCTGTCGAACTCCGGCTTGGAAATTCCCGCTGCGCGGCGCAGATCTCGAATTCCAACAAGTGCCCCCTGCGCGGCACCGGGTTCGATGTGTCGGATCAGTGCTTCCAGATCAACTGAAGATGCATGTGAAGTTGGACGCGGTGTCGACTGCGTTCCAAACGAGATCCCAGTTCCTTCAACAATTTGAACCAGCGCCCGGCGAAGTTGATCTTCTGGAACTTGAGCAGCACGGAGGGCGGCAATTGCTGTCTGCAGTTGTTGTGCGACCGGCTGTAAATAGGGTTCCGGTCGTGGTGGCTGAGTTGCGAGCAGTGGCTTCTTGATCTTGCCGACGGGAGGGTGCAGAAACAATTCCCCGCGTGCGATCTTGCTTTCGATCAGCTCTGCGAACTCAGCCTCTGTCAGAACGTTGGCGGACTTCAGAACCGCCGCGTGTGGCTGCGGGCCCTTCTTCTCAAGTGTCTGCCGAATGAGTTGCTCGCCCCAGGTGATGCGATCGCGTCCCCAATAGAGCGGCTTGCCTGCTTTTGTCGCTGGAAGAATGTTGAAGACTTGCCCTGGTTCTTCCTGAGTCCCTTTGGAAAGTTGATTCAGGAGTTCTGTGATTTCGGATTCGGAAATCGCGATCGGCAGCTGCTTCAATCTCTTGATCAATGCTGCGGCGGTTACTGGTTCCGGGGAGTCAAGTACCGCTTGAACGATGATGGGGCGACACTGCTCCGCTGGATCGCGGTCCCAGTATCGAGGCTTGCCTTTGCCTGACGTTGGGGCGAATTCACGGATTTCGCCTGTGCTGACTGCTGCATGTAGCGGTGCAAGTGCAGCGGGTTCTTTCAATTTCACCGGGACGACAGCTTTCTTGAGAATCTCGGACAGCGTCATTGGAGCGTCGGACTGTTTGATCACCTCGACGAACGCTCTGGTGGCGACCTCATCAAGACTTTGCCCCCAGTATTGAGGCTTTCCCTTTGCGGATGCAGGGGGGATGACATGCAATTCCCCAGCGAGAATGGCTTCTTGCAAGAGCTGGTCGATTTCATCATCGCGAACTTTCCGCGACGTCGTCACTTGTTGAGCGATCTGCTTTGCGGTCAGCGGAGTTGCAGAGACAATCGCGTACTGCTGAATCCCTTGCTGATCTTCCTGAGTCAATGGAGCGGGTGGACGGGTCTGCTTTGCCATCAACAGTGCTCCTTCGCCAGAGATCAATTCAACACAGAAAGCCGGGCGACCTGATCGTCCGGCTTTCGTTGCGATGTATTCAATCTGCGTTGCAGGATGTGATACGACAGTTGCCCGGTTGTGTCCGTGCTGACTGCAACAAAACATGCCTGTTGGTCATCTGTGAACGCTTTGCTCGAGAGTGAAGCGTCCTGACCAAACCGGACTTAGTCGAGATCCGGGCCGTCGTCGAACAGGCGCTCAAGGCTTGGAGCGTTGTCTGCAGCGACAATCACGTTCTGGGATGCGTCGAGGTAAATTTTGTCGGTCAAAATTTCTTCGAGCACAGTTGCCATTGAAGGACGCCCCTGGCACTCAACGAGTGGTGGCGAACCTCGGTTCAACTGTACAAGCCGTTTCTGGATCAGCGTGGACAGCTTAAAGCGTCCGCCGACCTTCTTGGCCAGAATGTCTTCTTTCAAATCGTCAAGCATTCAATTCCGCCTCCCTCGAAGCGAGCAGCTGCCGAATTTCTTCGACTGCCCGTCCGAGATCATCGTTAATCACGCGGTGCTTATAGGAAGCGACATATTGTAGCTCTTCGCGTGCCGTCCGCAACCGCCGTTGAATCACTTCCTCATTCTCGGTGCCACGATCTCGCAAACGCTGCTCATAAACCTCAATTGATGCGGTCTGCAGGAAGATTGACATCGCCTGTGGATAGAGCTGCATCACATTGCGGGCTCCTTCCACGTCGATTTCGAGTAGAACCCATTTGTTCTGGCTTTGGATGCGATCCAGTTCCGAGTTCAACGTGCCATAGAGATGGCCGCTTTTGTGGACCTCTGCCCATTCCACAAAGTCTCCTGCTGCTTGCTTTTGCAAGAATTCATCGCGGGAGAGGAAGTAGTAATCTTGCCCGTTGACTTCGTTCGGTCGAGGCGGTCGTGTTGTCGCTGAAACCGACATCTCGAGCGGAACTGGGCAGGATCGCAGAAGTTCTTTCACGATCGTGGTTTTCCCGGCACCGGCTGGCCCGGACAGGATCAAGATGCGAGTGAGGAGACCGGGGGCGTTTTGAGACATTTGAATCCGAGAGGGCAATTTGCCCATTCCTGTAGTCGCGTCTGGCGAAAATAAAGGCCGGGCAGTTTCAAAAAACGCGAAATCCGCTGGCTGAGCCGAGTTCATCAGCGATGAAACTGGTCTGGAATTACAGCGGGAATCGCGGGACAATCCTTCAGTTGAAGGATGGGACCAGCCAAAAGGAAACTGTATCTGGTTGATTTCCGCATTCCAAGCAGACGCATTGAGAATCATGGTAGCTGACCTGACTCTGGTTGTACGACAACTCCTGTTCCGGTCGCAGAAATTGCATCGCCCTCGCCGGTGCAAGGTTGCTGCGATGAAGGTGACTGCTATTGCGGTTGCGATGTTTGCTGTTGGGCTCGTCGTTCTTCCGCCAAAGGCTTTTGCTCAACCTGTCTCCCCATCAGGTAGACAGGCGACGGGCCCCGAGTTTCAAAAGCTTTTAGTTCAGCCGTTAATGGTGTCGCTGGAACTGGTTCCTTTGCGGAAAGTGCTGACGCAGTTTTCGGAAGAACGGGGAATCGGGATTCTGATTGATCGTCGCATTGACCCTCGCCAATTGGTGTTTGTCGATCTGCAGGCGGTCTTTTTCGATGCCGGTATCGCAGAATTGACGTCTCAGTTTGCTTCGGTTTCTGTCGTCGCTGATACGTTGTTTGTCGGGCCGAAAGAGAATGCCAGTGCGTTGCAGACCCGCATTGCGATAACTGAACAGGCTTTGGATTCCCTGCTCGCCAAGGACATTGGTCGAAAGTTCGATCTCGCACGTCGTAAAGGGGTTCGCTGGGAGACGGGAGCGACACCGAAGGAGATTCTGACTCGGATCGCACAGGGATACAAAATTCAGATCGAAAATCTGGACGTCATTCCACACGATCAATGGGAATCAGGGGGAATCGTCAATCCAAACTGTGTCGAAGCGATTTCGATGATTGCGACCCAGTTTGATCTCGAACCGAAGTGGATTGATGGAAACACAGTGCGACTGGTCGAGCAGGTTGAATCCCCGAAATTGCAGGTGCAGCACTCAATACGGCGAATCAGTCCGGAGGATGCCGTCCAGAAGATTAAAGAGCGTTTTCCTGATCTCTCAGTGGAGTTCGGACGGAGTTTTGTGACCGTCACTGGTCTACAGGAAGAACAGCAGGAAGTGGCTGTGTTGCTGGGGAATCGGGCGGCCCGAAAGGTTCCGGTTAATCCTCGCGAAGCCGCGTTAAAAGATCGTCGGTATTCGTTGAAAGTTCACAATCGTCCGTTTCGTGAACTGATGGGTCTGCTGGAGAAGCAGGGCGTTCAATTCCGCTGGAGCGAGAAGTCGCTGGATGATGCTGGGGTCAATCTGGATCAACATATTTCACTGGAACTGAATCAGGCCACGATCTATCAGATGATGGCGGACGCGTGCAGACCGCTCGGATTAACCTATGAAGTGCAGGGAATGACCATCATTCTGATTCCAGCGGGAATGCCCAAGCCGCAATGAGTTCAGCTTCGAAGGCATGGATCCGCGATCATTGAATTGTTTCCACGCCAGATGACCACACGCGAGTGTTCATGGGCGATGAAATTCCGTACTTGGCGTGTCGGGGAACTGGTGGTGGTTTTGATATCGATCTGTCAGGTAAATCCCCAAACGGGAGCCTGCATAGTTTTGGAAAATTTGCTCTAATAGGCGCTGATTGCCCAATCGTTTTCCAATCGAACGGCGCTGATTCGTGAGTCTGCCGTCCGTGAAAGAGATCTTCCGGAGCTGACGATTGCATGTTGATTCACGTGCCAGTCGGTCAGGGGCCGAAGATGTTGAAACGCAGGGTGATGAAAGCGAGTTTCTGATAGAGCTGTCGTCAGGTTCGCTCACCGGATCAATATCGTTTGTATCGCCTCCGGGAGAGTCGTATGGCTCTCCCCGGTGCCGCCAACAGTCAGGTTTGTTTACGAAAACATGCCGAAGAGTTCGGCACTGAAATTCCTGTTCATAAATCGTTCCAGAGACTGAATTCCATGGCCAAGAACATGATCGTCGCCCAGTCGGGCGGTCCCAGCCCGGTGATCAACAATACTCTGCGAGGAATTGTTGAAACCGCAAAGCAGATGAGCGAAATCGGCACCGTGTACGCTGGCTGGCACGGGATTGAAGGGGTTCTGAAAGAAGAACTGCTCAACCTGACAGATCAGTGCTCAGAAGAAATCGCGTTGCTGCGAACGACTCCAGCTGCCGGTTCGATCGGAACCTGCCGTTATAAGCTGAAGGACAAGCAGAACGAAGACTTCGACCGAATCATGGAAGTCTTCAAAGCACACGACATTGGATACTTCTGCTATATCGGCGGAAACGATTCGATGGACACCGCTAACAAGGTCGCAAACATGGCCCGTGCTCGCGGGTTGGATGTCTGCGGGATCGGCGGACCGAAAACCATCGATAACGACGTCGGCGACAGCGAGTTCAAACTGGTCGACCACACTCCAGGTTACGGTTCAACTGCTCGCTACTGGACACACTATGTTCAGATGGCAAACGAAGAGAACAACGGTTCCTGCCCAGCCGATCCAGTGCTGGTGATGCAGGCCATGGGACGCAAGATCGGCTACATTCCAGCCGCTGCTCGACTGGCCGATCCAAAGCGCGAAATGCCGCTGCAGATTTATCTTTCAGAACGCAAAGTTTCGATCGATCAGATCTACGAAAACGTCTGCAAGACTCTGAAGGAACACGGCCGCGCGATGCTCGTGGTCAGCGAAGGTCTGGAGATCGAAGGTCTCCAGATTCCAGAAGAGTTCATTGTCCGCGATTCGTTCGGACATGCGATGCTCTCTTCGAGCAAGATCACCGTTGCTCAGATGCTGACCAACGCTCTCAATGAGCGCAAGCTGCCAGTGAAGGGCGCTGCTCGCTGCAACGTTCCGGGCACTCACCAGCGTAACGATATGGTCTATGCCAGTACCGTCGACCTGGAAGAATCCTACTACGTCGGCCAGAAAGCTGCTTTGCTGGCTGCTGCCGGCGAGCATGGTTACATGGCGACGATTCTTCGCGCTGACCGTGACAACTATCAGCCACGCTACGACAAGGCTCCATTGTCTGAAGTTGCTGAGAAAGATCGTCACTTCCCGAAGGAGTGGATCTCTGCATGTGGAACCGACGTGACGGACGAGTTCGTAAAATACGCTCGTCCGCTGATCGGTGATAACTGGGTGAGCGTTCCAATGATTGATGGACGCGTTCGTCTGGCGAAGCTGAACACCGGCAAGGAAATGTTCGCGACTCAGAAGCTGCCTGCGTACATTCCGCAGACAGACCGCAAGTAAATGAACTGCTGAGCCGCACGCTTCTGGCGTGCGGCTCTTTTAATATGGCTTTGCAACGACTTCATGACTTTCAAGTCGTCATTGGAATGGGAGACACAATGTTACGCTCACTGGCTCTATTCGCAGTCCTCGCTGTTCCGTGTTTCGCCCTTGCTGAAACTCCCAAGACAGCGCCGGAGGAAACAGGGGATTATAAAACCATTTTCAATGGAAAAGACCTGTCCGGCTGGGACGGCGATCCAACGATGTGGTCTGTGCGTGATGGCGTGATTCATGGGGAAACGACTGCGGAAAATGCAGCGAAGGGAAACACCTTCCTGATCTGGCGTGATGGAAAGACCGGTGATTTCGAATTGCGTCTTTCGTTCCGCTGCAATGCCACCAATAACTCTGGCATTCAGTATCGATCCCGTCGTATCACCGACTCGAGTGCGAAAAACTCTTGGGTTGTGCGAGGGTATCAGCACGAACTTCGTAATGAAGTGAAATTCCCGAACGTACCAAGTTTCATCTATGACGAAGGTGGAAAACGCGGTCGTATCTGTCAGGTCGGCGAAGAAACCGTCTGGGGCCCAGAAGGCAAGAAGGTTGTCCGTACAGATCTCGTCACTCAGGAAGAGTTTGAGAAACTGTTCAATCTGGACGGCTGGAACGATGTGGTGATCATTGGCAAAGGAAACCGAATCCAGCATTACCTGAACGGGAAGCTGATGATCGACTTCACCGATGACGAGCCAAAGTTGCAGTTGCTCGATGGGGTTCTCGCTCTGCAGTTGCACGCTGGGAAACCAATGTGGGCGGAGTTCAAGAACATCCGCATCAAAGATTTGAAGTAGTCGTATTCATCCAGAAGTGCGATCAGTTCTGACCACGCTTCTGATTTGATCATCAATCGAAAACGCCGCGAGACTGTGATGTCTTCGCGGCGTTTTTGTTTTGGTTGGCGAATGAGATGTAAACTACTTCAAAAGTGATTGCAGCGTTCTCAGATTCACTGCGTCCATCTCTTCACCGTCACGTTTCTCTTTCTTCGTTTCCAGAATCATTGGCAGGTTCTGGAAGTGCGGATCATTGACGATGTACCGGAATGCTTCGACTCCGATGCAGCCTTCTCCGATATGCTCATGGCGATCGACACGGCTGCCGCGACCTTTTTTACTGTCGTTCAGGTGCCATGCACGAACACGATCGATCCCGATGTGTTCGTCAAGTTGCTGCATCGTCTCCTGATAGTCCGCTCCGGTTTGCAGCCCATAGCCTGCGGCGAAGAGGTGACACGAATCCAGACAGACGCCGATCCGCTCAGGTGTTTTGCAGTTCTTGATGATGTACCCAAGGTGCTCGAAGCGATAACCCAGGTTGGTTCCTTGACCTGCTGTCACTTCGAGCCAGGTCTGAACCTTCACTCCGGCTGTGCGGCGATGAACTTCATCCAGCGCCGTGACGATTCGCGCCAGTCCGGCTTCTTCGCTGGTATCCACGTAACTGCCGGGATGCATGACAACCCCTGCGAGTTCGAACGCTTCAGCCCGTTCAAGCTCAACAGTGAGGGCGTCCGTCGACTTGTTCCAGAGTTCGTCGTTTCCACTGGCCAGATTGATCAGATAGCTGTCATGAGCGCACGGGACATGCAGCTTGTTCGCTTTCACGGCATCCTTGAATGCCTGAGTATCCTTTTCGGTCAGCGGCTTCCCGTTCCACTGGTTGTTGTTCTTCGTGAAGATCTGCACGGTCTGCATGCCGAACTCACCAGCGGCATTCGCGGCTTTGAAGTAACCACCGGAGATGGAAAGGTGAGATCCAAATAAAGGCACAGGAGACTCCGGGACTCATTTCAAATGGATTGGAAGAGAATACGTTGTACGGCTCGCAATACGAGTCGAGTTTGGCTGCACATTTGGGACAGTTATTGCGCAGTAAACGGCCCGGGGACTTGTCCTTGTTTCCATGACATCGCTTCAGGACTGTCAGACGGAACCGATCTGACGAAAACTCGATATCGACTGGAATTCGAAGGGGAATAACCGGGGATCTGTTTGCGGACTCGGTTTTCGGTGAGTCGGACTTCTGCCCGCGGCTTCATGTCCGTCAGGAGGTATTCGTAATAAAACCCTCCTTCTGTTTCTACGGTCACATAGAAGGTCATGTCGCGGAATGGACAAATGCTTCTGGCTGTTCCGGAGATACGCAGATTGCCAGGATCGTCTGCAAACGAAGCGACGTTGATTTTATACTGGCAGAGTGCTTTCTGCTCGATTGGGTCGCGTTTGATCTGCGTGACATCAATCTTCTGACGTTTAGCCGCAGCAAAGATGGCGGGCGGGAACTTGGCCTGCATTTCGTCGAGCGTCATCCCGAATGATTTCTGGAACAGGATGTCATCGGCTTGAGGCGGCAACTGTTCGATCGGGGTCCTGCGGCTCAATTCCTGAACGTAACTTTTGTACCCATCCTTGAACTGAGTCCATGCGGTCCAGTGCAGGCACCATGCAAGTGTGTAGGCGTCGCCAGCAAGAACGTCTTCGAGAAACGAGTTGTCATTCCCCATCACTGTGGACCATGACGTCCCGACTTGTACGGTTTGAGCTTTTCGAACGTATTCGTTGTTGATCTTGGCGGGGTTCGTGTCAATCCGATCGCCATTTCCTTCGAATGAGTTCGCGATGCCTTCGGCGAACCAGCGCGGGATCGGTGCCAGACGTTGGTGGACACGGTTTGCCATCTGCTGGTGAATCGCTTCATGAAGGGGAACCGCGAATGAGTCGCAGGAACTCATACGGACCGCCAGCCAGTTCGTGATTCCAGAGTAGAAGCCGAGGACGCCGCTTGCTGACAAGCCGTCGGCGTTATTGATCGTCGACTTGTAGTAATCGTTGAAGTCTTCTTCTGATTCAAAAATAATCAGGACCATCGGGTAAGGGCTGTCGCGAAGCGGAAAGTCCATTTGCTTCGCATACTTCTCGAATGTTCCCTCCACATTCTGCATGAACTTGACCGCCTTCTTGCCAAAGGCTTTAACCGCAGTTTCATAACGTGGTTGTGGAGGCGCGGAGAGGACCAGTGCCACGACCATGTTGTCCTGAATCTCGATCCGGACAGGGTTGTCTTTGAAGAGTTCTTTCAGCCGTTCGCCCATCTGTTCGCATGTAATGGGGACTGCGTCACCGGTTGTCTTGTGTTCCGTGATTGTGGAATGCGGAATGACAACGATCTGCCCGTCCCAGCGTTCAATGGCGGCAACCCCTTTCGGGGCTTCGAGCAGTCGACCCTGACTGGTAATTGTCTTGCCATCTTCGTCGACATAGGTGAACTCATCACCCAGTCCGACATGGCAGAGATTGCTCCACAGCAGGAGACTCAAGAGAAGAACAGCAGGCCGTTGGAACCACCCACTCAGCATCGCCAAACTCCCAGTAGACGCCGGTTGCAGCGGACTTGATTGTGTCAGCGCCGTCTGTTTCGCATTGCCGTTTGAATGAGAACTCGTTCAATGAAGGCAGCAAAAAAGCGTTACATAAAAGGATCTCTTTTTGTAGGTGCGATTTGAACCCTACTGATACAAAAAATGGGAAAGAGGATCTGAATTCCTCTTTCCCATCGCGTTCTGTCACTGACTGAATTGGGCCTCGTGGTTGAACCATCAGGCCTTTGCTGCAGGTTGTGGAGGTGCTGGTTTAGGAGCGGCCGGGGAGGCAGCACCGGTTCCGCACATCCCTGGGCAACAGCGAAGTGCCAGTCTGCGAATGATTCCGTCGACGCCGAACCAGCTTCCGGTTGGGAGTGCTGCGATGGCGAGCAGAGCGATCGCTTCAATCATGTTCTTATTCACGATGAAGGAGTGTTCTGGACCGGGAACTTGAGGGACACCAGGCCAAGGAGGCATGACCATGTAGAACATCATCAGCATGACCGCACCGAGAACTGCGGCAACTCGGGTTCCGAGTCCGGCGATCAGCATGATTCCGAGAACGATCAGTCCCCACATCACCTGATTATCAGAGCGAGCGAGAGGGCTGTCGTTGCGAGGAGGAGCCCCTTTGGCAAGTTGCTCTGGTTTCAGCAGGTTGATTGCTGCGTTCTTCAATTCTTTGTCGAGGGCACGGATCGGACTGACCAGTTCGCCACGCACAATGGCGAGCTTCCGTCCGAGCATTGTCGCGTGATCGTTCTGGTAATCAATCTTTGCCTTGGCGACACTCGCGTTGTAGTCGGCGATCAGGTCTTTGTATTCCTGAATTTTGCCGTATCGTACGTTGTTTGATTTTTCGCCCGCTTCATCGACGGTCACGGTGTCCATGACGATGTCGAATGAACCTCGATCGTTCTTACGCCCAGCAACCCCGACGTTCTCAGGATTCCCTCGCAGTTGAGCTGCAAGTTTGTGGCGGAACGAAAGTTGACGAGACTGGGTTGCGACGCGTTCAATGGCCTTGAGGAAATCAACCTGTTGAGCATCCGCATTCTCTTCCGGATTGCTCTTCTTTCCGTAGCTTCCATCAGCCTTGCGGGTGACGTCAACCAGGTTCAGCAGCGCGGCTTCCTCGCTAGGGAGCAGTGAGCCGGTGAGGACAATCTCTTTCTTGCCGGAATCGTATTTGACTGCAGATCCCAGTTTTTCGGCGGTGACGCCATCCGGGAGTGCAGCAAGAGATGCGCGGTAGGCGGAAACCGGAGGCAGATCAGCTGCTGGGGTATCGATGTCGGCGGAGCCATCCAGAAGGATGTTCAACCGCTGCTTCTGAGCGTCATCAAGGTTGTAGTGAGTGACGAAACGATCGCGCCAAGTGTACCAATCCTGACTCTTCTTGGCGTAGTCGAGCCAGTCGAGATCGTCAGGATCACCGAGCATGTCGCGGAAGTAGTTTCGCAACGGACCCTGAGCGTTTTTCAGGTATCCTTCGGAAGTCCATGGGTTGTTGGACGACAGTGTCTGTTTCTTCCAAAGGCCTTCGTAAAGGAACTGCCAGCCAATCGAAATACGAAGCAGGACAATCAGAATGACTGCCACCAGTGGGGCACGGTACAAAGTCATCACGCACAAACCTTCTCGAGCGGAACATCGAGGTTGTCAGGTCCGGGGCTCACTGGTCAGTCAACTGAATCGCAGTGACACCGGGCTGAACGCATTAATTCTCGAAATAAACGAAACTGCTTGCTGTTACTGAAGTTCAGGCTGATCTTTTTCGAAGTACAACTGATCTTCAGGCAGATTGCAGAAAACTGGCTCCAGAATGCGACCACGTCCAGGTGGCGGCACAAGAATGGCTCCAGCTTCTAAATGATGATGGCAATAGGCGACTGCCTTGTCGAGTCCCATGACATAGAATGCGGTCGAGAGGGCCTCTGCCAAAGTCGCTGTCGGGGCAATGACCGATACGGACAGCAACCCTTCTGCCGGCCATCCGGTTCTCGGGTCCAGCAAATGCCCATAACGCCGTCCCCCATGTCGGAAATATTGGACGTTAGATCCACTTGTAGACATCGCTTGATCTTTGAGCAGCAGGGTTGCGTACATTTTTTCGGTGAAGAGTGGGCTGCGAATTCCGACTGGCCACCCGAGGTGCGTTCCGTGAACTCCGG
Organism: Planctomicrobium limosum; assembly: GCF_051465645.1. Taxonomy (GTDB): domain Bacteria; phylum Planctomycetota; class Planctomycetia; order Planctomycetales; family Planctomycetaceae; genus Planctomicrobium. The sequence continues at coordinate 3,140,316 of NZ_CP195790.1, read as the reverse complement.
ATGCCATCAGGCTGCTGTGGCCCCCATGTACCAGATAGTCAGAGAGTCCTTCTCCCTGAATATGTGCGGCTGCCTTGTCGACTGCGTAACCCTTGCCAATCGCGCCAAAATCGAACTTGAGACCCGGTCGATCAAAATAGACCGATTCGTCGTCCGGGTTCAAAATCACATGTTGAAAGCCACTGTTGTCGAGGGCGTTTCGTACTTCAAGTTCGTCCGGGACAGCGTTGGCGGCACGAGCGGTCTTCCAGAGATGAATCAGAGCACCTGTTGTCGGGTCAAACGCTCCTTCTGTTTCTTCCCAAAGATTCCTGCAGGTAGTCAGGAATGCAAAGAGTTCTGGAGAAACAAATTGCGGTGAGTTAGAGGCGTGCTCGTTTAATTGAGAGACATCGCTGTCCGGGCGATAAACCGTCAATAATTGTTCGACGTCATGGACGAGATCCAAAGCGTCTGAAGCGACCATCACATTCCGTGGAGGTCCGGGATTCATCACGACGGACCATTGACACGCCATCGCCCGAGTTTCGAGCCGGACCGTATCCTGAGCGCTCGGAGGAGGGCCTTTGACTGCTTCCGCGAGGGCATCAGCGACTTGTTCGCCACGGTGCAGAATCTCCCGATGAGCAGCGCGGCCCGTCAGGAAATCGCGGCGATTGGATGATGGTCGGTCGGGGTTGGAAGCTGAGGACATCGTCTGTACGTACGGAATGATCGTATCGGAGCAAGGCTTTCAAACGCGGCGTTTCGTCGTGACCATCATGTCTTCATTCCGGTTAGCGGAAATCGATTGAATCGCCTAGGGGGATTGAAAGGTGGTCAGTCTGGATTCGGCTTCAATATTGTATCGGAGGAGATGCGACAGGAGGAGGGGCGAAATTTCTGCTCCTTGAACAACCAAGGTACCTGACTATACTCCAAAATCACCCGCAACAGTCGGCATTCTCTATTTCAGATTGAGACGAGGAGATCTTTCATAATGAGCGCAAAAGTCGGCCAGCCAGCCCCAAACTTCTCTGTTCAGGTTTACGATCGCACCAAAGACAACACTGATGAACAGTTCCAGACGGTAACTCTGGCAGACTTCAGTGGAAAATGGGTCTGCTTGTTCTTCTACCCATTGGACTTCACTTTCGTCTGTCCAACCGAAATCGTTTCCTTCAATGATAAGCTCGGGGAATTCCAGGATCGTGACTGCGTCCTTCTGACTGGCAGCACCGACAGCGTCTACTCCCACAAAGGCTGGTGTGATTCTCACCCAGACCTCGCCAAGCTGAAGTATCAGATGTTTGCTGATACGACTCACAAGCTTTCACGCGACTTCGGCGTTTTGAAAGAAGATGCCGGGATCGCTTACCGTGGGATCTTCCTGATCGATCCAACAGGCGTCGTCCGCTGGTCCGCAGTGCACGACCTGAGCGTCGGCCGTAATGTCGATGAAGTTCTGCGAGTTCTGGATGCGTTGCAGACCGACAAGCTCTGCCCATGTAACTGGAAAGCTGGCGAAGAGACCTTGAACTAGGTCGGTTCGGTCCGGTTGCGATATCGCGGCAATTGATAGCGTGATGCAGCCCATCGAAAAACGAAAGCAGGCGAGGAAACATTTGTTTCTCCGCCTGCTTTTTTATATCGAATCATATGGACGTCCTGTCCAAGATTACCGGACGTAGAGTCCGAATCCAGGTGTTGAGATTCCGAAGCTGGCTCCACCGTAGTAGGGGGCTGGTCGGTAGACTGGGACTCCGTAACCGTAGACTGGTGGATAGTATCCGCCACCTGGTCGACCGTAGATTGGGCGATGACCGTGGTGATGGTGGTGATGACCGTGACCATGTCCCCATCCACCGTGTCCGCCATGTCCGCCGTGATGCCCGTGTCCACCGTGGTGACCATGACCGCCATGTCCACCGTGACCGCCGTGTGCATTGGCTGTTCCAGCGACACTCAAAACTGCGAGGCCAGCGACTGCTGCAACTGCGAGGATGACGTTCTTCATTGTTCTCTCCTGATCTCAATCTGAGCGATTCGAACTTCCGTGCATCTCGCTCAGATCAAGACAACTGACTGAGCAATTTGTTTTGTTGTGCACGTTTGGTTTGACGTAGGTGACTATTGGCAAACGCGTTGCCATGAAGCCGCAGTTTTTGCCGAATTGTCGTAAGGTCATTGTTTTGAATGGATTACAATTTTCTTTGTAATGTTAGTCTGTGCGGCGCATGTTGTCGGTTTGACAATGGTGATGTCGGGTTGATGTCACTTTTTCACTTTTGGATGAGTTCCGGGGGATTTCAGAGAGAAGAAACGGTTGCGTGATTCCGTGCCGATGAGAGTTTGGCACGGTTTGCAGCGTGTATGTGGGCATTTGGACGCATTGCTGCCACCGATTCATTCCAGTCTGCTGAATTCTTGAAAGAGTGGGGGGAAGTCAGATTGCGTGCCGGTTAGAATCCGCAACTATCTGCAAATAGAAGTGCTGAAAAGATCTGCCTTCTGTTGGACCTCAGGTCCAGATTCAACGCATCGCTTTTCGAAGGATTTCAGAACATGCTCACATTGGAAGGTTGCCTTGGTCGCCGTCAGCGCCTGTGGAATATGGTTCCGGACCATGTTGAATGGCTGCTTATTGCTGACCCTCGACACATCCACTATCTGAGCAACTTTTGGGTACAGCCACTCAGCTTCTCAACCGGCGAACGCGCTCTGCTGTTATTGGAACGTGATGGTCCAGCGACGCTGCTGGGAGATAACTTCACCGTTCGCTCAGGTGTTCATCAGCCATACGTCGACAAAACGATCATCACCCCGTGGTATGACCACAAGCATTCGGTTTCGAACCGGGATCACGCACTCTTCAAATCTCTTGGAGAAGCGGCATCTCAACTACAGAACCGGATGGGGCTGCTGGAAGCGGAGTGGTTGCCGACAGCCGCTGCGGCATTGCTGAACCCGGAATGCTATGAGTTCTCCTCGAATCAGGAGCCGGGTGCGAATCCGTTTGTGGATCTCGGGTCCATCCTCCGCATGCTGCGCCGCCGCAAAGATGCCGATGAGATTGCATTGCTCAAGCAGTGTATGGCGGCAGGTGCCGCAGGGCAGGCGCGACTTCTGGAAATCGTTCGCGAGGGGATCACCGAGTTCGAGATCTTCCGGGAAGTTCAGAAAGCGGCTTTGGAAGCTGCCGGTCGTCCCGCTGTGATTTATGGGGACTTCCGAGCATGCAACGCTGCAGAACCGAAGAAGGGTGGACTGCCTCCTGATGAAGGTCGCGCATTGCAGAATGGTGACCTCTACATTCTCGATTATTCCGTGATGCTCGATGGGTATCGCAGCGACTTCACGAATACCGTCTCTGTTGGAGCACCTTCAGAAGCAGTCGAAGAGATGTTTGCCTTGTGTCAGGCTGCGATGAAGGGGGGCGAAGCGAAACTGCGTTCCGGCGTCAGTGCCGCTGACGTTTATCAGGCTGTCGCAAAGCCGTTCGTTGATGCTGGTCGTCCAGAACTGTTCACCCATCATGCCGGACACGGGATCGGTCTTGGCCACCCGGAATCACCAATTCTGGTTCCGCTCAGCTCTGATATTCTCGAAGCAGGCAACGTGATTACCCTGGAGCCGGGAGCCTATGCCGAAGGAATCGGAGGAATGCGAATCGAACACAATTACCTGATCACTCAGGATGGGTTCGAACGTCTCAGCAAGCACGAAATTCGACTCACATAATCCTGTTTGGTTTCTCTCTTCGTCGGAACATCAACTTCGACGCGAGACCCAAACTGAGATGAGCACTTATTGAGGTGGCGAAGTCATTGTGGCTTCGTCACCTCTTTTGTTAATCGAGCTGATCAAAACCTCGACGTGTGCCGGCAACTCTTTGAGAGAGTTCACCGGGACCATTTGAATCGTCCAGTGATTGGCAGCAGGTTCTGCTTCTGCTTGAGAGATTCGTCCGCAATAGACTGGAACTCCGGTGGGTGAGGCGGTCGGATCTGTGTAGACATCGTCTCCGACTGCAATGGCTGCTGTCGCCGAAACCTCGTTGATGCGACACCCTGTTCCCGTTCCTGCAAGCACCCCTGCTGGACCTTGCACCGGTCCAAGTGGTGACCGCCGGATCACGCGGACTGCGATGCGAAAATCAGCGTCAATTAACGGTTGCACAATCGCCGTTTGTTCACCGACTCGGCGAGTTCGTCCAAGCAGAGTTCGCCCGGCAGTGATGATCTGGTCCGGCTTCAGCTGTTGATTGCGACCAGCGTCGATGAGCAGTCCTTCGCCTGTTAAAACGAGATCTGCTTCATTGAGACCAGATCGCTTGCCCAGTGAGATCAGTAGTTCCAGGTTGGTCGAAGCAGGGTCCCCTTTTCGACCCAGGATGCGTGCTGTGGTCAGTGTCGAATTGAGTAGCGCCTGATCGGAGTTCACCGGCAGCTGTTGATGCAGTTGCAGTTGATCCCGTTCGGCTTTCAGTTCAGCGGCAAGTCGAATGAGTTCGCGGTTTTCAGCTTGGAGTTGTTCGATCTGCTGCGATTGATCAGGAAGAGTCGTCTCGAACCAGTCGGATGGCAGCAGAGTCAGGACGGCACCGACTCCGGCCTGCAATGTATTTTGAGTCGAACTCAACGCGGACGCTGGACCAACGCGCAGAAAGATCGCAACGAGCAGCCAACCTGCCCAAACGATCAATGCAGCGGTGCGACCGTTTCGTTCCATTGCTTCGATTGCTGCTTTTCTGCGGTCCCTGCAGATCAGACACTTTGGCTTTGGCAAGTGACTGAATGAGTCAGGGGATCAGGCTGGGGAAGGAAGGCTTGTGGGGGGCGAATCTATCGGAAGATGTGTTACAACGTGAGGGCAAGGTGAAGCCGCCAATTCGGTGGCGGCTTCTGAAGTCACTCCCGACTGACATCCGACGAGAGCGGTTCTTGAACTAGTGTGGCGTGACAGGCACGCGGCATTCAGATTTTCTCCTATCGAGAAGGCTGCTGCGCGGCCACGTGATAGACCGAAACGGTCTAGAAGCCGGCCCCTTCTGTCTGGAAACGTTGTGACCAGTTTCGCATATGTTCCAGGCAGATTGCTGTCCCACGCGCAACGGTGCTCATTGGGTCTGGATCGACACGAACTGGAATGCCAAGGTGTTCCCGGAGGAACATGTCCAAATTCCGGAGCTGCGATGAGCCACCAGTCAGGGTGAGTCCTGTGTCGGCAAGGTCGCCGATCAACTCCGGATCACATTGTTCGATGGCCGCCTTAATGCAGTTCACGATCTTCCACAGGCATTCGCCGAGTGCTTCTCGAACTTCTTCGCTTGTGAGAATCGCTTTTCGTGGGATGCCGCTGATGCTGTCCAGCCCACGAACTTCAGATGAAAGTTCTGTATCCAGTGAGGCTGCACTGCCGATTTCGATTTTCAATTGTTCGGCGGTGGGACGACCGATTCGCAGGGAATAGTGTTGCCGCAGATAGTCGATGATGGCATCGTCCATATCGTTCCCGGCGATTCGCACAGACTTGCTGGCGACGGCTTCCCCGAGACTGAGGATTGCACATTCCGTGGTTCCTCCCCCGATGTCGCAGATCATGCTGGCGAGTGGCTCACTGATCGGAAGTCCTGCTCCGATACTTGCTGCTCGTGCGTGATCAATCAGAAAGATTCGGCCAGCTCCTGCCCGTTCGATGCTGTTATAGACGGCTCGCTTCTCCACGGAAGAGAGCTCGGACGGGACAGACACGATACAACGGGGGCGAAATCCGCCTCCTTGTTTCGATGCCTTCTGGATGAAGTATTTCAGCATGACTTCGCAGAGTTCGAAGTCGGAGATGACCCCGTGACGAATGGGGGAGACGGCCAGCATGCTGTCAGGTGTTCGTCCCACCATTTGTCTGGCGAGTTTTCCAATCGCCGCGCCGCGACCCAGGACACGACGGGTCTTGCGCTCCAGAGCGAGAATGGTGGGTTCGTCCAGCACAACGCCCAGACCGCGGACGGCGATTCGGGTGTTGACTGTCCCCAAATCGATTCCTAAGTCAGGACAGAGCCAGTCTCTCAGACGATTCAGCATTCCCTTGCCGTCGATTTCGTTCCATCAGGTCATTGCAATTTTTGCAGACTCTAATTGGAGGAGCGAAAGTTCGGCAAGATGAGAATTCCAGGAGAACGTCGATCAGTAGGAATTACGCATCGATGGACATGTATTCGTAAGAGGCGAGAGCATGTCCTGAGCTTCAAAGCATTCCTGAAATTCAGTGACTCAGGATTCCCTATCTTAACACTGCGTCGGAATTGTTGTTTTGAGCAACCAGACGCTGATAGAGATGGTGGCTGTCAGCCAGCTTTTGTTGATAGCTCGCAGGCCCTTCAAAACCGTTGATGCGGCCGAGCAGATCGGCTTTGGGGCTCAGCATGATGCTGCATGGAAGTGATTGTACTTCCAGGATTTCCCCGATGCGTTTCTCTTTGTCGAGATCCAGATGGACAGCGATATAGGATTCGTTGATGTATTGAGAAACATTCTTGGAGCTGAGCGTCTGCTTTTCCAGCTTGGTACAGAAGCCGCACCATTCAGCACCAAAGACAATCAGGATGGGCTTGTTTTCGGCGACGGCCTGTTTATGTGCCGATTGCAGATTTGTGTGCCACTTCGTTGTCGTTGTGGGAGCACTGAAGAATGGAAGTGGGAATCCTGGCGGGCCAGCAGTTGCTGCCACCGCGACGAGACCCAGTAACGTGGCGACCAAGCAGGCCCGGAATTGCATTTGTCGCATGATCGTATTCCAGTTTTCTTTGTATTCGTGCAGTTGCACTCCAGAGTGGCCCACAATGTCCATTCCGCACGTCTGTAGCGGATATCGGCTTTTTTTTGTGGGTGCGTCGGAAGTTTTCACATTCTGTGAGGAAACACTGTCGAAATTTGCATCGACATTGAGACTTGAAGTTCTCTGTCTTACCCAGCTTCTGGTTCAGGCTCGGAATGTGCATTCTTGTGCGACAGGTTTGGAGTGGATTAAGAGTGCTGGCACGAGGTGAAATTGCGATCTATACGAAACATGTTGCTCGGTTAAGAACGTAATTAACTGCGGATTCAGGTATGTTGTGAAGGAGATATTTCAGCGTGCCTTGCACAGCCATTGGAGAGACCGAACCGGTCTGGGAAACGAATCACATGCGCGTTCTGGTTTGGACAACTCTGGTGTGCGCTGTTGTGCTTTGTCCCAATGTCTGGGGAATGGAACCGATGAACGCACAGTCGATCCCTGTGCCTGAGACATCTGAAACGATTTCATTGAATCCAGAGGAGACCGTTCTTTTTGACAAGATGAACGGGAAGCTCGTCCTCAAAACGAAAGTCTGTCTGCGAGAAGGACTTTTGGAGATGCTGCTGTGCCCGAAGCAGACCAAGGAACACGAGTCCATTCTGACGATTGACTCGAAGGCACAGGTGATTCACGCAGGATTACTGGCTCTGGGGGCAAAGCCGGGGCATCCGGTGAAGTACAAACCGGAGTTCCAGCCGCCTCAGGGGCAGCAGATTGAGATCTTCGTTAATTGGATGGATGAAAAAGGGAAGAAGCATCGGGAGCGTGTGCAGAAATGGATCCGTCATGCGACTCAGCGCTACTTCCATGCTCCCTGCCAGACCCTGCCGCCTGAGGTCAAGCTCGTCGCCGGGGACAAGGAACTGAAATATGACCATGCAACGGGAGTGCTGATTTTCTTTGGGCAGATGACTCCTGAAGAAAAGAAGGTTTTCCTTTCTCGCAGTCAGAACGCTGAGTATCAGAAAGCCATTGAGTCGCTTTTCCAGCTGGGACAGTTGCGAGAGCTTGATGCCACTTTTGTCTTTGCCGGAAGCGGATTTTCCAAGTTGGCAAATGGCCGGGAAGTTTATCAGGCGGAAGGGGGAAGCCTGATCTGCGTGGCGAATTTTGGCGACGCACTTCTGGACATCAATATCGCAAGCACCGCGAGCAATGATTCCGGGTTAATGTTCGAACCCTGGACCGAACGCATCCCTCCGCTGGGAACTGAAGTCCTTGTGGAACTGATTCCCGTGATGTCTGCTTCTGTCCCTGCGATGCAATAATTTTGCTGTTGTTTGTCTCGCTTTGGACTGTGCTGCTTGGACCTGCCAGATACTGGCAGGTTTTTTTATTGGGCTACTGCGCCCGGAATATTGGTGCGTCGTTAGTCCAGATTCAACAATTCAGCTTGAAATCGCCATTCTGGTGGTCACATCCGTCTTGCAGTGATCGGGCGAAGTGCGATATCACCCGGCTCCTCGCCTTAAAACCTTTCAAACTTGAGTCGTTTTTTCAGTAAGTCCCCGTTTTTCTCAAAATGGGCGAAAACACGACTCTTCCACACTCGTTCAATTTGTGATGTGGCTCACCTTGGAGCGTACGATCATGGTACGATCTTGCATTCGAATTTTGATGACGGGCTTTTGTTTCTCCTCGCTGATGACAGTGAGTCGGGCAGCAGAGCAAACGTTTCCATATCAGGCCGTGGTCGTCAAAGATCAGGCGGAAGTTCGATGTGGTCCAGGGACACAGTTCTATCCCACAAGCCTCGCGAAGCTGAACGAGAACGTCACTGTTCACCGTCATGACCATGGTGGCTGGTACATGATTTCTCCTCCGACCGGGAGTTTCAGTCTGATTGAGGCTGACTCTGTGCAACGTGTCGGTGGCGATCGCGGGGTCGTCAATGTCTCGCCGGGGAGCGGAAATCGCGGTCGCGCGGTCGTTCGGATCGGGAGTCGATTGACGGACGATCATGCGTTTTATGGACGTCAGCTTGCCAACGGAGATGAAGTTCGCATTCTCGGTGAGAAGCAGATTCATTCCCCGCGTGGGCTCGTCAATATGCTGATGATCGCTCCTCCAGCACAGGAATTCCGCTGGATTAAAGGAGAAGGTCTGGTTCCAGTAAGTCAGCAGGTCCAGCAGCAGATGGCGAGCGATCCTTATCAGGTTCCACCACGTCATCGTCAACGACTTGCCGCTGAAGGCCGTGGCCCGATCGATACTCCCGTTGTTCCCGCTGTGGATCGCACGATGCTGGCGGATGCCAATGATGGTCCACGTTTGCAGGTTGCGGAACGTCAATCACTCGGCACTCTGGATGCACCAACCAGAGCGTATCAGGTGGAATCTGAATCGAGCATGATGACCGTTCAATCGAAGCCAATTCGCAGCAGTCAGGCCGAGTTCGTTCGGATGGACGAAATCGATCGGGCGTATGATGAGGTGATGAAGCGGGATCCCCGAGAATGGGAGCTATCCGGAATTATTCGAGATTATCAGGAACTGATTGGGCGTGCTCCGGCGAACGTGGCATACCTTGCACGTCAGCGTCTGGAAGTCGCAGAAAAACGTCAGCAGATCGCTGAACACTATCGAAGCTTTGTCCGTGTCTCAGCTGAAACAGCGCAGCGCGATGCGGAACTGCTGGCACAACAGGCCAGCTTCCAGACCGGTTCTCCTGAACAAGGGGCAATGATGGACGGTCAACCATTTTACGGCCAGTCCTTCGGTGCTCAGGGAATGGGCGCCCCAGGAATGGGGGCTCAGGGAATGGCAGGCCAGTTCATGGAAGGTCAGCAGTTTGACGGACAAATGATGGAAGGCCAATCTTTTGAGACTCAGGGGATGGAGTTTCAGGGCATGAATGGTCAGATGTTGCCGTCACCTGACGCGAAAGGGGCTCCGCAGATGAGAGGAGCAACTCCTTCGGAATTCGTGATGGAACCACAACCGACGTCCTCGGTCTCTCTTAGCCCAACCGGCGGACAGGTTTCAGGACCCGGCGCACACATGGGCCCAACGCAATTAGGCCCAACTCAGCTGGGACCGACACAATTGGGACCAACCTTGCCTGGAATGCAGGGGATACAGACGATGTCTGGAACGCAAGCCATGGGGGGGCCGCAGGCTGCTCCACAAGGTGACGCGCCTGCATTGAACGGGGCAGGGGTTCTTCACCGAATGCAGGGACCTGCCAACTTTCCAAACTATGCACTGGTGACTCCAGATGGTCGTCTGCTTGCATACGTGACACCAAATCAAGGAGTCGCAATCGATTCCTGGTTAGGCAAGCCAGTCGGAATTGTTGGCCAGCGTGGACATGATCCAAGCCTGGGAAAAGACCATATTCACGCCACAAAGATTGTTGCAGTTCAGTTGAGCCCTTAATTCTGAATTCCGGTCGGCGAGCATGAGGCTCCTGCGACCGTCATTCAAATGAAGTGCATCGCGGTAAAAAATCAGGGGAAGGGAGTCCCCTCAAATGGCCACACAGATTTTTCATCGCAACGATCTGAATCGCAATGGGTCTGGAGATCAGGTCTCGGAAGAATACGCCTCAGAGCAGCTGTCTCAGGCTGCCAGATTCGTGACGCACCTGCAATTGCAGCTGGCAGAACTGGATCGGCGCGAGCAGCAATTGAACTCCCAGTTGAGTTCGCTCATTGAGAAGCAACAGGCTGCAAAACGCGAAGGTCAGCAACTCGCTGAAAAGATCTCTGCCGCGGAACGCAAGCTCAACGAGCGTGACCGACAACTGGCAGACAGCGAGAACCGCCTTCGAGAACAGTCGGAATCACTTGTTCGCCAGGCTGAAGAACTGCGGCAGCTCCAGATGCAGGTGCAGCAGGAGCGCGCGAAGTTTGAACAGGAGTCACGCAAGCAGGCGATTCAGGACGATCAGTCTCTGAAATTATTACAGCAGAAGGAAACTGAGTACTCACGTTTGCTTGCTGAAATGCAGCGAAGTCAGCGCGAAGCGGAAGCGGAACTGGCTTCCAAATCTCAGGAGATCACGCGTCTGCAGAATGAGTGCCGCGTTCATCATGATGAGCTTCAGGTCGAGCGATCCCGATTTGCTGAAGTGCAGCAGGAGCGCACGAAGTTCGAACAGGAATCACGACAACGAGCAACAGAAGGCTCCGAGTCGCTGAAGCTGCTGCAGAGTAAAGAAGCGGAGTATTCGCAGTTACTCGCGGACCAGCAACGGCGGCAACGGGAGACCGAAGAGACGTTGGAGTTGAAGTCTCAAGAGATTCTCCGGTTACAGGCAGACTACCAGTCGCAACAGGCCGAACTTGAGGTCGAGCGATCTCGATTCGCTGCCGTACAGCAGCAGCTTGCCGAACTCGAATCGGCGGCTCAGCAACGTTTCCAGCAGGATGCCGAAGCTCTGCGTGCATTACAGCAGAAGGAATCAGAGTACGCACTGTTGTTTGCGGAACTGCAGCAACGCCAGCTTGAAGCAGAATCATTGCTTGATGCGAGACATCAGGAGATTGCACGACTACAGGGGGAGTGTGAGGCTCAAGAAGCGGAGTTGCAGTTAGAGCGAGCCAGATTCAGAGAAGCTCAGCTGGAGTCGGAACAACGGCTGCTCTTTGAGACGGAATCGAAACTGCAGGGAGAAGCTGAACGTGTTCAGGTTCTCACTGACCGCGAAAATCAGCTGAAAGCCGCCGAAGCCTCGTTGTTCGAACGAACCGGTGCGCTGGCGCAGCAGGCGGAAGAGATTCGCGAACAGCGAGAAGCACTTCGGCAAGAGCGGCAGTTTCTTGAACAGGAATTGCAGCAGCGATTTGCTGAAGAGATGCAGAAAGCGGAAGCGGTTCGTCAGGCGGATTTCGCGGAAAGAGAAGCTCAGCTCGCCCAGCTGGAATCGAGTTTTGCAACTCGGGTGTCCGATCTGGAACAGGTGGAACGCTCGCTGCTGGAGCAACAGGAACAACTTCGTGTTGAACGTGCTGAACTGGAAACCGTGCGAAGTACGGTCCTCGTCGAGTCACAGCAGAAGCTGGTGGCGGAGCAGGATCAACTGGCCGCAGACCGTGCCGCGTTGATTGCAGAACGTGAACAGCTGGTTCTTGAATACGAACGCCTTTTTGATGAAGTCATCAAAGAAAAGGCGTCGTTGCAGGAATCCTCCAATCGACTGCAGGCAGAGTTTGAGGCAAAGTTCGAAGCCGAAAAGAACGAGTTTCGTCAGGCAATCGCCACGTCCGAATTGTCGATGCAGGCAGATCTTGAACTTGCAAAGAACCAGTTCGTTGAGCAGCAGGAGACCAGACAGCAGACGATCATCCGACACGAAGAAGAAAGTCGGAAGCTGATCGAACAGGAACGAGTGCGGATTCTCAGCGAGATCGAAGAGCAGCAGAATGCGATTCATCGAGAGCGTCTTGAGTTACATGGGCAGCGCGAAGAACAGGATCGTTTAAATCAGCAATGGGCTGAACATCGCCGAACTGAACGCCGCGAACATCTTCAGGAACTGGAAGAGATCAGTCGGGAACGGCTGGCAAAGCTCGATCTTCGTGAAGCAGAACTTGAGCGTCGCGAAGTCGACTTTCAGAAGCGTTTCACTCTGCACGAGTCTCACCTTGAGAAAACCAGAAAGGAGCTGGTTTCTCAGAAGGACACGATTGCATGGCAACAACAGCAGCATCGAGTCTGGGCGGAAAAAGTCGAGCAGTCCGTCCAGTTGCGGCTGTCGCAGATTCGTCGTTTCCGTGATCTGATGAGTCAGCGTGAGAAATGCCTGGCTGATGAACAGCAGCTTTTCGAACGTCAACGAAAAGAGACGGAAGACTTACTCGCAATGCAGCGCGAGGGGTTGCTTTCGGAACGTCAGCAGTTTGTTGAAATGAAGTTCAGGGAGCGTGAACTGCTCGACGAACAGCAAACGCGGCTCGTCACTGAGACCAATCAGTTTATTGAGATTTGCGGGCAGCTAAACCCGTTGCTGGAGCGTTTCCATTCCGTTTTAAGTCAGTTCGAAACTCGACCTGATCCGTTGGGCGAAGCAGCCGATGATTCGGCTCCATCGCTCGATGACGTCGTCGTCTTGTTGAGCGAGCAGATTCTGGCAATGGAGAGGACGCAGCGTGTTCTCTCCAGTCAGCAATCACAATATCGTGAAGTTGTAACTCGATTCACTGAATGGATGGAGCAGCGGGAAACGCGATTGTGCGAACGCGAAACGTTGTTCACTGAGCAACTGCAGGAACTGAAGCTACGCGAACACGTCTGTCAGCAGGAACGCGATCAATGGCATCGTGAACGGATTGAAGTGGAGCAGGTTATCCGTGATCTCGTCTTGCGAGTCGAGCAGGCATGGCAGTCGGCAGCAGAAGTGCCGACAGTTCTCCCTGATCCTCCCTCTGCGAATGCGGCTTAAATAAGCTCCTCTCATGCCCGAAATTTCGATCCCTGCAGCGCATCAGTGCTGCAGGGATACTCTGTGAAATTTCTGTGAATGTCGTCGTTGTCAAACTGGCGTCTACGCCGATCTGTGTACACTTGAATGCACGTGGTCAGTTGAACGTGGGCCGAGGGGCCTGCACTCTATGAACCAAGCCTGTCTGACCAAGCTGATCGAGACATTCAACCAGATGAGGTGGCGAACGTGCTTCAAACACGACGTGAATGGCTTCAAACAAGTGCAGTCACTTTGGCGTCAGCAGGACTGTTATGGCCGAGCCTCGCGAATGCCGCAGACGGACCATATGCCGACGCCGTGCTTGTTAATGGAGAACCGCCGCTTCCCAAGCCTGGATCGTTCACTGTCGCCGTTCTTCCGGACACTCAGAATTACTCAGAGAAATTTCCTCAGACGTTCACGGCTCAAACCAGCTGGCTGGCTGCAGAACAGCAGCGTCGGAATATCGCCTTTGTCCTGCATCTCGGGGACATCACGAATCGCAGTTCAGAGCCTGAGTGGAAGAATGCTGTTGCTTCCATGGACGTTCTGCATGGAAAGATTCCGTATGCCATGGTTCCAGGGAATCACGATTACAGCGAAGGGGGAAGCTGTTCTGATCGACAGTCACGAATGAGCGAGTTCTTCCCGGTCGCCCGATTTCAGGAACAGGCAACATTTGGCGGAACGTATGATCGCGAACCTGAGCGTACGGAGAACAGCTATCACCGTTTCTCGGCGGGTGGACGAAAGTTTCTGGTGATCGCATTGGAGTTTGGCCCACGCAAAGATGTTGTTCGCTGGGCAAACGAGATCGCGGCGAAGCATCAAGATCATGAAGCCATTCTGATTACCCATGCTTACATGTACTTCGACGAAACTCGCTATGACTGGAAGAAGTACGGGACGAAACAGAACTGGAATCCACACGCTTATGGGGTCGCGAAATCCACTGGCGATGATGTACTGGATGGAGAAGAGCTGTGGAACCAACTGGTGAGTCGCCACGAGAACTTCATCATGACTCTCAATGGTCATGTTCTTGGAGATGGGCTCGGGCGATTGATCACGCAGACACCCAAGCAACGTGACGTCCATCAGATGCTGGTGAATTTTCAGATGAAGCCCAAAGGGGGCGACGGATGGTTACGACTGCTGGAGTTCCAACCAGACGGCAAGACTGTTCTGGTCTATGACTATTCACCGGTCTTGAAGTCACGGAACGAATCTTCCCAGAATCAATTCCAGTTATCGCTCGCGAAGATCGGTTAGATTGAGACTGGTCAGCGGGATCAGGTCGTGTGTTCGCTTCTGTGATTAAAGAATCCAGAAGCGAATATACCAGTTCAGCCATTCCCCGAAGGGAGTAAAGAACTCTCCTGCAATTCGGAGCGGTTCATAGAACGCGGCAATGTAGCGATTCCCTTTAGCCTGTCGTCCAGAGAGCCAGTCCCAGTACATCGGCCCGATTGACAGTGTGTAAAGGCACAGCAGGATAAACATTCTCTCAATGAATGCTTCGATATTCAGCCAGATGGAGCGATCCGGGATTCGGGCCGGTTCGCTCTTCGGCTGTGTCGGAGATTGTTTCTCGATGAGAGGCGTATTCATGATGGCCGCACTCGAACAAGTCCTGTTCGAATTCGTCTGTCTTTCTGGCGTCGAGACTGGAATTCCTCTTCATCCGACTGCATACAAAAAGCGGTTGCTTTCATGATGATCCATGAGAGCAACCGTGCAAGTGTGTATGTGAACCAATTTGGCGTCTCAACGAAATCCGTTCTGTCAGAGCGGGCTCTGACAGAACGTTGAGACTGATTTGCCTGATCGCTTACTTGGCCGGATTTTCGAACTTCTCTGCGAACTCCACGAGTGTTCGCAGTGTTGCCCCGGTTCCTCCAACGTCGCGATATGGCTTCGCGGACTCTGCAAACGCAGGACCAGCGATATCCAGGTGCACCCACGGAATGTTGTTCACGAAGCGTTCGAGAAACTTCGCTGCTGTGATCGCTCCGCCCCAGCGTGTTCCAACATTTTTGATGTCAGCGAAATCGCATTTCAGCTGCTCATTGAAGCTTTCGAGCATTGGCAATTGCCAGATGTCTTCCCCTGTTCGTTTGGAAGCAGCGAGGAGACTGTCACAGACGTCCTGGTTGTTTGTGAACGCTCCGGAGATGTCCATTCCGAGAGCCACAACGCAGGCGCCGGTCAGAGTTGCCAGATCAATGATGCAGGCAGGTTTCTGCTCGGCGGTGTAACACAACACGTCGGACAGAACGAGTCGACCTTCTGCGTCCGTATTGTGGACTTCGATGGTGGTCCCGTTTCTTGCGGTGAGGACTTCACCCAATTTGTAGGAGTGTGGCCCAATCATGTTTTCAACCAGTCCGACGACGCCGATCACATTGACCGGAAGTTTCAGACGGGCGATGGCAGACATGGCACCGAGAACGGTTGCGGCTCCGGCCATGTCTCCTTTCATGGTGATCATGCTGTCTGAAGGCTTGATCGAGAGTCCACCGCTGTCAAATGTGACTCCTTTGCCGCACAGAGCGAGAGTTGGTGCTCCTTCGCCCCCGCCGTTGTAGCTCAGCACGACGACACGTGGGTCATGTTCGCTACCACGGGCAACTCCCAGAAGAGCCCCCATCTTTTCCTGCTGCAGGCGTGGTAGATCGAAGATTTCTCCAACCAGCCCAGCGGCGGTGGCGACTTCAACGGCACGGCTGGCAAAAACATCCGGGACGAGGTCTTCCGGGTGACGATTCACCAGTTCTCTCGTCAGATTCACTGACTCTGCCAGAATTCGTCCCCGCTCCAGCGATGCCGGGGAGACACTGGTTCCGCCGACGTTGATGGAGATTTCCTTGAACGCAAATCGGTCCTTTTCGGCTTTATAGAGTGCCTGCCCTGATGACCCAACGAGCGCTGAGTAAGCTGCGATCTGTGCGGCGGTATCCGCTCCGAGCTTATCGGAAACCACCTGTGGAATGGCGATGCTGATCGATTTATTCGCTGTTCCGGCGGCTTTGCGGGCGGCGGTCAACAGGCACTGTTCCCATCGCTGCAGAGTCAGCTTTTCGATAGGACCGACGCCAATGGCGATCACACGTTCGGCGGCAATGCCGGGAGCAACAGGCAGGACAGTTAATTCACCTGCTTTGCCTGTGAGTTCTCCTCGCTCGCGCAGTGTGCTGAGTGTTCCACTGAGCGCGGTATCAACCTCTGCGATTTCGACAGGGAACTCGGCCTGTTCCGGAACGCCGATGACAAGCCAATCGGATTGAACTGTGTTCAGGGAATTGCTGGAGAGTTGAGGCAGAACAACAGACATGTGAGCTTCTTTTTCATTCGCACTAAAGTGAACAGGGACAACCTCTGGGGGATTATATCGAAAAGAAATTGTTCGATGCGATCCCGTTATTTCACTGGGATCTGTGAATTGTGATCTCGCTTGGGAAGAAATGAAGGAGGTCTGGATGAGAATGCTGCCTCAACTGCAGGTTCATTGCGGTGAATCCGGTTGACTCGGGCTCGAATTCGACCAGACCAGTTTGCTCCAAAGTCCGTTGTGAATTACTCTGCTGTGACACCGGCGTGCGCCCATCGGGAGCATTATGGAATCAGATGATTTTGAAATCAGGACGGCAGGGAACCCTGACGGGGTTTGAATTGGATGACACAGATGCATGTTTATGCGTCTGCGACAATGCCTGCTGGACTCGATTGAATTTTTCTTTTAGTGACGCTGAAGGAATTCACGATGGCGAAGAAATCCATCGCAGACATTGACGTGCAGGGTAAGACGGTACTGATGCGAGTGGACTTCAATGTTCCTCTTGATGATCAGTTGAAAATCACCGACGACCGCCGTATTGAAATGGCTCTGCCTTCGATTAAGTCTGTTCTCGACCGTGGTGGGAAAGTTGTGCTGATGAGCCATCTGGGACGACCAGATGGAAATTTCGTCGCCAAAGCGAGCCTGAAGCCAGCCGCGATTCGATTGGGAGAATTGCTCGGCAGTCCAGTGACGTTTGCTGCGGACGCAGTTGGCCCGGATGCTGAAGCCAAGGTCGCTGCTCTGAAAGCAGGTGAAGTCGTCGTACTCGAAAACGTCCGCTTCTATCCAGAAGAAGAGTTAAAGGACGAGAAAGCGACCCCAGAACAGCTCGAAGCCAAAAAGGCCTTTGCTGCCAAGCTCGCTTCCTTCGGCGACATCTATTGCAACGACGCATTCGGAACCTGCCATCGTGCTCATGCGAGCATGTACACTGTTCCGTCTCTGATGGAAGGGAAGCCAAAGGTTGTCGGCTTCCTCGTTCAGAAAGAGATCCAGTATCTCAGCGATACCATTTCGTCTCCAAAACGTCCGTTCGTGGCGATTGTTGGGGGAGCGAAAGTCTCTGACAAAATTAAGGTGATCAAGAATCTGCTCACCGTGTGTGATCAGGTGCTGATCGGTGGGGCAATGGCTTACACCTTCTCGCTCGCCCAGGGCGGCAGTGTCGGGAAGAGCCTTGTCGAGAAAGATAAAGTCGAACTCGCCAAGGAGCTGATCGCAACTGGCGGTGATAAGCTGGTTCTGCCACTCGACACTCATTGCGGCGATGCGTTCAAGTCAGACTGCAATAAAGTTGTCGTCGACGCTGGCAAGATTCCAGACGAATTCGAAGGGCTGGACATCGGGCCTAAGACTGCGGAGAAATACGCAGCAATTGTGTCAAATGCTGGCACAGTGATCTGGAATGGCCCGATGGGCGTCTTCGAGATGTCCCCATTTGATGCCGGGACAAAAGCGGTCGCTCAGGCAATTGCGGATTCATCTGCAATCAGCATTATTGGCGGCGGCGACAGTGCTGCAGCGATTCAACAGCTCGGATTTGCTGATCAGGTGACGCACGTCAGCACCGGTGGTGGTGCAAGTCTCGAAATGCTTGAGGGGAAACGCTTTAAGCCGGTCGAAGTGCTCGACGAAGCGTAAGCGGATTGATTCGCGAGCGAATGTGTTTCAGTGATGAGGAGCCTCTGCGATTTGCAGGGGCTCTTCGTCTTACTGGACCTGAGTATTCAGCATCGGCTGATGAATTTGTACGAAATGATTGCGTTCCATTCAGCGAGATCTATCTTAGTTGCTGAACGGATCATATGATCAGGCTGTGGATTTTGTGTCGGCATTTCTGACCTGTCAGGCACTCAAACAGGCGGAATTCTCGACGAGCTGAAACGGGGAGAGCTGGCTGCAAACTCATTCAATGTGAGTGACAGCAGCAATCTCTGTGGCTCTGGAATTCATCACTGTTCATGCAATCGCCGTGAGTGAACCCCGGAATTGCCAATCCGACTTAACGGCTCCACCCAATTGAAATTGACTGGCATTCGATTTCGCCTCAGGACCTCCTCATGCTTCGTCCTCGTTTTGCCTTGGGAGTCGTGTGTTGCACTGCGGCTATGGCGGTCAACCTGATTTCGGAACAGGCATGGTCAGACGATACTCTGAAACCAATCGCACCTGCCGCTCCTGCTGCAGCAGGGACTGAAGACCTGTTTGCTGTGCCGGAATCGAACGACGAGAAAGCATTGCAGATGTTTCTGCAGCGTCTCGTTCAGACACAGCCGGAAGCTCAGTCTCAAGAAGGCTTCGTTGCTCACCTGAATAAAGTCGACACCGCTGTGACGACGGTACTTGCCCGTCCGGTTGGCGACGAGTTTTATATCAGTGTTTCCGAGTTGAAACTGCAGGTCTTGTCGGTACTGAACGACCTGGGTGATAAAACAGCAAAAGCTAAGCTCGAAACATTCCTGAAGGAACTGCAGGCCAGCAAACGTGCTGGAGTTCCACAACTGGCGACCCGCTTCCAGTTGCAGCAGGAAGTTGAAAATCTGACGACGCTCGACGAGGCTGGCCAGAAAGCACTGATCGCAAAGATCATTGAGCAGATCAAGTCTGTTTCAAAGGAAGATGGAGCTGCCCTGCAGTTCACAATCCAGCTGGCAATGTCCGCTGGCGAGATGCTTCAGAGAACGAACTCTCCAATTGCTGCTCCGTCTTTTGCAGCGATCGTCGAAGCGATCAAAGAACGTAAAGATGAGCGTCTCGCTGACCTCGTCACCAGCCTTGAAGGAACTGTCCGTCGCTTGCAGTTGCCAGGGAATCCGATTCTGGTCGACGGCAAGACCCTGGGCGGCGAAGCCTTCAACATCAACAGCCTGAAGGGCAAAGTTGTTCTGGTTGACTTCTGGGCCACCTGGTGCGGTCCATGTGTCGCTGAGCTTCCACACCTGCAAGAGCTCTACACCGCATATCAGCCAAAGGGCTTTGAAGTTGTCGGCATCAGCCTGGACACCGACAAAGCTGAACTGGAATCATTCGTGAAGGCCCGAGAAGTCAAGTGGCCGATCCTGTTCGAAGAGTCAGATGGTTCTGGCTGGGGAAACAAGATTGCAAGCCATTACGGTATCAGTGCAATTCCTACGATGATCCTTGTGGATCGCGAAGGAAAAGTCATCAGCACGAGCCTGCGTGGGCCTGCTCTCGACGAAGAGCTCGAAAAGCTGCTGGGACCTCTGCCTCCAAAGGCCGAGAAGTAATTTTCGGCTGGTCCTGCTCATGTCTTCATTTCCCTTGAAGGCAGTCTGATGTGGACTCGCAGAAGATCAATTTGAATCTCGTGACAGGCATTGCGAACACAGCGTTTGCAATGCCTGTCTTTCTTTTAGAGACGACGATTAGAAGATGGTTCTCTGCAAGAAATGTTGGGTTTCGTTTTGTCGACTGGGAAGTCGATTGAGTTGGCATATAATTGGGATTCAGGTGTCTGATTCGCAGCAAATCCAACAGACGAGGAGTCTGCAGCGGATCACTTGTCAGAGCAATGCGGTCTGGAACAGGCAATCTCATGGCGATCGATCCGGTATGTGGGATGACAGTCGATCCAGCAACGGCTCTCAGCGGAGAGCGTGATGGCAAGACTTATTATTTCTGTAGCCGATACTGCCATGATTCCTTCTTGAAGGCGCCTGCTCCGGATCAATTGCTCTCGCTCGATACCGGGCGGCTCGCTGCTTCTCCACGACCGGGAGGCTCATTGCCCGTTCTTGAGAAGGGGACTGCACATCAGCACGGCGCGCCAGCTCATGGAGCCTGCTGTCATGGGGGAATGGGGGCGGAGACTCCGCGAGCAAATACATCGTCTCAGGCGAAATACATTTGCCCGATGTGCCCCGGTGTTGAAAGTGATGTACCGGCGGCTTGTCCGATTTGCGGCATGGCCTTGGAACGCAATCTCGCCGTTCCTGACAGGGACTCCGTCAAAACTGTTTACACATGTCCGATGCACCCGGAGATTGAGCAGTCGCAGCCGGGGGACTGTCCCATTTGCGGGATGAGTCTCGAAGCGAAAACGGTCTCAGTCGAGCCCGCCGATGACCCGGAACTCGTCTCGATGAGGCGGCGATTTCTGATCGCTGTGGATCTGACGATTCCTGTCTTTGTTCTCGCGATGGGACCAATGATTGGAATTCCGATTTCAAAATGGGTTTCAACTTCCTTCTCTCATCTGACGCAGTGTCTGCTGACGACTCCGGTTGTTTTCTATTGTGGATGGCCGTTTCTGCAACGGGCTGTGACCTCATTGAAGACCGGCCGCCTGAACATGTTTACGTTGATCGGGCTGGGAACGCTGGCAGCATATTTCTTCAGCCTTTTTGCGTTGTTGTTTCCCGGTGCAGTCCCTGAATCATTTCTTGAGCATGGACACGTCCCGTTGTACTTCGAGGCTGCGGCAGTCATTGTCACGCTGGTCTTGTTAGGACAGGTTCTGGAACTCAATGCACGCCATCAGACGACGGGAGCCATTCGAGGACTGCTCTCGCTGGCGCCAGATTTCGCATTGGTTGTTCGAAATGGAGTTGCGGAGAAGATTCCATTAGCCGACGTTCAGATCGGTGATCTTCTGCGTGTCGTTCCAGGGGAGAAGGTGCCTGTCGACGGTGTGATTCAATCTGGTGAAAGTCATGTTGATGAGTCCATGCTGACTGGCGAGCCGATGCCGGTGTCGAAGCGAATTGGGGACTCTGTGATCGGTGGAACCGTGAATCAGCAGGGAGCGTTTGATTTTCTTGCGGAACGGGTCGGGTCGGAATCGACGTTGTCTCGCATTATCAGTCTGGTCTCTCAGGCTCAGCGCAGTCGGGCTCCGATTCAACGATTGGCAGACACGGTTTCCAGCTACTTCGTCCCGATTGTGATTGCGGTCTCCATTGTGACTTTCATTGCCTGGATGATCTGGGGGCCAGCGGAATCCCGGATGGCATATGCGTTCATTAATGCGGTGTCGGTCCTGATTGTGGCCTGCCCATGTGCATTGGGATTGGCGACTCCCATGTCTGTGACCGTTGGAATTGGTCGTGGGGCGCAGAATGGAATTCTCATTCGGGACGCTGCTTCACTCGAACAGCTTCACAAAGTCGACACGATCATCGTGGATAAAACGGGAACACTGACGGAAGGCATGCCGACTCTCACGGAAACACTTCCGGTTTCCGGGCAAGACCCAAATTCCCTGTTGGAACTGGCGGTAGGCGTTGAACAACACAGTGAACATCCACTCGCAAAGTGTCTTGTTCAGGCTGCGAAAGAGCGGAAGATCACGATCCCTGAAGCGACCCAGTTTCAATCCATTACTGGAGGTGGTGTTCAGGCGACGGTTCAAGGATTGCCGGTTCTGATTGGTCGAGCCGGACTTCTGAAGGATCAGGGAGTGGTTTTGCCAGCGGATCACCAACTCCGTATGGACCCGTTGCGTCAGCGCGGAGCAACGATCATCGATGTTGCGGTGCAGGGGGAGTATGCCGGATCGTTTGCGATTACAGATCCCATTAAACAGTCGAGCCCCAACGCGATTCAGGCGATTCATTCCTTAGGGCGTCGTGTCATCATGTTGACAGGCGATAATGCTGTGACTGCTCGGTCTGTTGCAGACCGATTGAAAATCGATGATGTCGAGGCAGGTGTGACTCCTCAAGGAAAACAGGAGTACGTTCAACGGTTGAGGGCCGATGGGCGTGTGATTGCAATGGCCGGTGACGGCATTAATGATGCCCCGGCATTGGCAGCGGCAGACATCGGGATTGCATTGGGAACCGGTTCGGATATTGCCATTGAAAGTGCCAGTGTGACACTTGTTCAAGGGGATCTGACAGGAATTTCCAAGGCGATTCGACTCAGCGAAGCGACAATCACGAACATTCGCCAGAACCTGATTTTCGCCTTCATTTACAATGTGCTCGGAGTTCCGATTGCCGCAGGGATTCTCTACCCGTTCCTGGGGGTGTTGATGAGCCCGATGGTCGCGGCCGCTGCAATGAGTTTGAGTTCCGTCTCAGTGATCGCAAACTCACTTCGTCTGCAACGACTCGACCTCAGTACCAAGCGGACCTAACAGGCTTTCGATCTACTTCTTCAGTTCGAAGTTGTGTTCCTGCGCCCCGGCTTTGATCTCCAGTTGCAGTTCCGTCTTCTCATTGTACTTGGCAGGAATGTACTGAACGATCTCGTCCATCATTTCGTTGTCAGGGGACTTCACTTTCTTCCCGCTTGGTCGGGTGGCCATGATGCGCACGTCGTTCTTACCGATGACGACGCCACGCTTGTCGCCTGAGTCTGTGGCGGAGTTGTAAGTCCCGTCCTTGATGTTGAGTTGGACTGGAGCCCCTTTCACCCCAACAACGGGGATGAACATGATGACTCCTTCATTGACTGGGGCCCCATCAAACGTGACTGAGCCATTGATTGTTGCTCGGGGAATCGTTTCGCCTGAACCACATCCGGCCAGACTCATACTCAGGATAATTCCGGCGAACCACTTGAGATGGATCTTGCTGCTGATCGTCGTCTGCATCGATTTGCCCTGTTTGAAACCCAAAATCTGAACTGTATCTGTGCGCCGCCGATTCAGAGGCATCCCCGTCGGGACTGAATGCGTGGTCAAGTGATCACTGTTGACGTACTGACAACATATCCGTAAACATGTGTAGATGCGTCTTCTGTTTGCATTCTGTTTTTGAATTTGTGCGCCGTCAAGCTCGCCGGTGACAATTTGGATTGTGGAATTAGTTTAGAAGGGCCTGGGCAATGTTGCTGAGACACAGTCGGAAACGTGGATTTACGCTTATTGAACTGCTTGTTGTGATCGCGATCATCGCGATTCTGATTGCCTTGCTGCTTCCGGCAGTGCAACAGGCTCGCGAGTCAGCCAGACGAACTCAGTGTAAGAACAACTTCAAGCAAATCGGCCTTGCTCTGCATAACTATTTGGACACCTTCGGTTGCCTGCCGATTGGTTGTCTGTTTGCTGATCTCGGCGGAACTGGCCCGTCTGCTTCGAATCGGACAACCTGGTTGACGCGTATTCTTCCAATGATCGATCAGACGCCGCTTTACAATCAGGTTGACTTTGTTCGCCAAAGCAATGTGGCAGGTTACGATCCAAATAACGTGAAGAATGCCGATCTGCCTGCTTATCGATGCCCAAGTGATGGGGGAACTCGTGGCAACACCGGTCAGTCGAACTATGCCCCAGGAAATTATGTCGCCTGCATTGGAACATCGACTCGGCTGCACGGAAACGGGAATGCAACAGCGAGTGCCAGTCAGCATGGATCGTATATCGCCGGGAATGGAGAATGGGCACGAATGGTGTTGAATAACGGAAGCGAGCGTGGAGTCTTCGCAGCGAACAGCAAAATCACCTTCGCGCAAATTCCTGACGGGACTTCCAATACACTCGCAGTTTCCGAGTGCGTTGTTGGTGGTGACATCATTGAATCATCTTCAGACGTCACTCCAACTTGTCCACAGGGAACACTTCGGACTCGTCGAGGGTTTTCATGGCTTTATGGCCAGACTTCGACTTGGCAGTTCGGCACGCTTATTACCCCGAATTCGACGACAATCGACTGCGAACGCTTCGACGTCTATGTGAATACTGCGGCACGAAGTAAGCATGCAGGCGGAGTTCAGGCGATGCTCGTCGATGGTTCAGTGCGGTTCGTCAGCGAGAACATTAACCTCGCGACTTGGCAGAATCTCGGGAATCGTCAGGACGGAAATGTCGTCGGAGAATTCTAGACCGTATCGGTCGCGAGCATGTGGCCGCGCAGCACGTTCCCTGCCGGCATAATGACGGGTTCCAGAGACATAGCATGATCTATGGGAAATACTCTGGCGCATCGTCAGGCTTCGTGATTCATTCCACCTGATGTTGTTTTCGAACTCGGTTGGGACTGTCCCTGCCGAGTTTTTCCTTTTCAGTGAGTTGATCTACAGGGCCGTTCGGCTGCCAGTGGGGTCGATCAGCCAGAGCCAGTCATCGAAGAGGAACTCGAATCGAATTGCCAGTAGCGCGATTCGCCCCATGACGGTGTATCCGAATGAGGCTCCAAAGGTGATCATCAGAACCCAGACTCCCATCTGGGAGACACGTCCGACAACACCCTGGTGTTCCACAGAGAAGAAGAAGTAAATCAGCGAGGCGAGCACACAGAGCACCAGAAGAATCTGTTGAATGCTTTCTCCCCACGCGACTCCGGACAGCCCTGTTGCCGTCTCGTGGGTGACGATCACAGGGTGAATTGTATTTTGAATCTGGCTGATGAAATCGGCCTGAAGAAACCCGATCAATCGAATTCCTGCGGTTGATCCAATGATGAAGGCCAGAGGCCAGCGGGCAATCCATGCTCCTTTAGGAGAAAGTCGCCAGAGCAGCATTCCACCAAGTAAAAGTGGGATGAGATAGAGCCACCAGTTTTCGTCCCGAACGATCGGGATACCTGGGAGTGCCCATGATTGAATCCATGCTGGCCAGAGCTTGGCGAGGAGCGTCGGAATCACGACGGTCCAGAAACTGACGACCATGATGTATGCGGCCGATGTCCCGACAAAGACAGCCTCCGCAAACTTATAGAATGGATTATCGCGGTAGAGAAACGAGAACGCGCAGAGTGTCATGAGTGCTGCCACCCAGACGCCTATCGTTCGGGACAGGCTGAACTCGGAGGAACCGGCGACATAGTCATTGTATGTTGCCTGACTCAGGTGCCCGTTTAACTCCGTGACATACGATCTTCCTGCTCCGACAATGATGGCTTCGTAGAGCAACCAGAGTCCGACGAGGAGACCAAAGGCAGCCCAGCCTCGTCCTTGAGTCGGTTTGATTGCAGTGGACGCAGTTTCCAAGTGAGTTTCTCCGTGACGAACACCGTGACGTCAGGGGCAATCGATTCGATGTTCAGAGTCGGTGGCTCTATTGGCAGTTTCGAATGTGTTCGATTGTACTTGCATCACTCAGAAATCGCACCAGCTTCCTGCATGTCATCAATTCAGAAAGGAATAGGATCATCTGCAACGCCGGAACTGTTTGTTGAAGTGATTGTCTTACAACCCAAAAGATTGCTTCAGGATCTCTTCATTGATCTGCCCGAAATAATGGACCCGACCGGTTTCGGTGTTCTGCAAAACAACCTGAGCCGGGCTGAAGAGCAAAGGATCCATCTGGTAAAAGTCTTTGCCGGCCGCTTCGAATAATTCGAGAAACGGCTTCCCGTATTGAGGCGAGCTTGAGGACGGAATTCTGGGGCCTAATTCTTCAATGGATTCGTCGTCACCGGTGACCCAGAGCGTGACGCGAGCGCCATAGAGTATCGCATCATTCGTCCGACCGATGGCGACAAGTTCGTCTGCACCGACTGGCGGAATCGGAGCGATCCCGATCGCTGCATCGACTCTGGTGATATCGAAATCAAGTTCGAGAAGTTTGTGCAGAGCGGTTTCAATGCTTCTGGCAACGACCTGCATTGTCCCAGGCAAGCTTGTTGTCGGCGCGACAAGCAGGGCAACCTGATCTGGTGGAACGTTGCAGTCCTTGGCGATCAGTTCAATGATGTCAGGGCCAGGAAGCGAACTGCTTTCGAGGATTCCGACAACACCGTCTGGGTGTTCCTGATACTCCAGCCTTTGGAAGAGTTCTTCTCGTGCGGCGGCAGCACGCATGGGGCCGGAGCCGATTGCGAAGTACTCTTCTGTTTTGATTTTCCAGCCAGCGTACTGGCTCAGTAGACAGGCTTCGACAGGAGAATCTGTCTGCACCTGCAACATCGGCCAACCGAGTCCTGCCAGAGTCCCCTGTGACATGGTGACATCGCTGAGTCCGCACATGCAGATTTCCGCGAGCGCGAGACCAGCGGCGATACCGCCAGGTGAATCAACGCCAAAGTCCAGCACAACGCCGGGGCTGAAACCGGAGATTTCTTCAATGCGAAGCTCATCCTGTCGGTTCATGAGCTGGTGAACAAGATCCCAGGCGAGATCATTCAATGCGGATTCTTTTGATTCATCTTCCACGGGAACTGATCCATCCGGCGTCCCTCCAAGGGAAGGACAATGAGTTGCTGGCGGTTTGCAAAGTGTCGTTGAATTTCGGCGTCGGTTATCGTGGCAGGGCGGTGAGAACGGAGTTGAATTCCTTCACTCGCTGCGAGTGGGCTTATCTGGAAGTCGGAGCGATCACGGCCTCAACTGCGGATTTGAGTTTCGGCGTCAGAGAGATTCCATTGCCACCCACGGCAGTTGAACGTCCGGTCCAGTCCATGAAAACGCCCCCTGCTTCTTCCACGATTGGAATCAGCGCACAAGCATCCCATTCTTCCAGCAGAGGATCAATCATCAGGTCGGCACGGCCGGTTGCGACAAGCATGTGGCCATAGCAGTCTCCCCAGCCTCGTGACAGGCGGCATTGCTTTGCCATGTTGTCGAGGACGTCGATTCGGTCAATCTGTTGGAAACCCTCGACAGCGGTATAGCAAAACAGGGAGTCTTTGAGTGCAGCGGTCGTGGTGACTTCAGCGCGAACAGGAGCGGAGTCTCCCTGTTGCCACCAGGCTCCTTGTCCGCGTGAGGCGTAGACGACTTCGCGAGTGGCGGGCAGGCGACAGATGCCGGCAATGCTTTCGCCTTGATACTGCAACCCGATCAACATGCCGAACAGAGGAACCTGATGCACGAACGACTTGGTTCCATCCACGGGATCAAGAATCCAACGGTATCCACTGTCGCCGAGTGTCTCGCCAAATTCTTCCCCTTTCACGGTGTCACGGGGAAACATTTCAAGCAGTCGTTGACGCAACAGGTCTTCTGCCTCGCGATCGGCAGCTGTCACTGGAGACTGGTCCTGTTTGAGTTCCACCTTCAGACCGGCTTCGCCGTAATACGACATCACGAGTTGGTCAGCATGTGCTGAGAATTCCAGAGCAGCCAGAAGGCGTTCTTGAACGGCGTTAAAGTCGATCATGCGGCTGTCTTTACCCTGAAGGTCCCGGTTCTGTGGCGCAGGTGCCAATGATGCATTGCGTTTGATTGTCTGTCCCCGCTCACCGAAACTGCGGGGACGGGACATGATAGAACAAACAGGTCCAAAGCAAAGAAGGTACGGTGAGATTGTCGACATTGAGTTGTCGGACAAGTCCATCGTACCTTCAGGTGTTGTGTTCTCCCCGTGTGACGAACTTCGGGGTGAAAATGACATAGGCGTTTGTGATGACACAAACGCCTATGAGTATTTGAATCGGCCAGCGACTTCTGGGGCACAAAGTGTCCTTCACAAGTCGGAAAGTCAGTCGACGCTTTCTTTCCAGCTTGTGAAATTCGACTTAGCCCCCGGTTGTGGGACGACGTTTAAGGTATTGCTGAATAATGTCTTCCGCTCGTTTCGGAGCTTCTTCCTTCGCTTTGGCCTCAGCGGTCTTTCCTTCTCCGGCTGGAGCAGCAACTGGTTTTGGAGCCGGTGCTTTTGCGCCAGTTTCAGATGGATCAGGCAGCTTGACCGGCGGGGACGGGACAGAGGATTCAGTCGCCGCTTCGACAGGCGCCGTTGCAGGTTCTGCCATCGGCATTTGCGGATAGCCCTGCGGCATCTGTGGATATCCCATCATCGGCTGCCCATACATTTGTGGGTAACCAGGGTATCCATATGGCATCATCTGAGGATATCCCATTGGTGGATACCCCATCTGCGGTGGCATTCCCGGACCGCCCGGCGGAGCAAACTGGTTTTCCGCACCAGGAGGAGCGCCGACAGTTGGCATGTAGTAATTTGACAGTCCGGGTTGTGGAACCATCGGGACGTCAGTGAGAGTTTCACTCGAGGTCGGAATCTCAAAAGATGATCCGCCGAGCACGCCGTTAACAGTTGGGGCAGGCGTGACTGGAAGGTCAGCAGAGGTGCCGCCGCTGGAGATCAACTGGGTGTCATTGGCGATCGCAATGTTTGTTGCGGTATCGCTTTCGGTGATTTTGATGACAACCCGGAACTCAATTTTGCCAATTGAAACGATGTCGCCGGAGTTGAGAACGACGCCTCCGCGAATTTTCTCGCCATTGACGAGCGTTCCGTTCGTGCTTCCGAGATCTCGAAGGCGGACGGTGAATTCGTCGACAGTGAAGACGCAGTGATGACGACTGACAAGCTCACTGTTTGGCCGAAGATGACAATCTTCCTCGCGACCAATCAAGAACTTCCCTTGTGGCAGCGGGATCACAGCCCCTGCCTGCTTACCTGACACGACACTTAATTCGGCTTGTTGCATGGACTTACGCTCCGTTTGTCCAAACATCCGCAAGCCATTCCGTCGGCGTAACAAACGCTCTTCCGAATGACTCAGGTGAGAGTCCCATTGCATGGCCCCTGACCAAGTATGACATCAACAGGGAGCCAAAGGAGAAATTATTGCGGATAGGCCTCTCTTCAATATTGATACAGTACTGATTGCTAACGGAGTATGATCGATCAAAGAAAGGTAATACGTGGTAATGTTACCGCAGTTGCCCTGACGCTGTCAATTTCTTCGTAGGCAAATCATGTAGCGTATAAACACTCACTCGACGAAAACCGGCCGATTTTATTCGTTAAAATGCAAAAAATGGACGATCCGTCACCGATTCAGTAGCGAAGTGTTGCAAATCGATGCGATGTCGTTGTGTGCTCAAGACTACTGAGTTTCTATGAATGGATCGCGTGCGAGTTTGTTGTTGCGTGAATTTGTCGGACACTGCGTCGGAATGAAAGATGTCGAAATCATACCGGTGCAGGTAAAGAACATCGCATTACAAATGCGTTATTCCTTGGTGGGATATCTGCTAAAGCGATGATTCAGCAGCAAAACGCCGGACATTTCGACCGGAATCTCGCGTGATCACTTTTCGTGCTGATGCCGTCAGGCGACTGGCAGAGTGCCTCGATCTGGCCCACGAACAGGCAATGCTTGCCACTTCAGCAGACCTGAGTTGCAATTACGTGTATTGCCGCTTGTGAAAACGCAGGGGCGGGTTGACCGGTTTTTGCGGTAAAAATAAACTTTACCATGCACGTGTGTTGCGACGATCGCAAATGGATCGCGCATGATGTCTGCATTCGAATTCGACTCTGCCCGTTTCCTCTGGACTTTGGTGATCCCATCGTGCCAGAGTTGCGGCCCGGCGGTCATGTCAGGATGGCTTTCGTCGTAATAATTTTGAGGCTTCGATTGTTCGAAGCACAATGCTGACGAAGCCGTCACGGAACGTCCTGGATCAATATCATGGATTTTATGGATCGTCTGGGTGATTTTTTTAACTCAATCACCGCAGTTATTGAGAGGATGATTCGGGGGGTATTCGGATCCGCCAACGAACGTGAAGTTCGAGCAACCGGATTCATTCGAGAACGAGACGGAAGTTCTCGAGTCATCCCAGGTTCGGTTCTGGATCGGATCAACTCACTCGAGCCGGACATGAAGAAGTTGTCTGAAGGCGAACTTCTGGCAACGACAGATCGGCTCAAGAAGAAAATCGCAGACGGGAAAACTCTGGACGATGTTCTCCCTGAAGCATTCGCTGCAGTGCGCGAGTCGAGTGTCCGTTATCTGCAGATGCGGCACTACGATGTCCAGATGGTCGGGGGATATATCCTCAACCAGGGCAAGATCGCTGAAATGATGACCGGGGAAGGAAAGACACTCGTTGCTTCTCTTCCGGCCTATCTGAATTCACTGGTTGGCAAAGTTCACGTCGTTACGGTGAACGACTATCTCGCGAAACGCGATATGGAATGGATCGGGCCGTTGCACATGGGGCTCGGCCTGACCATGGGAGCGATTCAATCCCAGATGCGGCCAGAAGAGCGGCAGAAAGAATATGCCGCGGACATCACCTACGGAACAAACAACGAGTTTGGGTTCGACTATCTTCGCGATAACATGAAGCCAACAAATCGGCTTCAGGTGCAGGGCCCGTTGGATTTTGCGATCGTCGACGAAATCGACAACATCCTGATCGATGAGGCACGAACTCCGCTGATCATTTCCGGTCCGGCTCACGACGATGTGACAAAGTATCCTCGTGCTGACCGTATTGCCCGCCAGCTCGTGCGTGACCGTGACTTCGAAGTGAAAGAGAAAGAACACAGCTGCCATCTGACCGATGAAGGGGTTCGTCGTGCGGAAGGACTGGTCGGTGTTGAGAGCTTCTATTCCGCAGGGAATATGGAGTGGCCACACCTGATCGATAATGCATTGAAGGCACACAACCTGTATCGACGCGATGTGAATTACGTCGTTGAGAATGGCGAAGTGGTCATCGTCGACGAGCACACTGGTCGTAAGATGCCAGGTCGACAATGGAGCGACGGACTGCATCAGGCCGTTGAATCCAAAGAAGGCGTTCGCGTGAAAGAAGTGTCGCAGACCATGGCGACCATCACGCTTCAGAACTACTTCAAACTTTATAAAAAGCTCGGCGGTATGACCGGTACCGCGATGACAGAAGCAAACGAGTTCCACAAGATCTACAAGTTGGGTGTGGTTGCCGTTCCAACGAACCGCCCAAGTCAGCGCATCAACTATCAGGACGTTGTCTATCGTACTGAACGTGAAAAGTGGAACGCGGTTGTTGATGAGATTGTCGAAGTGCATAAGTCCGGCCGACCGATTCTGGTCGGAACGGTTTCGATTGAGAAGAGTGAACGCCTGAGTTCGTTGCTCGGAAAACGTGGCGTGAAGCACGCTGTTCTCAATGCGAAATATCACGAACGCGAAGCCGAGTTCGTTGCTCAGGCCGGACGTCTGAATGCAGTGACGATCGCCACAAACATGGCCGGTCGCGGAACAGATATTATTCTGGGCGGTAACGCCGAACACATGGCATGGGAACAGCTGAAGAACAAATACGCTTCCCGTCTCGATGTGCCAAAACAGGAATGGGACGAACTGGCCGATCAGATTGCTCAACGGGAAGGGATGAAAGTCGAAGGCCGTAAAGTTGCGGAACTCGGCGGTCTCCATGTGGTCGGAACTGAACGCCACGATTCCCGACGTATCGACTTGCAGTTGAGAGGTCGTGCTGGTCGTCAGGGTGATCCAGGTTCAAGTCGCTTCTTCCTTTCTCTGGAAGACGACCTGATGCGAATTTTTGCTGGCGACAAAGTGAAAGCGATGCTCTCCTGGCTCGGTATGCAGGAAGGGGAATCGATTGAACACTGGTCGGTGACCAGCCAGATCGAGAAGGCACAAAAGCGGGTCGAAGAACGCCACTTCGAGTCGCGTAAGCACCTGCTCGAATATGACGAAGTGATGGACCACCAGCGTAAAGAGGTCTATACCTACCGTCAGCGAATTCTGGATGGAAATAATTGCCGCGAGCTGATTCTGGACATGCTCGATAAGCAGGTGACCAAATGGGCACTTGAGTTCCTGAAACCGCAGTACCGTTGGGAAACCGCCGCTGCGTTTGCCGGGCAAAGCATGGGAATCACTGTCGATGCTCGCGATTTGCGTGACATGGACAAAGGCCAGATGGTCACGTTCTTGAGCGGCGAAGCCAGCAGCCAGGCGGCTGGAGTCATCGAAGAACAGATCGACGAGAATCTTCCGAAAGACATGGATTCTCGGGACTGGAACTGGCAGACACTCGCCAACTGGGCAAACCGCATGTTCGGGTTGAACCTGAACGATCGCGAGTTGCGAAAGGTGGCCAGAGGAGAATTGCCGGAAGGGGAATTTGACCGGGACGAGATCGCACGGTACCTGCAGAATCGGGCAGATGAGGCGATTGAACGCTTCGATTACTCGGCACTCGATATGATTCTGGCAGCGGACTTCGGGCAGAAACAACTGTCCGGATGGCTGCGTCATCACTTCGGTGTTGAAATGACTCCGGAAGAATTGCTGGCTTTTGATGATGCGAATACTGCATTGCCGGCTGTCCTGCAGCGAGTCCGCGAGCGTTACCATGACCGTGAAGTTCGTTTCCCGGTCGCCGTCGGGATGAATCGCTATCTGGAATCCGGACCACAAGTGGATCGGGCGGGATTGATTCAGTGGGCAAATAAGCGGTTCGAAACGAATCTGACAGAAGATGATCTGAAGGAAAAAGAACGTCCTCAGATTGCAGAGACTCTGGCGGATCGCAGTCGTGAATTCTATCCAGCGACGGGATCATTTGACGCCCTTGAGCCAGCTCTGGAGCGTTCCTTCGGGGATTTGGAGAACGCCAAGGTCACCCCGGCGTCGGCCAAGGCATTTTCAGATTTCCTGCGAAGCAAGTTCCGCATTCAACTGGAACTGAACGAGCTTGAGAATCTTACAAATGCGCAGGCACGTCAGTACTGTCTGCAGCGCATCGATGATCTCTACCGTCCGGAATTGGGACAGGCAGAGCGTTACCTGTTGCTGGAGATGCTGGATCACGCCTGGAAAGAGCACCTGTATTACATGGACCATTTGCGGTCCGGAATTGGGCTCGTCGGCTATGCTCAGAAGGATCCGAAGGTCGAGTACAAACGACAGGGGATGAAAGCCTTCGAGCAGATGTGGGAACGCATTGCCGAGCAGTCGACTTCGGCGGTATTCCGTCTCGAATCCGAAAGTTCTCCTCAGTTCCTCGATTCGTTGTGGGCCAACTCCAGTGCACAGCACACACAGGCTCGTGCTGCAATCGAAGAATATGAAGAGTCAGGCCCGGATGGATCTGAATCAGCAGGTGAATCAAGTCAATCTGTGAAGACGATTCGCAACTTCGATGACAAGGTTGGACGAAACGATCTTTGTCCGTGTGGAAGTGGCAAGAAGTTCAAGAAATGTCACGGGTCCGATCAGTAACGGATTTTGGTATTGAAGACGTTTGTCAGTCAGACCAATTGATTTGACTGACAAGCAGGATGACACAGTAAGAGGGCGGCAGACATCATGGTCTGCCGCCCTCTTCTCGTTTGATCAACGGGTTTGCCTCTCAATTGCTGGGCAAACTATCGGCCTTTCGGAGCCTGACATTTCGAGAGTGCAATCAATGCATACGCTGTCGCCAGGTTTGGGTCTCCTTCGTACCAGCGTTCATTCACGTTGCTCCAACTGCCGTTAGGCTTCTGTTCTGAGAAGAGTTGCTCTGCCAGATCCTTCCGCCAGTCGTGCTTAACGGAAGAGGCATCAATGAAGACATCGCTTCCCAGTGTGTCCAGCGTTTTGGCAAACATCTGGTAGTAGTAATAGAGTCCCTGTTGGCCCATGCCGGGGTTCTCTTTCACACTGTAGAATTGTTTGAGCCAGTCGCTTGCCGCTTTGACTCGCGGGTCGTCGGGGCTGACCCCTGCGTAGAGCATGCTTTTCAACCCTGCGTAGGTCATGCTGGCGTATGAGCGGAGACCCCCATCTGGTGTTGTCCCTGCTTGTGAACTCCCGCCATTTGCTGGAGTGTAATAGAACCCACCGTCGTTCACTTTTCCTGCATTTTCTGTGGTGTTGTGCTCGGATTCACGGTTCTGGCAGCGTGAAATAAAGACCAGTGCATTCTGGACAGACGTGTCATGTGAGGAAATTCCAGCCGCCTGCATTGCTTCAAGAAAGAACGTGGTGTTTGAAAGATCCGGGCGGGAGTGAGAACCGTATCCGGCTCCTCCGAAGGACGTGTGAGACTTGTCGCCAATCTCTCCTTCGTCCCATTGGATCTCTTTCAGGTAGTTCACCGCTTTACTGATGGTGTCGTTGTAACGTCCATCGGCGTTGGCGTTGGTCAGCGTCATGACCGCGAGAGATGTTTCATAGTTTTTGTGGTTGGACTTCGGGTAATAGATTCCGCCGTCCGGTTGAATATGACGTTCGATCACCTTCAACCCTCGTTGCACAACCTCATCATCCGCAGAGACGTCGTTGATCAGCAATGAGTAAGTGACGAGCTCAGTGATTCCGATGGAGGTCGAAGATGTCCATGTGCCGTCTTCTGACTGAGTTGTTTTCAGAAACGCAATTCCCTTTCTGATGGACGACTTCAGTGGAGCAGCGGCAGGACCGACATCAGCGAAAATTGACGCGGAAAGGAGAAACGCCATCAGCCAGGCGGTCATGATAGTTGTTGTCTGATATCTCGACAGTTTCATGGTAATCCCTTTGACGGACTCATGTGTTGCTTTGCATCAATTCATAATTTTCAGTGTGTGGAGTTCTGAGTCGGCGGTCAAATGCTGTCTGGAAATTGGGGAGAATCCTGGGCTTTTCTGACAGATTTGGATTGTGCGTTGTTTGTATGGAAGCTGAACACGCCTCGTTTTCGATGACTTTTCAGTAAGAAGCACCGCTTTCTGCTTTGCCTGCGTTTGCTGTTCAACAGGAAAATGCGTGAATACCAGAGTTCATGAACGGATCGCGGAGATTCGGCGTCAGAAAGGCATCGCCTCAATGGTGTGAGACGCATAAGATTGTGACAGCAGTGTCTACGGTGTTTCGGTGTCTGAATCAGCCCATAACATCATTGTAATAGATCAACCTGATCTCGATTCATGTGATCCTGGCAGGAGAGCGAGGAACGAAATGAATGCGAATGAATCTGCGGACCGCTATTTCCATATTGCGGCAGATACGGTAGGCCTTTCATCCAACATGCGCCAATTGTTGGGAACACCGTTACGAGAGGTGAAAGTCCAGATCGCGATTGAACGGGATGATGGACAGATTGCGACCTTCATGGGGTATCGGGTCCAGCATGATAAATCACGGGGACCGATGAAAGGGGGGCTGCGATATCATCCAGAAGTTGATGCCGAGGAAGTGCGAGCCCTCGCTTCGTTGATGACCTGGAAAGCTGCCGTGGTCAACATTCCCTATGGAGGTGCCAAGGGAGGGATTGGAATTGATCCTTCAATGTTCAGTCAGCGGGAGATTGAACGCATCACCAGAAAATTTGTCGATGAGATTCATGAAGTTGTTGGGCCTGATCAGGACATCCCCGCTCCTGACATGGGAACGAACTCGCAGACCATGGCGTGGTTCATGAACCAGTACGAGAAATATCATGGGTTCAATCCTGCCTGTGTGACTGGGAAACCTGTTGAACTGCATGGTGTTGAAGGACGTGAAGAAGCCACAGGACGTGGTGTCGCGATTGTGACCCAGTCGGCGCTGGAACGTCTGAAACGAAGTCTGAAAAGTTCAACCATTGCGATTCAGGGGTTCGGTAACGTCGGAAGTTATGCTGCCAGAATTCTGCATTCACAAGGCGCGAAGATCGTCGCTATTTCGGATCAGCATGGTGGAATTCAGAACGACCAAGGACTGGATATCCCTGCGTTGCTGAAGCACTCCGCTGAGACAGGAAGCGTCGTCAACTTCCCTGGCGCTGTGAATATCTCGAATGCAGAACTGCTGGCCGCAAATGTCGATGTCCTCATTCCGGCTGCACTGGGGGGAGTGTTGACTGCAGACAACGCCAACGAGGTCAAAGCCAGATTGATTGTCGAAGCGGCGAACAATCCAACGACATTCGATGCCGACTCAATCTTTGAACGGAATAGCATTCTTGTCGTTCCCGACATCCTGGCAAACGCTGGTGGTGTGACTGTCAGTTACTACGAATGGGTGCAGAATCGACAACATTTCAAATGGGAGCTTGAAGAGGTTCGAAAACGACTTGAGAAGAACATGACCGAGAGCTTTGATCATGTCTGGAAGATTGCGAGTGAGAAGAATATTTCCCTGAGAACTGCCGCGTATGTTCTTGGAATTGGTCGTGTCGGTCGAGCGACTGTTCTTGGCGGGATCTAGATCGACGTTGAATACGCTGGCTTCAAAACGGTTGATTCGATTGATGTCTTTTCAATACTCGTAGACCACCAAGCGAACCCTGTTCGCGGCTTTGAGAGGGATGACGATGCCTGAGCAGAACCCATTGGGAGTGCTTGAAAATTTTGGTGCGGTGATAGAACGCAGTCCATTGTTGACCGGGTTGACGACTGAGGAATTAAAAGCCTGTCTTCAGCACATGCGGACAGAAGGGTTTTCGGCCGGCGAAGAGATTCTGACCGAAGGAAACAAGTACCACGGAGTCTGGATCATTCTGGACGGGTTGTGTGAAGTCATTAAGCACGGCCAGAATCGCTCGAGCCGACTGGCGACTCTTGAACCTTCCAACATCTTCGGGGAGATGTCATTTCTCCAGGCTGAAGCTCATTCAGCATCGGTCAGAGCTGTTGACCATGTGGAAACGATCCGGCTGATGTTTGATTCCTACGAGCAACTTCGTGTGGAATGTCCGTCTGCCGCTCACAAAATTGTGGTCAACATCGTTCGGGTTGTTTCCGACAGACTCCGGCGCATGGACGAGTGGACCTGCGAGCTTGTTGAACGATCCAATGATCGCAACGGGTATCACGAATGGCAGGAGTTTCGGTCCAAACTGTACTCCAGT
Organism: Planctomicrobium limosum; assembly: GCF_051465645.1. Classification (GTDB taxonomy): domain Bacteria; phylum Planctomycetota; class Planctomycetia; order Planctomycetales; family Planctomycetaceae; genus Planctomicrobium. Next base: position 3,103,336 of record NZ_CP195790.1, on the reverse strand, counting down.
CTCTTCGACTAAGCTCAGTTGTTGCTCATTACTGTTTGTTTTGAGTCACGTGCGAGAAATGAAAAGCGGTCTGGTTCCGATGGAGAGCCAGACCGCTTTCATTGATTCTTAGAGCGAATCCACGCAGTTCTTGTAACTGTTCGTGGAGATGAAAAACGTCAGACTTCGTCGGTGACGATTGAAAAATTCTGAATCGATTCTGATGGTTCGAGTTCAGGTTCAGGGATCTCTTTGACCGGCCCATCGAGCATGCAACTGGTGTTCACATCGCCCAACACGTTAATCGTGGTGCGGCAACGATCGAGGAACCAGTCTACCGGAATCAGCAACGCGATGTATTCGACCGGCAACCCCACTGCTGTGAATACGAGAGTCATCGTGACGAGTCCTGCCTCTGGAATTCCTGCTGCGCCGACTGATGCGAGTATTGAGGTCAGAACAACAAGTACCTGTTCCCAGCCTGACAGTTGAATTCCAAGCAGTTGTGCAACGAACAACGCAGACATTGCTTCATACAATGCTGTTCCATCGTTATTGAAATTGGCTCCTACCAAAGCTCCCATGCTTGCGGATTCTTCCCGAACGCCGAGGCGTTTGTGAAGACATTCGTAAGTCAACGGCATCGTGACGGTAGAACTGCTTGTCGAAAACGCCATGACGAGCGCATCACGCATCGCTTGCAGAACCTCTTTGGGGCTGGCCCAGGAGTGCAAGCGGATTCTGATCATGTACCAGCAGGTTTGAAGGAACAACGCGAAGACCACTGCGACAATGAAGTATCCCAATGCATAGAAGGGGGCGAAGCCTTTGGTGCCGACAATACTGGCGACGATCCCTAGAACGCCGAAAGGGACAAGCTGGATGACCCAATGCAGGACGATTAAAAGGATCTGATAGATGCTCTCGATCAGTTCTTCCAGATGAGGTATTGAGCGACGGGAACGCAACTCTCGGATGGAAAGGCCCCCGGCAAGTGCGAGGATAATGACACCGATAATGTTTGGAGAATCGCCGAACGGCCCGGTCAAGCTCTTGGGGATATTCCCCATAACGAGCTCCATTGGTGTTTTCTTGGCCAATTCCTTCAGGGTCTCGGTCGGGCTTCCGATCTTCGAGAGCTTTCCTGGCTGAAGAACATTTGCCACCGCAAGCCCAATGAAAATTGCGACGCTGGTGTTGAGGATAAGTAGAAATGCCAGCCTCGCAGCTTTGTTACGCTTAATGACAGTGGTCATCAGGACGTGAACGACGGCAATAAAGATCAACGGAGGAGCAAGAACTCCGAGCAGTTGCAGAATGATCTTCGCTGGGACCTCAAGAAACTCCGCCCTAGGACCCAATATCAGCCCGATCGCGACCCCAATGAAAAGGCCTCCCAGAATTCGAAGATAGAGTGGAATGCCGGTCCATCGACTCCAGAGTCCGCGACTGGTTCCCGTTCCCGCTTCTGTCATCTGGTCTTCCCGGTGAATTCGCTGCTGCCGTGGTCAAACATTCCAGTCGTGCGCTGACTGTGACCTCAAGGGAGCATCAATGTCGATGCCTGAAATGCTGAATCGCTCAGCATTGGCTGGCCCCGTCTGGATGATCAACTTTGCTTGATGTTGAGACAATTTAAAGTGTTGAACGTGTCGAGGAAAGGCGTGAATGGAAACCGATTCTGAAAACTTCCGAATCGTCTTCGTTCGACAATTGAAGAGTTCTTAAAGAGAGAGCCGGAAAGTCATACAGCTACAAAAACACAGGCCGGAAGTGATTTCTTCCGGCCTGTGTCTAATTGGAATTTGATTCTTAGGGCAGTCTGTGATCGCTTATCGGATCATGATGCCTTCTTTTTTAGCTTCGCGATCCTGAGATGAAGTTGATTCTTCATCAAGAATGACTTTGTATCCAATCATGTGCGGGCGAAATGGGCCCGGTGGTGGCAGGAACGGCAGAGTCACCTGATCATGCTTTGTGAATACATACACGGTCTGCTTGTTTCCGGTTGGATCCTGCAGCTGAATCGCTTTTGGCAGGTAGGCGACAGGATCGAGCAGCACTTCAGCGACACGATACTCACGTTGTTCAGCCTGCATCTTAGGGTAGGCAACGATGTGAATGATCTGCTGTGGGTTGTGCATGGAACCCAATTCGAGAATGTAGCGTTCTTTGATTTTTGCAGCCTGCATTCCAAAGAGGAATGGCAATGGGCCATCGCTGATCTTGGTTCCGCGATACTGTTCTGGAATGCGAATGCGGTTGTATTCTTTTTTGACCAGGTCGATGGCAAGAATCTGTTCGCCATCGCAGATCCACGAGTGTGCTTCAGCTGCCTGAACGCTGTAGGTCTTGTCGCCTCGTGTCACCTGACGTGCTGGTGTCGCATTGGCGTTTGGGTCTGGCATGAAATCCATACGACCTTTGTCTGGGTTTTCAAACCAGTACTTTCCAACGGCGCACTTTGCAGTCGTGAAGATTTGATCATATTCAATGCGGGTGAACTCGCCTTTCATCCGGTTGACTTGACCGGATTTCTGTTCCCAGGTCTGCAGGATTTTTTCGAGTTCAGGCGAGATAATGGCCGAGGCATCCATCGGAGCAGGGCGGCCATTAGCTTGAGCGCCTGATCCACCAGCCATCGCCGAACGCACTTCCTGTGCGTTGACAGATTGCGAGAGGACGCACGCAAAGAGAGTCAGCGCGGTTGTTAACCATCCGGCCTTACTCAAATTTAGGTACATCGGGACAGATTCCTTCCTTGGATGTCGATGCGTTCCGTCCTGGGGAGGATGGCGGTTGGCCATTCAATGCGGAGGGGGTGCTCTGCAGACGGAGACGGGTTGGCAGTCTACTTTCCGGTTGATTTCACGGAAAGACCGGTTTTTCAAGACCGGATTTGCTGCGGCATCGAGAGAGTAGTGACTTCGAATTGATAACGTCTGCCACGTTCTTTGCAGGGTTTGAGGTTCCTTGAGAGCTGCTGGCAACGAGATCGAATTGAGTCCTATCTTGAACTGGGAATGGATTGCGGAATCGTCGTTGAGGTTTCAATTCGAAACGATGGAGAGCCAACGACACATATGGGAATAGATGTTTGGTGATTGCGACGATTGCGATCGATGCTGCCTGAAGTCATAGAACCTGATATCGAAATTCGATACTGAGAAAAGGTTCGTAAATGACCTGGCTGGCAAAGTGCAGTCAGTATAGAAAAGCACCTCCCGAGGAGACCCGGGAGGTGTTTCATCATTCGACACGGAGACCGCATTCACGACTCACTGAAGAACAGGAGTGGTGAGAGGGCATCAACTGGAAGCTAAAAGTTCAACGTTCATCGTGATTTGTGAAGGCGACAGAGTGATCAATTCTGAATTGAACAGCAGCGGCCGCCTTTTCACGATGGACTGTTTGAATTAGTGCCAGTTGTGTGGATTCAGGAACCACCACCAGCGGTCGGTCTTTGAGCTGAACTTCAGGCTCCATTGACCGTCGTCCCATTCGAGGGTGGACGAACGCCAGCCCAGTGGAACCTGCGGGTATGGATAGTATGGACCAATGTATGGGAATGCACTGGCGTCATACTGAGTCGGGTACGAAATCGCTGCCGAGTTGTCGTACGGAGCATAGCTTGGCCATGCGTAGTTCGGCATGTTCGGCTGATTGTACATCTGGTGATGCCCGGTCTGCTGAATGTGACCGTACTGTGGCATGCCTTGAGGAGGCATTCCCGGTGGCATCATGCCTTGTGGTGGCATGCCCTGTGGAGGCATCCCTTGACCCATTGCCATTTGTGGTGGCATGCCTGGCTGCTGGTGGCTGACTGGCATTGCCCGTTGTGGCATACCAGGAGCTGGACCGTAGCCTGGGCCAGCTGCAGCAGTCTGCTGCATTGCTGGACGACCATTGACGGTCAGCTGGTTCAGAACCTGATGAACGCCTGGAACGCTGGCTGCGGCTCGGTGAGCCAGCATTGCCTGTTCTCGGGCTTCCACTGGTCCAATCAGGCTGGCAACGCCGTCTTTGTATCGAATTTCGATATCGTAGCCGCTCAATCCAGCGGATGTGAGGGCTTCAGCAATGTTCTGTGCGACAGCCTGATTGCTGACAGGTGCACCTGTTTCATTGCTGACCTGTTGAACACGTCCGCGAGCGGCCATTGGAGAAGCGGCAGTGTGTGCGGCCGCTGCTTCATGGCTGGCAGCTGCAACTGGACGAGTTGCAGTTCCGCCGGCTTCCATGACAGTCAGTTGGTTTTCGACGCTGCGAACACCTGCGATCCCCGAAACAATTCGGGTCACAGCTGCACGCTGAGTTGCGTCTTTGATCTGACCACGGATGATGGCAACACCACCCTGGTACTCGATCTGTACGTCTTTGTAACTTAAGCGGGCTTTACCAAGGGCAGTACCGATTTCATCGGCGACTTCCTGGTTCCCGCGATCTTGTGACGCCGTAGCGGCATCCGCGGTTCCTTTTCGGAACTCCATCGGGCCAGCCACTGTGACACTCGGTACTGCAACCAGCAGTCCGAAGCTCAGTGCCCATTTCCGTGGCAGAAGCATGGACTCACTCCTTCAGTCGTTTACATGTGAGTGTTCCGTCGCCCGACCAGTTTGCATGAGCCGGACACACCGGTCGCCCGGAGCGGAATCGATCGAATGATGTTGTCCTTGTCATCGGTAAACTCTCGCCTTGAGAATGAGTTATTCTGTGTTTTTCGCTTGAAACGGTTGTGTTGAGTGTTTCGATTCTTGATTGTGGGTGGAATGGGCAAGTTGGTGTGGTGGTTTTAGAAGCTAGTGATAGCTAGGAACCGTTTTTATTCATCGCATCGGATCGTTCGGCGTTCGCAAGGTCCCCCCTCTATATAGAAGGGGAGAGTGCTCACAGACGTTCGTTGTGTCTCACGCTTCGTTCTGGAATCAGACCTTTCACCAGATCAGGCGGTTTTACAATTTGCTGAATGGGTTAGAACTATGTGAACAGGCTGAACAGTTTTCACCGGGTAGCCTGAATCGCGAACGTCAGTGAACACCTGTTGATCGGCCGGGGAGAGAATATGGGGCGTTATGGAGATGCGCTCGAATGGCTGGATTCGCAGGCGGACCAAATGGCCGAACTGGTGAAGGTCTGGGGGAATCTGAACACCGGTACATTTAACCCCCTGGGGCTGGAAGAGTTCGCCAAGATCCTGTCCCGGACGCTTTCTGAACTGGCGGACGACGTTCAAATCGTACCTGCGGCTCCCTTTGAACAGATCGATGTGGTTGGGAAATCCGTTCCAGTTCATCTCGGGCCCAATGTTGTGGCAGTGAAACGAGACTCCGCCGCGAAACGGGTCTTACTCGCCATTCATATGGATACCGTTTACGGATTAGAGTCCTCTTTCCAGAAAGTCGAACGCACAGATGCGGTGACATTACGTGGTCCCGGCGTGGCGGATGCTAAAGGCGGAATCGTGGTGTTGCTGTTTGCTCTGCGAGCGTTTGAGCGATTTGTTGAAGCGAACAGCCAGTACGACGTTGGCTGGGATGTCATCCTGAATAGCGATGAAGAAATTGGTTCGCCGGGCTCAACAGCTCTGTTTGCAGCGGCTGCGAAACGCGTTCAACTCGGCATGCTCTATGAACCGAGTCTCCCACACGGCGGATTGATTTCGACCAGAAAAGGGAGCGGAAACTTTGCGATCGTTATTCACGGAGTGCCTGCGCATGCTGGCCGTGACTTTCATCTCGGCAGAAACGCAATCATTGCTTCGTCCCGAGTTGCAGTGGAACTCAATGCCTTGAATGGACAATTGCCAGATCTGACTTTGAATGTGGCCAGAATCGATGGCGGGGCTGCAAACAATGTGGTGCCTGACCTGGGAATTGTTCGGTTTAACATTCGATATGGTCAGCAGCAGCACGAAGAAGAGATTCGTGAGTCGATCGAAAGGATCATGACAGGCATTTCCAGTGAGCTTGGCGTACAGATGAAGCTGGACGGTCTGTTTCGGGCTCCTCCGAAGCTGATGACGCCTGAACTGGAACGCATGCTGAAGCGATTCCACACCTGCGGGAAAAATCTCGGAATGGAACTGAACTGGACATCAAGTGGCGGTGTCTGCGACGGGAATCGACTGGCGGCGTACGGGATTCCCAACGTCGATACCTTAGGCGTTCGCGGGGGGAACATTCACAGCTCAGAAGAGTTTGTTTTGCTTGAGAGTCTTGTGGAAAGGGCGAAGCTTTCTGCGTTGTTTCTGATGAAGCTCGCCGATGGGGAATATGACTGATGGAATTGAAATGCTGATCCCCTGGATCTCCCTGTATTACGGTTGAATTGTGGTTGAATTATCGAAACAGGGAGAGAATGAACGAAAGCAATCGACCGATCACATTCAGAATGAGACACCAGATTGCGAGTTGAAAAGCAATGTGTGCACCAGAGCAAATCCAGCGTTTGGAGAACTGAAGGCTCGACTCAGCCAGCCGGTAAATCAGCGGACGATTCCTGAGCTCCTGGCATTGGACGGCCTGTGTGATCTCAGCGACCGCTTCGATCCGTTCCCATTCGAGTTCGGTTTCTCGCCGGACGAGATCGCCGGGTTGAAGGGCGCCGCGAGAGAATTGCTGGACGACCTCACGGAGTGTGAACGGTCCGATTTCATCGTCGGTAAAGCAATACCATCTGGATTTCAGACGTCGCATTTTCAATACGAGAGCGCTGAGATCGCTGGTGAGAATCAGTGACGATCTCGGCTGAACACCAAAGTGGCGGTCTTCGAACAGTCGTCAGTAAAGATGAGAAGGGAGGGGGAGTGATTCGCACTCCGGCTCCTGACGACATCAGGCACACGCGGCTTCATGCATAGTATGACTCAGCGAGGATTCCTGTGCGTTCTGTCAACTTCCGACTGATCGCGTCCACCTGTTCATTGGAGAGTGAGGTGACAAAACTCTCGGCAGGCTGTCTGGCAACAGTATAGACTTGAACCAGTTTCAATTGACCGCCTGCCTGAATGATGTCGTTGATACGTTGAATGTAGGCGTCGATCTCGGATTCGCTCGGAGGGACTCCTTCCACATTCATGAACAGACTTTGAATGACCAGCGGTCGCACGGACGCGGCGACGGTGATGTTGTCCAGAATCCGTTGAAACGGAATCTTCGTCCGGTCAATGAGCTGAAAATACTCTTCCGTTCCGGCATCGAGCTTGGCCCAGATTTCGCCCTGATTCTGATCGAGAATTGCCAGACCGGCCTGAACGCGTTCCCGATGAAACATACTGGCATTGGTGATCAGGACCATCTTGACCGTATCGAGCTTGAACTCTCGTTTCAGTGCGGCGACCTTCTCGATGATGTCATCGAAATTGCGAAACGTCGTCGGCTCTCCATCACCTGAAAACGCGATGTCGTTCAGGCGGCGTAAATGTGGTGGGACACTGGCAAACTTCGGATCTTCAAAGATTTCACCGGATGCACACAGTGTCAGCATGTCCCGGATTTCGTTCAGCAGTCGATCGAGCTCGACAAAACGCTGGTCTGCTTCACTGCGTCGATCCACCTGACAATAGATGCAATCAAAGTTGCAAACCTTGTCCGGGTTCAGATTCACACCAATTGACAGGCCGTGACTGCGCCGCGAGATCACCGGATAGACGAACTTGTTGTGTTCGTATTTCCGGGAGTGCGATCGGTGCTGTTCAATACTTTGCTGTGCCATAGAACATCGAATCGGCGGGTGTGAATAACGTTCTGAGCCTACTTTACGGAGTGAGACACGGACGGAAGTCAAAAGGATCTCTCCTTTTGTTGAAATACGTGCCGTTATGAACGCCATCCGGGACTATAGAGTCATTGCGCGAAGGCGTCTGACTGAGTTCACGACGGATGCCGTTTAACCGCAAGCAGATCCCTGTCGCTTCAGTCCAAAATATTCACGTCCGAAACATCAATCATATTCGAGCAGCAGGGTGAGTCGACGCTGAATCAGGAAATTTGCCTGTCCTAAGCGAACGCTCTGCTCTCCGAGGTGCTTTGAATATGTCTGGCCTGTGATCGTCGTCTCAATCGATAAAGAGGACGTGTTCGAACGGAAGCCTTCATCTGCGCAGAACTTCAATCAAATTCAATGCATGTGAATGCTCGGGTTTGGCGAAAATCAGGGGAATTCTCATCCGTTTGCGGTGAGTTTTCTTTCTGGGGGATTTCCGTCGATGATCTGTTCAACTTCCTGATTAACAGACTCGACGTCAGGATCAAAACTCGAAATACTTGCAGTGAAAGTCTCTCGATTCTGATTCCAGGGGCGAGATGACCTCGAATTGATGAGCCAGATTTCTTCTTAACGGTGCCAATTTTCAGTCAGTTAATAAGAGATAGCGTTCGTCCCGGGCTCTCGATTCAGATTTGATGTTTCAGTCGTTCGATTCAAAACGATCTCTGCCGAGGTATTGAATGTCTTTTTCTCTGAGTAGCCCTCCACGTATTCTTGCAATTCATGCTCACCCTGATGACATTGAATTGCAGTGTGCAGGGACTCTGGCACTTCTGAAAGAACGTGGTTGCGAAATTTTCCTGGCGACAATGACTCCCGGTGACAAGGGGAGCGCAGAACTCGGAGCAGATGAAATTGCCGCAGTTCGTCGCGCAGAAGCCAAGCGGGCAGCTGACCTGCTGGGAGCTCCTTACATCTGTCTCGAATTCCGCGACCTGGCGATTGAGGTCAATAACGAAGGCCGTCGGAAAGTGACAGAAGTCCTGCGTCGGACTCAACCAGATATCATCATTACTGCGCCTCCGGTCGACTATATGAACGACCACGAAGCGACCTGTAAGCTGGTTCGCGAAGCCTGTTTCTGCGCTGCTGTTCCGAATTTCAGAACCGAGCAGTGGGATCCAGCTCCGCTTACAAAACACATCCCGGCGTTGTACTTCGTTGACCCGATCGAAGGGACTGACTGGTTCGGAAATCAGATTCCAGCCGACTTCGTGGTCGATGTCACGAAGACGATGGATCTGAAACTTGAGATGCTCGCCTGCCACGAAAGCCAGCGTGAATGGCTCCGTCGTCAGCACGGTATGGATGAGTACCTCGATTCTTGCCGCCGCTGGTCAGAAAAACGCGGGGCAGAGATTGGTGTGCAATTCGGAGAAGGATTCCGCCAGTACCTCGGCCATCCATATCCACACGACAATGTGTTGCTCGAACTGCTGAAATAATCTTCTACGGCAGCCAGATTGAATTGAAATAAAGAAGCCCCGGCAACATGTTGACCGGGGCTTCTCTTTTGTAGGTGTTCTGCGTTCTGTCTTACGTTGCCGAGTTCAGGAATTGCACTCCTGCGTACATCGTTGAAGCACACTGAATCACTTCGAGGATTTGTTCTGAAGTGAGGCCGAGTTCTCGTGATTTCTCAACGTGTCCTGAGGTGCAGGGCTTACACGCATTGATGTCACTAATTGCGACGTTGAGAATTTCAACAAGTCGATCACCAAGTGAAGTACTGTGGAAGGTGTGAGCCCGCAAGCCGACTCCCATTCCTTCAAACAGGCTGGAACCGCTGAGGTCCCGGAACTTGAAGAAGGTATTGTACATATAGTTGGTCGCGGACACTGCCAGAATCTCTGCAACCTGTTCCTTGCTGAACCCCAAGGTCTCACATCGGGCTCCGAAATAGTCGAGCCACGGTTTGCATTTTCCATGAGCAGCGACAGCAAGTCCAATCGCCGCTTTGGTTTTTGCGTCGATCTGTCCATCGGTATACACGAACTTTTTGAAGTTCATGTAGAAGTCGCGGAGAAAGATTTCCACGTTGCCGTAGATAAAGAAGGGTTCGGGAATTGCTTCCGATCCAAACATCTCAGCGATTCGGCTGTAGTGTTGGGCGACCTTCTCTGAGGCCGATTCAACTGGGACTGGTGACAGCAAAGCCATTTTATTTCTCCAATATCAAATACGGAACTCTCGTCCGCTTGGCATTCATTTGGCGAAAGACCAGTCTTTCGCAGTCTCTGGATTGCTATTCGCATCCCACCTTCAAACGTCAGAGTGATCGCTGAAAGTCTCCAGTGGTCTTGGCGATGCCTCTCTGTGGCTGCATCATGATAGACCGAAGCACTTCAGAGTGAAAACACGACCATCTCGACCGGTTTGAGTGGCCTGCTCGTGATTCGCCACTGACGGGGTTTGGGATGTGCATACGGTCTTTTATAGATCGCTCACGAATGTTTTCCATTTTTCATCGCTGGAGATTGGATAAAAACGCTCTCTTTGCCCGGTGTCCCTCTCTTGGCAGGCAGAAATCACATTGCTGCAAACTGCATTTTCGAGCTAAATTTCTACCCCGGAGCGACTTGCTCCAATGGAGATCTGGCGGAGCAGGGTGAACCTGCTGCCGGGCTTGCGGTCAGGGAGAAGACATGTTGCAGTTTGTTCGTTCCAATTGGCGGTCTCTTACGATTCTGACCGCCTTGACGCTGGGAGTTTATCTCGGAACGTTCAAGAACGATTTCGTCGACTATGACGACGACCGGTTCGTGACCCAAAACCTTGCTGTGCTGCATGGGCTCAGTTGGAGTGGAGTCGTTTACGCATTCACGACATTCGATACCGGAACATGGATTCCGCTCACCTGGCTGTCGCTTCAGCTTGATTCGACACTCTTTGGACTGAATGCGTCCGGATTTCACGGTACAGGTTTGCTGTTACATCTCGCCAATGTGGCGTTGTTTTATGCGTTTTTGCGACGCGTCGGCGTTTCAGATCTCGTTGCTCTCTTCGCTGCTCTCGTCTTTGGCATCCACCCATTACATGTCGAATCGGTCGCCTGGGTTTCAGAGCGTAAAGACGTTCTCAGTACATTTTTTCTGCTGCTGACCCTACTGGCCTATGTGCACTATTCAAAGCGGCCAGATTTGAACCGGTACTGGGGAGTACTTGGTCTTCTGGTGTTAGGTCTGCTTTCCAAGCCAATGCTGGTCACATTGCCGGCGTTGATGCTGGTCCTGGACCTTTGGGTATTGAACCGCTGTGATGGCTTCCGAGAGTCAGGGCTTCTCCACCATTCGAGCAGGGCATCGTTATGGCGACTGAGTTTGGAGAAGGTGCCCATGTTCATGATCGTCGGTCTTTTTGCCGTTGTGACGATTCTGGCCCAGAAAAGCGATCTCGCGGTCATGGATCTCGCTCATCATTCGTTTTTAGCACGAGCCTGTAATGCTCTCTGCTCATATGCCTGGTATCTCAACAAGACAATCCTGCCTTGGAATCTCTGTGCTTTTTATCCACTGGAACATGGCCAAATCGACGGGCCTGCCACGCTCTGGTCGCTGTCTCTGCTGATTTCAATCTCTGCAGGAGTCTGGATTTGGGCACGAGAGAAACCGTACCTGATTGTCGGCTGGTTGTGGTATCTGATTTCACTTGTGCCGGTGATCGGGCTGTTTCAGGTTGGTGGTCAGGCCCATGCTGACCGTTTCACTTACGTTCCCCATCTGGGGTTGTTCTGGGCACTCACATTGCTCGCAGCGGACCTTACCAGCTCATTGAAATTTGCTCGCCCTGTGCGAATGGGAATTGCAGCAGTGATCGTCGCCGTCTGTGGTGTCAGCACGCTTTATCAGGTGTCGACATGGAGAGATACGCAGTCACTGTGGTCCCATGCAGATCGAATTCAGACAGCAAACTGGATGGCAAAGTTCTACCTGGGACTCGACCACTTGCGGCAGCGGAACGTTGATGAGGCGAGAGATTACGCCAAGCAGTCGTTAGATATTTGCCCTCACAACACCGACGCATTGGCATTGCTGGGGAAAACCTATCTGAATGAGGAACGCTGGGACTATGCCGCAATCCCTTTTCAGACGGCCCTTGAGATTAACCCCTTCCATCGGGATTCTCTTATCGGGATGGCGGCAGTCAGCCACGGTAACCGGAGATTCCGCGATGCAGAGAACTATCTCGTCTATTCACTGGAGAAACGTCCGTCAGATCCGTATGTCAGAATCCAACTCGGCTCTCTCTATGCACAAATAGGACGAGAGACGGCAGCGTTTGAACAGTTTGCAGCAGCCATCAAAGCAAATCCACGCTACACATTAGCATGGAAAATGATGGGACAGCTGCAGGCACGCGCCGGCCAGCATGAAGACGCACTTCAATCGTATCTCACTGCGATTCGACTCAGCTCAGAGGATCCAGAATGCTTTTCTTGCGTCGCGAAATTGTACCGGTCTTTAGGAGATGCCGAGTCAGCAAGCATCTACCAAGCCCAGGTTGAGATCATGACACAGGAGAAAACATCTCCTGGTGTTATTCAGGCTTCCGCGACAGTCATTCGATAAGTGGAATCAGAATCAATTCATCAAGCTGTAAACAATGAAACCCGGTTGCCCTACGCACAAAGTAGCAGGCAACCGGGTTTCATTTTGCATTCTGAACACATCGCCGTCTGGACTAGCGGGCATTAACGAGGCTCGATAGTGAGGAATGTCGAGTGACAGGAACTCCGCACCGATCTCAATACGAATTCGGCTTTCCGTCTGTGCTACTCGACACTGTTCTGCCGCTTCGCAGTGCGCATAAAAAAAAGCCCATCAGGAGTGAACCTGATGGGCTTGATAGATAATTAAAACCGGCGATAACCTACTTTCGCACCTTTCGGCACTATCATCGGCTCCAGTTGCTTAACGGTCGTGTTCGGAATGGGAACGTGTGTTTCCAACTGGATAAAGTCACCGGAAATTGTTGAGCATCCGGTTAAAAATGCTCAACACTCCACCTGACGGTGAATATTAAAATGGCGAATAGACGCGTTAGCTTTAGCTCTTGAAGAAATTTGCGCACCTGCGTGACCGTAATTAAAGTGGTCAAGCGTTCGTCCATTAGTACTGGTCAGCTGAGAGTGTTGCCACTCTTACACAGCCAGCCTATTAACCTGGTAGTCTTCCAGGGGACTCAATCGAAATCTGATCTTGGGACTGGCTTCGCGCTTAGATGCTTTCAGCGCTTATCCGAACCGTTCTTAGCTACCCTGCGCTGCCTCGAGCGAGACAACAGGAACACCAGAGGAACGTCCCTCCAAATCCTCTCGTACTAAAGAGAAACTCCCTCAAATTTCGTGCGCCCACAGCAGATAGGGACCGACCTGTCTCACGACGGTCTAAACCCAGCTCACGTACCACTTTAACCGGCGAACAGCCGGACCCTTGGGAGCTTCTTCACCCCCAGGATGTGATGAGCCGACATCGAGGTGCCAAACCCCGCCGCCGCTATGGACGCTCGGGCGGGATCAGCCTGTTATCCCCAGAGTACCTTTTATCTGTTGAGCGACGGCCCTTCCATTCGGAACCGCCGGATCACTAACTCCGACTTTCGTCTCTGCTCGACCCATCGGTCTCGCAGTCAAGCACCCTTCTACGTTTACGCTCTTTGCCTGATTGCCAACCAGGCTGAGGGTACCTTTGAGCTCCTCCGTTACTCTTTAGGAGGAGACCGCCCCAGTCAAACTGCCCAACTGGCACTGTCCACGTTTTTGATAACGGGTTAGATATCAAGCATCCTCAGGGTGGTATTTCACCAATGGCTCATCGAAATCTGGCGACTCCGAATCAAAGCCTCCCACCTATCCTACACAGAACATGCCTAATACCAATACCAGCCTACAGTAAAGGTTCATAGGGTCTTTCCGTCACGCTGCGGGTACGTGGCATCTTCACCACGGCTACAATTTCACCGGGTCGCTGGTTGAGACAGTGCTCCAGTCATTACGCCATTCATGCAGGTCGGAACTTACCCGACAAGGAACTTCGCTACCTTAGGACCCTCATAGTTAGGGCCGCCGTTTACCGGAGCTTTGGTTGTGGGCGTGAACCCCCTTCCTTGACTTACCGGCACCGAGCAGGCGTCAGACTCTATACATCCTCTTACGAGTTCGCAGAGTCCTGTGTTTTTAGTAAACAGTTGCCAGAGCCGCTTTGCTGTGGCCTTCTTGCGAAGGCACCCCTTATCCCGAAGTTACGGGGCCAATTTGCCGAGTTCCTTAACCAGCGTTTTCCCGAGCGCCTGAGGCTACTCGCCTCGCCTACCTGTGTCAGTTTTAGTACGGTTGTATTAGCGTATGGGCTTTTCTCGGTTGTCCTTCACGTCACTTCATCAACTAGGACTCGGCCTTGCGGCACGGGACAATCTAATCTCCCGATGACGATCCAAACAACGTCCTCCACACTACAGCGCAGGAATATTAACCTGCTGTCCATCGTCTACCCCTTTCGGGCTCAACTAAGGGACCGGCTAACCCTGGGCGGATTTACCTTCCCCAGGAAACCTTAGGCTTACGGCGGGCAGGATTCTCACCTGCCTTATCGTTTACTCATTCCGGCATAATCACTTCCACTGCCCAAAATGGCTCCTCACGGTACCACGTGCTGCAATGGAACGCTCTCCTACCAATCACTTACGTGATTCCGCTGCTTCGGTGTTCGACTTACTCCCGTTCATTATCGGTGCATGAATACTTGACCGGTAAGCTATTACGCACTTTTTAAATGGTGGCTGCTTCTAAGCCAACATCCCGGCTGTCACTGTATCCAAACATCCTTTCTGACTGAGTCGAACTTTGGGACCTTAGCAGGCGATCTGGGTTGTTTCCCTCTTGACAGCGGAGCTTATCCCCCGCCGACTAACTCCCGAGATAGTCGTACTGGTATTCGGAGTTTGGTCAGGACGGGTACCCTGGGAAGGGCCCCGAACCAATTCAGTCTCTCTACCCCCAATACGTAGTGCCTCGAGGCTAACCCTAAAGTTATTTCGGAGAGAACGAGCTATCTCCCAGTTTGATGAGACTTTTACTCCTCCCCACAGGTCATCCCCTGATTTTTCAACATCAGTGAGTTCGGTCCTCCACGCAGTCTTACCCGCGCTTCAACCTGCCCATGGGTAGTTCACAAGGGTTCGCGTCTATAGCCATTGACAATGTCGCCCTATTCAGACTTGGTTTCCCTGCGGCTTCGATCCGGAAGATCTTAACCAGCCAATGACCATAACTCGCCGGATCATTATGCAAAAGGCACGCCGTCACACCGTTAAAAACATGGTGCTCCGACAGCTTGTAGGCACATGGTTTCAGGTTCTTTCCCTCCCCTAGAAGGGGTTCTTTTCATCTTTCGCTCGCGCTACTTTTCACTATCGGTCGTTGGTTAGTACTTAGCCTTACGAGATGGTCCTCGCAGATTCAGACCGGGTTCCACGTGCCCGGCCCTACTCGGGTGCCAACTAGCCGCTTCATGCTTTCGGATACGGGACTATCACCCTCTATGGTCTCTGTTTCCTCAGAGATTCTCCTAGCAATTCGCGTACATATTGTTGGTCCCACAACCCCGGATACCGTAGTATCCGGTTTGGGCTATTCCCTTTTCGCTCGCCACTACTCAGGGAGTCGAGTTTTCTTTCTTTTCCTGTGGGTACTTAGATGTTTCAGTTCCCCACGTTCGCCCTGCTTTCGCAGTTATTCGGGAATCCCGGGATCAACGCCTATTTGACGGCTCCCCCAGGCTTTTCGCAGCCTTTCACGCCCTTCATCGCCTTCCAACGCCAAGACATCCCCCATGTGCCCTTATTAGCTTGACCACCTTAATTGCAACCACGCAGATGTTCTCCGCATCGTACAACTAAAATTGGCAAGCCACTCTAATTACTGCTGATTCTCATCAGCAGCTAAACGATTAGTTGCAACTTGCGTTGCAACGCCGCACGCCAGGCGTGCATTCATTCCTCAAGAGCTCGGCATTTGCTAAAATTGCAAAGCCAGATGCCACGCGTCTATACGCCAAATTATCAAAGATCATCGGTCCCGAAGGACCTGCTTACACGCTGCTGGACGTGTCTCGCACTCAAGCTTTCGCCTGCCGTAGTGTGCGAGAGAAAAACACAAAAGTTTCGTGTACTTCTCTCGAATACCCCGTTTTTTTCAGGGCTTTCGAGTTTAGCAAAGTTTCTTTCCTTTGCAACTCGCTTCTTTTTTTTGTTTTCGCGACTCGTTCGAGTTTTGAAAACAGTGGAGACGATCGGGATCGAACCGACAACCCCCGGCTTGCAAAGCCGGTGCTCTCCCAATTGAGCTACGTCCCCGTGTGGAGAATCATCGATAAACTTTTGATTCTCCGAGTGGGGGTATCAAGATTCGAACTTGAGACCTCAGCTTTATCAGAGCTGCGCTCTAACCAACTGAGCTATACCCCCGGTCGTCAGTGTGGAGGGCGGATATTAGTGGCGGCGAAATTGAACTTCAAGCGTTCAGTGTTGGAAATTTTGGCGTTCACGAAAAGTTTTTGCGAGCAGATGTGTCGCTGGCGATTGAAAAGGTTTGCGGGGCAATGGTTAGCGATCAATTTCGTTGTAGTTCTGGGCATTTCTGTGTGGACTCTTGTCCGTCGCTGGTCGAGTAACTTCGCCTGGTTACTATACAAAAGTATCCCGTTGATGACCTTTCGGCAATCAACGGGATATTCATGGTCAGCAATCACGGTGGATCTTAGTAGACGCCCACCGTAGTTGACTTGGCGTACTCGTGGAATGGTCGCGTTCCGCTGATTCCATCCCAAGGGTATTTGGTGTGTGGGAGTTCTCGTTCTCCTTCATCCCGTTCCATGAAGCCTGGGACGAAGAGTTCCTCTGTCAGGGTGTAAAGTTTGACTCGCCCTGTTTCTCCATAACCGACCGTTTGTGAATAGTCGTCAAATTTCACGACTTCAATTGCGGCTCGGGGTTGTGGTGCGTAGTAAGTGATTTTGTAGTCGTCTGCAGGATCGAATGGCTTTCCGCAAGCGAGTCCCATCAAAGTGTTTCCGTAAGTCGGAGTGATGTAGACTTCGTCCCCGAGTAGTTCTTCTTTGCAAAAGCGGAACCATTGAGGGGTGAATTCTGTTCCCCCGGCAAAAATCCCTTTGATTCCAATCTCTGCAATGCTCGAGCCTTCATCCATCAGACGTAAGGCGAGTGCTTCGAGGAGTTTCGGTGTGGCGAACATACATTTAATGTCATGACCGGCGGTCAAGATGGTGTATGCCTGATCAATGACGTGGGCTGCGTACGCCTTTGCTCCTTCGGTATCTCCCTTTTTCAGGAGTTTCACGACCCAACGGGGATCGAGGTCGACGCAGAAGCAGATCCCCCCACGGAATTGGCAAAGGTGCTCGACGGCAAGCCGGAGTCGGCGCGGGCCGCTGGGGCCCAACATCAGCCAGTTTGACCCGCGTGGGAAGGATTCGTCAGGCAGGGTTTTTGAAAACTCTTCGTAGTCGATCCAATGGTCGTTCACCACACAGCGGGATTTTGGGATACCGGTCGTCCCTCCGGTTTCGAAGGTGTATCGGTAGGAGTCCTTCCATTTTTGTGGGAGGAACTTTGTTACTGGGCCGCCGCGCAGCCATTCATCTTCAAAGAGTGGGAACTTCTTCAGGTCGTCAAAGCAGTTGACGTCTTTGAGTGGATCGAAGTTATAGGTTTTCGCCTGTTCCAGCCAGAATGGGGCTCCGAGTTCAGGGTGGAAGTGCAATTGCACAATCTTGACCGTCTGCTCGTCTAATTTCTTACGTGCGTCGGCAATAAGAGTGTCGAGGTTCTCGCTCACGACGTCGACCTTTCGTCCAGTTTCCAGCGGTGTGGGATTCGGGGAAGTTCTTGATTCGAGTGTGTCTGGCGTCAGGCCGAGGCACCCTGTGCTCTCATGAGTCTCTTGTTATGTTCTGATCATACGAACTGACGCTCGTATTGCAAAATCAATGATGTTGGTCCGTTATGGCGGTTGTTTAATTGAGGTTGAGGGGGCTGGCAGATGGAAGCCGTTTCCGTCAGATGAAAACGGATGTTGTGTCACTGTCATGATTGGTCTGAATTGAATCTGTTTGTTCGGAGTCAAGCACCTTGTCGCGACGAAGGTGATCTGCAAAATGGCATCAGGAAACCGAGCGCTGATTGCGTGGTTTCGCGTGACTCAGGTGGTTCAGACGAAGTCGTTTTGAAAGGAGGCGGAATGGTCGTCTTGTTGAAGCGGGGATTTTCATGATACGTCAGCCACGAATTCGCTTTCTGGGTGCGGCATTTCTTTTCTTTTGCGGCCAGTTGCTGGCAGATCCAATTATGACCAAGCGCGTTGAGCACACTGATGACTACTTCGGGACAAAGGTTTCCGATCCGTATCGGTGGCTGGAAGATGATGTTCGAGTGAATCCTGAAGTTGCCAAATGGGTTTCCGAGCAGAATCAACTGACGAACTCGTTTCTTGAGCAGATTCCTCAACGTGCCCGCATCAAAGAACGACTGACACAATTGTGGAACTTTGAGAAGTATGGAACCCCGATCAAAGAAGGGGGGCGCATCTACTTCTTCAAGAACGATGGATTGCAGAATCAATATGTGCTTTACGTTCAGGAAAGTCTTGATTCAGAACCACAGGTGTTGATCGACCCGAACACCTGGTCTGAAGATGGAACTGTTGCACTTGCCGGGCAGCAATTCAGCGATGATGGTCGCTATGTCGCCTACGCCGTTCAGGAAGCGGGCTCAGACTGGAAAGTCTGGCGGGTGATGGAGATTGCGACTCGTCGTTTATTGGAAGATGAGATTCGCTGGATCAAGTTTAACAGCCCGACATGGACTCCGGATGGCCGCGGGTTCTTCTATGCTCGATTTCCTGAGCCGCAGGCAGGCGCAGAGTTCCAGAATCTGAATGTGAATCAGGCGGTGTACTATCACCAGATTGGAACTTCGCAGTCGGAAGATCTCCTTGTCTTCCATCGCCCGGACTTCCCTGAGTGGGGCTATCACTGTTCTGTCACGGAAGATGGCCGCTTTCTGATCCTGACTGTGCATGTCGGGACCGACAATCGGTATCGCATCTTCTTTAAGGATCTTTCAGAGCCGTATGGACAGTCCCGAGTTTTGATCGGCGACTTCAAGAATGAGTATTCATTCGTCGGGAGCAATGGTTCGGTCTTTTATTTCCAGACGGATCTCGACGCACCTCGCAAACGGTTGATTTCGATCGACGTCAAGAAGTTGCCAGTACAGATTGAACAGGGCAAAGCGGGTGAGGTTTCGTCGCCCGTTCCATATCAGGAGATCATTCCGCAACAGGCAGAGACGATGACGAGCGTTTCCCTTGTCGGAAACCTGTTCTTCGTCGAATCGCTGAAAGACGCCAAGACTCAGGTTGCTCTTTATCAAGAAAATGGACAGTTCCTGCGAAATATCGCGTTTCCTGGGATTGGCTCTGCCCACGGATTCTCAGGGAAGCGATCCGACAGCGAAACCTTTTATTCGTTTTCGAGCTTCGACACTCCCCCCAGTATTTACCAGTACAACCTGTTTACTGGCGAGAGCAAGCTGATTCGCCAGGCCAAGGTTGACTTCGATCCGAAGCAGTACGAGGTCAAACAGGTCTTCGTGACGAGTAAAGATGGCACAAAGATCCCGATGTTTATTGCTCATAAAGTCGGGCTGAAACTGGATGGAACGAACCCGACCTTGCTGTATGGGTATGGGGGATTCAGTATTTCCTTGTCGCCATCGTTCTCGATCAGTCGCCTGGCGTGGATGGAAATGGGAGGCGTGTTTGCTCTCGCGAACTTACGCGGCGGAGGAGAGTACGGAGAAGAATGGCACAAAGCGGGAACCAAGCTGAATAAGCAGAACGTATTCGATGATTTCATTTCTGCTGCTGAATGGTTGATCGACCAGAAATATACGCAACCCAAAAAGCTGGCGATTCAGGGGGGGAGCAACGGGGGCCTGCTTGTTGGGGCCTGTGAAACTCAGCGTCCGGAACTGTTTGGTGCGTGCCTGCCATCTGTTGGTGTGATGGACATGCTGCGGTTTCAGAAGTTTACCGCAGGTCGCTATTGGGTGGACGACTATGGTTCATCTGATAACGAGGAAGAATTCAAGGCGTTGCTGAAATACTCTCCATATCACAACGCGAAGTCTGGCGTTTGCTATCCACCAACAATGGTCATGACAGCAGACACGGATGATCGAGTAGTCCCGGGGCACAGTTTCAAGTTTGCGGCGGCAATGCAGCATGCTCAGGGATGTGACAATCCGATTCTCATTCGGATTGAAACTCGCGCAGGTCATGGAGCCGGAACACCGACTTCCAAGCTGATCGATGAAATCACTGATCAGTGGTCGTTTCTTGTCAAAACCCTGGGAGTTGACCTGAAATAGGATTCTGGTCGCGAAGCGAAATTGCTTGCGGCGAATGTGAACTGCATTGCAAAGTCACGCAGTTTTGAGAGTCACGCCGGATAAACAGCAGAGGGGACTCAAGCCTGGCCTGAGTCCCCTCTGTGCGTTTCAGATTGTTTTCCAGCCTCGATTCAAACGTCGTTCTGATGATGAACTGATGAGTGAATCAACAGACTGCGGTTGTTCTATCTGTTTTAGAACGGATAGGAGTTGCCGTTGATCGTGACCGAGGTTCCGTTGGTCTGGGCAGTTGACAGGCCAATGAAGTCGTAGATCCAAGGAGTGTTGGTTGGTGGGAAGACAGTGTTGTTTCCACCTTGCAATGTGATGATCCCTCGGGTGTCGACGAAGTGGTAACCGCGTTCAACAAAGGTGACAGTTGAGTTGAACAGTGGATTCAGCTCGATCAGGTTGCCGTTCAGGCGGACCACTGTGTCTCCGTTGGTTCCAAAGATTCGAGAGAATCGAACCCCGGTTCCTGCATAACCACCCCCTGTGAACTGGATCAGGTTGTTGGTCATTTCAATTGTGTTGCCGGATGACAGGAATGTCAGGTCAACACCAGTGGAGCCGAGTCCAGAGAAGAGCATCCCTGTGTTGTTGATGAAGTCCCCGTTCTCGTCCCTGAGCCCGTTGTTGCGAAGAGCGATGATTGATGACCCTGTGAAGAGGCCAGTCACGCCGGTTGCTCCTGCACCAATGGCACTGATGGAGTTGTTCTCGACGAGGAAGTCCCCGTTTCCGTCAACCAGCAGTTCGATTGCCGTTTGACCTGCTCCACCGGCCAGAGAAAAGACGTTGTTGCGGATTGTTCCGTTTGCTTGACCTCGCCAGTCGACCGCCAGAGCAGATGCCCCTGAAGAACGGTTCATCGAGACGCTGTCTGTTGACGTTACATCTCCAGGAATTCCGTTGTTCTCGAAGAACAGGTCCAGAGTTGTGCCGGATGGCATCGTGCTGTCAGCGACGATGTAGATCATGTTCGCACCGCCAGCAGATGCTGTCAGGCTGTCTGTGAAGTTGTTGCCGCGAATGTCGACGGTGTATGAACCCGTTGTCAAAGGTGTGAAGACGCGGTATTCGACCTGTTCACGACCAAGTGTTGCACCGTTGTTGGTCAGGTTGGAATCTGACAGCAGGAAGGAACGAATATCCTGCATGTAAATCGCTTCACCGCCTGATGCATTGATTGACAGGTTGGACAGGCTGACGAATGAGTTGTCCTGAGCCATGTTAAAGGCTTGGACACCTCGAACGTTGCCGTTGAAGTTCATATTCCGCAGATCGACGGTCTGTTCAGGTGCTGTGAACATGTCAGCAGCGTTCAGGACATTGCGGAAGTGAGCTCCTGCCTGAGTCATGTTACTGATTGTTCCACCGTCACCGTTGACCGATCCATTCCCCAGTACGGTGAACGATCCATAGCTGTTCTCAACAAAGATACCGTAGTCAGATCCCGATGCTGTGACAGACCCCAGTGTGACCGAATGGTTCTGTGGAACTGGTCGAGCGGCGTTGGAATCAACTGTGATTGCCCGGGCTCCAGCGCTGCTGATCGAGCCACCTGAGATCGACACAAGTGTGTTGTCTCGTAACAGAACGCCCTGAGCAGCAGTTGATTGAACGTTGACCGTTCCGAGGCTGATACCAGCAGTGTTTCCATTGTTCAGAGCACGGACACCGAATGACCCGGCTCCGGTCTGGTTGACAACGTTGATTGTTGAGAACCCGACTGATCCTGAAGTCCGTGTCAGACCTGCGTTGTTGGTTTGAATATCAACAGCGATTGCGTTGCTGTTGTTCTGGTTGTTGATGGTCGTGGTTCCGGTAAATCGAGCTTCACCAGCGTAGTCAAAGAGTCGAATCCCCGCTCCTTGAGTTCCTGTTGATCCAGAGACACCACGACCGTTGATCGCGAGGTCACCCATCAGGACACGGAAGTTTTCCTTCTGGACGTTCTCGACGTTGACAGATGTTCCACGAACGTTGTTGATCGTGATGAGCTGTGATGACTGGAACAGACCAAATTGTGTGCTGCCGTCATCCAGGATGTCGGTGATCTGAATCCCGTCGCCGTTGCTGCCGTTGATCGTCACAAGGTTCGAGAAGGACAGTTCGCCAGAGGAGGATGCAAACTTGATCGCAGCGTCAGTTCCAACATACCCGGCTCCCATGGTTCCGATATTCACCGGACCAGAGAACAGAACTTGTGGGTTACGTCCCGCTGCAGAGACCAGGTTCTCGACGAGGATGGCACTTCCCTGACGATTCAGGATGTTGGTGCTTCCGAGAACCGAAACGATTCCGGAACGAGGAAGCCCTGCAACTGGGGTCAGATTGCGAACAACAAAGGCATCGCCAGCACCTGATGACAGATTGTCGATCAGAAGGTTGCCAGCAAAGGTGACACTTCCGTTGAAGTCGCCGATGTAGACGTCTCCTTCTCCGGCGACCAGAGGAGTTGCTCCTCCGATTGAAACGTCACCAAAGGAGATGTTTGCTGTCGATGGCTGTGTCACCATCCCGACGATTCGCAGACCTGCTCCACCTGGGCCATCTTCAATCAGAACACGACTCATGTCGATGCTGCCTGCAGTGTCAATCAATTGAACTGCATAGCCGTGTGCCCCGAAGGTGTTTGCGGTGTTGTCGAAATGGTTGTTAGCACCGGTGAATGTGATGTTTGCATTTCCACGTTGAACATGGAACATGTCGAATTCGACGTTATCGATCCGAACATCGTTCAGGATCATTGTGCCTGAGATGTCTTCCAGGTGAATCCCGTCTCCACCTGACACGTTCGAAATCGTGACAGTGTCGATGGTGTTCGCAAGGCCACCGCCTCCAAAGGTACGGCCGATCGCTTCGATCCCGTGTCCGCCTGTAATGTTGTCGATGTTGAATCCGGCGAAACGGATATTGTTTGCGGCCAGAGTGACTGCCGAACCTCCAACGACGTTCTCAATCAATGGAGTGTCGAACGCACCTGGTGTCACCGTCGGCAGCAGCACATTGTCAGACAATCCTGCGACTGGAACGCCAATCGTCGGGTTCATCTGTTCCCCGATGACCTGCAATCCGTCTCTGTTAATTGTGATTGGAGTGTTGAAGACGCTGTTACCGTGGACGAAGACAATGTCAGCTGGTGTTCCGACACTTGCTGCGTTGATCGCAGTTTGAAGATCGCCGAATGGATCGGAGACGGTTCCTGAAGTTCCCCCCGGGTTGTCGGAGTTCACCTGATAGACGAGGTATGGATTTCCGGTGTTCGGGTTGATGGCAGTTTCAGGGTCATCCAGGAAGCTTCCTTCAAATGCGACGACTGTTCGGTTTCTGCGAACCCAGTCTGCAAGTCTGTTGTATTGGGAATGCCCGACACGAGGACGGCTTCCGAGATTCCCCCAGTAGTTGATGTCGACACCGAAGACGACGTTTGTCTTGAATGTCCGGTCGTGGGTCACTTCGAGGAACATGTGTGACAGACGTTCGACAAGATCGACGTCCATACGGGCACGCCATCCCCAGACGTCGTCCAGAGAATCGTCTTCGACGTTGTAGTGATAGAAGCCTGCACTGGCTTCCATGTTCAACTTCTGTGCCAGTTCACCGGGAACTGGCACTGTGAACAAGGCGTCGAAGCCTCTCATTGCAGTTGCAGTGAAGATTCGTCTCTGGAATGCCAGGTAGGATCCCTGAGTGACATCACCTGGGGCCATGTCGGCAAGCGGGCGATCGATGAATCGCTGAGATCCCGGCTCGAACCGTTGATCAACAACCTTGAAGGTTTCGCCGTATGGCACATACCAGTTTGTTCGGAAGTCGAAGAACTCAGTCAGAATTTCGCCTGAGATCCCCCATTGCTCAAAGGATGGACCGCGGGTTGCGTCCGCGTCGTACCAGCCAGAGACCCCGATAATGGAATCGATGCGTGGGAAGTAACGACGGACCCCGGAGCCGAGACTTCCGGATGCCTTTCCGTTATTTCCAATTCCCAGTCGGCCTTCGCTGAAGAGAACCCAGTTTTCATGGAAGATGTAAGGGGAAATATCGAAGTACGAGATGGACTGTTCTCGTCCAATCGTGGACCCGGCTTCGTGTCCTGCTCGCCCTTTGATTCCGAATCCACCAACGACTGGCGGTTCTTCAATGGCGTTTGTGTACCCGTTGGGAGGTGTTCCGTATTGGAAGTTCGGATTACCAGCGACTCCGGAGTACTCGTTGTATGGCAGCGTGTACTGGATGTTCGATGAGCCTTCCGCTTCAATCGGCATGTCTTGTGCCGAGACGCGTTGAGCGCTCACCATGCCTGATGCGGCCACGAGACCGGCGAGACACCAGTTCACAATTCGTCGGGACCAGCGTGTCCCTGTTGTTTGCTGATTGACGTTCATTGTCAGTTCTGCCTGGGGAAGATCGGGCATCGTGTTTGCACAAACGGCTGGTTGCGAAATCGGGGCCACCTGACGCAAGCGTGAAGACGGTGCCTTATTGTGAGTGGCCATGCGATTTCCGGTTGAGTCAAACGATTGGGGGCAAGCATTCCCATTTGCCGTGTTCGATTCATCAGCGAACGGGAGACGGAGTGTCACCGCCACATCCTTTGCAGGGATGTGGGTCCAAACGTCGCCATGTGGGCGCACTTCTTTCGAATGCGATTTCGAGTGATTGGAATTCATTGTCGAAACTGCGAGAAGGATTTGGATCGGTGGTCAAGCCGACATGTCGTCATGGCAACGTGCCCGGATTGGGAACGCTTTCATGAGACGTGGATGGGAATTGGGGAAACTCTCTCTCGAACGTATTTGGGATGGGGTCTGGTTCTCACAGTGACGGGTCGGTCAGGAAGTGAGTCTCAGTGGGGTGTTGCCACGTGCCTGCATTGCACAGGTTCGAAGCGAACAATTCATTGCTCAAGTTCAACGGGGATCTGAGTCGCGTGGAAGTCGCCCATTGTTCAGTCACGAGTGTGAACTGGATGAACAAGAGGTGACTCCTTCGCCTCAGACTGGTTGCACTTTGAGGGAGAGTTCATTGGACCGTAATGAAAGCTGCATCTAGCGCGAATAGCGAGTCTCAGCCGCTTTTCTAGAAAAAACACGTTTCAACGTCTGGAAATGCAATTGATTCTTATGCGTTTCTGGTTTTGTAAAGTGTGTGGTGTAAAAGGGATATGTGTTCTTGTGTTGTGCCGCAACACCCCCCGACCACCTGCAATCCAGATTGTTTCCAAGCCAGCGCAAATTCGGCGTAAACTGCCGGATTTTCACCTGATGTTGCTTCCCAAACTCCATTGGCCAATAGTCTTCCGGTGTTCGCGTAAGCTCCCAGTGGAATGGAACCCTGTAGGTCGATGACAGGGGCCAGGGTGGAAAGAATTTCATCTGCAGGGATACAGTTCACCAGAAAGCAGACTGGTTCAAACGCAGCAAGTTGCTGATACGCTTCGACAAGCGATTCGCCTGAGAAAACCTGCCCATCTCGGGTGCAGGTGAAACTGACCGCAAACGGGATCCCTGTTGATTGTGCAGCCTTCGCTGCAATCAGCGCTTCCCGGATTGTGACCTGTGTTTCAATCAGAATCAGGTCGACGCCTGATTGTCGCAGGTTTTCTGCCATTCGCTGATGTTCTTCGATCAACTGCGGGATCTCAGGCGTCAGAGCAGGGGTGTAACAGTCTTCTAACGGGGCGACACTCGCGGCGACGAATGCATTCCCTGCCGCCGCTTCCTGAGCGATTTCAACTGCTCTGCACGTCAGCTCTGTTGCTAGATGAGCCTGCCCCAGCGATTCCAGATTCCGTGCATGGGTGCGGAACGTGTTAGCCGTCACGATCTCGGCTCCTGCCTGCACATAATCACGATGGATCTGACTGAGGATCTCTGGCTGGTCGAGAATGACACCTGCCGTCCAAGAGGGAACATTGAGGTCGACTCCGCGTCGAGCCAACTCTGTGCCTGTCGCGCCGTCGAGAATGACGGGAAGTTCGCCAGCGAGGCGTTCCTGAAGCGTGATCCCCATGTGTCTCTCTCCTTCTTTGAGAGAGTGCAGTGTACTGCTCAGCGATGTGGTTGTGTTCTCACTCTGGAACCGTGTTGAGAAATGGCATCGTTCGGGGGCGTGTAGAGGCGTTGTCGCGACGGCAGTGTGTAAGGTGTTCAGGTTGAATGATTTTTGGAGAACGGGAGATACCAGATTTTCACGAATTTGTTGTTTGTGTCGCGAAAAGGAAACGTGGGCCTGTCTGGTCTGATTCAGCTTGAAGCGAGATGTTAAAAGAATTTAACAGGTGCGCAATTGCTGATTCTGTCTTGAGTTGCTGCGTTGCTTTGTCTGTCTGATTGATATTCCTGTGTGGGCCTGTCACGAGTTTGGTACACGCCGTGCGATGAGTGTGATTATCAAGAGTCACCCCAAATCGATGAGAGATCCCATGAACGCTTACCTGAACGCCCTGCTCAACGACGAAGCTGGTTTCATTGTTTCTGCTGAACTGGTTCTGATCTCCACCATCGCTGTCCTAGGGCTGGTTGTTGGGCTGGGCGAAGTCGCCTTCAATGTGAACAACGAACTCGAAGACGTCGGTTCTGCCTTCTCCTCACTGGATCAAGGCTTCTACCTGCAAACCACAAGTGGTCACAAAGGCCGGATGAACGGCAGCTTCTTCAAAGACCACCTCGACTTCTGTGCTGAAGAATGTGACATCAAGTAACGAATCTGTTTGGCCTCTCGTTCATCGCGAGCCATATGGCAAATATTAAAATGCAAAAAGCCGCTCGAAATTCGAGCGGCTTTTGCGTTAGTCGCATGGGGCGGGGGGAGGGCCCTACTATGCGACGCGTTCTTCTCTGCGGTTTGAACCTGGGCCCCCACGTGGTGGGTAGCCGTATTCACGAAGCTTGCCGGACAGGGTTCGAATTCCGATCTTCAGAGCCTTGGCAGTCAGTTCGCGGTTGCCGCCGAATCGGTTGAATGTTGCTTCGATCAGTTTGCGTTCCATTTCACGCAAGGTCAGACCTGGCAGTTCGGTCGATTCATCATTCTGTTCGAGCCACGGCTCAATTTCATTGCCAGTGATGACGGGATCATTGGTCAATGAGCAGCAACGTGCGATGACGTTTTCCAGTTCGCGAGCGTTTCCTGGCCACTCATATGTCATCAGGCGGGACAATGCTTCGTCTGACAGACGACGAATCGGCTGGCCTTCTTTCACTGAGCACTGCTGCAGGAAGTGTTCTGCCAGAACAGGCAGATCGTCCATTCGCTGACGCAGTGGTTTCACAACGATGACTGTTCTTTCCAGAACTCGCAGCAGTTGTGTTGAGAACTTGTCCTGCATGCAAAGTTCACGCAGGTTAGCCGATGTTGTGGCAATGATGCGTGCTCGCAATGGAACGTAGTTTCCAGCGTGAGGGAACGCATTGTTCAGAATGATTTCTGCCAACTGGTGTTGCTGGCCGACAGTGAGGGCTTCGATTTCTTCGAAGACCAGTGTCCCTGCAGCTGCTGCACCGAAACGACCTTCGTTGTTCTGATCGCCGAGCAGTTCGCGTTCAATGACGGAGCTGGTCAGCAGGCTGCAACGAATCGTCAAAAGTGGTTGACCTGGACCGCTTCGGGTGAGGTGAATTGCTCGGGCAACTTCACTCTTTCCTGAGCCTTGTTCCCCACAGACCAGAACTGGTTGTTCGTGATCCGCTGCGGCGTGAATCTGTGATCGCAGTTCACGAGTCGCGTCACTGATTCCGATCAACCCGTCGAACATCCGTCCTTCGAGCTTCTGACGGAGTTGAGTGTTCTCGTTGATCAACTGTGCTCGGGCAACGCAGGAGAACAGCGCTCGTCCAATCCGTTCTGGTGTGAGCGGTGGATCGAGGACATCGCATGATGCACTGCGAGGTGGAGTCATTCGCTGGCCAATGGATGGCAACAGGATGAACTGAGTTGGCTTCTCTGCTCTGCGGACTTCCGCATCCAGAGTTTCAATTTCAGCTGCTGACTCTGGTTCATCGATGACTGCAGCGGCGATCATGTCGTTTAACAGAATCGCTCGCAGGTCCTGAATCGATCCAACCGAAACGCAGTCATATCCTGCACGTCGAATCGCCAGTTCCAGGTGCTGTCGTGACGCCTCGCTTTTCGCACAGGCGACGACCTTTCCATTAGGCCGAATCGTGGCTGGTGGTGTTACGGACATGAGATTCCTGCCGAAGGCCCAGACGTACAGAATCCGATCGCAATGGTCTTGAGAGGGGACCATTCACGGACACCGCAAGCATGAGCAAGGGGTGATTGAGACGAGGATGTGAAGTGAGGAAGTTGTGTCAGAAATGTTTCAGAGGTGAGTGGCGGGGTGATATCTCCATCGGCAGAAAAGTGTCAACACGGCTTCGTATGATTTTCAAAAAAGTTCCATGAGGCTTGGTAAAAGATTCAAGAATTGGCACTTCGCTGCCGGCGTCGGGCCACCATGAAAAGAGGCTCTGAGAAGACTGAACTTCTCAGAGCCTAAGCACTTTTGACGAATCTTGATGACCAGTTGTCACCTCAGGTCAATGAGCCTGCCGGATGTCGACCGTTCGACCTGGACCCTGTCCAATGATGTCTCCACGGACAATGACGACGTGTTCTCCTGTTCGAATGAGCCCTTGAGACTTTGCCCAGTTGATCGCCTCTTGAACGGCATTCGGATTGTTCTCGCAATCCGATGAAACCAGAGAGGTAATCCCCCAGCAAAGATTCAATGCTCTGGCCGTTTGCTCTTTTGGTGTCACAGCGAGAATCGTCGCACTCGGGCGTCGATTGCTGATGGCCAGTGCCGTTCGACCTGTAATTGTCAGAGTGACAATCAATGGGGCAGAGACGACCTCGCCTGCAACACACGCGGCGTCGACCATCGCTCGCGTGATCGGCTGGATCAGACCTGAGAGTGGTGCCGCACTCTGACCGACGAGCAGATGCTGGTGTTCATCCAGAAACCCTTCAGCTTCTTCGCAAATCCTCCGCATCGTGTCGACGGTCTGAATCGGATAGTTCCCGATGGCGCTTTCCCCGGAAAGCATCACGGCATCTGTTCCATCAACGACGGCATTGAAGACATCGCTCGCCTCTGCACGCGTTGGCCGATTGGAATGCTCCATGCTGTTGAGCATCTGTGTGGCGGTGATCACAGGACGGTGCAGGGCATTGCACAAAGAGATGATCTCCTTCTGGATTGCAGGAACACGCCAGACATCCATTTCAACACCAAGATCACCGCGAGCGACCATCACTGCATCTGTTGCAGCGACAATTGCTTCAAGGTTCGCTACAGCCTGTGGCTTTTCTATTTTGACAACAATGCGTGGGGTGCAGCCTCGATCTGCTAATTCTTTGCGAAGGTGATGAATATCTTCCGCAGTCCGGACAAATGAAAGACAGACAAACTCAATGTTGTCTTTATGTTGCGCCGTCCAGTTCAGGTCCTCTTGGTCCTTCTCCGTTAGTGATGGAACCTTGAGTTGAGAGCCCGGCAAGTTGATCCCCTGACGGGATCGCAATCGACCGGGTAACGTCACCCTGAGTCTTGCCATGTCCGGTAATGTGGCAATGACTTCCATCGCCACGGTTCCGTCGGCAAACAAGATGTTCTCACCCACCTGTAGATCGTTGGGGAGGTCTGTGTATGTACAGGTCAGCTCAGTTGGATCTTCTCCCGTTGTCTGAGTGACTAGTGTGAATTCACGGTCAAGCGGGCACTCGACAAGATCCCCTGGGATTGGTCCGAGTCGAAACTTCGGCCCACAGAGATCCTGCATGATGGCGACATGTTGACCTTCTGCCTGACTCGCTTTGCGGATTTCAGCAATGACTGCGGAATGTCCTTCGTGAGTTCCGTGGGAAAAGTTCAGTCGAAAGACATCGACACCTGTTCGAATGAGTTGCCTGAGGACTTCCTGAGAGGACGATGCAGGCCCGACGGTGGCGATGATTTTGGTTCGAGAGGAACGGACCA
Organism: Planctomicrobium limosum; assembly: GCF_051465645.1. Lineage (GTDB taxonomy): Bacteria > Planctomycetota > Planctomycetia > Planctomycetales > Planctomycetaceae > Planctomicrobium. The sequence goes on along the minus strand of NZ_CP195790.1, from coordinate 3,073,131 downwards.
CGGTAGCTGGATCAATATTCACGAGAGAATCTCACAATCTTGATAATCAGAGCTTGATAACCAGTGTTGGCAGTTTTCCAGTGGAGAAACAAGGACACGTTTCGGAGAGAACATGTCATGCCGAACCTGGGAATAAGTAGAGCAACCAGAAATGCACTCGCGAGTAGAATTCTACGACGCAAGAACTGGATTTGACCTTGTCAAATGACGGCGAAATGGCCACCCGAAAGACGGGTCCAGTCTAATGCAATTCCGCTCGTTCAGCGGGCGATTGCCTATAGTATTCGCAGAAAATTGCGTAAAGAGTCGGGTGGAAATGTCGCATCGGTCGCGGCGATTCAAAGAAGGATTCTGTCGTGACCGCAAAGAATTCGGCGGGACTCGTCGCTCCATAGCAATCGAGAAAGGTTGGAGCTCCGATTCGACAGGATTGAGCCAGCTGTTCAAATTCTGAACTGATGACATCCTGCCAGCGAATCAGTTGCTCTTCCGTGTTCATCGGAGGAGTGCCATCGACTCCACGCCCATTGAGCATGTCGAGTTGATGCGCAAACTCATGGAGCACAACATTTCGTCCCGGCGATTGTTGTGCGGTCACTTGTCGAATGTCGGACCAGGAGAGGACGACCGGCCCACGATACCAGGCTTCCCCGATGCGTGCCTGAGTGCCTTCCAGAACCAACCCTTTTCCAACAACTGTCGTTTCCTTACCGACGAAGGTGGTTGGGTAGATCAGTATCGAGAGGACGTTCTCGAAATGTTCGTCATAGTCCAGATTGATCACAAGCAGGCTGGCATAGGCCGCAATGATCACTTTCATCAAGTCTTGCAACTGAAGACCGTTGCAGCCTTCCCAGTTCTTCTCTGCGACAAACACCTGCGTCAGTTGCTGCAACCGAGTTCGTTCTTCCGGAGTCAGATTTCGATACTGCCAGATTGCCTGCGATAACAACCGATCCCACTCGACAGGAAAAGGCTCTGTCAGAATTCGTTTTCTTCGTCGAGATTTCAACCAGTTGAAGATCATGTGAAGATTTCAACGTTAACGGGATTCAAGGAATCGGAGAATGAATTGCGGACTCGATGTCCGCTTCTTGAACCCACTTTAACGCTGACGATTCACGATGCTATGCCTGTTGCAGGTAATGGACATGAAGATTCTCTTTCGCAAGATGTTTTTCGGCCAGATCGACCAGATGCTGGTGATGGGTGAAGAACAAAACCTGCGTCCGGCGTGAGAGGTCTGACAGCACTTTCAATGCGGCGACAGCTCGTTCGTCATCGAAGGTCAACAGGATGTCATCCACGATAAACGGGATCGGATCATTTTGATCGAGCCAATGCTCCAGACTGGCAATTCTCAGTGCCAGATACAACTGATCTCGTGTGCCTTCGCTCATTGACTCAACGTGAATGACCTGATCGTTGTTCCCTCGGATTCCAACCAGAATTGGCTGTCCTTCGGTGTTGTAATCGGTCTTCAACATTCGAAACGAATTGACAGTCAGCGTGGCAAACAATTGACTTGCACGATCAAGAATCGGCCCCTGACTCTTTTCTCGATACCGGTCCATCCCTGCCTGCAACAGAGCGCCTGCGATTCGAAGAACCATCAACTCTCTGGCTTGTTCCGAGAGCTTGGCGACCATCGCTTCACAATCTTCGAGTTGCTCCGCTGCTGCGGCACTCCCGTTCATGCTCTTGAGCGTCAACTGTTCCGTCAGGGTCTTCTTGATCAGTTGCTCACGCTCCTCTGAATATCGATCAGAGTCCTGTTGCAGCTGATCAATCTGGGCAGGGAGTTCATCAGGATGAATTTCATTCAGTTCAGCGACAAATTCTTCAAGGGTCGACTGGCCGGCTTGTGCAAGTAACTGATTTTGAAGTTGAGAGACGCTGCGCTCCAACTCAATACGACGAGCAGACTGCTTTTCCAATTCCGGGAGCGCTGACTCTGAACTGCAGCCTGCCAGTTGGAGGAGTGTTTCCATCTCTGTTTGGCAGGTCTTGATGGTGATCTCTGCCGAGTCGAATCGTTCAGTTTGTTCTGCCAGCTGTCTTGAGAGAGTCTGGCGTTGAGTGTCTTTCTCTTTCGCGAGTTTGAGTTCAAGTTTCAACGCGTCGATGATCTGCTCTGGCGAATCCTTGTCGATTGCGATCTGATCAAGTCGCTTTGTAACGAGAAGAACTTCGTTCGCCAATGCGGCTGAATCCTCATCGATTCCTTGGATACGCAGTTTGTAGTCTTCGATTTCTGTTGCACGCTGGGACAAGTTGGTCAGCGTTTCGAGAACAGAGTTTGCCTGCTGGATATGAGCCTGGCCGTCGAGACCCAGACTCTGCATCTCAACCTTCCAGCTCTGCTCCCATGCGTGAAGATTGTCGGTGGCCTGTTGCCAGTCGATCTCCGCTTCTTTCAACGCCTTAGTGCTCTCGTCGAGCTGTTGTTGCCAGAGTTCGCGATTTCGCTCCTGCTTCGTCAATCTTTCCAGCTGATTCTCTGCCTCGGCAAGAATACTGGAGAATGGAGAATCGCTGGCGATTTGATGGTCTACAAGCTGCTGCAGGGAAGTCATCAGCAATTCGATCGCTTCGCCCAGTCGCGTTTGCAGGCTTGTACGAGACTGTGTTGCGTTCCGATGTACTGTGACATTCTCCAGAATCTGCAGGTAGCTTCGACGCCAGGATTTCATCTCCCGTGGTGTCCCTGCTGTGACTCCATGTTGGTCCCAGAGTTTTTGCCATTCCGTAAGTAATTCGCCAGAGGCCTGTGCGGCGTCAGAAACTTTTGAATTGACTTGAGTGAGTTGCTTCAGCTTCTCGGCATGATTCGATTGAAGCTGCGACTTGTTTGCTACGCGATCGGCGTCTCGTCGCATGGTGTCGGCCAGAGCATCAGCATGTGTCACTTTCGTGAAGAATGCTTCCCTGAGCGTTAACGTATGAGGTGTTGCAGAGAGATACTCTGCGACTTCTGAAGCGACGTTGGCTGTGGCTTCGAGGCCATGTTGGATCAGCAGTTGCCATCCACGGTTACGGTCGGATCTGGCTCGATTCAGGTCTTCTTCTGTTGAGACGACTTGCCCTTTTTCAATATCAATGATCCGTTGTGTCAGGTCGTCTGCATCCTTCTGAAGCTGGGAATGCTGGTCTCGATGCAATTCGAGTGTTGCGGTGGCATTACGAAACCGCTCGTCGAAGAGTTCGATTGTCTCATCAGACGGCGGGGCAATCTCTTTGAGTTGCTCTAGCGTTCCAGACCAGAACGCGAGACATTTGACCTGCTGATCGATTTCGTGCTTCAGAGCATCAATCGATTGATCAAGTGCTTCAAGTTGTGCTGGGGCGTCTTTCGTCGAACGTGCCACATTCAATGCATGTTGCAACTGAGTCGGGGCACTCACCTGAGTTGAGTTCGTCAACTTGGTTTGAAGATCCGTGACAGTCACTTTGAGTTTGTCACGATGCGCCGTCGTTGATTGAACCTTGTCGAAGAGGCCTTGGTATTTCGATCCCAGATCGCGGATGCCGACTCGTTTGTTTTCAGGAATCTGTAATTCAGAAATTGCATCCAGATTCGGATCTCTTCCCAACTCGGCCAAAAGCCGTTCCGCATTCTTTCTGGCAGTGCTTAAGTCGGCAACAAGTTTAATACGGTCCGCTGTTGCTTTCTGATCGCTTCCCAGACGACGTGACAATGCCTCAATGGCACTCTCTTCCTTCAGCAGATCAGTCGGAACAACGAGTTCACCAAGCTCCTTTTGAATGGTCTCAATGCGTCCTTTCGCATCATCCCGAGTCGTTTGAGATTGGCGCAATGTGGACTGTGTCTGAATGCGTCGCTCTTTGAAATCGTCTGGCAGCAAGGTGACGTGCTGGAGTTCGTTCAATGCGGCGGTTTCGCGTTTCCACGGAGCAAATGAATGAGTGGCGGCGTTCAACCGCTTCAGGCGGCTCAGCTCATTGGAAGTTGTTCTTGCCTGCTCATCCAGTGTTTTTCTTTCTTCAGTTAGTCGTTCGAATTCGTCGTGATGCTCTTTCCAGTTCGTGACTGCCAACTGGAGTTCTGTGAGCTTCTTTCTCGCTGCGGTCAAGTCTTTGGATGCCTTGGCGAGTGCTCCGCCTTGTCCTTTCTTGGTGAGCAGTTCGTCTGCTTTGGAGTCGAGGTTTCCCTGAAACTGACGGAGTTCTGCGACCCCTCCGGCAGTGAAGAGGATTTCCCCGAGCTTGCCTTCGCCTTTCTCCATCTCGGCACCGCCCTGACGAAGGCGGTCGTGATCGATCCCGAACATCGATTGGAACATGTCTCCATCGACATTGCCGAGAAACGTCGACAGCGAGTCATCGGCCAGAGCCTTGTCGTCGTTATGGTCGCGTAACGATTTACTTCTGCCGGGGCGTCGCAGGAAATCCACTTCTGAATTGTTGCGATGGGTCAGTCTGGCTCCGACTCGCAGCGCCGAGAATGCATGCGCGAACTGATCTTTGTTTTTCGACTCCGTCGGAATGCCATAGAGCGCAGCGTGGATCGCTCTCAAAGCAGATGTTTTCCCGGCTTCGTTGGGGCCATGGATGATGTGGAGCCCTGTCGATGTGGAAGGGAATTCGATCTTGCGATCAGTGAAAGGGCCGTAGGCTTTCAGGTGCAGTCTGAGAATTGTCATTGTTGACTGCCTCCTCGCAAATCTTCGAGTAACATCGCCTTGGCTTCGTCGATCATGGCTGACAACCACTCTGCGTCGTCGACTGGTATTTCATCCTGAACCTGTTGTGGAAGCTTGCTGCGAATCCACTTCAAATCACATCCCCAGTCTTGCAGGAGCGATGGATTCGCTTGCGCGTCGTCGATCAGCGATGTCAGCTCCCCTAACGGACCATCAAGACTGGTTGTGAGCTGTCTGGCCAGAGTCGGTTCAGAAGTCCGGATCTTGACCTTCTCAATCCAGATCCGATCCTGTTCTGCGTTGATCCCCAAAGACCGGATTTCGTTCGTCCAGCGGGTCGACTCTGCCATCAGCTGCTGATGAATCGAAAGTTCGCCCCTTAATTCCACCCGAACTGCCAATGGGTGATCAGGAGTCTGCTTCAGCTGCTGATTCAATGCCGAGGAGACCAGTTGCAGGACATCGTCTGCGGACGTTGCTGAGGAGACGTCGACGTTGGCGACTTCCCATCGCATGACATCTGTTGGGCGGAAGTCGAGTGTGCAACTCTGATCATCCTGAACAGTGACCAGATAACATCCTTTCGCTCCCGACTCGCGAATGTTGCGCCCTTGTAGATTTCCTGGGAAAACAATGTTCGATTCGGTGTCCAGTACTTCTCGATTGTGAACGTGTCCCAGTGCCCAGTACTGGTACTCCTTCTGCTTTAACCCACCGATCGTGCAGGGAGCGTACGCCTCATGCCCCTCGCGACCCGTAGCGCAGGTGTGAAGCATCCCAACATTGAACAGACCAGAAATTGCCCGAGGGTAGTTTCGGGAAAGGTCATCTTTGACCGCCTGCGTTGCGAAACTTTGTCCGTGAATCGCGACGCCGAGGGAATCGATGGTGACGGTCTCTGGCTCTTTCGGCGAGAACATTTTCACCATGTCTGGTGGCAGGTTCAACGATTTCGTCATTCTGTTCGCGGCATCATGATTCCCGGCAATCAGGAATAAACGGATCCCAGCGTCTCTCAGCTTCGCAACCTGTGTCTGAAAGAACAGGCCTGTGCTGAAATCGTTCCAGTTACCGTCATAGAGGTCGCCGGAAATCAGCACGAACGCAACTTGCTCGTCCAATGCAAGTTGCACCAGATTTTCCAACGCTCTGCGACTCGCCTGTCGAACCGTATCAACCGGAGCTCCTTCGTACTTCTCCAGTCCCCTTAATGGGCTGTCGAGATGGATATCAGCAGCATGGATAAACTTGAACACAGGTTCTGTTCATTTCCTTCTGGAGGCTTCTGACGATCACATCAAACGGCAGCGACATATTCAGGACGATCGCTGAAAAGAACCAGCGAAAATCAGGATTCAGGGCTGAACCAGCAGTAGAGATCAGCGTGTCGATTCATCGTCGTGAAGGTATTGCACCTGAACAGATGTATTGTGTCAACTCTCCCGTCGATTGAAATTTTCCCGACCGATCATATCGCCTGGGAGTACGAACCAGTTTGAATGAAGCAGTTCACTCCAAACTACCCGTGTAACACTCCCTTAGGGCGTGTCGAGACGATATGCTCCGGGACGAGAATTCGGAAGATTTGTGAGCAGTTCGCTTCAGACCTTCATTTCCAGATGATTTGGCCGAGTAACGATAGACCGCCGCATGACGACGAAGACTGAGCCACTACGAATCGGCATGATTGGATTGGGCACCGTTGGGACAGGTGTTGCACGCATCCTTTGCGAACACGCCGAACGAACTGCTCAGCGTGCAGGCCGCCCGATTCAGATCACCAGAGTTGCCGTTCGCGATCTCGGTAAGACTCGCGACTTTCTGCCGCCAAGTGTCACGCTGGTCACCGACCCGATGGAAGTCGTGCAGGCAGACGACGTCGATGTTGTTGTAGAACTGATGGGGGGAGTTGATCCCGCCAGAAAGTATTTCACTGCGGCGCTGAATGCCGGCAAGCATGTTGTTACTGCGAACAAGGCGTTGCTGTGTACACACGGCGATGAACTGTTCTCGCTGGCCCGCAAAAACGGATGTGCGATTCTGTTTGAAGCGGCTGTGGCCGGAGGCTGTCCCGTCATTGCAGCCATCGGGCAGGCGATGACAGGGAATCAGATCACTTCCCTCGCCGCAATTGTGAACGGAACAAGTAACTTCATTCTCACCAGAATGTTCCTGGAGAATGCATCGTATGCAGATGCGGTTGCTGAAGCACAGCGATTGGGATACGCCGAAGCTGATCCTTCAATGGATGTGAAAGGGATCGACGCGGCCCAGAAGCTTGGACTGCTGACATTGCTCGCGTTCGGTAAGCGAGTCACACCCGATCAGTTCCCGGTGCAGGGGATCGATGAGCTGAGTCTCATGGACCTCAAGTTCGCCGATGAACTGGGGTATGCTGTCAAGCTGCTGGCAACTGCCAAGCTGGTTGATGGCAAACTTGAATTGCATACTCAGCCAACATTGATTCGACATCGTCGTCCACTCGCTCAGGTGAACGGCCCGTATAACATGGTCGAGTTGACGGGCGACGCGGTTGGGAAAGCGTGGTTCTCGGCGATGGGAGCTGGTCAGATGGCGACTGCGTCTGCGGTGATCGCGGATCTGGTTGATATTGCAGTTGGTCGAGGCCAACTCACGTTCGACCGGTTGACCTTGTCGGAACGGGCCGATGCCGTCCCATTGCAGAAGCCAGAAGAGATTTGCCGTCGGTACTATATGCGTTTTCTGGTGGAAGACCGCCCGCGAGTGATCGCAGAGATTGCAGAGATCCTTGGAGTGAACGGGATCAGTCTGGCGTCTGTCATTCAGAAAGAAGCAGAAGAGCCAGGCGAATCCGGGAAGTATCCGATCGTCCCGTTGGTGTTCATGACGCACCAGACGACGGAAGGTGCGGTTCGTGCGGCTCGTCAGCGGCTCGATCAGCTTCCGACTGTCATCACACCATGGCTTTGCCTTCCTGTTGCAGACTAGAGCGGTTCTTGAAATGGTGTCGCGTGACAGGCACGCGGCATTCAGATTTTCTCCTATCGAGAAGGCTGCTGCGCGGCCACATGATAGACCGATACGGTCTAGTGCTTCGACGGAATTTGAATTGAAGAGGATCTGGACTCATGAACTCGGTCGTTGCTCAACCCATTGCCGGTGTTTCAATCGAGCGGGAGACCGAGCTGGAGTCAGTCTATCCTTCGCTGGCGGCATTAGCGCCTGGCCGAGTGATTGGGGTGCTGATGCAGAAGCCAGCCTCCATTTCCAATTCCTGGGTGCGAGTGACCTGCCAGTTCCTGCTTGGAGTGCTGCTTGCTCCTGTCTCTTTGATGGTGTATTCCACCGGGAAACTGATTGGGAACTATTACGTCATCACGAATCGTTGCGTCTCAACAAGAAAGATTGTCGGGGCAAAACGAATCGGAGAAGTGCGTATCGCCGACATTCACTCCATCACAATTCAGGAGCGGCCGGGCTATCAATTCCATCAGGTTGGCGATGTCGTATTGAAGCACCGTGATGGAAAGACACTGCTTGTGATTTCGGCTGCCGTGCGACCGGAACGTGTCCGTCGTTTGATTCTTGAAACCCAAACGGCGCATGCTCAGGTTGTTCAGGCTCAGGCTGTGATTCAGGCCCGTGAGGTTTAGTTCGGACTTCGAAAGCTCAGTATCTCTGTGCTCAGTTTGTCCGGAGGCGTCCATTCATTGTCCCGGAGTACTGCGAAGAGAATGGCCGCAATGAGATCGGCTGTCGTCCCGGGATTCCTTCGATTTCGGTCAGATCGAAGCCAGACGTCGAACTCTGCAAGATGGGGGCAAGTGACTGTTCCATCCCAGGTCGAATGAATCAGTAATTCCGCCTGTCGCTGTGATTCAAGTGCGATCGCTTCGCCGCATTTTCTGCCAATCAGTGAATCCGGGAACGCGGCCATCAGGTGGAGTTGCGTTGTGATGATGGCCGTCTCCCAATCGTGACCGGCATCGATCGCGTTGAGAAATGAATTCCGACCAAATCCAAGGACATCGTTGAACTGATTGGCGTATTGCCGAGCGACGAGATCCCGATCTGAGGCCAGTCTCATGGCTTCGATCAGCGAGATTGCTGGAGGAGCAGAGACGTCTTCCTCCTGCACGGTTCCGAGTCCACCCGGCTTGGCGAGGCTGATCGCGGAATAGACCAGATTGGCATCGTTCGAATCGAGCTGAGCCAGTACTCGGGCGATTCCGTCTTTGGTGCGAACTTGATCCGGGATCGCGGCCAAAGGAGCCAGAAGGAGAATCATTCCCAAGTTCGTATTGCTGCCTACCGCCTGTTGGGTTGCCACGACCGCGTCTCGAATGGACTGACCGATGCTGGTCTGCGACGCACTTGCAAGAATGGGAGCAATGGCCTCGGCAGAGCGCACAAAGTCGAGATAACTGACGTCTGAAAACGAGGCGCTCGGGTGGACGTTACCGGGCTTGCGAGCAGAGCATTCCAGAATGCAGGCGGCTTGAATTTGACCTGCAAGGCCGTTCTGGCTTATCAGAGAACGGCAGGAAAGCTCCATGGGGAGGCGGCCTTCTTCGTGTGGGCTCAGAACTGTAATGCGTCGAAACTGTCCATCAGGTCGTCGAGCTCGTCGCGAACTTTCTTCTTGGTCCCAGCTTGTCGTTTGGGAATGCCGACTTTCAAACCGACGGCCTCCCGACCATCGCGGACGAGTTCTGTGTCACGTTCAGCGGCAGCCAGTTCGAGAGCACTTTTTCCGCTTCCACCGAAGAGTGCTGTCAGGTCGATTTTCAGCCCTGCAATTTCTCCGTCAGCACCAGCAATGGCAGGTGTCTTGTGTTGCGGGAAAATGATGGCATTCGCCGGGCAGACTCGACTGCAGGCCGGGCATCCCTTTTTGCAGTTGTCCTGAACTTCAACCAGAATTCGATCCATGGTGTCAATGCCATAGACTCCAAACAGGCAGAAGTCGATACACTCCATGCAATTGGTGCACCGGCTGTAGTCAATGACCGGGTACCACCGACGCTTGGGAGGAGCGTCATCTTGCGGAGAAGGGAGTGTGACAAGCCCCTGTGTCGGTTGTGGAGCGAGATATCGCTGCAACTGGTCCGCGTTGGGCTTCCCCTGAATCCATGAGGTCAGCGAAACCACTTCCGTTGCATTGGAATCCGCAATCCGTTTGATCTCATCGACGAAAGGAGCCGAATCGTTATGGAGTCGCAGGTCGATCACATAGATGAACCGGTCTGGGACATCGACCGCACCGATGGCCTCTGCGTTTATTTCCTCGTCCAGTTCCTCTTCTTCGTTTTCCTCGGTCAGAAGTGTGAATCCTTCTTGCCCTCTGACCCCTTGTCGATCAAGAACCCAGCGTGCAGCGCGCGGGTAGAGCCATGACAGGACAACAATGTCCCCTGGCAGATTCTTGAGAAAGAGCAGGCCAGTATGGTCTGCTGACATGTCATACAGGTGCGGGACGAGAGAAACTTCGACGTTACCAGCCGTGAGCAGCTGGAAAGCAATCTCTTCTTCAATACGTCGTTGCGCAGGGTTCTTGCTTTGCCCCTGCGAGATCACGACGGTCAGTTTCTTGGATGCCATAGCAACAGTGCTTCAGACGGTTTCGACCTGACGGGGACCGAGCTGCTTCTGGCGATTGGCGGCAGCGAATGACCAACGTTTAACCTTCGTTGATCTGCCCTTTAATCATCCGTTGTGTCTCGTCCCATTTGGTTCCCAGGAATTCAACGTATTGTTCCGGGGACATGAATCCTGCATCGGTTTCGAAATTATACAGCCAGCCCAGCCCATATCCATCCGAGTTGATGGTGCTTGGGTCGTCCAGCAGGAAAGTGTTGAAGTCGACGATGCGTCCGTCGGCAGGTGGAAACATGCTGGAAACCGCTTTAGAACTCTCAATCTGACCGATTTCCTGTTTCAGTTTGACAGGTGTATTCGGATCGATCGTCCAGTCCAGAAAGTAGATATCCTGAAGCAGCCGCACTGAAAATGCAGTCAGGCCGACTCGGAACCCGCCTGGGCCTTCCTGCACCCAATGATGATTGCGAGCATACTGCCGGTCCTTAGGGATTCGCGCTTTGAATTCCCCCATCATGAACACGAGGCAGTCATCAGCAGGTGAAGAAGCCATGCAATTCTCGAAGCATATTTGCCAGTATTACGGCTGTCTTTTGAGACTCTCGTATCGGCAGCCACCTATGCGCATCAGTGAATGATTGCATGGTCGTGTCGAAACGAGAGGAGTCAGCAGTTCTACTGTGGCTGAAACCGAATGAATTATTCAGAATTTCGGATCTGCCTCCAGACGTCTGGAATGTGACATTCCAGTTGAATCTCGAGGGAAATTCGGAAGTTAAAGACGGCTATTGTACGCTGATTCCGACAGTTTCTGATAGTCACCAGATCGATACCGGATTCAGGCTCGATCCAGCGGGATCAGGCGCGTTGGTCGAAGAACAACTGCTCAGAAATCTTTCAAAACAGCGTGGTCGTATCACCAGGAACGGACCGCTTTGCATGTCGCTGCGCAGCGGCCTTCTCTGTCGGCGAAAAGCTCAGTTCCGCGTACCAGAAACGCGATGTCGCTTCCGGAGCAGCTTTAGCTCTTCTTGATCCCAGCCAGCATCGTTGCGAGACCAGACTCGACGACATTATTCTGGCGAGCACTGATTGGAATCGACTCGTCGTCCTGAGCCAGAAATGCAAAGACGATTTCCGCTTCTGCGACGAGTTCTTCACCGCAGTGGGCCGTCACGTTGGTCATTCCCCCTTCATCGCGATTGTCGATGAGGGTTGCGGTGTAGATCAGCTGATCGCCGGGACGGGCAGCACGGTGAGAAGTGAACTTCGGCACCTTTGCCAGAAAGACCAGGAACTTGAACTGGTGTGCTTCCCCGAGGAGGATTCCGCCAGTCTGAGCCATGCCTTCCATGATCAGCGAACAAGGCATGATTGGAAAGCTGGGGAAGTGGTCATGCATATGCTCTTCAGACAGTGAAACGTTCTTCACTGACTTGGCCATTTGACCGCTTTGGAATTCAAGAAAACGATCAATCCAAAACCAGCGCATGTATTCCCCCAAAGATTTCCGGACCGTGGCGATTCGAAAGACTGCCACCACAGTTCATCTTCTGATCTTCCAGTCCATTGTCGTGTTCATACAACGGTAACCGGAGATTGCTGCTTGAATTTCGATGATTTCTGAATGAATTCCGTTTTGGAATCCATTTCAGACAAACGCAGCCGCACAGAATCTGTGCGGCTCTGCGCTGTACCGATTTTATCGCAGTTTTGCAGTCGTCCCGCCATTTCTGGAGGGAGACATGTGATGTCAGGTTTCAGGGGAGATCGAACGTCCAGCTCGCTGGAAGCCGAAACTGATTCCTGACATTGACAGTGTCACTGCACGACTGCATCAATTACGAACAAGCGATGTGTGTTACCACAGCATCGTGTTCACTGCTTAGATGCGAGCTCCGACGAACTTGCAGATCATGTCGACTGTGAACAGGTCGGAAATGTTTTCGACCTTTGGATTTGCTGCCAGTTTGCTGACGTCAGCGTGTGGCATCCGTGTGCGCAGTTCGTTCAGACCAGCTTCGGTGACTTTGCCGTCCAGGATAAATCCTGAATCAGCAGCAGTCAGGTTTTCTGGAAACAGTTCGCCGCGAGGGATCTTGATGTCGAAGGCCTTTTCCAGACGGAAAACAATGTCCAGAAAATCGATGGATTCTGCACCCAGGTCGCCAATCAGAGTGGCTTCCGGGGTCACTTCATCATCGTCTACACCCAGTGCGTCCACAAGCACTTCGCGGACACTATCAAAGATCTCAGCTTGACTCGGCATTTCGCTTTAACTCCGTGGTTGATGCCTAAGTGACCGTTTACTCAGGCGAAACTCACCGTCGAACCCCAACCAAATTCCTGTTCGTGAAAGACAGTGAGCGACTTCACGATTTCATTCTTGTATCACCGGCGACACCAATTTGGCTTCCATCCAGTAACGGATAGAAGGCCGGCGTTCACACCCATCTCAACCAATTGACCTATTTGGCTTCGATGAATTCTTAAGAGAGTTTTAGTCCCTGAAGGTGCTACCGCCAAACGATGTTATCGGCTGTGACGGGTGTGATGATAGACAACTGAATTGAAACGTAGCAGAAACTCTGGCAAACCTGAATTGCCTAATCGCTACAATGAGCGAGAAAGTGGGCAATGTCGTGGTCATTGTTGATGCATGTTGCACGCGCCAGAGTCATTGCTTCGAGTTCGATCAGCCAGTTTCGATTTGAGTTCCCCACGGCCTGGGGAGAACAAAGTAAACTGACTGACCAAATAGTGACCGTCTCATTTTGCTACCGGTTTACCTGATGCTGGACAGAATTCCATTATGTGGAATGTCTGATTCGCGGGCACAGGATCAACCAGTTGGCCTAGAATCCGCCGAGGGTCAGACCGCCATCGACCACCAGTACATGACCGGTGATGTATGATGCGTCTTCGCTTGCGAGAAACGCGACTGCGTTTGCAATATCTGCTGGTTTCCCAAGTCGTTTCAGTGGAATCTGCTTTGAAAGCTCTCCACCAGCAGCGTTTCGAACTGCTTCTGTCATGTCGGTTTCAATGAAACCTGGAGCAACAGCGTTCACCGTAATGTTGCGGCGACCGATTTCGGTTGCGAGGCAGCGGGTCAAACCCTGAATCCCGCCCTTGCTCGCAGCGTAGTTGACCTGACCTTGATTTCCGAATTCAGCAGCGACGCTCGACATATTGATGATGCGACCGTAACGCTGTGACATCATCTGTCGCATTGATGCTTGACAGAAGTTGTAGACGCTGCCGAGGTTTGTGTTGATCACAGAAGACCAGGCATCTTCGTCCATGATTGCCAGCAGGCCATCTTTGATGATCCCGGCATTGTTGACGAGAATATCGAGGCGGCCCCATTTTTCGATGACTTCAGCAACGGCGCGATCAGCGTCTGCTTTATTCGCAACGTCGCCTTGGATACCGATGGTTTCATAACCCTTTTCGGCCAGTTCTGCGACGAGTTTGTCTGCAGATTCTTTGCTGGAGCGATAGACGAAAGCGACTTTGGCACCGCGGGCGGCCAGTGTTTCTACAACCGATTTGCCGATACCGCGACTTCCGCCGGTGACCAGTGCGATGCGTCCATTCAGACTCATGTGAATTCTCCAGATGATATTTTCAGAATCGATTTCCGACTGAACGGATCGTTCGGACGAAAATCGACAAATTGTGTTGTCGACTGAATGTTTGATTCAGAGTTTTAGGCGAATTCTTGACAGGATCTTTGTGTTCGATTGCCTGTCATTAGCGCTTTGCTGTCAGGACGGCAAACAGATCTTTCATGGCATTGATCTGATCGGCATCCGTTTTGGCTGGCATCGAGAACGTGTCGGCCACGTTATATTGTTCCAGAATCAACTTGGCACTGACAGCGGATTTATCTCCGAGTTCCCCTGTCGCTTTGAAGGTCCAGAATCGGTCGTCTTTTTTCTGAACAGTCGAGGTGAGCCGCAGGGTCTGGCCTGGGGAGACAAAGCTGTTGAACTTCACAGCCTTGGCTTCCTTTAAAACCACCGTGCTGAATCGGAACTCTTCGCTGGCCCGCATCAACCAGGCCGAAGTCTGAACCATTGCTTCGACCATCAACACTCCGGGCATAATCGGAAAGCCAGGGAAGTGATCCTGCAGGTACTCTTCTGCAAGAGACAGGTTTTTGATGGCTTGAATCGATTCGCCCGACTGCAACTCTGTAATTTGATCAATCAGTGAGAAACGCATGGTAAAACCGTTTCGAGTGTGTCTCGCCATCGCATCCTGATGGATTGCATGGCGAGATTTTCGCAGTCTGGACTGCCGGAGATATCGAGTCGCTCTCTGCGAGGATTTCAGATTGGAAATCCTGAATCGGAAGAGAGTTATGTTCTTTTTTTGTGCAATCAGGCTTTGGTTTCAGGCGTCAGACGCGCGCAAAAAACCTGTTTGCATCGACCCGCAATATAGGGGAGGGAATCTGAGGTGACAACCCGTCCTTTCGGAAGCGAATGGTCGGTGACGTTTTCGGCGATTTCTGCTTCATCCACCGCTTTCGGAAAACTTCCTGTCATATGCGACTGTTTTGCCAGCCATTCCAATCGATAAGAATTGACTTTCTTGAAAAGATGGACGAAGGTGAATTCGGAACCGGAAGATTTGATCGACAAGTCCAATTGGTCACCTTCATCGCTTTTGACGCTCATCAATCTGAAAGAGATACTGCAATGGAATTTCTCAATCTCAGTCGCCGCCAGTTTCTGGGAGCAGGTGTTGCTGGTGCGGCTGCCATGATGTTTGGGCAGAAAGCCGTTTTGGCCGCGAAGCCGAATCCTTTATACAAGATCTCTCTTGCTGAATGGTCGCTGCACCGAACGCTCTTTGGCCGAACGGATCGCAAGCTGGATCACCTCGACTTCGCTAAGGCTGCGAAGGAAGACTTTGGAATTGACGCCATTGAATATGTGAATCAGTTCTTCAAGGACAAAGCTAAAAACACCGAATACCTGACCGACATGAAAAAACGGGCAGCGGATTATGGTGTCCGCAGTTTGTTGATCATGGTCGACGGCGAAGGGAAGATTGGCGATCCGGATGAAGCAAAGCGGGCTCAAACAGTTGAGAACCACAAGAAATGGTTGGAAGCCGCCGCGTTTCTTGGGTGTCATTCGATTCGCGTGAATGCCGGGAGCGATGGCACCTGGGAAGAGCAGGTCAAACTGGCTGCTGATGGGTTGGCGAAACTGACTCAGATTGCCGAAGGCTTCAATCTCAATGTCGTCGTCGAGAATCACGGGGGACTCTCATCAAACGCAAAGTGGCTGACTGAAGTGATGAAGTCTGTCGACCACCCACATTGTGGAACGCTGCCAGATTTCGGCAACTTCCGCATTAAGGATGGCGAGTTCTACGATCGTTACGAAGGCGTCGCTGAGCTGATGCCATTCGCGAAGGCTGTCAGTGCCAAGTCTCATGATTTCGATGAAAAAGGAAACGAGACGAAGACTGACTATCTCAAGATGATGAAGATTGTGCTCGAACACAATTACAACGGGTACGTCGGCATCGAATACGAAGGTGGCAAGCTCGGCGAGTATGAAGGGATTCGCAAGACAAAAGATCTCCTTGAACGTGTTCGTACAGAGTTGGCAAAAGCCTGATGTCAGATCTTTTTGTCGGCATTGACGTTGGAGGGACGACTGTCAAATTTGCTGTTGCTCGAGCAGATGGAATCATTCTGCGTGAGGGGAGCATTGCGACAGAGTCCCACCTCGGCCCTGAACTTGTCCTGAAACAAATTGGAGAGTACGCGAAGTCGATTTCCAGTGAAGTTGGCGGAGTTCCCGGTGCCGTCGGAGTGGGGTTGCCGGGACTGGTCGACAGTCGACAGGGAATTGCCAGGTATCTCCCCAATCTCATGTCGCATTGGCGCGATGTTCCTGTGACTCAGATTCTCTCGCCCTTGGTGGGATGCGATGTCCGTCTGTTAAACGACGTTCGCATGGCCACCTATGGCGAGCTGATTTATGGTCTGGGGCAAGACGTTCAGACGATGGTCTTCATGGCGATCGGAACCGGCATTGGTGGCGGGATTGTCATTGATGGAAAGTTACGTCTTGGTCCATTGGGGGCGGCAGGCGAACTTGGGCATCAGACGATTGATCCGACGGGGCCATTGTGCGGGTGTGGAAATCATGGATGCCTGGAGACGTTCGCGAGTGCAACGGCAATCGCCTCTGAGGGAATCCGATTGATGCTGGTGGGGATGGCTCCTGCTCTCAGAGATCGGGTCGGAGGCGATCCCGGCCGTGTCACAGTGCAGGCCATGGGGGAGGTCGCCGACCAGGACCCTGCTGTCCGTCAGGCAATCTTGCATGCTGCTTCGAATCTGGCGATTGGGATCGCCAACGTGGTTGTCACGATCGATCCTGAGCTGATTGTGATCGGCGGCGGAGTTTCTCGGTTGGGGGATCTCTTGCTTGATCAGGTGAAATCCGAAATCCGCACTCGATTGGGACGATTGTTTCCAGTTGAACAGATTCGCATCGAAACTTCTCAATTGGACGTCAGGGCCGGCGTGATGGGGGGGATCGCCCTGGCGTGCCGTGGGATTCCAGAATGAAGCACAACTAAAACATTTTCTGTGAGCAACCCGGCTTGAAAGTTGGTGCGATCATCGAGATACTTCGGAGACGCCGCTGAAATGGGCAAGTCCTGTTTGGGCGAAGTGGTCTAAATTGCGAGAGTGGCGAAACTGGCAGACGCGCTGGATTTAGGATCCAGTACCGAAAGGTGTGCAGGTTCAACTCCTGTCTCTCGCACTGAGTTGATTTTCAAACTGAGTTGATTTTCAATTCAAATTAAAAATGACGGCCTGAATGCAGAACCCTGCTTTCAGGCCGTCATCGTTTTTGGGGCTTTGTTTTTGGCTCCGCTGTGCGAATGAACTCAACACTGCGATCGCTGCTGCGATCGTGTTTGGCAGACGCTCCTTATTTTCCTTTGGACTTCAGTTCGAAGTCGAAAGTCTTTCCCCCGGCAGGGATGTCTGCGTAAAGCTCAGTGGCTTCAGAGTTACTGTATCTGGGGGGAACGTGTTCCACCCCTGCAGCTGACATTTCCTCTGGAGGCATATTGGCGGGAAATGGCGAACCATCTCGCTGAGCAAACTTCGAAACAGTTACCCGGTGCATTCCGAGAGGAGCTCCGTTCTCTTTATTGCCGTACTTCAGATCATACTTTCCATTGGAGTCTGTGACTCCATAGGAGGGAAGCCCCTGAACTGAACCATGTGGAGTAAATATGACGGAAGCACCGGCCAGAGGTTTGCTATCCAGAGTGACCGTCCCTGTGACAGGAACCAATTCAAGCTTTAGTCCGTCTGAACTCCCTCCGCAACCAGAGGAGAGCAATGAAAGCCCGAATAACGGGATGAGAAGTAAAGACAATTTCATCAGGGCAGTTCCTTGACGATGATTTAGGGGGATTCAACAAGTAATAAGTCTCGCCAAGCAGACTCAGGGAAGTTGGATTCTCAAGTAGCAATGAAAGTGAAGAGGCCAGTGACGTTCACCACTGACCTTTCCTCTTCGCTTGTTACAGCTGAGAAGCTACGCCTTCAGTTGGAAGTCGTCTTCAGAAGAGAACGACGCTGAACCCGAGATGCAAAGACAACGTCACTCTTCCTAAATTGCTCTAGAACTCGCCGATAGGTTGGCCGTCTCCAATGTAGGAAAGGTTCTGTCGTGTTGCCGCAGCGATGTTTTGGCTCACAAACCGTACGGATCCATCGCCGAGCAAAACATGTAGCCCGCCTGTGTGCAAGCTGCCTGCCAATGACCAACTGGTCAACTGTGTCTTCGAGATATTGGTGTTTGGGATTGGGGTCGACCAGGCACAGCAGTCTGCGAAGTTGTTTAAGCCGAGACTGTTGGCAAAATCAACTCCCCCACCGACCCAGTGGGAGTATCCCCAAGTTCCAGTGATGCCGTCTTTGATGTCGAGCGTTGTCTCTGCGACAGCGACTGTGTTGCTCGAGCCGTCCGTCAGGTCACGGATCTTGCAGGACGAAAAGGGGCCAAACATGCGGCGGGTTGCCGGAGCAATCGTGGACCACATCGAGGCTGACTCCGAGTATCGGGCGACATTGAAGTCGTAGCTTGTTTTTGCGCCGGGGTATCCAGCTGCGTTTGCAGTCGGGGTAATTGCATAACTCGCTGAGGTGCTCGTATAAAGAGGTGTGCCGTTGTCCGATGGGCACAGCCAGGCTGAGATGCTCTTGCTGACGACACCTGCATTGCCACTGGAAATGATGACTGCTTCTGGTTGAACGAGGGTAGCGGAACCGCGAACGTACGATCCGGACGGAACTCGCGGATCGAATTTGTTAAACAGCGCAGACTGTTCCATATAAGGGAGTAGGCCAATCCATCCTCTATGGTTCAGGGTATATCCAACTGCTGCAGTTCCAGAGGTGATTGCGCCGTCAGCTGAAGTGCTGTATGGGAATACCCCGAATGTGTCATGGTAATTGTGAAGGGCCAAGCCAATCTGCTTGAGATTGTTCTTGCACTGGCTTCTTCTCGCGGCCTCTCGAGCTTGCTGCACAGCCGGAAGCAGCAGTGCAATCAGAATTGCGATGATCGCGATCACGACCAGAAGTTCAATCAGAGTGAAGCCATTCCGATGCTTCCTCGGATTCCGGATTGTCTTTTCAGGCCTTGCTGAATCATTTTCAAGGCGGCGGGAATCAAGTACAGAAATCGTCACGAGTTGCTCCTAACAGTAAAGTAAAAAGGAAGTAAAGAGATCGCACGAAATGGAGTACAGAATGCGAAAAGTCAGCTGTGAATAATGATCGGAGTAAATGCAGAGAAATCTGCAATCCAGTTCACATTAGTGTGACGTGATCTAACGTGCCATCTTACCTGTTTTCATTTCTTCACATCAAATTTCTTTTCAAACTTTTTTGATTGGGAGACCATATAAGTTGTGATGGTCTGTGTTGAATGTGTTGCTAATTGGCATCATTTGTTCTGGTACGCATTGTCCGATTGCGGCATGAGCGATTAGGCAACCATGCCGTGTTGCTGCATACTTTCAGTTTCGTCTTATAAATTGCTGGGACAATTGTGATTTAGCTGTAAAAGGTCGCATCGGATTCATTTCTTTTTTGGTCGTATACGATTCAATTGTGGATGCTTGATTGCTTTGGCATTTTTGTGGATTGGTCGTGGTCGGAATTGCATACTGGGGAAGTGGGGATTTCCCGGTGTGAACTCCTGACGATTGAAAGCCACTTCCATGCGACTTCGTCTTCTTTCGTTCTTAGCCATCGCAATCTTCATGTTTGCTTCTGTGGAATCCGCTCGGGCTGCGGTGGGCGCAGAGGAGGCTCGCGAAATTGCACTCGACGCGTACATCTATGGCTATTCACTGGTGACGACAGAAGTCACACGAGTGCAAATGTCGAATGTCTCAAAGCCTGACAGTTTCACCGGGCCGATGGGCCAGTTCGTGAATGTCAAACGCTATCCGCCAGCAGACTATCGTGGGGTCTCTGCACCGAATGCTGATACGCTCTATTCGGTGGCGTGGCTCGATCTGGCAGAGCCAATGGTGTTCAGCCACCCGGATTTGGGGAAGCGATTTTATTTATTTGAGATGGTCGACCTTTGGATGACCGCGTTCGATTCACCGGGATCTCGAATTCAGGGAGGAAAGGCAACGAACTTCCTGATCACCGGGCCGGGGTGGAAGGGGGAAGTCCCCGACGGGATGACACACATTCCCGTTGGGACGAGATACATGGTCATTCTTGGTCGGACTTATGCTGATGGGACAGAGAAGGATTACGAGGCAGTCAATGCCCTTCAGGCTCAATACAAATTGATTCCGCTATCAGCATGGGGCAAGCCCTTCATTTACAAGGTTCCCCCAGTTGATCCTGCTCCCGGGTTCAGCATGACAGAGAAGCCACAGATGGCGATTCTCGATCTGAAGACGGAGCAGTACTTCAACCTGATGGCAAAACTGATGGGAAGGACAGCACCGCCAGCACCAGCAGACGCACCGATCGTCGCGCGGATGGCAAAAATTGGTCTTGTTCCTGGCAAGCCGTTCGAGATGTCGAAGCTGTCTCCGGATGTGCAGGCGAAGTTGAAGGACATTCCGAAAGCGGCCCTTGAGAAAATCCAGTCGAGCAGAAATTCACTGGGGGAGATGGTGAACGGATGGATTATCGCCAAAGGTCTGGGAGTGTATGGAACCGACTACCTCAAGCGAGCTGTGGTTGCTGCGTTCGGCTGGCCTGCGAATCGAGAGAATGACGCGGTCTACCCGTACACGGAGGTCGACAGTGAGGGGAAGAAGCTGACCGGAGAGTACAAGTACACGCTGACATTCTCCAAAGGAGAGACCCCGCCGGTGAATGGATTCTGGTCGATCACGATGTACGAGATTGACCAGGGGTGGTGGTTTGTTCCCAATTCCCTCAATAAGTTCACAGTCGGACCAAGGAATCAGCTGAAGTACAACGATGATGGTTCGTTGACACTCTATTTTCAGAATGAGTCGCCAGGCAAAGAAAAAGAGGCGAACTGGCTACCGGCTCCCAAAGGTCCATTCATTGCAATGCTGCGAATGTATGGTCCCAAAGAAACGTCTCCATCGATACTCAATGGAAGTTGGAAACTGCCGGGTGTGAAGCGTGTCGCCCCATGATTGCGAATCGAAGATCGCTGCCAAAATCTGGCGTAATAAGCAGTCGTCGAACCTGATGGGACAAGGCTCGGGCTGACGCTGTAACCTCTTGGCAGTGAAGAGATAAGAGAGTAGGGCTGCTCGGACTTGAACCGAGAACCAACGGATTATGAGTCCGCTGCTCTAACCGATTGAGCTACAGCCCCTGAATGCCTGAATCGTGCCACTCAGGCGGAAAACGTGTCGCGGAGTTTACACGTTAAGGAGCGTTCCGCAAACCGAAGTCTGAATATGCGTCAACTGTCACGACAATCAGCATGACCAGCCCACAGGCGAGCTTACCTGCTGTTCCGAAAAGTCGGGCGATCATGGCAGCTTTTCCAATGTTGATGCGTTCCTCTTGTGCGCGGCCATGTTCCCCCAGATAAGCTCCTCCAAAGGCGCCTACTGCTCCCCCGACAAGAGCCCCAATCAAGGAGCCAACCAGAGGCATGAAAAGGGTTCCGACTAACGCTCCGCCCACGCTGCCGATGAACGAACCAAAGATGCTGTAGAGAATTCCGCGTCGACTTCCACCTTGTCGTGAGGCTCCGAACGCTCCTGACGCGAACTCCCAGATTTCTCCGAAGACTGCCATGACAACAAGTAGTCCCAGTCCGCTCCAGCTCAATGCCGGGTGGAGCTCGACTGGGAGAACAACTTTGTAGACGACTGCGAAGAACAGAAGTAGCCAGTTCCCGGGGAGACCAAAGAAGTTGGTTCCCCAGGCAATGGAATTACACAGAAGCAGAAGTGTGGCCCAGACGTAAACCATCGGCGGTGATCCCTGCCAGATTAACTGGGGAGTGCTGATCGAGCGGCAATTCACACAGTTGAATTCACACCGTCGATTGTTGAGTGAGGAAAAGCGTCCGGTAGAAATCAAACCCTGTCTCACGCAGCGCCTATTGGGCCGCTTGCTTGATTCTGGCTCGGCCAGTGCAGGTGATCAAGTCGCGATCAGGCCATTGTTCGCCTGATCCAGATGATTTCAGCAATTGCGCAGGAAAGATCGGTCTGACTTTCCCCACGAAAGGTTGCGACGGGATCAATCCCGGAGGGTCGACTTTCCGGGTATCTGTCGTTCGTGGTTTGCCCAGCTGACGCGACCGTTGTCAGTGAGTGACAATGTGATGTAGCTGGCAAGGCGGATGTTTGCGTCAGGAAAGTGTGCTGCGACCTGATCTGATAATCGCGGTGATTTCCCAGGCTTGCGGAGTTCCTTGCAGTATTCCACCAGGAGCTCGCGACCATCTGGGGCGTCGTGCATGAAGTAATGAATCCAGGCCCAGGATTCCTGATAATCCGCGTTTCCCATCTGATTGACTTCTTCGATCTTCTCAAGTCGTGTCAGATCGGGACGCCAGCCATTCTTCAATGCAATTGCCAGCCGTTGTGTGTGCTCGCGATGCAATCTGCGGGGAGTATCGCTTTGAGTCTCGTAGTATTCAGCAAGCCCTTCGTCGAACCAGAGTGGCACGTTCCTCAATGATGCGTGAAGGACCCCGTGCGTGTATTCATGTCGCAGGTCTTCTTCAACATTCGGGCTCCAGTGGGCGTAGACACCCAGTTCCGTCGGCGAGCCAATGAAAAAAGCGCGACGTTTCGGGAGATTTGGGTGTCGAGCCTGCATGTATCCGCTGTAACGCTCGGCGTCACTGAAGAGATGGATGACAACCGGACGGGTTGGGGCAGGCAAATCCAGCGAAGCCGTGAGTTCGGCGCGAATCTGCTTTAGTTCCTGAATCAGTGGGTGAGACTGTTTCATCTTTAGATCAGAACGAACGATCAGATCGCCGGTTGTGATCTCGTACTTACTTGGAAGCTGAGCGGTGATGTTCTTCGTGCCCACACAGCCGGAGAGCATAAGAACCAGTGAAACGATCACCAGTGGCAACCGAAAGTGTGCCACTGTCGCAGGGACATTCATGAACCGCGACTGCGTGAGTTTCATCCTTGAAATCTATCCATTGGTCGGATTCTCGGCAACGTCCTTTCGCCGACTTCCGCGTGCCTTACGCTGCGGGTTCGCTGCATCGAAGAATTAAAGAGTTCTTCAGGAGCAGCGGGTCGCAACTCAAGACTGGAATTACCTTTGCAGTTGAGCCTCGCCACGCAGGGCAGGCAGCCAGATTGGCTCGTGTCCTTGTTGCTGGAAGAGCTGGGCAAAATGGAGGTGACAGGTGAGCAGGAGGATCTGCTGGCCTTGTGCGGAAACATCCATCAGAGTCCGTGCTGCCGCTTCTGTTCGCGACTGATCGAAGTTGACGGTCACGTCATCGAGAACCATCGGCATCTCGATTCCCTTGCGAGAGAAGTCTCGAATCATCGCGAGGCGGACTGACAGGAAAACCTGTTCTCTGGTCCCGCTGCTCAACTGCTCGACGCGAAAAGCCTGCCCCTTTTCGTCGTCCACAAGCAACGCTTTCTCCCCGAGTCGTGTCCAGATTCGAGTGTACTTGCCGATTGTGAACTGCTGCAGATAGGCCGATGCGTCCTGAAGTGTGCGTGGTTGTCTGTCTGTTTCGATTCTCTGACGCACCCTTGTCAGGACACCGTCAGCCAGTTTGGATGCGGCCCATTTTTCGGTTGCTTCACGCAAAGAGAACAACACCTGTTCACGATCAAACCGTAATGAACTCAATGTGCGGTCATTTTCGATCTCTCGAAGTTGTCCTTTGACCCGACCAAGAGTCTCCTGCAACGAACGGATCGTAGCGTCATACTGATTGATGTCGTTCCGCGCCTGAACAATGGCGGCGTTGTTCTGTTCCTGGTCGTAATTGTGAAGATCTTCGTCAGAGAGCGCGATCTCGGGATCGGCGTCGACGATCTTCTGAATGTTTTCGGTGATCTGTTTGATCTGGTGCTGAAGTGTGTTTCGTTCGTCGATTGCCGCGAGTTTGGCGATGATTTCGTCGCGACCACCTACTCCAAGTTGCTTCAGCAGCGAGGTACGTTCGCGACGCATCCGGTCAATCTGCTCGACCAGTTGAGCGGCTTCCTGTCGTTTGTCTTTGGCCGATTGACGCAGGCGTTGTCGTTCTCGTCGACGTTCTCCCTGCAACTTCAATTCGCGATCCCAATCCGCCAGTGTCTGGTAAGGATTGGTGATGCGGAATTCATGCGATTCGAGTTTGCCAGCCAGTTCGAAGATCGACTTCTGGTATGCCTGAAGTTCCTGACGCTGGTAGGAATCCTTCTCATGGCGAGCATCGTTGTCTCGCATGATCTGCTGTGCTTCAGACAGAATCTGGCATTGTTCAAATGCCTGAGTGACTTTGAGTGTTTCAGGAAGCCCCAGTTTGCGAAGCGTATCGGTCCAGTCACGGCGGACGCGGCCATGTTGACGCTGTTGTTCCTGCAGTGACTGACGAAGACGACTGAGACGCTGGCGCAGTGATTCGATTCGCCGTCCGATCGGTTCGTGATGATCGAGGTCTGCGATCTGTTCGCGAATCCGATGAATGATCTCGTCATCTGTCAGCGGGGCAGCAGGTGTTGCTGGCGTTTGTTGATTCTGAGGAATCGGCCCTGGATTGATGGTTGCGAGTGGAGGTAGCTGTTGTGACGCATCGCGGCGAATAATGCGGTCGATTGCCTGTTCGACGCGGTGGAGTTCGTGCTCCAGTTTCTCACGTTCGGCGTCAATATCCGGGGTTGAGAACTCGACGACCTGGAAGTATTCCTTCATCGCCCAGACCGTCCCCATGGACGCCACGCCCAGGAGGACGAAGCAGGCGCCAACGATCCAAGCTGCCGCTTTTCCAGCGACGAGCCCATCGTATCCACGTAAAGCAGCATGGATTCCTGCTGCCATCAACGCAAGTCCACCAAACATGAAGAATGTGTGGATCAGCCAGAAGAACGGAGGCAGCTCACGCTCCACGACCTGAGGCCCGATCTCCCGATTCAGGAGTTCCATCGCCTTTTTCAGATGTTCGCGGCGGATCTTGAGTCCCCGAAGTTCTTCCATTTCCATCAGACGCTTCTGCAATACTTTGCGAGCGTCTGCGATTGTCAGCTTCCCGAGGTCTTTGGTGTAGGTCTTCCATTCGTTCTTTAATGAACGCAATGTGCCATTCAACTTTTTGTGGCGGCGAATCAGTCGAGATCTGGTCCGACAGGCTCCGCGGTAATGATTGGCCTGAGTCCAGAGCCGCTGGTAGGCTGCCGGGCCCATTTCGGACTGGTTCAGTCGGTGGAAATCCCAGTGTCCGTTGAGTTTCCCCAACAGGCTGTTGATCTTCTGTTGGGTGTGGTCGAATTCTGCCTGTGCCCCGGCCAGCGACCGGTCGAGCGCCTCCATGATGCGAGACTTCTCGAACAGGTTCTGAATCGAGCAGGCGTGTTCTTCCAGTTCAGGGCGAGTGGGAATTTCTTCTGCTTCTGCCTGAAGCGATTTGGCTTCGTTGATCAGAGCCTGCCGACGTTCGTTGATCTCGGAATGTTCGAGCTCAAGCTGGTCGAAGCGACGCAGAATTTCGCGGTCGAGATCTCCTTGAGGCAAAAGAGAGAGCTGATGACGCAGTTCTTTTTCTTTTCGCCAAGGGCTCCAGATTCGATTGACGAACTCGCGGCTGCGAAGGTCGTACTCGGCATCGACTCGTCGGTTCTGCGCGTCGGCAATTTCATCTTCAATCGAGTGAAACTGAGACTGCAGCTTATTGTGCTTGTCTGTGACCGGCGCGTGTCGCGACAGTTCCTTATCAATCTGGGCAAGTCGATTGATGTGGACAAAGAGTTCGCCATCCCGTTTCTCAGGGTTGGTTGCGAAGCGGTTCTGTTCGGTATGAAATCCCTGATGAGCGCGGACGATCTGGTCGCCTTCCGGCCCCAGGGAGAGACCATAGAGTTGCTGAGCGACTTCATCGCCACTGAGAGTCGCAAGTTGCTGCAACTCCGGCAGACCGATAGCGAAGATGTTCTGGAACATCGCTTCGCGGGTGTCCGCTACGATCGCTTTTAGCAGTGAGTCGTCATCGCGCACGATGCGGCCGTTGATCTCCAGTCGTCCTCTGGTTCCTGCCTGAGAGGTTCGACGAAGACGATACTCTTTTCCGAGATGCTGCAGGCGCAGCGTTCCACTGCACTCAATCGGCTTTGCATCTGGCCCGAATGACTTTTCGTCCGAAGGGAGAAACCCATAGAGCACTCCGCGGATGAATCGCAATAATGTCGATTTTCCGGCTTCGTTTGGCCCATACAACACGGTCACGCCGCGCTCGTTGAACGGCAACGTGACGTCCTGCCAGATGCCGAAGCGGTCGATCTCGATTTCACGAAGCTGCATCGAACACAGTCCCTGATGAGTCGATGCCCGACGTTCTGCCTGGGCACCACATTCCTTTTAAGTCATTCGCTGAACTGATCACTCAGACTTTGATTGCGTTGATCACGAGATTGAAGTGCTTGTCAATCAGCGGTCATCCACAAAACTGGTCGGTATTGATCTGTTCTCAGTTTCTTCTGGAGATCCCTTACGGAATCTCCGGTCGTCGAGGGTGAACTCGACATTCAGGTGCCCACTATTGCAACCACTGCGCTGCAAGAGCTTGGGCGCGTCGATAAACACCTTGTTTCGAGAGCTGCCCTACTGCATCTCGAATCGCCCGAGTGTCGTGATGCTTCATCCAGTCGAGGTCCTGTAGTTCCCGTTTCAACTGATCGAGCAGCTGATCTCCGGATTCTTTCAGGATCTCCTGAAAGTCCAGCAGGAGTCGTGTGTCGCCGGGGTTGTTGCTGACCACTGCCGCCGCGGGAGCATCGACGCTCCGTTCCATGCGGTGCAAGCGGCGGACAGCACGTTCACCGGTCAGTTCGGACTCGAGCTTTTTCCAGAGATCTTCTTTGGCTTTGGGGTCGGACAAGGAATCGAAAAGGAGTCCTGCCCCAGAAATTTTCCAGGTGATGATCCAGAGCCGTTCGTCGTTGTCTGGCGTGAGTTCCATCAACGCCAGAGCCATTCGTTCGGTGAGATCGTTCTGGTTGTGATGTGCTTCAATCGTGATGGGGAAGTCTTCCCAGCGAATGGGAGCGACCGCGACTGGATCAATTGAGAGTTCGCCGATTTCATCGACGTTCACAACACTGCAGCCACGAGACCCTGTGACGACTCGTGTCAGTGATTGCGAACAGCCGGGATCGTGCGCAATGCCCCCTTTGAAGTATTCCGTGCGAGGAACCCCTTCACCGAGAGCGATGTAGTTTGTTTGCTGAGAAATCGCAGCCTGAACAAGCTTCGCCGGAGCTGTGACCGTACTTTGATTCGCGTCTGGTTCAGGATGTCCATTGACCCAGCGAAATGGGGCCCCTGCTGCGACCAGCCCGATACGAAACGGCGTCTGGTGCTTACCCAATGCTGTTGGGCCGGCACCAGTCCATTTGGTTTCGTCTGAATTAGGAGTAGCGATCACGAAGATGGATGCCATAACCCGTTGGTCACGCATCACAGCGATCGGCTCATGATCGTCTGCTGTCAGCAAGGTGACATTGGGAGGAAGACTGAGGTTTCGTTTCCAACCAGACACAGGGTCAAGCACGCCGGGAACGACGAAGACCGAAATGTGGTGTGCTTCGAGTTTCTCGAAACCCTTCTCAAGAGCGACACGCGCACGGAGACTGTTGGTTTTGGCGTTGAACGAGTTCCCGGTCAGCAAAAGAAACTCAACCTGCGCACTGATGCAGGTTTCAATAATCGCTTCCCATGATCGGAACGTAGCGTCCTCTGCCAGTTGTCGGTCTTCCGCCGACAGCGCACCGGTTCCGGTTAAATGCTCATCCAGACACAAACTGGTTGCATGGACGAATCGAAAGCCCTGGCGAGACATGGGTTCGGAATCCTTTCCCCCAACAACATTCCCTGATCGAAATATGAATTAGCGGATTTTGATGAAGATGCTGATTTATGGAATTGGCATGAGTTTACCGCCAATGTGAAGATGGGAAAAGGGCATTTTGTAAATGCTGCAAAGATGGGCAAGTTTTGACGATTTGGTTTCAGGTTTGCTGAAAGACTGCAAAAAGTCAGTTTTGGCCTCTTCTTAAAGCGAGTTTCTGCCCGGCTTCCTGCGAACGCATTCCACTGAATTCGCAAATATTTCCCGTATTTCAGGCCTATTCAGGCGGTAGAGGTAGATCGAGACCCCGGCAATGGCGTCAGGCTTTTGCTTCCAGAGTTGCTCGTAACAGCCACCGGAGATGGACCCGAATTGCAGTTTCGTGAGCGAAACTGCCAGCACGTCGTAATCTTCCAACGGCGACTTCAGGTCATCTAAGTGGTCAGCCTGAATCCCGAACGCCTCAGGGAGTGCAGTGCCGTAGTAATCGAGCGCCACCCGAGGGTGATCCCATTCTTCCAACGTTCGGTGCAGAGCCGGGAAATCCTGTCCCCAATCGATATTGGAATCAGAGAGGAGGTTTTTGGCGTTGGGGAGCCCGCCAGACAACGAATTGAAATACGCGATCTGATGAGGATGCGAGCCAAGGCAACTGATGGCCTGACCTGCGACGAGCAGGGCTGCAATTCCTGCGAACGCACTGGGGCGGGATTGAAACCATTTGGCAAGGAGATCGATTCCGCAGACGATCAGGACGGGGTAGAGCAGAATCAGATATCGCACCCCCAGGTTGATTTTCGCTGTGAGCACCAATGCAATGAAGATCGCACTGCCAATCAGAATTGATTTGAGGACGGGGTCGAGTTTCCGCCATGCTCGAACAGGGGATCGCAGAGAAGCAAGAACAGCGATTCCCAGTAAACCCGTTAACAGGAGTTCGATGGGCGTCGACTTGAATGCGAACGCACATGGGAAGTAGTACCACCAGCCGTACTGGGAGACGTCTCCCATCAGGTACGCAGGATGTCCGGCCTTGTTGTGCAGGTACTGAAACAGAACTCCAGAGATGGGGGCCGGTCGCTTCAATGTGTGGTGAGCAAGTTCCATGAACCAGTCAGCCCAAGGGCCACGGCCAAGGATTTGCACCCAGGGGGAATCGTCTGGAGTTTCGTTCAATGGGAAGTTCTTCAATGGACCAGTAAACGTAAAGAGATGGAGTGCCCACCAGATTGGCAAAATCAAGATTCCCCAAAGAACGAACAGTTTGATTGCCTGTTTCCATCCTCTCAGCGACTGAATTCGTAGAGGCTGATTAGGGTTTGTGTCACCAGAGTCAGTTGTGAAAAGCAGAAGAGCGAGCATTGTCGGCAGCAGAAAGACCGCCGAGTATTTGGAACTCAATGCCACCGCTGTCGCAACTGCTGCGAGTGAGAGACGTTTGAAGTTTGGTTGTTGAATCGCCCAACCAATTGCCAGCAGCGCGACGAGTCCGGCAAATGCGAACCCCAAATCCATTGTTGCCAGTGATGAGTGAGCAACAATCAGCGGCGAGAGAGAGACCAGCGTCGCCCCCGTCATGGCGGCGCCGAGACCTTGCCGTTTCCTGAGCCACAAGAAGCTGACAATCAGCAATGGCAACCCGAACAGAACTGAGTTGAGAATCCGAGGGCCATTCAGATACTCCGGGTCATTGAACTGCCCCACCCATGGCACCGGTCTGGCTTCTCCCCCGGTTGAGGCCAGTGCCGGAAGATACGTCATCATTAACGGGAGCGGAGCAATTCCTTCTGCACAGATTCGCGGGTCGAGCCTGCCATCATGAATCGATTGTAGCCCGCAATTGAGATAGTACGTCTCATCGTATGTTGGGCTTTGTGTTTTCTGGACAAGCGAGGTTTGCCACAGGAAGCTGAGACAGACCAGACACAGTAAGACATACGGCGCGAACCGCTGCGTGAGTGTGTCTGAAGATTCTGTAGCTGCGGCAGTCATGCTGGCTCCTTCGCCCTCGTCACTCAGATCATACATCGAGACGAAGAAGACGAAAGCGTTCTAGCCTTACGCGATCGTTGAGACGCTGGTGAGATTCACGGAGTCTTCGGTTGCGGGACAGTGAAGAGAAAGTCTCCTGGTTCCTTCCCGAACTCCCAATCAGCTTTGCCGCCTTGATCAATCCGGTCTTTGCCAATGGAATACACAATCGGTTGACCATCGAGTACCACGAACCGGAGTTTCTGTCCATCATACGGATCGATCAAGGCCTCTTCGTATCCCGCTTCTTTCGCCGCAAGGTCGAGTGAGTCTGGAAGCTTTCCGTGGACCAGTTGATATCTGCGCACGGCGATGGCCATTTGTAGTCCGTTCAGACGTGTCTGATTACGAAAGATCGATTCTGAAAATTGACCAATTGGTGGAAATAAAAGAGGGGCGAAGAATGACGTGCTAGGCTTAGTGATGCCAGTAACACGGCCGATTGTCCCGAAGACGGATGTGTTCGATTCGTCCAATTCCTTCTTCATTCGAATGAGATCCTGTCCAATCTCTTTACTGGTTTCATATATGCGAGTGTAGTCGCCGCTGGCCTTGAGCAATTTCTCGAATAGATCATTCAGTGTTTTCCATTCCAGGTCGAAATTGAGCGTCCATGTTGACGGAATGTAAGTCTCTAAGATTTTTGGACTGAGTTTGCCAGACTCAAGTTCATCGTACATGTTTCCCACAAGCACGTAATCAGTCCGCAGTCCTTCAGCGTACATGTCCAGAGATGCTTCGTCATGATGCCGGAGGATCTTGAGAATGCGGTCACAATCTTCCGTACTCAATTTCTCGCTCGGTAGATAATACTGTTGAATGGCATTCAATATCGTCGCGTTGATTGCCATTGCGACGAGCTGCGTGATCATTGGGCCGCGCGGACTGATATCTCGCGCCAGTCGAAGCGACCGTTGGATGGAATGTTCCGCGGTCTGCAAGTCTCCCCTTTCACAAGCGGAAGCAATTTGAATTGTGTCGAGTCGGGCAATTGAACGACCCGATTGAACTTGAAAAAGGGGTGGATTAACGTCCAGTCCAGTGATGAAGAGGCATTCTGGCCTAGCCTGTGCCTGATCGATCATCTTCAGAAGCGGAGCCGCCTCTTTCAACAGCGCTTGGATCTCTGGGGTATTGGCGTTCTCCAGCAATGCTTCCGAGGCAAAGACTTTTGCGATCTTGTTCTCAAACTCCTCTACTTGAGCAAGATAGGAGGCCCTATCACCTTCAGGATAGAGGTATTCGAACTCCTTGAAGTATCGGCTCAGGGCATAGATGTAGAGCGGGGCGGCATTCTTCGAGGGATCAATCGGCCTTTCAAGGAACTCCTTAACCGGAAATGGTGCCCCCTTACGTCGCTCGACCCAATCTGGAGTTTTAAATTCGGCTCCTGGCAATACGTACTTCGATTCATCGATCGCCGGAATCGCGTCTGCAGCAGGCAGATGCTGTGTGACAACAATAAACGTGACTGCTGCGATTCCAGCGGAGATTGAACGCATGGATCACCCTGCTTCTTGAGGCGTCTGATCGCAATTTCCAATGCGAGATTGGATGGATTGGCGATTCCAGGTGGACACACAAATTACGATGACTAAGATGAATTATCGTTAAGTTGAAATGCGGTTGAGACGCACTCTTGCGCGACTCCAGCTCATCGCCGATCAACTCAGTTTACCGGGAAGTACGTGTGCCATGTCGAAACTGTTTGAAGAATTCCGTTTAAAAGATGTGGTTTTGCGAAATCGGATCGCCGTTTCCCCAATGTGCCAGTACACCTCAAATGACGGGTATCCTACTGACTGGCATCTCGTGCATCTCGGATCGCGTGCTGTTGGTGGTGCCGGGTTAGTTGTGATGGAAGCGACTGCGGTTTCTCCGGAAGGACGCATTAGCCCGGGAGATGCAGGGATTTATTATGATGGGCATGTGGAACCGTACGCACGCATCAATCGGTTTGTGAAAGAACACGGAGCGGTCCCCGGAATTCAGATTGCTCACGCCGGACGCAAAGCGAGTGCTCAGGCCCCTTGGGAAGGCGGGCTCCACCTCGATAATTCAGAAGGCGGTTGGGATGTCATTGGCCCATCAGCGGAAGCGTTTGGAGGTGACTTGTGGAAAGTTCCTCAGGCAATGACGGTGGAAGACATCGCCAGAGTCCGGAACGATTTCGTTTCAGCGGCCAAACGCTCACTCGAAGCAGGTTTTGAGTGGATGGAAATTCACTTCGCGCACGGGTATCTCGCGCATGAGTTCTATTCTCCACTTTCAAACCATCGGACAGACCAATACGGCGGCAGCTTTGAGAACAGAACGCGGTTCTTGATTGAAACGTTCAAGGCCGTTCGCGAAGTCTGGCCAGAGCGGTTCCCACTGACGATTCGCTTGTCGGTCACCGATTGGACGGACGGGGGCGTCACTGTGGAAGAGTCGATCGAACTCGTGAAGCAGTTAAAGTCACTGGGGTTGGACTTGCTGGATGTCAGTCATGGATTTGTGATCCCGGATATCAGCCGAATTCCGCACGATCCCGGCTTTCTGATCCCCGTGGCTGGCAGGATCAGGAAGGAGACCGCGATGCCGGTGGCCGTAGGCTGGCTGATCTCCAAGGCAGAGCAGGCCGAGTCCGCGATTCATGATGGTCATGCCGACCTCATCATGATGGGCCGGGAATTCCTGCGAGATCCGTATTGGCCGTATCATGCCGCGAAGGAACTGCATGTTCCTCACGCTGGTGGCCTTCTCCCTGTTCAATATGCCCGATCTGTGAAGTGA
Source organism: Planctomicrobium limosum (assembly GCF_051465645.1). Taxonomy (GTDB): domain Bacteria; phylum Planctomycetota; class Planctomycetia; order Planctomycetales; family Planctomycetaceae; genus Planctomicrobium. The sequence continues at coordinate 3,040,520 of NZ_CP195790.1, read as the reverse complement.
TCTGGCATATTGGACACGGTCTTAATCGAAGGCGTTCCGTTCAACGTTTTTGACAGTCTCAGGGTCTTCCTCGCGAAGTTTCGCAAGGAAGGCCTTGGCTTGTTTCAGCTCAGCAGTTTCTGGCATCGCTTTGTCTTCGGAAGCACTTATCAGGAACCGAATGACAGACTGCTTGACATACGAGTCGGCGTAGATGCCAGTGTTGTACTGCTTCACAATTCGCGGGGTGATCTCCCAGTCTTTCCAGCGAGCCAGGTCAACCAGTGCAAGGCTGGCGTACTGAGGATGATTGAGCAGCAGCCGCATCGAGGACTTCAGCAGATCCTTTGAGACCTCGCCATCAGTGTATTCCCACAGGAACCGCATCAACTGCATCGTGGAAAAGACTTCGCTGGTAATCGTTGACGGATCTCTGAGCTTGGTGTCTGCCAGCTTCTTCATGCCAGCGTCCCCGGCGAGCAGAACATAGCCTGCCATCATCCCGTCGATTCCGAAGCGGATGTCTTCCGTCTGCTGAAGAACTTGCTCTTCGAGATAACGTTTCTCTGCATCTGTTCCACACAAACCGAGCATGAGCCCATAGAGCCCGCGTCGGGTGGGAGTTGTTTCCGGGTTTTGGAGCCAGCCAACGATCTTCGCTCGCGGCAAAAGTTCTTTGATTGAGACGAGTGCGGAATACGGAGAACCTGCGAATTCCCCATAGGCATCGATCGCGATTTCCGGGTCGCTGTGTTCGAGGAAGTTCAGGTAGTACTTGAGGCGTTTGGAAATCTCCAAGTCTCGGCTGGGGGCTTTGATGATGTATTCCCAGCATTCACGCGACATCGGAACCGGTGGGGCCCAGTTGTGCTTTCCTTCAGTTTCTGTCCCCAGCATCCAGAACAGGTCCCCGCGTTCGCCGGGCTGGTAATGCGTCATTGTGACGTTCTGGTTCTTGGCGAGTTCGGCGGCTTTCTGCTTATAGATTTCTAAAGCCTTGAACGTGGTGCTGCCGTTGGTGAACGTCAGCGGATCAGGCTTGTTCGCCCCGTTCCATGTCACAAGGGCAACAGATTGAGCCTGACTCAGTTGCTCGCTGAACGTTGTCGATGGGGCGTCGCAGAAAGGACATGCCAGCAACGGGACAGCGACCAGATACAGACAGAGTGCTCCGATCAGTGCAACGCTGCTAATCGGCGAAACGAGTTCTTGAGATCTCCGTCTCTCATTCATGATTGAGTCCACTGCGAGTGCGGGCGCGTCAGCTGAAGATCTAATGGTGAGCCTGCGCTCTTCTGATAAGACAGATCCGGCCGCACTCATAATGAGCAGGGCCGGATGGTGTGAAATCGATTTGAGTCTGTGATTGAACCATGTCTGCAGTGAGACTGCTGGTCAATCAATTGATAGCTCGACGGTTTAGTCGAAGAAGAATCGTTCAGCTGCCTTCACTGTCTTCGGGTCGACTTCCCGGAGCTTCTCCAGGTTTGCTTTGGCTTTTGTCACGTGATCCGGAACGGGGGCTCCAGCCTTCACTGCCGGATCTTTCTCGGCGATCAACATGAAGCGGACGATGGCTCGTTTGATGGAAGGAACCTGATACTCCTTTTCGTCGTACATCTTCATGAGTCGATCTGTAATGCTCCAGTCATTCCAGCGAGCGAGGTCGACAATGACGAGATCGGCGAGGTTCGGGCGCTCCAGCAACAAACGCATTGCACCACGAAGATCGTCTTCTGAAATGCGTCCTTTGGCGTATTGCCACATGAATCGCAGTGCCTGCATGGCAGCAAAGGTTTCGCTGAAAGGAACTTCTGCATTGCCGAGTTTGGATTCCTGAATGACAGTCAGTCCGTCTCGTCCCGTCAGCAGCAGATATCCCCCCATTACACCATCGATTCCGAGTCGGAATGAGTCCGTATCTTTCAGCACGATTGCCTTCAGGAAGTCTGCGTCTTCCGGCTTCCCACACAACCCGAGCATCAAACCGTAGAGACCGATTCGAGTGGCGGTGACGTCAGGATCGGACAGCCATTTTTTCAGGTTCTCGCGCGGCATCTTGTCGGCAAGTGGCACGATCTCGTCGTATTGAGCGTTGGCAAATTCTGAGTAAGCGTCTCCGGCGACGAACTGGTCAGGATATTCGAGAAACTTCAGGTAGTAGGCCAACCGTTCGATCGCTGGTGTTTCTTTGCTTGGTGCCTGAATCACATAGTTGAAGCTGGATTCGGTCACTTCGAGAGGACTGCTCCATTCAACTTTACCTTCGGTGATCGAACCAAACAGCAGGAAGAGTTCGCCAGGTTTGGCCTGTCGGTAACGTTCAAGAACAATCGGCGAACCTTTCTTCAGTTCCTTCGATTCATCTCGAACAACATTCACGATTTCGTAGGTGGTGCTGCCGATGAACCCTTTGTCCTTATCAGCTTCTTTTCCGGAGGCCCACTGTACGAGTACCGCCGCCTGAGCTCCTGCGAGCTGTTCGCTCATTGTCAGCGAAGGAGCACTGCAAAACGGGCAGGCGACTCCCTGTGGCAGGAATGTTAAGAGTGCCAGGGCAATGGCCGTTGCCGTCAGCAGCGACAAACAAGATCGCATGTTCGTATCCTCAACACAGTGCTACTAAGGTGAGTTTTGATTCAGTTCAGTTGCGAGATGCAATTATAGGTGAGTGTGTTACGTCACGATTCTCAATGAGAATTTCAACTCACCTATGTTATTGGCTATCTACGATGATCGCATCATTGATGAAGTAGAGCCACCAGAGCCCTTCGTCATCCCCTTCAATCTCTGGTTCGATTGAGAGTGTTCCAATGACGTCAAAGGGGCGATTCTGAATATATTGGGTTGTGACTCCGCTTCTCAGTTTGACACCGAGTTTATCATAAACCTTTGGGGCGCGACCGAAGCAGCAGATTCCATTGTCTCGAACAAACAGGAAGCTGCTGATTCCATCCTGTCTGGCAGGTGGGTACATCCAGCCCCGCAATACAATTCGTTTCCCGTCCAGATTTTTCAGCCACTCCGGGAAGTGGTCCGCCGCGTCTGAGGGAACAGGTTCCATATTGAGAACCTTGAGCAGATCGATGTCATCAAATGAGACCCTTAATGCGTTTTCTGAGCCTTCAGGAGTGAAAGTCTTTTCGGGGATCAGCAGCTTGATCTGCAGTGGACCGGTGACTTTAGGCGGAGCAGTTGGGTCAAGCGGCGGAGTGCCTGCTGGCATTGCCGGAGCAGCGTTCTCTGGCGAAACCTTCGCTGCAGGAGTCGCTGGAGAACTGCTTGCAGGCATCGCTTCTGCTGGAGCGGCCATCGATGCGACAGGTGCTGAACTTGTCGGCGTTGTTGGTGCCGCTGCAGGTGTCTCTACTGGGGGAACTTTGGGTGCCGGTGTAGGTGCTGGCGTTTCTTTGGCGACGGTTGGGCTGGCCGATTCCGCAGGGCTGGCTGGCATCGCTTTCGATTCAGCCGGAGGAGTCTGGGGCTCGACTTTCGGAGCCTCGGCTGACATTGCTGCCACTTCAGCTGGAGCTGGTTGATCCGCAGGTTGAGCAGTCTTCTTCTCGGTCTCTTGAGAAGCTGGTTTGGAGTCGATGATCTCGTCGGCCGCGCGGTATTCGTCTGAGACCTTCGGTTGGCAACCGCTCAATAAGAGAAGCGCCAGAACAATCCCGTTCAGTAAGGATGGCTGCCGAACCATTTCGTTCTCATTCAATTCAGGGGGGACCAAGTCCATTCTCAAGATCTATTAGAACAGATTTGAGAACAATATTCCTGCATGTGACCTTCTGGCATGCATTCCTCACGACTGGATTCACCAGGAACGAGGATCTGTGGAACAGCTTGTTGTTGGCAGGGGAAGGCGGAGGCGGATGGCTGGGGCCCAGTCGCGGTAAATGGCCCATTGCGACGGTGGGCAAGGTTGGAGCTTCTGTGGCGAAGCGGTGTCGGTCAGTACCGGCGACATCGAAAAGGCTGTCACGCAGCCATCTGGTAAACTGGACCAGTCTAGAAATCGCTGACGTGGGTTGAGAAGTAGTCCGCTTCCACGATGTAAATCGGTTCGAGTTCGCTCTCGCCTTTGAAGTTCGGGTTGAGGCGGAATGTTCCAGCCACAGCGACCTTCCCTGCTCGGTAATCGATTTTCTTGCCATCCTGCATCACGACGCCAAGACGATCCCAGATCTTTGGCTTCCCGCCGAAGCAGCAGTCGGCATTGTCTTTCACCAGCAGGAACGAGCCAATGTCCGTCAGCTGTCCGGTCTGATAGATGTAGCCTTTAATGAAGACCGGCTTGCCTTCCAATGCGGCGACATCAGGGTGGGGTTTGGTTTCACCGTCTTCTTGAATGACTTCCTTTTCGGAAATATCAGCGGCAAAGCTCAGACGCTGGTAGCCGTCCGGGACTTCTGTCTGGTAGGCATAAACCTGAAATCCAACTCCGCCCAGGAAGAATGATGTCCCCAGGAAGATTCCCAGCAACGCAACCGGTGTTCCGCTATAGCCACCGCGGGAACGACGGATTGAGATGAGGCCGACTGTGCTGATAAAGGTCGCCAGAAGACAAAGCGGAAGAACCAGCCAGATGAAGATCGCAGCACTGGATATGAGCGAGAGAACCAGTCCGACGACTGCTACGACAGAAACCGGGCGGTAATTGAATTCGTTGACTTCAAAATCTTCGCGCGCAGGTCTTTTGGGACGAGCGTCGTCCAGAGTGTCACTGGCCACCTGAATTTCTTCCTGAGAAAGCATTTCGGTGCGTGTCTTTTCGTTTGTCTTCTCAAGTTGGAAATCGGCAGTGTGCATTGGCACGAGTCCTGATTCGACCCAGTCGCCAGCTTTCCATAGCCAGCCGTTTTCTGGATCTCTTAATCCTCACTGTGCACGCCGATAACGAATAACGTGAAATGACTGCGCGCACCTTCCCTACTTCACAATGCCATTATAGGGAGGGAAACGCCCCTGAACTCAAGAAGAGTTACAGAAAGTTCCGGGAATTCATCGACACATCCTGGGCTGGAGACCTGTTTGTTGGTCGTGCAAGCCATTGCTGTTGTGGCGGTTGTGTTGAATTGACGAGCTCGTTGGACTTCACTCGCAATCGCTGGGCAAAGTCTCCCGATTTTCCGTATCTGCGCAGGAACTATTCAGTCCGCCAGAGTCGAGGAAGGGCTCCGAGTGCCATTCCTGCGAAGAGGCCACCAAAGTGTGCTCCGTTCGCAATCGGGATCGCATCACTGATGATGATGCAGAGGATCGCCCAAAGTATCATCTGATTCACAAGGTTTTTGGGCATATAGAAGCCGTCCGACGGCAACAGGCGAGAGCGCATCCAGATGTAGCCGAACAACCCGTAGACGACTCCGGAAAGGCCGCCGAAGTTGGGACCGGCCAGAAAATACTGGGTGAAATTCGCGACGAGATTGATCACCAGAACGATGGACAATAGTGCGAGATTTCCTTTGCCACGCTCAATGGCACTGCCAAGCATCCAGAAAATGTAGACATTGAAGAGCAGGTGGATGGCGGAAAAGTGGAGAAACATCGGGGTGACGAGTCTCCAGACCTGCCCCTGAACAATCTCCGAGAGGCCAACTGCTTGGCTGGACGCCATTTTCAGATGGGATACTTCTTCCGTCTTGCTTCCGAAACTGGTGACAATGGCAAACCAGAAACAGAGTACGGAAACGACCAGTGTGACAGAAAATGGTCCTGGATTTCGAGATCGCTGACGCCGCTCCGGTTGGGGAGCTGGTGCGGCAACAGGAGCCTGCACGACAACAGCCGGAGCGTCAAATCGGGGAGCCTCTGGATTGGTCACAAAGTCGTCATAGAACTCGCGTGCCTGGGGGATTTGGCTTTCTTCGAAAACCCAGACGTCCCACTGTGTGCCATTGGCGTCGACGCGATTCTCGATTCCTTTGTGTGCCAGATAGCGATGAAGTCGCTCTGCTGAGTTTTCCGCGGTCAGTTGGCCGATTTTTCTCATGAACTCGCTCAATTCATTCCGGTGGGACTCAGTGATTCGTCTGTCGGAATGTTTCGATCTGTCTTTCTCGATATGCAGATTTCTCTGCCGGGGGATGAAAGCCGGTAACGGCATTCAGTGGAAATGACCCCTTCGGGCTTCCCTGAAAACGGACTTCAGTTGATTGAGAGGGAGCTGACACGCTCTGTATCAGCTCCCGACGCCTCACGTTATTGCAACCGATGTCCAAGTGAATCGTAGCGCGTCACCGTCTTTGGTGAAGCGTTTTGATCGGTCTGGAACCGGCTTTTCTCCGATTGAGAACGTCGTTTCGCAGTAGGCAAAATGCTTCGCAGCTATTTCACCTTCAAAAGCTCGATCGTGAAGTGGAGTCGAGCGTTTGGTGGAATTGCTCCTGGCATTCCCCCTTCTCCGTAGCCCAGACGACTTGGGATATCGAGCTCGATCTCGCCCCCTTCTTTGATCAGCTGCAGACCTTCAGTCCACCCGGCAATCACACCGTTCAATGGAAACTCGGTCGGCTCCCCTCGTTTATAGGAGCTGTCGAATTCTTTTCCATTGTCGAGCCAGCCCCGGTAGTGGCAGCTGACGGTCGATCGGGCGGTCGGGCGTTTCCCGGTCCCTTCTTTGATAATCTTGTATTTCAGGCCGTTGTTGGTGGTTTTGAACGCCGTTGCGCTTGTTGAAGCAGCCGACGATCCGGTTTCCCCACTTGCCATTTGGACTTCGCCTGCAGGCTCGTCGCTTTCGCCAGCCTTTGCGAGGTCCGCCGCATTTCGTTCCATCGTCTCTTTTTTGGATTGCTTGTCTGCTGCGATCTCATCTGGACCAGCGACACATCCCACCGAGAGGAGACACGCAAAGAGCATGCAGTGCGAGAGTTTCATGTGTGAGAGACATTGAGTTGAAAGGTGAGGATTGGGTCAGCTTCCGGGGACCGTACTTGTGGAGTTGAAACAGAACGGCCAAGGGAAGTTCCAGAGAATGACTTCGATTGCAAAAGAATCGCCGCCCCAGGGAGACGGCGATTCTGGTTGATCAGCACGTTATTTCACTTTGAAGAGTTCAACTTCGAAGTGCAGGGTGGCGTCGCCCGGAATCACTGGAGGAGCTCCACGTTTTCCGTAGCCAAGATTCGATGGAATTTCGAGTTCGATCTTTCCACCTTCTTTGATCAGCTGCAGACCTTCGGTCCAACCTGCGATCACGCGATTCAATGGGAATGAAATCGGTTCGCCGCCGTAAGAGCTGTCGAATTCTTTGCCATTGTCGAGCCAGCCACGGTAATGACAGGTGACTGTGTTGGTCGCAGTTGGCTGAGCACCGGTTCCCGGGGTGAGGATCTTGTACTTCAATCCGGAAGCGGTGGTCTTGAATTCGGCGCTGTCTGCTGACATCGATTTCTCCATTTTAGGTGCCGGTGTTGTTTCCGGCTTAGAAGGGGCTTCTGTTTTCGCAGGGACTTCTGCTTTCGCACTCGCCTTTGCAAAATCCCCGGCGACAACGACAGCAATTTCGTCTGGATGCAGCCATTTTTTCAATGATGCCAGAACGCTCTCTGTCGTCAGTCCGCGAATTTCGCTTTCGCGAGTCACGTAGTATTCCATTGTGCGGTCGAGATACAGCAGGCTCGAAAGAATCGCGGCCAGCTGTTTGTCGTCGGATCGGTCAATGATCTGTGATTCGAGGTAACCCTTCTGGGCTTCGCTCAATTCATCCTTTGTGATTCCATCCTTTAACAGCAGGGCAATTTCTTCTTTGATTGCTGTCTCGACTTTCCCCATGTTGTCGGGGTTGGTGATGGCATAGGCCAGGAATGTTGTCCGCTCATCAAGTGATGACGATCGGATGAACGACCCGACTCCGTATGACAGACCTTCTTTCTGACGAACACGATCACCGAGGCGAGAAGAGAGTCCACTTGTGCCAAGGACGTAGTTTCCGATGATCAGAGCAGGGTACTCTGGATTCAGATCGTTCATTGGGAAAACGGCCCCAGCGATATAGGTGGCGTTTTCCTTATCTGGAGTTTCGATCTGCTTCCGGGTTGTGTCGACTTTCACGTTGCCAGTTCGCGGGATGTGAGCGAATGGCTTTGAAGTCTTCCAGTCGGCCAGGAACTTCTCGATCAGTGGGCGGACGGTGTCGACCTCAAAGTCTCCGATGACGGTCACTTCGCCGATTGAACCGCCGAGGAATTCCTTATACAGGGAGACAATTTCTGCCTGCTTCAGACTTGTCCATTGCTGAATCTGTTCTTCGACAGACGCGATATAGCGAACGTCCTCTTTCGGGTAGTCTCCCCCGATCGCTTTCGACACTGCAATTCTGGCGAGTTCGGTTGGATCTGTCAGACTCTGGTTTGCGTGAGAAAGTCGAGCATTGCGAATGATTTCCAGTTCTTCTGTCGGGAAGGTGGGCTCTCGCAGAACCTGTCGCAGGATCTCCAGTGTTGCTGGGAGATGCTCACGACGAGTTTCCAACTGGAAGGTCAGTTCGCCTGGGCTCCCTTCTGGAGCGAGTCGGGCTTTGTTCTTATCGAGCTCGTCCTGAATCTGTTGACGAGACAGTTTCTCGGTTCCCCGAAGCATCAGACCTGGGAGAACTTCTGTGGCCGATTTCAGGCCCATCAGCGTTTCTGCTGTTCCGTACCGCAAAGTCAGACGAAGAACGACTGATTCTCCGCGTGTCTTTTTCGGGAGGAAGGCTGCTTTGACACCAGATGGAAGGACAACTCGTTCGGTGCGGCTGTCAATGTTCTGCGGACTGACATCAAATGCTTCACCAGCCGCAACAACTTCACGACCTTGATAGTCGCCGATCATCTCAGCGAGAACTGGAGTCGCCGGAACTGTGGCTCGGTTCGATTCTTTGCTTGGGATGAAGACACCGGCAGTTCGGTTGTTTTCAACCAGGTACTTCTTTGCAACGGCATCCACTTCAGCGGCCGTGACTGTTTCAAGGCGATCGCGATACAGATAGATCAGTCGCCAGTCACCTTGAGCTGCCCAGTCGCTGAGCTGAATGGCCATGCGACTGCTGTCAGCCAGAGACATCTCCCAGACTTTCATCCAGTAGCGTTTGGCACGTTCGACTTCTTCTTCTGTGACACCTTCAGTCCCCACGGATTCGAGGACTTCCAGCATCTTGCTCAGGACGTCACGTGAGTTCACACCAGCATTGCACTCGGCCATGAATCGCAAAACGCCTGGGTCGTGCAGGGCGTATGCAGCACCGGAAATGCTCGAAGCCAGTTTGGTCTCAACAAGAGCCTTATAGAGACGGCCTGATGGAGATGATGTCAAAATGTGTTCGAGGACATCGATTGGAACGTAGTCTGGATGAGCCCCGGACGGAATGTGATACACAGCACCGGCAAGACCAACATCACCGACGCGACGTAGCGTGACGAGGCGGTCTCCATCCTGAGCCGGTTCCTCGGTGTAGGTCTGTTCGAGAACCCGTTCTGGTTTTGGAATCGAACCGAAGTAGTTGTTGATCAGCTGCAGGGCCTGCTCTGGATCAAATGAACCAGCGACGATCAGCATGACATTGTCTGGTTGATAATACTTCCTGTAGAAGCGTTGCAGGTTCTCGACTGGAACTCGTTCGATGTCGGCGCGGTTTCCGATCGTTGACTTACCGTAGTTGTGCCACTGGTAAGCAGCTGACATGAGTCGCTGACCGAGAATCCCGGAAGGTGAGTTTTCGCCCCGTTCGAATTCGTTGCGAACAACGGTCATCTCGGACTTCAGATCTTCGCCTTTGACGAAGCTGTTCACGAGACGGTCGGCTTCCAGTGCGATCGCGAATTCCAGATTCTCCGGGCTGGCAGGGAGCGTTTCGTAATAGTTCGTTCGATCCAGCCAGGTCGTTCCGTTGAACTCGGCTCCGTGGTCCTTCAAGACTTTCGGGATCTGAGGATATTTTGGAGTTCCTTTGAACAGCATGTGCTCAAGAAGGTGAGCCATCCCGGCTTCGCCATAGCCTTCGTGTCGTGATCCAACGAAGACGGTCATGTTGACCGTAACTTGTGGTTTGGATGGATCCGGGAAAAGCAGAATTTTAAGGCCGTTTTCAAGACGGTACTCCGCGATGCCCTCAACTGAGGTGACAAGCTGCGGATCCGCGAGGCCAGAGGATCCAGTCATGATATACATCCCTGCAGCAAGAAAGAGGTAACAAACTCGGCGAAGCATGTATGTTTCCTTACTTCGTTCTAAAAACAGCTTGAGAATGGGCGCTAGCCTTGAATCTCGCTGCGTCTGTCCGCCATTCAAATACACCGGAAGTCAGTCGCTGAACCCGGTGTCTTCTCTGTTTGTGGGTTCAGATTGCGATGGTAACAGTGGTTTTTCAATTTGGGAACGGTCGAACTTTAATCAAGATGTGAAAGATCCCAAATCTCCAGTGTTGGCAAGCGGTTCTGGCAATTTCGATTGACCCTGAATGATTGAAGCGGATTCAATTGGCAAAATGGAGAACGTCACCAGCCGGAAACATTGCTTCGGTGGCGAACACGGCAGGGAGTCAGCGTTTGAGAATTCCTCGGGGGAAATGAAAAAAGGTCCTGATGATTGTCATCAGGACCTTCGGTGTGAATGTGAATCACAAATCGATTGCAGTTCGAAAACTTGTCACGCATCCAGAGGATCGCGGATTGGGTGAACCGAACTATTGAATCGAGAGCGAAATCGAAACGTCTCCAATGGAAACTGATTTGGAATTCGCTGGAACCGCGCCCACGGATTCGATCTTGTCCGCACGAGTCTCGGTCAGGATGGTTTGCTTCCAGGCGGCGATTGCAGATTCAGCAAGTTCGCCATTCCCGGTTGTGTTCCACTGCACCGAGATGCGCTGGTTCTCTTCGAGGTTTGCGTCTTTGCGCTGTTGCTGAATATGACGAATCAGGTCGCGGGCCATTCCTTCCTGAATCAGCTCTGGTGTCAGCTTTGTCGACAACGCAATCTGGATCCCTGCGTCGTCTGCACTTGCCCAGTCGCTGGACTGTTGAACGCTGACCATGACGTCTTCTGGAGCGAGAACGACTTCGTTCCCTTCCAGGGTGAGTGTCACGTTGGCGCCGGAGCGAAGTGGAGCGAGCAGTGACGCATCGACGGTCGACAGACCATTGCGAATGACATTCAACAGCTTGCCATACTTCGGTCCCAGTGTCTTCAGGTTCGGTTTGAAGGCGTAGGTGACCAGATCGTCCAGATTGTCGGTGCGTGTTACCAGCTTCACGTTCAGTTCGTCGGCGATGATGTCCGCATACTGCTGCAACGCGACTGCCTGACGATCGTCCTGGGTTGCGAATCGCAACTCGGTCAATGGCTGGCGAACTCGAAGTTCAGCGGTCTCGCGGAGGCGATGTGCCATTCGAACCAGTGTCTGAACCTGTTGCGTCTTCCAGTTCAGATCGAGGTCAAGTTTTGACTGATCGGCTGTCGGGTAATCACACAAGTGCACTGACTGTGGTGCAGATGCCCCTGCGTTCACGAGGTTGCCATACATCCGCTCTGTCAGGAACGGAATACATGGAGCCAGCAACTTGGAGAGCGTCAACAACACTTCGTAGAGAGTCTGGTAAGCGGCAAGCTTGTCTGCGTCCCAGTTCTCACCGGAGGTAGCAGGTGCGGCTTGAGCAGAACCTGTCTGGACAGTCCCTGCCTGAGCTGGTCGGTAGACCTCATCAGTGCATGTGATCAGGCCAGCTTCGACCAGTTGCTTCAATCCCCGTTGAATGTCGAGCCGGTGGAGGCGTTGGCCGTCTTTGTAGCGACTCAATCGCACCAACAGGTCATTGACGGTGAAGTCGCCGGTTTCCGAGAAGACTTCACGGAGCAATGTCGATTTGTCGCGGTTCAGCCCCTGCTTGCGAGCCGACAGATAGGTGCGATAGATCGCTTCTGCCGTTGCAATTGGAGTTGCGGCTTCAGGAGCGGCCGTCACTGGTTCAGCAGGCACGGAAGTCGTGGCGACTGGTGTTGAAGCCGACGATTCTTCTCCTTTGGCCTTCCAGAACCGTCGTCGATTTCGGCGGATATACCAGTTGGAGAGGTCGTCGACAAATTCCGTCGCTTCACTCATGAACTCGGCCACTTTCAGGTTCTCAAACGCATCGTGCGCGGTTTGAGTCAGTTCCTGAAGTCGCGACAGAATCCAGCGGTCGATCTCCGGTCGACTCTGCAATGGAACCTGAGCGAGTGTCGGGGTGAACCCGTCGAGGATGGCGTAGTTCACGAAGAAGGCATAGCTGTTCCACAACGGAATCAATGCCTGACGTCGAACGTCATCGGCCGGTTTACTGGTGACCTTGCATGTCGCCAGACCTTCTTTGGTCTCGGAAATTGGACCTTCAACTGTTTCCAGCGTGACTGGATCGTTGGCGTGTCGAGTTCCGAATCGCAGATCGGCTGCAGGGTTCTGGGCAAGGTACAGCCAGCGGAGTGTGTCGACTCCGAGCTGTTCTGCAGCTTCTTCGAACCAGATGGCGGTTCCGTCGGATTTGTGCATCGGTTTCCCTTCCTCGTTCATGACGAGGCGGTGGCCGAGCAGGTTCTTGAATGGACGCTTTTCGTTCGGATCGTCTGTCTCGTCGTAACGCATCATCGTTGCGAGCGAGAGCATCGAGTAGAACCAGTTGCGGAACTGTCCGGGGAAGCATTCCGTGACAAGGTCAGCTGGATACCATTGTTTCCATGCTTCCTTGTTCGAGTTGTACATGAGTGTCGAAAACGGCACGATTCCCGCGTCGAGCCATGGGTTACCGACGTCTTCGATTCGTTCCAGCAGTTCGCCGGTTTTCGTGCTGCGAATCTTGACGACATCGATCCACGGCCGGTGTGGAGTGTGTCCTTCGAACTGTTCCCAGCCTTCACCGCCGTTGAGTGCGCGTTCTTTCAACTCGGCGAGTGAACCAACGACTTCGAAGTCGGTTGGGTCATTCGGATTCACCCAGATCGGCAGCGCGAGACCCCAGAATCGCTTCTTGGAGATCATCCAATCTCGCATGGTCGTGAGCCATTCGATCTCACGTTCCTGCCCTTGAATCGAATCTGGCACCCAGTTGATGCACTTGGTGACGTCCTTGATTTCGTCACGCCAGTCCATGTTGATGAACCACTCATCCACCAGTCGGAAGACGAGTTCATCGCCGGTTCGCCAGCAGAATGGATAGATGTGCGGATAGTTCTCGACGCTGACAACGAGTTCCTTCTTCTTCAGTTCTTCGAAGACGAAATCCACTGTTGTCGGATCGGTGGCTTCCCGTCCGGTGAAGGCTCCGAATCCTTCGAGATAGCGGCCATCTTCACCCAGTGGCGCGATGATCGGGAGTCCGAGTTCGACACCCATTTTATGGTCGACATCCCCGCAACCAGGGGCGATGTGGACGATCCCTGTTCCTTCTCCGGCGACAACGTTCGCGTTCCCTTTGAAATCGCGACCGCCATCGATGACGCGATGAGCCTGAACACCGGACGTCGAGTTCTCGTGGACGATGTTTTGCGCTTCGAGATCATCGAATGGGCCAGCGTATCGCCAGCCGATCAGATCTGAACCCTTCACGGTCCCGAGTTCTTCGAATCCGCCTTGTTCCTTGAAGATCTGGCCGATGGTCTTGAGTTTGTCGACCCCTTCTGGCCAGTTCCATTCAGGACGCCCGAAGCCTTCTTTGAACTCTTTTTCGAGTCGTTTGAAGTTCAGGTTGTCTTTCGCGAAGTAGTAGATGGCCCCGTCTTTGTTGGCCTTGATTCGGAGATAATCCAGATCCGGATTGATGGCAGCTGCGACGTTGGAGGTCAGGGTCCACGGCGTGGTGGTCCAAACGAGCAGGTACTCGCCTTCAACTGGAGTACCATCGGCGCGTTGAGTCAGCGGGAATCGCACGAAGCAGGCGCGGTGAGTCGTCAGCTTACGACCGTCGGCGACTTCCATTTGCGAATACGCGCTTCCACCACGTCCGCTCCAAGGCATGACGTCGTGGCCGCGATAGATCTTGCCCCGTTCGAAGCACTTCTTAAGAAATGCCCAGATCGTTTCGTTGTTCTCTGTTGAGAACGTGAAGTAGCTGCCGCCCCATTCCGGGTTACCGAGTTTTGACGTGATCTCTTCAGCTGACCCGGTTACCTGTTTGCCGTTGGCTGTGGTGTAGTCGATCTGTGCAGGACCGCTTTCCCCAGCGACCGGAATGGACTCAGAGAGCTTCCGCAGTTCTTCTGGAAGATCCCACTGCATCCAGTAGCCCAGACGAATTGACTGTTCTGTCTGTCGAGCAGCAAATTTGAGTACGCGGCGCTTGCACTCGCGTGTGAATGTGTCGATGCCGAATTCTTCGATGGCAGTCTTGCTGCCCAAGTTCAATTGTTTCTCAACTTCAACTTCCACCCAAAGCCCCTGACAGTCGAACCCGTTCTGGTAACGGAGTTCGTGACCTGTCATTGCGTGAAAACGCTGATAGACGTCTTTGTAGGTTCGTCCCCAGGCATGGTGGACACCCATTGGGTTGTTCGCTGTGATCGGTCCGTCGAGGAACGACCATTTTTTCTTCCCGGCGTTCTTTTTCTGCAGCAGGCCGAAAATGTCGTGTTCTGCCCAGAAACGGAGGACGTCGTGCTCACCGTGAAGAAATCGGGCATCATCAACTTTTTGAAACATCGAAAACTCAATTTCGTTCAATTCAGGGCGCCAACTGTCTGGGATAATCCCACGACACAATGCAGTCGGGCTGCGCTCTTGGCGCGATCAATGGTAAGAATCTGTCCCACGTTGTGAAGAAGCGGGACGTTCGCAGTCAGTCGAAGTTCAGGCAACCGTAACCAAAAACGCTTATCTACTTTGGAGTTAATACATTAGCGGACTGAGACCGGAAATGTCAGTCAACCCTCTTTCGAATCGGAAGTCACTTGTGGGTGCGGGCAGCCGACTTTTGGGTGATCGGAGTAGCGAATTGTACGGTAAAGGGCCTGCAGAAAATCTGAGGGAGCTTTGAAACGCAAAAACGCCGACGTCGGGAGATCCGAGCGTCGGCGTGAAACCTGGAGTGAACCAAACTTGCCTTGGGCCGCTACGCGTTAAGGACATGGTCCGATACCAAAGCAATGCAGCCGCAAATGCTTATGCGGCTGTTGAGACATCTGGCGTTGCACTGATTTGAGGAGACGCCAGCTGGTGGCGTTTGCGGAGGAACACGAAGACACGAAGTTGATGCCTCAAGCTCTTTTGGGATCAATGTTTATTGATCTTGTGCTTGTTTGGGTGCAACTCGATTCCTCTCCCCCTCGGCAGGTGCAATTTCAGACGCATTGGCTCTGGTTGTTGCGAGCGAATCGGACGCTGAGTTTCTTAGAACTCTTCTTCGTCGTCTTCGAAATCGTCGAAGTCGTCGTCGTCATCTTCATCGTCGTCTTCGTCGTCGAATTCGTCTTCTTCTTCGAGCTCTTCGTCGTCAAATTCTTCGTCTTCGAATTCTTCGTCTTCAAAGTCCTCGTCTTCGAAGTCTTCATCTTCGAAGTCGTCGTCGTCGAACTCATCATCCTCATCTTCTTCGTCGTCTTCAATGCCTTCTTCGTCACCTTCGATGCCGTCTTCTTCCTCGAAATCGGCGACAACGTTCGGGGCGGATCCTTCTTCCCAGTCGAAGCTTTCCAACTCCCGAGAAGCTTGAACGGAATGTGAAAAGATCGTCATCGTCATGATTAAGTGACCTTCTGTGGCTTGTGCTGCAACGCACCGTTGGGACGACCGTATACCCGTCTGGTTACTTCCAGGGAAATTTTCGGCTGTCAGTGAATTCTTACAATCATGTGTATCGCGGGTCGATACTGGATTGAAAGTGCAATGTCAAGCGGCTTGATTAAGCATCCTGAGGTTCCGGAGTGTCATTCTCAACTGTGACTCTCTTTAGAATGCAGGAAAAAGCCTTTCCGTCAATGTTCGGCAGGCATTTTGGAATGCATGAATCTCATTTTTTGGGAAGGATCGGAATTATTAAAAATTTCGGCCCTGAACATCCCCCTGTCGGTCAGGTCAGAATGGTCAGGGGGTGTTTGAGTCTTGCAAGTAGGTTGCATCACCCGGTAATCTCAACCGTATGAGCTCTAAATTTCCAAAACCGCCGTCAGACGAAAACCTGCAATCCTTGGCTCACGACCTGTTGGGAGTGGATTTGAACTCCCCTGTCGACTTCGGAGAACCATTGGATGTGGATGGATTGGGCCTTGATGATCTGGGGTTTGGTTTGCCTCAGGAAAAAGCCCCAGCGTCACCTCAAGGTGTGACTGAAGCACAGGCTGTTGCTCAGGACGTACCTGATGCAGCCGAAGATCCACTTGCCTGGATCGTTCGCGCAGTGAATTCTCCGATGCGACCAGTTCCGCCTCCGGCTTTGATTGATGACGAGCCTGAGATTGACGACTGGGACGATGATGATTTCGGCGGAGGTCTACTCGACCGCCCAGTCGCGAAAACAAGCCAGCCGGTGGATTTCGCTGACGATGACGACGACTTCGGCGATGATTTCATTGAGGAAGTGGAAGAAGCCGTCATGCAAGTTTCGGCAAAAGGCAATGCGCCTGTCGATTTCGATGATGAAGACGATGACGACGATGAAGATTTGGATGACGTGGTGAATTCCGGTTCATCTGAACGAGCACCGTCGGGCCGGGAAGATTCATACTGGGACGCACTCGATAATTGGGACGGCTGGGAAGAAAAGCCGGCGGCATCGAGAGCAGAAAGTGAATCTTCATCACGTTCTGATCGTGGCCGCGGCCGTGGACGTGGTCGTGGAGACCGCGATCGAGATCGACGCCGTCCGCGTGATCGTGAAGAGACCCGGAGTGAAGTCCGGGAAGAAGCTGTCCAAGAGGAAGTGGTCCGTCCTGAACCTGCTGCTGAAACTCGTGAAGGTCGCGAAGAACGCCCATCACGTGGTCGATCACGCCGCCGACGTGGGACTCGACAGGAGTCAGGGGAACGCGAAGCCGCAGCACCTGAAACAACTCGGCAGGAGTCACGTGAGCCAGCTCAGGAACCACGCCGGGAGAGCCGTCGCCCTCAACGTGGTGCTCGCCCAGTGGCAGCCGAGGAGAGCGTACGCGAGGTCGAACCGGAAAGTCGGGGGCCAGAGGACGAATCTGGAAATCCACCAGAACGCAAGTCACGCGACCGACGTCGTCGCCGCGGTCGCCCAGAGCGCCGTGAAGAGGCTCCACTTGCTGACGAACCAGTGCTGGGAGCGTCAAGCGAGGAGTCTGATGACTTTGGCGGCGGAATCTTCGGAGAGACTGCACCAAAGCGATCTTCGTCTCCGAAGGCTCGACCAGTGGTCGAAGTCTGCGAGTACGAAGAGGAAGATTCATACGAAGAAGACGTCGTAGAAACTGTTGCGGAAGACTCAGATGGGTTCGGTGCTGGTCTGCTCGAGGAGCAACCACGCCGACGCCGTGGCCCGCCTCCATCTCGGAAACGCTCGGAACCTCAACCGAAACCTCAATCTCAGTCTCCTGCGAAGTCTCAATCGCAACCACAGGCGAAGGCTCCAGCAGAGTCCACTCGACCATCATCGGATCAGCCGAGACGTGGACGTCGTGATCAGAGAGAGCGCCGGCCAGTCGACGATGCTCCAGTTTCGGAACGGGTTCGCGAGCTCGATGAGATCGTGGCAGTCGATCCGGAACGCTATGCTGGAATTCCAACCTGGGAACATGCGATTTCCCTGTTGGTCAAGAAGCAGCCGAAGCCGTCCGGAAGTCGTCGCTCAAGCGGCGGGAGTGGTGGACGAGGCGGAGACGATCGTCGCCGTCGCGGTAATGGTCGTGGCAACCGCAGTGGATCTTCTTCTTAGTAGCGATGTGCTTTATTAAGTGAGACCAAGGTGGAGTCTTTCGTCCATACTGACGGTTGAATGAATTCGAAAAGGGTGTTGCCGTTTGTTGCAACACCCTTTTTTTGTGGATTGAACTTCGGTTGGTGCTCGGCATCAGAACCAGAATGGTGATTGATGATTGCCGTACAGAATGTGACCAAGTCGTACCAGAGTTCGGCCGGCCGTGTTGAAGTGCTACGCGGTGTCTCCTGCGAATTCCAGGAAGGGACTTGTTCGTTTATTCTTGGTCCATCCGGGAGCGGTAAAAGCACGCTTCTGTATCTGTTGGGGGCGCTGGATACTCCGACGTCTGGCGAGATTCAGGTCGCGGGAAAGTCGTTGACCACGATGTCGAAGCAGGAACAGAATCGCTTCCGGCAAAAGGACGTCGGGTTTATCTTTCAGAGTTTTAATCTGTTGAAGAATCTGGACGCGCTCCAGAACACTCTGGTCCCTTTCATTCCAGAAGGCTGTCCACCGGAATTAAGGCGACGTGCTGGTGAGTTGTTGGATCGAGTGGGGCTGTCGGGGCGTTGGCATCATCGTCCCAGCCAACTGTCAGGTGGAGAGCAGCAGCGAGTTGCCATCGCGCGGGCGATTCTCAAAAATCCCAGAGTGATTCTGGCAGATGAACCGACAGGAGAACTCGATGGGCAGTCCGGGCAGATTGTGTTTGACCTGTTGCGGGAATTGCAGCGAGAACAGGGAGCAACTGTGGTCACGGTGACGCATGACCATCGCTACCTCCGAGATTCTGATCAGATTCTGCGACTGGAGAATGGATGCGTTCAGTCGAACAGTCTTGCCGGAGTCCGTTGACAGCTGGAATTTTCCTGGATTGTTCATCTGTCGAGTGCAGAGCGTGAAATCGTGGTCAGGAATGTGATCAGCAAGAGAAAATGCTGCAGTTTTGGGAATTTGATACGCTCAGGACGATGACTTCTGTTGCTGGTTCGACGGGGGCGTGACTTGCACGTAACCAATTTAAGTGGAAACGCTTGCATCGGTTTGCGATAAAGTGCACCTTGTCGTGCTTTCAACATTGGGATAGCATTTTGAAGGCAACCTCGGAGTTTCCGAAGGGCAATGCAAGTGCAGCTGAACTTTTTAACCGTTGTTTGATCCGAGGTTTTGAGTCACAACACGGACGTTGTGGGCAGTGGTCTGAGTACTCTGTTGATGCTTGATGAACGACAGGGCGGTGCGGCTTAGCCGGAGTTCGCAAGAGTTCGTCGGGGCGGATGCAGTAAGGAAGGTCCAATCGAACCTGGCCAATCGAATTTTGAATACGAACAGGCGACACGAATGACTTCTATCGACGTGACACGGATCCGGCGGTTCACGGCGGTTGGATTGCTCATACTCGGGCTCTCTACTGCCTATGCACAGCGGCTCTCTTCTGCCGATCCCACAGATCAAGAGACAGCCAAGCTCGTCTCTCGCATGATTCCCAAGTTCCACTTTGGACGAGGGGAAATCGACGACAAAGTCTCCGGCATGCTGCTGGATGGCTTCCTGAAGAGTCTTGATCCTCAGAAACTCTATTTCCTGAAGTCAGATGTCACTTCATTCGAAACACATCGACTGACCCTTGATGACGAAATCAAGGCTGGGGACGTTCGCTTCTGCTATGAAGTGTTCAACCTCTATAAGAAGCGATTGAACGACCAGATGGAAGTTGTCCATAAGCTGGTTGTGGCTGAACATGACTTCACCGTTCAAGAGTCAATTGAAGTTGACGCGAAGAAGCAGGAATGGGCAGCCACTCAGGAAGAGTTGAACGAACGCTGGCGTAAGCGAGTGAAGTATGATCTGCTGCAGTTCATTCTGGATGGGCAGACAATTGCTGAAGCACGCGAGAAGCTCGATAAGCGCTATCGCAATACTCAGCTGATTGTCGATCAGTACAGCCCGGGCGAAGAATTGGAGATCTATCTCACTGTTCTCGCACAGTGCTTCGATCCACACTCAACATACATGTCTCCACATAGCTGGGAAGACTTCGATATCCAGATGCGATTGAGTCTGGACGGGATCGGTGCGGCTTTGCGTGCTGACGATGGATACACAGTCGTGGCCGACATCGTGCCAAGCGGTGCCGCTGCTGAAGAAGGAACGCTGAAACCTGGCGACAAGATCATTGGTGTCGGCCAGGATGCAGCTGGTGAAATCGTCGACATCTACCGCATGAAACTCAGCGATGTTGTGCGTTTGATTCGCGGTCCACGCGGAACCATCGTTCGATTGCAGATTACTCCAGCGAGTGGCGGTGAGCGCAAGGTGATTTCGCTCACTCGTAAAAAGATTGAGTTGAAGGAATCTGAAGTTAAGGGCGAAATTATCAATACCCAGGATCGACTTGGTCGTCCGGGGCGAATTGGTGTGATTAACATCCCGAGCTTCTACCATGATTTCTCCCGTAATCAGGGAAGCGAAGATCTGAAAAGTGCTGCTGTGGATGTCAGCAAAGTGCTGGATCAGTTCGAGAAAGATGGAGGCGTTGACGCCATCGTTGTTGACCTGCGCATGAACGGTGGGGGAGCGCTGACCGAAGCGGTTGCGATCTCTGGCCTCTTCATTGATAAGGGACCAGTCGTTCAGGTGAAAGAACCGAGCGGCTATGTTCAGGCTCTTGAAGATCGTGACCCTGGTGTCAAAACAACCAAGCCACTCGTGGTGTTGAACAACCGCCTGTCCGCTTCAGCTTCAGAGATTTTTGCCGGTGTGATCCGCGACTATAAACGTGGAATCATTGTCGGCGATACGACCACTCACGGAAAAGGAACCGTTCAGAGTCTGATGGACGTTTCGCCTCGCCAGCCGTTCAGCCTGATTAAACAGGGGGATCGCGGCAAGTTGAAACTGACCATTCAGCAGTTCTACCGTGTGAATGGTGACAGCACTCAGAACCTGGGTGTTCGCTCTGACGTTGTGTTGCCATCACTGATCGATCACTGGGACATTGGCGAAAGTTCTATGGACCGCGCCTTGCCATTCGATCGCGTCCCGCCAGTGAAGTACTCGGAAGGGCGTCTGGTCAATCCAGAACTGATTGCTTCAATTCAGAAGTTGAGCGAAGGCCGAATTGCGAACTCGGCAGAGTTCCAGAAGCTGAATCGTTCGATTGCGCGATATCTTGAGAAGAAAGATCGCACTCAGGTGACCCTGAATGAAGAAGAAGCTCGTAAAGAACGGGCGAACGATGAAGTTGCCAAGAAGGAAACCGAAGATCTGGAAGGTGCCGAAGGCAAGACTCAGAAGCCAGGCGATCCAGTGTTTCCAAAACGGTTCTATGAAGATGAAGTGCTGAGTATCACTCTCGATTATCTGGATGCCCTCAGCGGTCGTGTTGCGACATCCAAGTAATCTGAAGTTGCTGATGATTTAAGTAAAGAAGCCTCAGGCGAATTTGTTCGCCTGAGGCTTCT
This sequence comes from Planctomicrobium limosum, assembly GCF_051465645.1. Classification (GTDB taxonomy): domain Bacteria; phylum Planctomycetota; class Planctomycetia; order Planctomycetales; family Planctomycetaceae; genus Planctomicrobium. Next base: position 3,019,252 of record NZ_CP195790.1, on the reverse strand, counting down.
TTCTGTTTCAGGTGCAGTTTTGAATGTGCCGTGATGCGGTCGCGTGATCGATTTGGTCAGGCTGCTCGAACCTTGTGAATTACCCGTTGGATGGATTCTTGTCTTGTCGTTTGCTGAGGCGAATGGCGACAGGAAGCACAACGATGTAGATGATCCAGATGAGAAACTTCCTTTCAGGAGGAACCGTCAGAATTGCGGCAATGAAGGATCCGATGATGAACAGGAAGATCAATGTCCATTTTACGATGTAGCGTCGTTCTTCTGCCGACTTCACGTTCTTGAGGCTCACTGAAAACGCGAAGATGACGAGCCCAATGATAACGGCGAGTACCGTCGCAGCGAGCAGGGTCCAAATGGTCATGTTCTGGTCAATTCGTGTTGGGGTGGTGTCAGGCAGAGCCAGTGCTCAACGAGAGGAGTTTGAACTTCCATGTGATCACATTTCGAATGTGTTTCAATGGAAGAAGAACAGACCAGAAGTGGAGCTTGCCTGGTCACAATGGTCATTGAAACTGCTCAAGCAGAAGTGCTGCTTTTCCGAACGATAACCGGTCTGGGATGAGACGGGTCAAAAAGTGGTGCAGTAAGAAAGCGTCCCCGAGAGGATTCGAACCTCTGACCTTTAGCTCCGGAGGCTAACGCTCTATCCAGCTGAGCTACGGGGACTTCTGGATATTACATCCAGCAACCAGTTTCGGTTGTGGAAGTTGCGTCGAATTATTGCAGGGCGACATCTCAGCGTCCAGTCTTGAGCCATTTGAAGTGTGGTGACCAGTGAGAGTCGGATCGGCTGCGTGCAATCATCTCACAATGCAGCTGGGGACCGCGTTACCAGATACAGGTGCGATGGAATCGCTGCGATTGGAAAATGATGGTTTCTGTCTGTGAATTGACGATTCCAATGTCTGGACGAGCGAACGGACTCCTGCCATAATCTCGCCAGAAATCCGGTCGAGAACGATGCAAGTTTTGGATTGGGTTTCGCTTGCGGGTGTAGCTCATTTGGCAGAGCGCTAGCTTCCCAAGCTGGAGGTAGCCGGTTCGAGCCCGGTCACCCGCTTTGAATAACGACATAACCCCGAAGTTAGAAATGACTTCGGGGTTATTGTGTTATAGGAGGAGTGGTTTTGTTGTGTTGGCTTCAGGTCGTTGATTCAACGGCCGATCAACTCTTCCTGCGCGATTGAACGAGTTCGTGCTTTTCTGCAGCACGAGGGACCGTACAATATTCAATTGTACAGGAGGTTCCGAATTTGTCTTCCGACGACGTTCTCTCGCTCTTTCATCCCGTTGTGCAGGATTGGTTTCGCTCCCGGTTTCAGGGACCGACCGATCCGCAGCTGGCTGGTTGGCCGCATATCGCACGCGGCGAACATACTCTGATTGCCGCTCCCACCGGAAGTGGTAAGACGCTGACTGCGTTTCTCGCGATCATTGACCGCTTGTTCCGACAGTCGGTCGAAGGCGAACTCCGGAGCGAGTTGCAGGTTCTCTATGTCTCGCCCTTGCGGGCTCTGTCCAATGACATGCAGCGGAATCTTTCTGGCCCGTTGGCTGAAATCCAGGAATTCGCAGCGAACGCCGGACTGGATGTCTCTGCAATTCGGGCAGGGTTAAGGACCGGGGATTCGACGCCGTCTCAGCGAACACAACTGGTCAAGAAGCCCCCGCATATTCTGGTGACAACACCGGAGTCGCTGTACCTGCTGCTGACTGCGGAGAAGGGGCGGGACATGTTGCGGTCGGTCCGGACCGTGATTGTCGACGAAATTCATGCACTCGTTCGAGACAAACGGGGGTCGCATCTCGCACTTTCGCTGGAACGACTTGCCGCCTTAACTCAAGCTCCATTGCAGCGCATCGGCCTGTCTGCCACGCAGAAGCCGATCGAACGCATGGCGGAATTTCTGGTCGGGAGTTCTGATGGCGAATTGAGATCCGCTGACGAATCGACATCCTGCGCGATTGTCGATGTGGGGCATGCACGCGATCTGGATCTGGGGATCGAGGTACCTGCAGGAGAGTTGCAGGCGGTTTGCTCGCACGATCAGTGGGCAACGATCAACGAACGTATTGTCGAGTTGATTAACGAGCATCGCAGTACACTCATCTTTGTGAATACTCGGCGTCTGGCGGAACGGCTCACTCACCAGTTGACGCAGTTGCTCGGAGAGAATGCAGTCGGTAGCCATCATGGTTCTCTCTCGAAAGAGATCCGGCTGGATACCGAACAGAAGTTGAAGAACGGAGAATTGAAGGCTGTCGTGGCGACGGCGTCGCTCGAACTGGGGATTGATGTCGGGTACATCGATCTTGTTCTGCAGATCGGGTCTCCAAGATCCATTGCCTCCTTTCTGCAGCGTATCGGACGCTCTGGTCATGCACTGGGGCTCGTGCCGAAAGGGCGGCTTGTTGCCCTGACTCGCGATGAACTCGTTGAGTGCATGGCTTTGATTCGGGCTGTTCAACATCGACGGCTGGATGTGACGCCCATTCCAGAAGCTCCCATTGATATTCTGGCCCAGCAGATTGTTGCTGAAGTCGCGATCGATGAATGGGAAGTCGACGTGCTGTATCGGCGGTTCCGTCGCGCCTGGCCATATCGCAATCTGACTCGTGAAAAGTTTGAGCAGACGTTGATCATGCTCGCAAATGGCCTGACCGAACATGGTGGTCGCGGGGCATCGTTGATTTATTACGACCGCATCAACCATCGGGTGAAAGGTCGACGTGCCGCGAGATTGAAGGCTCTCAGCAACGGGGGAGCGATTGCTGAAGTCGATACCGTTCGCGTCATTCTTGAGGATGAGAATACGGTCGTCGGTAGTGTCGATGAAGAGTTCGGCGTTGAGAGTCAGGCTGGTGATATTTTCCTGTTGGGAAACACTTCATGGCGGATTCGTCGACTTCGAGGAAATGATCTTCTGGTCTCGGATGCTCAAGGGGCGCCTCCAACAATTCCGTTCTGGCGTGGGGAAGCACCCGGCCGAACGACGGAATTGTCGCACGAAGTCTCGTCGCTGCGAGAAGAGATCGAACAACGTCTGATTCGCGCTGATCAATTGATCGAGAAGCAAACAGACTCGTTGGATGAAGCTGCTTCATACGAGAGTGGAGAAGAAGAACGCCCAAAGAAGTGGCAGCCGATCGCCGATTGGTTGCAGACAGAGACGCTTTGCGATGTCGATTCTGCGTGGCAGATCGTGATTTACATGGCGGCGCAACGTGCTGCAATTGGTGTTCTCCCGACACAGCGACGAATTGTCTTCGAACGCTTCTTCGATGAGTCCGGGGGAATGCAAATGGTGGTGCATGCCCCGTTTGGTACTCGTATCAATCGCGGTTGGGGACTGGCGTTTCGAAAGCGATTTTGCAGGTCTTTCGATTTCGAATTGCAGGCGTCAGCGGACGACGATGGATTTCTATTATCACTGGGACCGCAACACAGCTTTCCTTTGGAATCGCTCTTTCCAATGATGCGCACGGACAACGCTCAGAATCTGCTTGAGCAGGCCTTGCTTGTTGTCCCGATGTTTCATTTCCGCTGGCGATGGAATGTGACTCGCTCGCTGTTTGTCTCTCGCATGGAGAATGGAAAGAAGGTTGCCCCGGCGTTACAGCGATTCCGTTCTGAGGACCTGTTGACGGCTGTCTTTCCAAAGTTGACAGGGTGTCAGGAAAACATTGTCGGCGACCACGAGATTCCAGACCATCCACTTGTTCAACAGACCATGGCAGATTGCCTGTCCGAAGCCCTTGATATTGAGGGGCTGACCGAACTATTGGGGAAGATCGAGGCCGGTGAATTTACAATCGTCGGGCGAGATACCAGAGAACCATCTCCGTTTGCGTACGAGTTGCTGAACTCGAATCCGTACGCATTTCTGGATGGAGGGGAAGCACAGGAGCGACGTGCTCGGGCGGTCGCAACGCGGCGATCATTGAACGTCGAAAGTCTTCGTGATCTGGGGCGACTTGATCCCAATGCGATCGAACAGGTTGTTCGTGAAGCCCAGCCTGAGATTCGCGATGCAGACGAACTGCATGACTTACTCGTGGGCCGAATGCTCGTTCCAGTCTGGACGGACGGTAAAGAGAGTCCTCACCCGATTCACTACCGAATGCAACTGGAGACGACTGAGCATCGGGATCTGCTTCATTCGCTTCAGCAGAATGGTCGGGCTGTTGAAGTCGAGTACCTCCCTGGGCGGCGAGGGTGGGCTGCAATTGAATCCTGGCCAGCAGTGTCGGTGCTCTTTCCGGATGCTGTTCTGGATCAGGCAATTGACGTTCCGGAGGAGCTGCAGAAGACTTGGGAAGTAACAGACGCGCTGGTCTCATTATTGCGGGGTTGGATCGAAACCAGTGGGCCGATGAGTGCGGTCCACCTGGAAGAATTACTTGGCCTTCCGGTTCATCGAATCTTTGCGTCTCTGGAAGCGATCGAAGGGGAAGGGCTCGTTTTACGTGGTCGCTTTGCCGCAATCTCACCAGATGTTGCGAGTGAGTCACCGGAGATTGAGTGGTGCCACAGACGGCTTCTTTCGAGAATTCATCGCCTGACGATTTCTGGGTTACGTCAGGAAATTGAAGCCGTCGAACCGGAGGTCTATCTGGAGTTTCTGGCTCGGCATCAAGGAGCATTGCCAGGGTATCGAAAGGCCGAGAGCGATGGCGTTCATGAAGTGATCTCACAACTGCAGGGGCTCGATCTGGGGGCCGGTGCGTGGGAACAAAGTGTTTTACCGCTGAGAGTCGAAAACTATCGGCCGGCTTGGCTCGATGAATTGTGCTTTTCCGGCGACGTTGGATGGGGGCGGTTAGAACCTCAGGCTACAAAGAAGGCGATTGCCGGTCGTCCGATGGCGTCGATCACTCGTGCGATTCCAGTGTCGTTGTTTTTGAGAGGGGATTTTCCATGGTTGGTCGCGCGCTCGACTCCCGCTCAACGTGACGAGTTGTCCCCTACCGCTCAAGATGTGCTGGCATTGCTTGAATCACAAGGGGCCCTCTTCGCGAATGATGTCTGTCAGCGTTTGAAGATGCTTCCCAGTGAATTGGAATACATCCTTGGAGAGCTTGTTTCCGCTGGAATTCTGACTTCGGATGGATTCGCTGGCTTGCGTCAGTTGATCACGAACCCGACAGGAAATGATCGTCCCGGACTGCCGAGACGGTATCAGCGTGTGCGTCGTCAATCTGGAGCACTCGGGAGATGGACGAAGCTTCATGAGCAATCAGATAGCGGAATGTCGACAGGAAATACGCCGACAGAGAAAGCGGTTCCGCAGCCTGAAGAGACGCCTGTCATCTCGAAAGACGAACTGATCGAAGAGTGGGCGTGGCAGTTGATTCGCCGTTGGGGTGTCGTCTTCCGTGATCTTTTGCAGCGGGAGTCTTTGGCACCAGCGTGGTGGGAACTGCTTCGAGTCTATCGACGATTGGAAGCGAGAGGAGAATTACGCGGAGGCCGCTTCATTCGTGGAGTCGGAGGAGAACAGTACGCCACCAGTGACGCGGTTCGAGAGTTGCGAAGCGTTCGGCAAGCGGAAGGGCCAGGCGAGCTCTGCATTATTTCCGCAGCCGACCCATTGAATCTGACAGGGGTGATTGGCCCCGGAAAACGGATTCCTGCAACCGCCACACATCAGATCGCCTATCGACGCGGCAAAATTGTCGGGTGGAAGAAAGCGGAAGACCATTGGATCTCGCCGGATCTGCCTGCGGCCGAACAGCAGCGACTCGCGTTTGATTGGGGCATTCTGCTCAGCGAGTGCGCCGGTCGGTTGATCGCATTGACGCTGACGTCACCAACGAGTCGGACACCGACGAATGTGAATGTGAATGCGACAGCAGAACAGACTGAAGCTCCGTCAGGAAACGAGATCACAACGCCTGAGCAGATTCCTTCTCCTCGCCGACGTCGGAAGCCTGCAACCAGAGGCGGAATTCCGAAGCCGTTTCCATTTTAGGAAGTTGAAACGGCTTCGGTTCGATGACATGTTGAGTCAAACCGCATTATGCGGCGGCAGAATCTGACTGTGGCTTCTTCGGGCCAATTGGCCGGGATTTGTTACCGGCGCGTGCTCGCAGGTCGAACAGCCCGAAGATTTCTCCAGCGGACAGAGACAACGATGCATCTTCGTTATTGCCATCTCCGAGGACGCGTTTGAAGAGTTCACGTTTCTCGCGTAGCACAAGATCGATTCGTTCTTCAATTGTGTTCTTGCAGATCAGACGGCTGACGATCACCTGAGTCTTCACCCCAATACGGTGTGCCCGGTTGATTGCCTGGTCTTCGATCGCCGGATTCCACCAGCGATCGTAAAGGAAGACGTAACCAGCGAATTGCAGGTTCAACCCGACGGCACCGGTTCCGTAGCTCATCAAAATCAGATGGCTCTTTGGATCGTTTTTGAACTGAGTCAAAATCGGTTCGCGTTTCGGAGTTGGGATGCCCCCGTGATAGGTCAGGCACCCGAACTGCTTTGTGCGTTCCTGAAGCCAGTCGAGCGTCTTCGTCCATTGGCTGAAGAGAATTGCTTTTCCGCCGGACGCTGCGATTTCTTCCATATCTGCAACGAGTCGTTCCAGCTTGCAGGATTCGCCGGTCAACGGGTCTGCATTGCAGATTTGCTTCAATCGTAAAACAAGTTCAAAGACGTGTTGAACTGTGATGGAATCGCCCATCGAATTGAGTTGGATGATTCCTTCCTTTTCAGCATAGTCGTAGGCTTGTCGTTGAGCCGGACTCAAATCAATGATCTCGTCGCGGTCAAGACGCGGTGGCATATCTTTCATCACCAGGTCTTTTGTGCGACGGAGAATGAAGTCTTCGCTCAGCTTTGACAGCTGGTTGATGTCTGGCGTTGCATGTTTTGGAATGACACGCATGAATTCGAACAGAGAGATCATCTCTTCTGCGCGATTCTCGATCGGCGTTCCCGTCAGACACAGACTGCGCTTCCGCGGGATGCTGTGAATCGTTGACGCTGTCACCGAACTGCGGTTTTTGATTCGCTGTGCTTCGTCCAGTACGACCATGTCAAACTGGGGATAGTTGTCCGGGTTCATTGCCTGAAAGTCGCGAACAACGGACTCATAGTTGGCAAGCAAGACCATGGACCCAGGCATGTTCCAGATCATCTGACGACGATCGCCGTTGCCTTCAACAGTGGTGACAGGAATCTCTTCTGCCCAGGTTTGGAACTCGCGCTGCCAGTTTGGAATGAGTGGCTTCGGGCAGATCATCAACACGCGACGCACTTTTCCTGCGCGCAACAAGAGTCGTAATGCAGTGATCGTCTGCATCGTTTTGCCGAGTCCCATTTCGTCGGCGAGCAATGCGGAATCTTGTGAAAAGATCCATGCAATCCCTTCGTACTGATAAGGGAATGGCTCGAACGGCATGATCAGTTCCTGCCCGCGGAGCCATGATTCCAATGGCGGCTGGAGCAGGTAGAACAACCGGTCTTCGATTGAGAGTGCATTTGAAGGCGGCTTGATGCGCGTGGCCTTCTTCTCGGCGATGACATCTTCCGCATTTTCTGCTTTTGGTGCAGGCACGAAGATCTGTCGGGTTTCTTCCTCTTCCGGCTTCTTCTTTGGCGGGAGGAATTCCATGCCTGCAGGGAAGTTGACGCCGAATGTCTGGATCTTTGGCCAGAATGGCTTCCAGCGGGGAACGAATCCGGCTCGCTCAAGCAGTCCTTGATTCTGCGTCGAGACTTGAGGCAGACGCTTCAACGCTCCGTTCATACCGGTGACATAGATGTCCGGCTGTCGGAGGTTGCAGTCGAGTGTCGATGTCTCTGGATTGCCAACGAGTTGTGAGGCCAGAGCGACAAAATCGACAGCGTCGCCAGTAGGATTTTCCTGAAGCGGATTTTCCAGTTCAGCTGAGCGATCAGTTTTTGGAAAGAAGAAACTCATGGGCATCCCTGCCTGAAGTTTGTAATCCAATGGGATCAGGCTCTATTTCCCTGACTCGCGTTGACACCGAGTAGAGTCAGAGACGTGTCTTGTTGAATTCATCAGTCGGAATTCAACAAGACAAGGGCCAATTGGATTCGGTTTGAAATCGAACGGGGTGGCGACGTCCATGTCGTTTATCGAGCAACTTGCTCACCCGTCCGTCTCCATTGATTTCATGTGCTGTATGACTGCTTCCCGCGTTTGTGTCGCAGGCAGCCTGACAAGTTGTTTGTTATGCAACTGCACCGGCTCTCAGTGTTTCCTTTAATGCATCCTGAACCCGTTCGAGTGGTTCAAGCATGTCTGCTTCGGCTGGAATTCTTTTCTGTGCGATCGAGATGCGTTCCAGGTCTTCTGTGAACTCACTGTGCATCTGGAAAGACTGTCTGCCCAGCGAAACGCGTAGCTCGTCTGGCAGGTCCTTTTTGTCGCCTGATTCAATCAGACAAATGACAGGGATTTCGATTTGACGTCGAACATCGAGCACAGTGTCTTGAGCGACAATGAGCAATTGTGGCTTCACGCTCAATCGTTCGAACAGTGTCTTCCCGATCAGTTCGGAATAGATGAATGGCTCCAATGTCGGGCCATACAGGATCTGCTGAGTCCGATTGGCACGAACTGGAGTTGTACACTGGAACTCGAGCGGCCGTCCCAGGTGGTTGGTGACTAAAAGTCCGCCAACATAACCCTGTTCGGTCAATGCGACTCGCAAGAATCCGAGATGTAAGCGGTTCTCGTTCACCTGCTGCGTCATGAAAATTCCACCTCAGTACTAGCCGCCCGACGAGTATCCGTCCCCGTCGCACAACCAAACATCGTCAGCAGAGCCAAGTGACTTGAGAATGAACGTCTGATCTGAACTGACAGTGATTTGTCTGCAACGCGTTACTGTATAGAATCTTGCAGCGATTGTTGCGGAAGATTGCGATCAGAGTGGGGCCGATAGTGCGGGTCGTTTCGAATGTTCAGGCGGGCGTGGGTTTGTGCCTCGATTCAAACACATTTACGTCCGAGCACCTTGTGTTCTCGGCGGGGGTGAATAGCGGAGGCAGTGACGTGTGCATGTGATCACTGTCTTAGTTTGTCTAACCAAGACAGGTTCACAATGACGTTCGAAATTACACGCCGATGCGAGTGATTTATGACTTTGTTGCGGTGACGGAAGAGAGGGCTTCTTCCCGCGTTTCAAAATGGGGCCACAGGCGGAGAAGGCTCATGTTGCTGAGCACCTGCAGCATTTGCGGATTGGCACAACAGAAGTTCCCGGTCCCTCTGCGAGTTTTGATCTCACGGAGCATCGAGACGAGTGCACCGATAAATTCGGACCCGAAGTATTCCATGCTGTTCAGGTCAATCAGCAGTTGGCGAACGCCAGGTTTACTGACCTGTGCTCGAATGACATTGGCTTCCAGATGCAGGTCCTGATAGCGGAATGAGCTTCCTTCCCCTCTGGGGGTGACGATGATCGCTTCACCAATGGTTTCAACGTTGAAGATTTTTAGATGTTGCATGTATTGCCGCTCCCGTACAGATCGACGGTTCCTCGGTAAAACGGTGCTGGGCGTGACCTTCGCCGACAGCTGTACTGGCCCATGCAGTGGAAGAACTTCACTTCACCTGATTTCACTGGCGTTTTGAAGTGATGAAATCTCCACGTTGTTGAATCTCATTCCGATCTTGATGTTGCTTCTGGTCAACACCTTGCCGGAGGTTCACTCACTCGGGATCTCAGGATCGCCCCAAAATACCAAGTGAAAGGCTCTCTGTTTAAGTACGTAAACGCGAACGAACAAGGACGCAAATTTCCAATCGTTTCGACGAATTCTACAGATTCAGAGAGCCGCAGATCGGTACTCGAAATCGTTCGTACAACCGCTGTTCCGTGGAACGCGATTGATGGTAACCAGACTAATGAGTTAAGATTGATTCGTGAAGTTGATTGTCCTTCACTGGACCTGATCCACTGAATTCCAGTCAGGCAATAACGGTCATACCGACGGTTTTCGAGCTTGTGGCGAGTCCTGAACGATTAGCACGTTTTTGGGCCGAAGTCTCAGGAAATTTCAGAGAGATGGCACTGATTCAACATCAGTAAGCGGGGTGCTGCAGACTCCTCTCTCACAGATGTAAAGCAGCGATCGTTGTGGATCGCCCTTTCCTGCCACGATCTCAAGTGGAGCAGGGGATGCAGCGAGTGAGTGCACAAACAGCTTGTTCGGGATGAACCGTTTCCAGATGGTGGTTGCGAACGTCTGAGCGTTTCCATCATTCGCATCCGTCACGACGATCTCGGAAGTTGGACCGACGAGGAAGTCGAGCGCCATCACAGCTTGCCCGGCAGCTCGGGGATGTTCCACGAGTAATCCTGAAAGGTAATTCAGAGTCGCAACAGCTTTGTCTTCCAGATCCGTGCGGGAGGTCAACCGGCCGAGTTTCAGCAACGCTGTGGCCATCATTCCGTTTCCGGAAGGAGTTGCGTTGTCCTGTGAGTCCTTGGTTCGTGTGATCAGCTTTTCGTGATCATTTGCCGTATAGAAGAAGCCACCATCAGCGTTATCGAAGAAACGCGAAATGGCATTATCCGCAAGTTGCTGAGCTTTTGTCAGCAGATCCCATCGACCAGACGCCTGTGCCGTTTCCAGCAGACCGTCGATCAGGCATGCGTAGTCGTCCGAGTAGGCGGTGAACCGAGCCTGCCCATTCTGGTAACTATGAAACAGCTCTCCCTGATCATTTGTGACATTGTTCAACAGGAAGTCACAAGCATTGGTTGCGGCGTCGCGATACCGCGGCTCATTCAGGACCAATGAGGCCTGAGCGAAGGCGGTAATCATCATCCCGTTCCAGCTGACGAGGATTTTGTCGTCTCGCCCTGGCGCAATTCGCTTCTCACGGACAGCGAGAAGTTTCGTTCGACTGGCGCTGAGTCGAGATTCGAGTTCGTCGACTGTGATTCCTTCCAGTCCGCTCAGTTCAGTCCAGCTCTGTGGACGATTCAGAATGGAATGCCCTTCCCAGTTGCCTCCCGGAGTGACGTCATAGCACCGGTTGAAAAGTTGTCCTTCTGTCTCGCCGAGAATCTGGATGATCTCGCGATCTGTCCAAACGAAGAACTTTCCTTCCACTCCTTCACTGTCCGCATCTTGAGCACTATAGAACCCGCCTTCTGGAGCGGTCATCTCTCGAAGGACGTATTCAAGTGTCTCTCTGGCAGTGTCCGCATATGCACGATCCTGCGTGATCTGATACGCCTCCAGATAAGCCGGGACGAGCAACGCATTGTCGTAGAGCATCTTCTCAAAGTGAGGCACCAGCCAGTGTGCGTCTGTCGAATAGCGATGAAATCCGCCTCCCAGCTGATCGTAGATCCCGCCATGAGCCATCTTGTTGAGCGTCAACAGTGCCATCTCAAGGGCCAACGGATTACCAGTCCGTTTCCAGCCTCGCAACAGAACTCGAATGTCCATTGGATGCGGAAACTTAGGAGCGCCTCCAAACCCTCCGAGTCGTCGATCTGCTGATGAGACTAGTTCTTCTGTGGCTTTGTTAATCGTCTCAGGTCCGAGTTCAATCCGTTCGAAGACGGGAGCGGCAAGGCCATCAACTGCCTCAACCAGCTGCGATGCGCTGTTCTCAACTTCGTGACGGCGATTTGCCCAATAGTCCTGGAGCTTCTTAAGAATATCGAGAAAGCCGGGCATCCCCATTCGCGATTGAGGCGGCCAATAGGTGCCACCATAGAATGGAGCCCCTTCCGGAGTGATGAAGACCGACATCGGCCATCCCCCGCGCCGAGTGATCAACTGCACTGCGGACATATAGATCTGATCGATGTCAGGCCGTTCTTCGCGGTCGACCTTGATCGAGACGTAGTGTTCGTTCAAAAACGCGGCGATCGTGTCGTTCTCGAAGCTCTCCCGCTCCATGACGTGGCACCAGTGACAGGCACTGTAGCCGACAGAGAGGAAGATCGGTTTGTCTTCGGTTCGTGCTTTTTCAAACGCTTCAGGACCCCAGGGCATCCAATTGACGGGATTGAATGCGTGCTGCAACAGGTAGGGACTGGATTCGTGGGCCAACGCATTTGCTGGACGGTCTGTCTGATGTGCGTGTGACACGAGCGTTTCGCCTGTTTTGAAAAGAATGAAATCAGAAGTGCTGGGCGTTTGAACTGGAAGTCGATTCGGCTGGTGACGTGATCGAACAGATCTTCAATTCGACAGTGGCGCACTCATTGTTATTAGAGCATGTTTTACAGAGTGCGTCGTCGATTGGAGCAGAATGTGGTTTCTTTGTGCCGTTACTGCCGTTCAAGGTAGATCCAGAATACGAATGGAATCTGAAACGAGCCGGAAAGATCGCAGGGTCGGAGCGGTCGTTTCTTATGGATAATCACAATGATAATGGTTTGGGGTGGGCTGGTTTGCACTGCTGGTGATTCTGTCGTAAGCAGGGTGTTGCGATACCTTGGGTAACTTTGCTCTTGCCCTGCTTTTCTGGATTCAGTACTAACTGAGGATGAATTGGTTCGTCGCCCGAAAGGAGTTGGGAAGATGTCTTGTGTGTTTAGAGGAATATTTCTGTCTGCTGCCCTGTTGGTGCTGAGTGCCGCAACTGCACTGGCTCAACCAGCTCCTCAAGCGCCGCAGCCAAATCCATTGCTCGACGCTGCAAACACGGCCTATCAGGGACGAGATTTCCCGAAAGCGATCCAGGCATGTGATCAGGTCTTGGCAACGGACCCTAACGATCATATTGCTCTGTACTTGCGAGGAAGCAGTCGAGTCGAGCTCGGGATCGTGAGCGGCAATGTTGAACTGGTCCGCCAGGGGATCGCAGATTCCCGTGAAGCGATTCGTCACGAAGGAAAAGGAAAGGCAGAATATTATCTGCCTTACATTTTCGGGATGAGCCATCTGTCGTTGATGGAAGGCAAGCCAGTCCATGCTCAGACTGCCAGAACTGTTGCTGATTCTGTACTGGAACGAGATGACCTCGATCCTGAACAGCGTGCTAACATGTTCTACCAGCGAGCTCAGGCAAACCTTCAACTGAAGGACTTTCCTGCCGTTCAAAATGACATTGCAGAAACGTTGAAGCTCGACCCAAAGCATCTCGCAGCTTACATGCTCTCCGCTGACGTTGCTGCTCGAACAAAGACACCTGCTGAAGCGATTGCCGCTTACAGTAAAGTTGTCGAAGTGTTTCCTGAAAATCCTGTGACCTACAATAATCGCGGGATGTTTCTTCAGGCTCAGGGACGTGCTCACGAAGCTCTGGCCGACTTCAATAAAGCAATTCAGGTCGACAGCAAGTTCATTCCTGCATACGTCAATCGTGGTTTCGCTTACATGGAAGCTGGAGACCTGACGAGTGCAGACACAGCACTTTCACAGGCACTGGCAGTTGATCCACAACAGTACGGGGCGATGAACCTGCGTGCGACTGTGCGTCTGAATGCCGGACGCCTGCAGGAAGCGATTTCTGATTACCGCACGGTTGCCCAGAACGCATCTCGCAACCCAATGGCTCATGCTGACCTGGGGTTTGCTCTGTTCTTTGCACAGGACTTCACTGGAGCTCTCGCTTCGTTCAACAACGCACTGAAAATTGATAACCGCATGCGTTTCCTGTTGCCTTGGAAGTTGTGTGCTGAAATGCGTCTTCAGCAGATTGATAACGCGAGCTATACGGAATCTTCAGCCAAAGCAGAAGACAAGCAGGACTGGATTGACAAGCTGGTCCTGTTCCAGCTCGGCAAACTTGATGCCGCGGCAATGCTGCAATCTGTCAGCTCAAAAGATGAAGCCGCCCGAAACGCTCAGTTGTGCGAAGGCTATTACTTCATCGGAATGGAGCTGCAACGACGTGGGCGAGCTGCGGATGCACAGGCTTACTTCAAGCAAGCGACTGTGAACAAACTTCCAAAGCTGTCAGCGTATCGCGGGTCAATGATTGCCGTGAGTCAGACGAAGTAACGTCGGAGTTCAGGATCGTGTGAAGGTGAACGGGAGTTGAAGGGCTGTAGATCAGCTCTTCGCCATTTCGCCAAATGATCCCTGATATGCTCAAAGCCTTGTGGTCTTGTGTCTTTGAATGGACATGAGAACTGGCCGAAAAAGATTCCCTCTCACTCGTCAGTTTTCGAACTGAATCACGAGTGAGAGGGTTTTGCATTTGGATAAGTCGATTCGACCGATTGAGAAGGAATGGGAATGCGTGTGCTTGTGACCGCTGGACCGACGCGTGAATACCTGGATGATGTTCGGTATTTGTCCAATGCCAGCAGTGGCAAGATGGGCTACGCAATTGTTCAAGCGGGGCTGCAATTGGGATGGGACGTTGTTCTTGTTTCCGGGCCGGTCGAAATGACACCTCCGGTCGGTTGCGAGTTCCATTCTGTCATGACCACTGGCCAGATGAGAGAAACGGCAGTTCGCCTGTTTCCTGAGTGTGATGGAGTGATCGCGACCGCAGCTGTTTGTGATTACAAACCCAAAGAACGGGTCTCAGGGAAGCTCTCCAAGACCGGAGGCCCGATCACGATCGAGATGATCGAAACCGATGACGTTCTCGCTGAGCTGGGACGGATGAAAGAAGAACGTTGGGTCGTCGGCTTTGCACTTGAAGCTCAGAATCCACGAGAAAATGCACTCCAGAAATTACGACGCAAGAATTGCGACTGGATCGTGTTGAATTCTCCGAGCGCGATTGGTTCTGAGGTCAATGAGTGTGAGTTCATTGGAGCCGATGGCGAAACGGTCACACGCTGGTCTGGCCCCAAGACAGAAGTCGCGACTGGCCTGACAACCTGGATTGATCAAGCCGTCTCCCAATGATGCAGTGGGACTTTTGTTGTGATGCCCTGCTCCTGAAAACGTCGCACATCAAACGAAAAGATGCCGCATGCAGAAGCACGCGGCATCTTTTTTTAGTCAATCTGAAACCAGACTATCCGATGATGTCTTTGTCGGTTTCTGGAGCAGCATCGCTTTCTGGATCGAACCAGTCGGCTTTGAACTCAATTCGCTTTCGCTTCGCCATTGCAAGGTTGGCGGTCAGAGCCATGATTGCATCTGCCATAGCGACGACACCGTTGCAGCGCAGGCCACCTTCGCTTGCTGGAATTGGCTTTCCATTCGGCCAGAAGGTTGGTCCCTGATTGCGGATCGCGTAGCAGAAGTGCTCCATCTCTTCGCGATACCCGCGGCTGACGTTGGTTGCCCAATCGGTTCCGCTGCTGTTTGCTTTGGCCGCACCTGAAGTCGTTTCATACGCTTCAAGAACTGGTCCGCCGCCTGCTGCGTTTCCGGAAATCGCCCACAAACGCTGATCCGGTCCACCCCCGGTGCTACCGCGACCTTCTTCCTTCCACAGCATTGCTTCTTTCTCTGTCTTCATGAACAGAGTTCCGCGGCTGCCGTAGACCAGTTCGCCGTAAGGTTCGAACTTATTGGTGCTGATTGAAGAATAAGTCACGACACAGATGTCGCGATCATTCTTTTCGTAGTGCTTGCCAGGGAATTCGAAGGTGACGTAGATCGCGTCGTCGATTTCGCGGTGATCGTTCCACTTATCGCTCGGGCCGACGCCTTCGATGCCGTAGAAGTTCTTCCCGCCGTATCCGTGGACAGCAATCGGGTGAACTTTTCCCAGGAAGATGCTGCATGCATCCAGTTGGTGACTTCCCAGCTCGGCCATCAGACCGCCGCCAGTTTCGTTGTACAGACGCCAGTTAACGAGCTTGTCGACGTCCTGGAATTTGAAGTCCTTAAGGTCAGTTCCCTTGAGGCCTTCTGCATCGGCTTTTGGAACCGATTTCACCCAGCTGTCGCCATGCGGGAAGCTGTTGTTTCGGTGCCACTGAGCACGGATGTATTTGATGTCGCCGAGAGCGCCGCTCTGGACGATGTTGTTCGCATGGTGATAAAGAACGCTGTAGTGGCGTTGATGACCAACGGCCAGCAGCAGGTTCTTTTCTTTCGCCTTGCGAATCATCTCTTTGCACTGAGTGACCGTACGAGCCATCAGCTTCTCTGTCAGGACGTGAAGTCCTGCATCGAGACAGTCGATTGCGATTGGAGCATGTGTCACCAGTGGAGTCGCGATGATAACGGCTTCAATATTGAGCCGCTTCGCGTTCTCGATCACTTCTTTGTGACTGTTGAATCGCTCGATCTTCCCTGCGGCTTCAGTGCCGAGTTTCTTGATCAAGCCCATGCGGATGTCGTTGCCGTCACCTTTGAAAGCACGTTCGCGGTTCGTTGGTCGCAGGTCTGCGATCGCAACGACTTCCATGTACTTGTCCGGGTGCTCGTTGAGAAGGATGTTTCCTTCGTCTCCGGTTCCGATGAAGGCAACACGGACACGTTCAGATTGCAGTTCTTTGTAACCGAAGTAAGCAGCACCGACCCCGAGAGTTCCGGCTGCCGCTGCTTTTATGGCGTCGCGTCTGGTCAAGTCCCCCGCCGACAGACCGTCCACAGCATTGGAGAAATTTTCTTTCCCAATTCCTTCTTGTTCTGGTGTGAGTACCATTTTTCTTTCTCCTGTCCTGCGAACGTCTCGTCTCGAATTGTTCGACTCGGTGAAGCTCTGGGTCTTTTCTCGAACAGACAGTTACCGTTCATGGAGACTGTCCGGGGAATCTTTTGATTCACTTAGGCGAATTCATCCCCATTAGTGACAAGCACAACAAGGGGAGTGTCTCTCTATTGTGACTGGCATCGCTGGTATTTTGAAGCGGAAACGAATGTTGGTCTTGAAATTCTATACCAGATTGATCATTCCGGGGATGGCCGATATGTCGAGATCATTCCATCGGCGTTTATCTAAAGGAAACGTCATTTGCGGGCCTGGTGAAATGGACTGCTTTGACAGAGTTGTTGAGGTTGATGCGTCCTGCTTTGCAGAGAGTCGATGCATGGACGCCTGAGGATGGATTTATGAGAACATCTGACCGCGTCCGACTGCAGAAAACGCGTCCTTATAGTGTTCAATTACAGGGCGTTTCCCAGTTTCCCAGGTGATCCCCACAATATCGAAGCGGCCGCGGTGGTGGAGCAGGCGCCGACGTTTCGTCCAGTTCAGAGCAGCCTGAGAAATCTGCTTTTGCTTTGCGAAGTCAACAGCTTCGACCGGGTGACCTTTAGCGTGTGAAGATCGCGTTTTCACTTCAACAAAAACGATGACATTCTGGTCGAGTGCAATCAGGTCAATCTCGCCATGGTGGCTTCGGTATTGCCTTGCGAGAATCCGGTAGCCTTTTCGACGCAGAAATCGGGCTGCTTCGCGTTCTCCGCGATTCCCGAAGAGTCGGTAGAGCCAGCCGCGACGAGTATTCGTCATCAGGTGAAGTTCCTGTTCAGGTCTGGACCGGATTTGGCCTCATGTCTGAGTCTGAACTTCAGGATAACGAAAAACGCTCTTGATCCGAATAGGACCAAGAGCGTTTTGTATGACTCAGAGACATGCCAGAGCTGATTGCTCTGAGACGACTCAGTTCTGTGTTGCTGCTTCGCCTGATTTTGCGCGGCGTTCGCGAAGGCGGGTTGCCTTTCCGATACGATCGCGGAGGTAGAACAGCTTGGCGCGGCGAACGCGAGCGTGACGCTTCACGACGACTTCTGCGACCTTTGGTGAGTTCAGTGGGAAGGTTCGTTCGACCCCTTCACCTGCGACGATGCGGCGGACGGTGAACATTTCAGCCATTCCGTTTCCGCGGCGTGCAATCACAACGCCGGAGAAAATCTGGATTCGCTCTTTGTCACCTTCGAGAATTCGAGTGTGAACGTCAACTGTGTCCCCGATGCTGAAATTCAGCGGGTTTTGACGCAGGCTTGATTTCTCTGCAATGTCGAGCAGTTTGTTACGCATGGATCTGTTCCAATTTGTCGGGAGCGGTGCCAATGGGACAACGGCACATTCACCTGATATTCAATCGTCTGTTCGCAGGAGAAAAATTTCTCTGGCGGCTGTCCCGACGATGTCAGTCTCGCGAAGGTGTCGCGGGACCGGGATATAAATCGCCCCGACGTTGTCGGGTGCGTTCTAAGCTCTGTTCATGTCGCCATTTCGCGATCGCCCCGTGGTCACCGCTTAGTAACACATCAGGAACGGTCATTCCGCGAAATTCGCGTGGTCGGGTGAACTGTGGGTATTCCAGCAGTGCCGACTCTGAAAAAGAGTCGTATTTGGCACTGGTTTCGTCCCCCAGGACACCAGGTATCAGCCGAATCACCGAATCGATGATCAGCATGGCAGGGACTTCACCACCGTTGCAGATGAAATCTCCAGCGGAGACTTCAAGTGGTTTCAATCCCTGAATAATTCTGTCGTCAAACCCTTCGTATCGTCCGCAGAGCAGAAGAATACGGTCCATTGTCGATAGCTCTTGAACCAGTTGCTGGTTGAGCGGACGACCTTGCGGGGTCAGCATGATGAGCTGTCCCGGATTGGCCATCGCCTGAACCGACTCCACGCATTGGAAGATCGGTTCACATTTCAACAACATTCCCGGTCCACCACCATATGGTGGTTCGTCAACAGACTGGTGCTTGTCTGTTGACCACTCGCGGAAATTCCACAAGTTGATATCGACCAGACCCGCATCGATCGCTTTTTTTAACAGACTCTGCCCCAGGTAACCGTCGAAGATTCCGGGGAACAGGGTCAATACGTCGATACGAAACATAGGTCCAACATTAAATAATGAGTCATGTTTACGAGCGGAAATTGCCCGAACATGCCCATGTTCTGCACGGAATTCCGTCCAGATTTTTTAGTAAATTGCCCTGATCGTGAAAGTCTGCGCAAAAGCGAATTCGACTTAAGTACATCCGTGAGAAACCGAACACCAGTTTGTCTGGTGTTCGTCACGACGACTCAGTCGAATTGCAGATACAGAACTACTCAGCAGCTTCTTCTGAAGATTCTTCAGCAGGAGCTGGAGCAGCTTTCACTTGTGGAGCCATCATCGGAGGTGGAGACTTTGCTTCACCCCAATCGTTTTCTCTGAACTTGCGAATGAGAACTGCGACCTTTTCGCTAGGCTGTGCACCGACCGACAGCCAGTGGTCAACACGGTCAACCTTGAGGGAGACGCGCTTTGACTTATCGCGAACCATCGGGTCGTAGGTGCCCACTTCTTCGATCGCTTTGCCGTCACGAGGGCTCTGCTGATCCATGATGCAAATACGGAAGAACGGACGATGTGTCCGCCCGAGCTTCTTCATGCGAATACGAACCGCCACTGAAATCTCCTGAACCGTCTAAATCGCCGAAACCCGGCGGTTGAATTCGCCGAAAAGCTGGAATTGCTTTTCCGCTGCCTTTAATCGGCTGACAAAAATACTCGTCGACTGACAGTTGCCGACGCGCTGTCTATCGCCGTTTCTTATTCTTCTTGCGTGCGTCTTTAGCCTGCTGACGTTGTTGCTTCTTTTTATCTCGCAACACGTCTTTATCGACAGGTCCGCGCTTGCTTCTCTGCTTTTCTCGCCCTAAACCCCCTAAAGGGTTCATCATTTCCGTCTGCATTTCGCGGACTTTTCGCATCCGGTCGCCTGATCCCAGGCCTGCCATCTGCTGCATCATCCCCGACATTCCCTTGAATTGCTTAAGCAAATCATGGACTTCCGTCGGATCGGTACCGCTTCCGCGTGCAATTCGGTTTCGGCGCGAACGGTCGATTTTCTCAGGATTTCTTCTTTCGTCAAGCGTCATTGACTGGATCATCGCCCGAACCCGACCAATGTCCTTGTCCGGGTCCATCCCATTCAGGGCGTCCAGTGCCTGCGACATCTGCCCCATTCCTGGGATCATCTTCAGCAGATTTCGCATTGAACCCAGTCTTTGGATCTGGGCCATGGCGCTTAAAAAGTCATCGAGAGTGAACTTTCCTTCCAGCATTTTCTGCTGTTGGCGTTCCATTTCGTCGGCGTCCAGCACTCGCTGAGCCGTTTCGAGCAGGGTCGCCACGTCCCCCTGGCCAAGAATTCTCTGGGCCATTCGGTCGGGATGGAAAAGTTCGAGTCTGTCGAGTTGCTCACCGACACCGATAAATTTAATCGGAACGCCGGTGACAGCTTTAATGGAGAGGGCGGCACCCCCACGGGTGTCCCCGTCCAGCTTGGTGAGGATCACCCCGTCGAGTTCGAGGGCCTCGTTGAACGCTTTGGCGCTGTTGACAGCGTCTTGCCCTGTCATTGCGTCGCAAACAAGCAATGCCTGATCTGGCATCAGCTTGTTGTCGATCTGCATCAACTCTTTCATCAGGGAATCGTCGACGTGCAAACGGCCGGCGGTATCCAGAATCAGAACATTGCAGCTATGGGCACTGGCTTCTTTTTTGGCGTTGACGCACACCCGAACCGGGTCGCTTTTGCTGGCTTCTTCCCAGTAAACGGGAACATCCAGTTGTTCGCCGAGCACGCGAAGCTGTTCGATCGCCGCTGGGCGCTGCAAGTCGGCAGCAACGAGCATCGGCTTATGGCCTTGCTCTTTCAGCATGCGTGCGAGTTTACCGCAAGTGGTGGTTTTTCCTGCCCCTTGCAGACCGCACATCATGATGATCGACAATTCTCCCCGTTTTACGGCGAGAGAATGTTCGACCGGCCCCATCAGGTTGGTCAGTTCCTGATAGACGATTCCGACAATTTGTTCCGCGGGGCGCAAAGATTTCAGCACTTTTTCGCCGACGGCTTCGTCGGTGACGCGCTGGATGAAAGACTTTGCTACGTCGTAGTTTACGTCCGCTTCAAGGAGAGCCTGGCGGACTTTCCCCATGCTCTCGCGAATATTGGATTCTGTCAGTCGTCCCCGAGCGAGGCTGCCCAGTGCTTCGCCAAGGTTCTGAGTGATCGATTCAAACATCACTGGATCTCAATTGAGTCGTCGTAAATTTTTCGAGTTTCGGAGTATAGCAAATTTTCCGCCAACAGAGAGTCGCCGCCCTACGAAAGAGAGACCAGAGACCCGGAACTGACGTTTTGACCCTTAAAATCGTGCAAAGCGGCGTGAAAACTCAGCTCGATCGCGTCTGTTTTTTCTTGGCGAGGACGTTTTTGTAGACTTTCTCGATCTCTTCCGACATGGTCTGGTGTCGAAATCGGTTGGCGAACAGGTCACGCCCTTTGGCTCCCATCGTCTGCCGCAGCGTCGCATCTCCTGCCAGCTTCAGAATGGAGTCGACGAGTGGATCGATGGTGTCTCTGGCGAGTAAATACCCAGTTTCGCCGTTAATCACCACTTCTCTAGCTCCGCCGACGTCGTAGGAGATGGCAGGTTTACCGGCGATGAGCGCTTGAGGAAGTACACGGGCCAGCCCTTCCCATTGGCTGGTGTGAACAGCGATGTCGAGGGCTCCCATCAGCTCGGGGATCCGTGTGGGAGGGACAAGTCCTGTGAAAACAAAATTGTTTGTCAGCCCAAGATTTGCGATTTGTTCTTCGAACTGGGATCGCAATATTCCGTCACCGATGAAGACGAATTTTACTTTGGGGTTCGCGGCGATCACTCTGGGGGCCGCTTGGAGGATGAATTCGTGTCCCTTCAGGTGGAATAGCCTTCCAATCTTCCCCACCACGATGTCATCCGGCTGAAGGCCCAGTTCTCGACGAACGTCTGCTGGCGGGCGGGGAGGAGTCAGGAACGGGTCGACGTCAAATCCGCTGTAAACCGTGGTGAAACTCTCCGGAGGAGCAATGCCGGCTTCGACATACTCCCGCGACATGTCATCGGCGACACTGATGAAATGGTCGGTCCAGCCTGCGGCCAGTTTTTCGAGAGCAACGTAGGTTTTGTAGACGAATGGGGATTGCCCGAAGTGGAATGAGGCCCCATGAATGGTGTGAACGACCGGGATTCCCAGCGATTTTGCGGCAAGACGCCCCAGGATTCCGGCTTTTGAGCTGTGGGTGTGGACGATGTCTGGCTTGATTTCCCGAAGCAGCTTTTTTGTCTGGCGGTAAGCGCGCCAGTCATGCCAGGGATGAATGCTTCGGATCAGGCTGGGGACCAGATCGACACGGAATCCACTGGCGAGGGCCTTCTCCATCAAGCTCCCCTCTGGCCCGACGGCTGGACCGGTAATCAGGGTGACTTGATCGCCATGAATTGAATGCTGGTTAATGCAGGTTTGCAGGGTGTTTTCCTGCGCGCCCCCCAGAATGAGTCGAGTAATGATGTGAACGACATTCACTGGGAGGACTCATTCGTCATGGCTGTGATTGCAGTTCGAAATTGCTGTGTTTTCGCCTGGCGGAATCGTGATCTTCTGGAACTCAGGTCACGCAATCGGCTCAGGGAGCGGTCTGGACGGGAACGTAAATCGCCTGAACGGCGTCGTTGATCGTCTGGAAGTGAGGAATGCTTTTGAGTAATGGAGCGCTGGCGATGACGTTATAGGTCGATTCATTCGCGCTGCATTGTGCTCTGCGGCCAGTGATGGAACGGCAGATCGACGTCAGCCCTTCCAGTGCCATGTACGGAAGCTGGACGCAACGGCTGTAGTCAATCACAAGGTTTGTGATGCCGTACTGTGAAATCACATCAACGACGCGACTTGCTTCAATGTGAACATCTTTGAAGAAGTAGGACTCACCCTGTGGGTACACGATAATTGTATCGTGATAGTAATCTGTCTGGAAAATGCGGTTTGACCGGGTTAAAAACGCCTGCTCCGTGCTGGATGTATTCAACATTGCTGGTTGCTGTACAGGGTGAGACTGGTGGTGCGGAGAAGGTTGGTAGTGAGCGGTTAGGCGGTAGGGGCCGATCTCCATTTCCGTTCCAGGAGAAAGAAGGCCACCGGGAGTGGGAGCGCCGTGCAGATGCAGACTTGTGTTTCCGATCAGGTCAATTGTCCAGAGACCGGATGGGAGCAGCAACAATGCGTTCTGGACTCGTGAAATTCGGTCATCAGCAATTGTGATGCGGCAACGATCGTCGCGTCCGATCAGGGTCACAATGCGGTTGATTGGCCAACGTGTTCCCTGGTGAGCTGTGTTGAGAAGTTCCAGTTCAACCAGAGGCAGCAGCCCGTATTCCGCTCGGAATTCATCGCGGGGGCGAAATTCCTGCGGGGAGGGAAGTGTATCGTCGTAGACCCAGTCGTCAGCGATCAATCGGACTTCGTTTCGACCGATTTTGAAGACGTGCTCAGGTGAGATCCACCCACTGAATTTTGGTCCAGTGGCCTGAATTCCCCCAACGCTGAGGAGGTCGATATAGGCAATTCGAGGCCCGATTGCCTGCAAAAGTGCGTGTCGACTGGAGACGGTTTTATCTGCAAACTGAAGATCGCACCCGGGGCCCCGTCCGATCAGCACCTGAGAAGTGGTGTATTCTTCGTCCCGAACATTTCCGTCTGCATCACGGATTTGGAGGCGAATGGGGCTGGGGGTGGCAGTTGCATATGTCAGCATTGATGAGAATTGATCATCCATGTCGCCGGAATTTTCCCGCTATCTGAATTGGAATTTCTGCGTGGTCATTCGCATACCAGCACCGACCTCACTTGGGAGCCCGCCAATTCGAGGTGATGGTCAATTCAACATGCCTACCGTGCTTGAGTGGTTTCGCTTGCGATCAATGCGGATTCGTACGTTATGTGTACGACTTCGTTTGAGTGATTCGCATGTTCGCCAAATTTCAATTATGGGGGACGAGTCGCTTCTGGTCAAACCGGAGTCTGCAAGATCGATTTGCAGACCTGCTCTGGCGACCAGTGAGAGACAGTTGTATGTGTTGTAACACATTTGTCACGCACCGATTGCGAGAGATGTCGCCTCCGGATTTTTAATTCGCGGCGGCGGTCTGGATAAACCGGATTTCAGTTTTTGAACCTCAGGCTGTCAGACGAGATGCGTCGGTTTCCGGAAGTTTTGTCTGAGAAATCAAAAAAAGGAGCCGTGCTGCTCGAAGTTTCTTTCGATGGCGAGTCGGGAAAGTGCTTCTGCGCATGCGGCGATGGAGTGTTGTGGTCCCATCAGCGATTGCAGGGACAGAATTTCCATATCGGAAGGAAAGAGTGCCGCTCCTTGCAGGGCGCGTCTGGCGAGGAATTCACCTTCTCCAGCCAGCAGAATCGCATGGGGAACTTCCTGTGACGCCCACGCTCGTCGAAAGGCACCCAGAAACAAAAGCTGTTCAATTGTGCTGAGGGATTTGGCCAGATCGAGAATCTCATCGTCCTGTGTTTCGTCGAGATCGGAGCAGAGCATTCTGGCAAGACGCACTTTTGCGTGCTCGATCGTCATGGGGCGACCGTTGGAGGTTTCGCAGTTCTGCGGTTCTTCCGGAAGGTCTTTCAGGATGACATGCAGGTCGTGCGTTGTCGCAAATGACTCACGCGCCAGTGTGGTGCGTCTCCCTTTGACGGTGACCTCGTTGACAAGACTGTTCAACGGGGTCCGTCGCACGCCCAGATAAAGCAGTTCTCCCGTCGCCAGTCGTTCTCGATCCGTCGTTCCCCGAGTCATGGGGAGTCCATCTTCGATCGGGATAATGTCGGTGGTTGTGGACCCGATATCGACAACGAGCCCACGACCGACAGGGGCGATCCGGCCGGCCCAGGTGGCGAGTGCATGCCAGTTTGCGGCGGCGACAAGTGAAGGCAGATCGCGAGCATCCTCTACTGAAACAAACTCTCCCGCAGTTTGCCAGACGCCGATGAAGCGACCTGATCCTGCTTGTTCCACTGCGGAAAGGATGTGATGAACGCCGATTGCTTTTGTTTCGAAACAGTCGGCAAGTTCCCCTGTCATGGTGACAGCAAGTGGGGAACCAGCTGGGAATGTGTTCAGGATGCTGGAGAGTGCCTGCGGAAGGTTCTCTGGTTCTTTCCACAAAGCAAATGGCACCGAGAGTGCGACTTTGCCATCTGCGGCCTTGATGTTGGCACCGCCGATGTCGAGTCCGATGGGGGTACTCATTGAATTTCCAGCTGCGAATTAGACTGAAATCGAACTTGCCCACGAAAAGTCGGGGCCGGTCTGAGTCCGGGGTTGATGAGCCATGCGGCGAGATTGGTATCAGAGAGGGCTCGATACCCGATATAGCTGGTTGTCAGGCGTGGATTGATGTCAACGACCAATGGGTCTGTCGGAGAGTCATCCGGAATCATGATGTCGAAACCAGTCCATCCGTATAGCCCCGGGATTAACGCGACCACTTTGCGGACAAGAGCTTCGATGGCTTCGATATTTTTCAGCTGGATCGGGATTTGACCGCCGACGTAGGCAAACTGGTTTTCCGGCGAGAATTTTTGTGCTCCCACCGGAAGGATCAGGACATCGTCAGGACCAGAAATAATGGTGGCAACGGAGATTGCCTGTCCCTTGATGTAGGGCTGCATGATGAACTGGTCGAGTTCGACATTGTCACAGAACTGCAGATATTCCTCGGTGCAGGTCAGCAACTGCATGTCGAGGCCACCGGCCCCGTGGCGTTGTTTGACGACAGTTGCCGGCCATGGTGGATCTTCAAATTGAAGGTTCCATGCCGGACGTGTTTCGATCGTGGCAATATCGTTGCGAACGCAGAATTTGTAGGTCTCAAGCTTGTCTGCGGTGAGTCGAACGGCATCGCAATCGGAGTTGAACAGGCGGACGCCTGCCTCCTTGAATCGCTCGACGCGGTCGAGCAGAATTCCATCGATCTCCGGTGCGATCAGGAAAACACCGTCGCAGTTCTGTGCTCGGTCGAGCAGTGTTTCCCATTCATCGCTGACCGATTCCGACTCCACTGGAATGATGGTCACCTCTTCAGGGAGTGAAATCAGTTCCAGAAGGTTCTGGTCGAGTGTGGTCTCGATTGTGACCCCGGGAAGGCGGCACAGGTCGTTGACAATCGCCTGCAGCATCCCACGTCCTTCTGAAAAAAGGAGTGGGGGCAGGCAGGATGCTGGCCATCCGCCGCCGCAAACAAATTCACTGACAAGAATTTTCATGAATGAGGCTCAATCACGGAAATCAGAACGAAGACCCGTTGCCGCGATATTGCTGGTGGCATTCCGCACATGAGGTCTGAGCCTTATTGAGTGCGGCCTGGTAACCTTCGAGATCGCCTGACTTGGCAGCCGTCAGGGCGTCTTTTGTGCCTCCGATAAATTGGTTGGCGAGCTTCTGGTAGTTCTCTTCTTCAGCAGAATCGTAGCTGCGGTCTGTCATCATGGTGCCGAGCGCAGTGAGCAGTCGAAGTTCCCGCTCGATCAACTGTGGGTCTTCTTTCAGCCGGGCCGGGGTGTTGAAGTTCGACTTCAGACCTGTGAAGGAGTGTTCGATTCTTTTCATCATGTCGGCAACGTAAATGTTGTCGGCGAAAGGAGCTCCAGCTTTGGATTCCATCTCTGGCGCTTTGCCGCCGTCGAGAATGATGGTCAGCTTGTCGAACGGCTCTTTGCTCTTTGTGAAGGCGTCTCGGCCGGTTCCGCTGGCGCTGCTGGAAATCTCAGATGCCAGGTCGCGGACAAAGTGAGCTTTGTCCTTCCAGTTCAACGCTTCCGGGTGGACTTCAGCGAGTCCTGCGAGTGCTGCAAGAACTGCACTGTCGAGCGAGATTGACTTGAAAGATTTGTTGTATGTCGCGACGGTCTGAAGGTTTCCGGTGAGTTGGGTTCGGAGAAGTTTGATCTCTTCAACCAGAATCGGCATCGGGATCACTTCGGCCCAGTTGGCAGCAGCCCCCATCGGTGCGTTTGCAGACGGAGTTGCTGCTGGGGTTGCCGGCATCGACTCTGCTGGAGTTGCAGGCATTGCAGGACTGGCCTGTGTTGCGGACGGAGATGTCGGTGAAGTCGTGGCGGCAGCGATCGCATTTCCGGCTGGCAGAGCAGGGACGGTCCCTGTGGATGCCGAGTTTGCCGCAATCACGAGTGGCTGGTCATAGAAGACGTCGTACGGAATGGTTCCGATCCACTTCGTCTCTTTTCCGCCAGTGTTGGCAACAGCCGGGGCTGGTTGTGCAGCCGGCGTCGGAGCTTGACTGGCCTCTGGAGCAGGGCTGGTGGCAGGCGCTGCTGGCGTGGCAGGAGTGGTCTCCGCCGCAGGTGGAGCTGGTTTTGATCCACATCCCCCGAGAAACAATCCCTGCAGAGAAAGTGTCGCGACGAGGACGGCTGGAGGAAAATTGAGTTTGTACATAACTCTCAATGCGGGATTGTGTGAAACTCGAACTGGGAAATCACCGAACTGATCTGCTGAATCATTTCCGATTTTACAATCGAAGTCCGGTGGAATCACAGTCTGTCACTGATTCCGGTGTTGAGCTCAGGGAGAGACCAACTGTCTGGTTGAACGTCGAACTCTTTGGATCGCAGCGATGCTGGTCAATTCTCTGGAATCGATTCGAAGCAGCAAATTCAAAATGCTGACTCAAAACATGCATTTCAGATGATGTTCAAAATTCGTGTCGACGGGAAATCGGCAAGCGAATTCGACCAGATTCGAGGCGATTTCAGGGGTTCTTGAGGGACAAGATAAATGTTACTGTTTCTGGCGTATTCCGAAATTCCGACAATCTCCGAACGAGTGGTTTTGCCTGGGAGGCGAAATTTTCGGCCTGGGATTGAAGGATCGATTGGAACTCTTTGATAGTATCAGCGAAACTCGTGACGGTCGACCTTGTTGTCAGGTATGATAACAAGAGCCAAATCTCCGATCGAATTCACACGATCATCGCTAATTCACCTGAGCTAAGTTTGAGATATGGACTTCCGCAGTTGCCCGTCCTGTAAAGCATCGGTCCTCGAAGACGACGTCGATGAATGTCCGTTTTGTGGGGCATCCATGTCTGGAAAGCCGTCATCAGCGGCGGTCAAGAAGCCAGCGACACCAGCGACACCAACGAAACCGGTCGCGAAGCCAGGTGCGGGGGCTCCTCAGAAGTCGTCATCACCATCGGTGCCGACTGGAGCTCGACCGGCTGCACCGGGAGCAGGTCGCCCGGGGGCAAAACCAGCTGCCGGGCCGGGAAGCAAAGACAAGGCTGACTCGGACGATCCATTTGACGTCGACACTTCGGCAATGCGTCGAGCAATTAAGCTCGCCCCCAAACCGGTCAAAGGGCGGACGTTGGAAGTCGTCTGTCCAATGTGTGAAACCCCGGGATACATGTTGCCGACGGATGCAGGGAAGGACGTTCAGTGCTGCAACCCGAGCTGTATGGTCCCCGTTTTCAAAACTCGAAAGCCGAAGGTCGAAGAGGCGCCGAAGGTCGAGTCCAAAGGGAACAAGACACTGCTTCTGGCGGGGGTCGGAGCTGCGGTGCTGATCGGAGGCGTTGCCGTCTGGCTGGTGACTTCTGGGGGCGAAGATCCTTCATTGGTCGTAAAGCCGATGACACCTGCAGTTGATGAAAAGGACAAGGCGGATCTCGTCCCATCGAACCAGATCAAAGTCCAGACAGAGAAGCCATTGCTGACTCTGGCTGAGGTCCAAAAGCAGTCTCTGGTTTCGATTGTCGATCGTGCTCGCCAGCGAGACAAGAATCGACAAATTGAATATGGAGTCCAGCAGGCAGCGATTTCGTTTGCGATTGCTGGCGACCTGAAACGTGCCCAGGAGCAGATCAAACGCCTGCAGCAGTCCAATCAGGGGATTGCCTATCTTCAGATTCAGCCACTGACAGAAGTGGGATGGCTGCAGCTCCGAACCGGCAAGAAAGCAGAAGCAGCTGCGACAGCGAAAGAGGCCTTGGCTTTCACCAAGAACTTGCCGAAATCCGTGCGTAGATCCCATGACTACGCGTTGGCTCTGGCATCGTTGCTGGTCGCTACCGATCAGACTGAAAATGCGAACAATCTGATCGAACAGCAACAGGACGCGACGATTCGTGGAACTCTGTCGCTGTTCTGGCGCATGGCAGTCTATGGGCTGACCTTCGACGTTGATCTTGAATCGCGGTTCCCATGGCATGTCGGTGTTGCCGAACCAATGCGAATGGGTGTGGTTGAAGAACTTGTTGTTCGCAAATTGAGTGATCAAGCTCTCGCTTTTGCGGGTGCAACGAAGGACTCTGCATCTCAGGCCGCATGCCGCGCAGCCTGGGCTGGTCGCCTCGTGTTGACCCAGTCGGCGGCGGCGATTCCGAAAGTGACAGCAGCGATTGAAGCTGGCAAGTTCGATGCTGCAACTCAAGTGCAGGTCTGGGCAGCGGTGGCCGATGCGGCTCACGTGTTAAAGGACTCTGCAACAGCGACTGCTTCTCTGGAGAAAGCTGTCGCTGCGATGGCGACCGTTGAGGCTCCAACAACAGTGAATACTCCAGGGCGTAAAGAAATTTACGACAGTGATGGAAAACCGAATCAGGGACTTCCTGACTCTGCCCCGTCACGTTCTGCCGCTCAGGCCGCCTCCAGTCTTGCCATTGTGCAATTGCACCTCGGGCAGAATGACGCCGCTTTGGCAATGATTCAGAAGGGGCTCGATTTTTATCGGGGGATGACACCAGGGCCGGTGGTGACGAGGAATCTCGTTGACGAGTGCCAGAAGCAGGAATCACTCGTTCGGGCAGACCTCGCCAAGGTTCTGGGAATTCCGAACTCGGACGATCGCGTTCGCATTGCATTCAACCGGTATCGTCAGCAGTGCGGCCGACTGAATGATCTTGCTGTGAAGCGATTGGATCTGCAGGTTACGCTCCTGCGATACTTTGCTGAAGCTGGCTTGCTTGAGCAGGTTTGGGCTATCGCTCAGGAGCGAGGATCAGTCAGTGATGTCGCTTTGCAGGAGCCATATCTCACAACCCAATTGCCGGGCTTGTTGCTGGCACTGTCTGAAGCAACGGGTCAGAGTACCTTGTCTGCGAATTTGAAAGCGGCTTTCCCGGAGAAGGGCCTTGTGCCAGAGAATGTTGATCTGATTTACGCAACAACAGCGGCTCAGATTTCGGCCGGCCAACTGGTGCAGGCGAGCAATATTCTGGAACGTGCCTTCCGCTCCAATGTGTCGAAGCGATTCCCGGACCATCTTGATGCCATCGCATTGCGGATGGGGGGGCGTGTCCAGGCAGCACATTCAACGAAGGATTCAATCGCATTCATTCAGAGGCTTTTTGATCAGCTGATTCAGGAAGATTTGTTCCTGCTGTTGGCTGGTGATGCTGCCAATCGGGACAAGGCTGGTGAGTTGTGGCGTTTGACCCTCGACTCACGCGAATTAGACGCTTTGGAGTTTGTTGCGCTGTATCGGGGCTTTGTCGGAGGTGGTGTCACTCCACCTGCACAGACAACTGCCGTGGAGACCACAACAAAGTAGCCTCGTCGGTGATTGCCTGATCTGTCAGTCCGGTGTGGACTTGAATTCCAAATCAAACGGCCATGTGAAGAGTTTGCTTCACATGGCCGTTTCTGTTTTGAGCGAGTTCTTGCAGGATGCCAGGAGTGACGTGGGTTAGTTCAGGCGATGTCCATACTGGGTCTCGTAGTATTTCTGGTACTCGCCACTGCGAATGCGCTGCACCCAGTCGGTGTTGGTGATGTACCAGTTAATGGTTTCCTGCAGTCCCGTCTCAAACGAAATCTGCGGAGTCCAACCGAGTTCTTGTTCGGCTTTTGTGCAATCAATCGCATAACGCAGATCGTGGCCGGGGCGATCTTTGACATATTCAATCAGATCTTCTGATCGATTGAGCAATTTGAGAAGCAGTCGCGTCAGTGCGATGTTCGTCATCTCTGTCCGGCCGCCAAAGTTATAAACCTCGCCCGGCGTTCCCTTGAGCAGTGCACTTTCGATTCCTCGACAATGATCGAGCACATGAATCCAGTCCCGGACGTTCTCCCCGGTGCCATAGACAGGAAGACGTTTCCCTTCCATGGCATTCGCGATGAACAATGGCAGGAGCTTCTCTGGGAACTGATAGGGGCCGTAATTGTTGGAACAACGCGTGACGATTGCCGGGAAATGAAAGGTGTGAACGTACGATCTCACCAGCAAGTCGGCTGCTGCTTTAGACGCTGAGTAAGGACTGTTCGGGGCGAGTGGAGTCTCTTCAGTAAAGAACCCGACCGATCCAAGCGAACCGTAAACTTCGTCTGTCGAGATTTGGAGGAAGCGAGGGATTTGGAACGTTCGACAAGCGTCGAGCAGGGTTTGTGTTCCCACGATATTCGTATGAACGAATGGCCCAGAATTCAAAATACTCCTGTCGACATGGCTCTCGGCAGCGAAGTTCAGAACTGCGTCGATGTCTTTGTTTTTTGCGAAGACGTTGTTGATGTGCTCGGCGTCGCAGATGTCTCCTCGCAACAATTGGTAACGAGGGCTCTGGTCCAGATCGGAGAGATTTTCTGCGTTCCCGGCGTAGGTCAATTTGTCAATGTTGAGTATCGACATGCCTGGGTGCGTGTCGTGCATCATGCGAATAAAATTCGAGCCGATGAACCCGCAGCCACCGGTGACAACGATCTTTTGCATTTGAGCTCGATTCCGAGTCGGGAACAGATTCCGTGGCATCAATTTTGGTGCGGTCGACAGCAACCGTTCAGGCAATACTATGATAGGAGATACGATGTCGGGAACGGAATAACATCCAGTAAAATCGAACCTGATCGAATCCGTCGTGCTTTCCTGTGTCGCGCGCTGACGTTGTTTGGTAGAAGCGGATCATGCGAGTCTGAGTTGAAACTTCCCTTTTCGGACCATCGGGGATTCCATGCATATTGCTATCGTGACCTCAGGCGGCGCTGGCATGTTTTGTGGTGCCTGTATGCACGACAACACTGTTGCCCAGGCGTTGATGGATCAGGACGTTGATGTCTCCTTGATCCCGACGTATACCCCCTTGCGTCTGGATGAAGAGAACCATGGTCTAAACCGAATCTTTCTCGGGGGACTGAATGTTTACCTGAACAGTCGGTTCAAGTGGTGGAACTCGCTCCCAAAGTTTGCGACCAGCTGGCTCGATCACCCGTCCGTCATTCGTCTGGCGACATCGTTTGCAGTCAGTAACGATGCGTCGGAATTGGGCGAGCTGACTGTGTCGATGTTGGATGGGGATAGCGGGCCTTATCGTGCGGCCATTGCCGAGTTGGCAGGTTTCATCAAACAGCTGAATCCTGATGCCGTGTTCTTCAGCAATGCTTTGCTTTCCGGTGCAGTGAAGGAAATCAAACGTCAGGTATCAGTCCCGATCTACTGTCAGTTACAGGGAGATGATGTTTTTCTCGACGGTTTACCTGAGGTTTATCGCAGGCAGGCGATTGATCTGGTTTCTCAGCGTGCTCAGGATTTCGATGGCTTTGTGACGCACACTGAGTTCTATCGTCGTTATATGGCAAACTATCTCTCATTGCCGGTGGAACTCTTTTCCGTATTGCCGTTGGGAATCGACGTCGATTTGCATCCCGGTGAGCCACGCAAAGGGACGCCGGAGCGATTCATTGTGGGCTACTTTGGGCGAATGGCACCGGAGAAAGGTCTGCACCACCTGGTGGACGCTTTTCTCCTGATCAAAGAAAAGATCCCGCACGCACAACTGAAAATCGGAGGCCAGCAGGGGAAAAGCAATCAGCCGTATCTCAGGAAGACACTGGCGAAACTCCATGACGCAGGTGTCGATGTTACGAACATCGGCAGCCCAGATACGATGAGAGAGAAGGTGCACTTCTTCAGTGATGTCGATGTCTTTTCAATGCCGACTGAGTTCCTTGAACCCAAAGGTCTCCCGGTATTGGAGGCAATGGCAAACGGGATTCCTGTTGTTCAACCGGCCCATGGATCGTTTCCGGAAATGCTTGAGGCGACGGGTGGTGGGATTCTTGTGAAGCCTCGCGATCCGCAGGCTCTCGCTGACGGGATATTGGAACTCGCCGATTGTGATAAGCGGTTTGAATTCGCCAAGGCTGCTTGGGAAGGAGTGCGGCGTCACTATCGACTTCCGGAGATGGCGAAGAAGATGGTCGAACTCGTTCGCAATTCATAAGCCCTGTTGCTTAGAGTTTGTCTTCTCTGTGTGGTTTCTCTGAGTGATTGCCTCTCTGGTTGTTAAGCGAGCGTGTTTCATGTTCAATCGTCGACAGATGATCGCTGCGTCTCTCGTTACTGGAATGACCACTGCGATGCCAGCATCAGCCAAATCAGCGAAAGAGGAACCGATGCGCAAGTCGTTCCGTTTCTGCCTGAACACAAGCACGATTCGCGAACAGAAGTTGCCTTTAGATCAGATCGTCGATCTGGTTGCGGCTTGCGGTTATGACGGCATCGAACCGTGGATTCGGGAAATCGAAGCTTATCGAGATTCTGGAAAGTCCCTGTCGGACCTCGGCAAGAAGATTGCGGACCTGGGGCTTAAGGTTGAGAGCGCCATCGGGTTCGCTCAGTGGATTGTCGATGATCCTGCGCTGCGGCAAAAAGGTGTCGAGCAAATGAAGCGGGATATGGACCTGCTTCAGCAAATCGGCGGGACTCGGATTGCTGCACCTCCAGTTGGGGCTCAAGCTGCAGATGCTCCAAATATTGATCTGTTTGCTGCAGCTGAACGCTATGCCACAATCGTTCGATTGGGCCGCGATATCGGGGTGATCCCTCAAGTTGAAGTCTGGGGCTTCTCGAAGAATCTGTCTCGACTTGGCGAATCGGTGTTCGTTGCAATCGAAAGCGGAGAACCTGAGGCTTGTCTCCTGCCAGATATCTATCACATTTATAAAGGTGGAAGTTCCATCGAAGGGCTCCGGATGCTGTCTGGAGTGGGGATTCCGTGTTTCCATTTCAACGACTATCCGGCAACCCCAGCACGACCTCAGATCACTGATGCAGATCGTGTCTATCCTGGTGACGGCGTGACCAATTGGCCGCGCGTCATGGAGATCCTGAGACAGATTGGATTCGACGGCGTGGTGTCGTTGGAGTTGTTCAATCGCGAGTATTGGAAGCAGGATCCCAAACTCGTACTGACAACCGGACTGCAGAAAATGAAAGCTGTCTGCTCTTTGTAGACAGCGCTGCAGCATCTGTTGTTTGCAAAGCGAATCGCGAGAAGTGATCGCTATTTCGGGGCCGGTCTCGTACGGAATTGCGAGGCCGGGCGTTCCGATAGGCTCAGGACTTCAAGTACGCGCGCGAGCGTCTGAATTCCGTCGCACTCAGGGGATTCGTCCAGAAACCAGACCCGACCGTTGTCGTCAGCAACAACTGGAATTTGATGTCGTCTCTGCTGCTCCCGGAGTTCGCGTTCCGGTGGAGAATTCACCCGAATCTGAGCGGCGAGTTCCTGGATTCCGTCCGGTAGATCTTCATACGGCGTCAGCAGCAGACCGACGATGTCATCTACGGCCAGTTCTCTTCCTGTTTCATCAATGATCTGACAGGCCCGACCGTCCTGTTCGAGTGCGAACCCGAGATCGAGGTGTCGCTCGCAAACCAGATCTGGAAGTGACTTGCCTCCCCAATCAAGTGAGCTGCTTGCGCCGGTTTGCAGGAATCGGACATCGCACGGGGTTTGCTCAAGCAGCTGTCGCAGCGTTTCGCGAAGTGCAGTGTCTGTGCAGGTGATGCCCAGTCGCAACGGTCGCAAAGCGTGAAACTGGTGGCTGATTGCCGTTTTGTAATCGTGTTGAATATCGACGGGAACATAACGCCCGCTGGTGCGCCCCAATCGGTATTGCCCTTGAGTGAGACGTTTCTGAAAGTCTGCCAGACGTGATTCGGTGAGCCAGGCAACTCCGTTTGAATCGACAAGATCCAGCCCATTCCATCCGGCGGGCTTGTTTCCTCCAGTGACATAAATCCCCAGGTGGGGGCGGTACTGATCCATCGCGAAATCGAATGTCGGCCGACTGACCTGCCCGACATCGATGATGTCCACAGAAGACTGTTTCAGAGCTTGAACGACTCCAATGGAGAGATCAGGAGAGGCGGGGCGCTGGTCGTATCCGACGACAATGTGAAATGCTCCGCGTGTGCGCTGATTCTCTTCAGTCGCGGTCCTGAGTTGCTCGTCGACCTGATCGATCAGGCATTGCACTATTGATGAAACCCGTTCTCGCGTCAGCTGATTCAGATACTGCCCACGAATTCCATGTGACAGATCAAATTCCAGTTCCTGATAAGGTTTGGAGCCGTTGAGAAGTCGAGTGACTGCACCGGGGAGTGATCCCGTTTCGTTGCGTCGATCGCAGTTCCGACAGGCCAGATGTCCGTTTGCGAGTCGAGCCAGATGGAGCGAACGGGAAATCGGTTGCCGGTCGCCCGGACAGAGATATCTGTCCTCGTCCGATTCGATCAGTGGCAGCGAGGTGCGATCTTCCATGAATTTCAACTTCAATCCCGTCGAAACAGCCAGCCCTGATGTAATGGTTGTTTGCCGGGAAACTGACTCGGATTCCGGCAGCGGGAACTTATTCATTCCGGTGACTTGCGGGGAGCAGGCAAAGCCGTTCAACTGACTGAAACACTAGACCGAAATTGCGGATCAGGTCAATCTGAGACAATGCACGCCACTGACTTTTTACGGAAAACGAAAGCGGCCGAGAACGTCGGGCTGATCATTCTGCACGGCGCCGAGCGGCATTTGAAGGCCGCGACGATGACCGCGCTCTGCCAGAAGATTCTGGGCGGAGGAGTCGACGATTCGATCGGACTGACCCGATTTCCGGGGAAAGATCTCGATTTCAAAACTGTCCGCGACGAATTGCTGATGGTCTCGATGTTTTCGGATCAGAAGATTGTGGTCGTCGATGACGCTGACGATTTTATCACAAACTTCCGTGCTCAACTGGAGAACTACGCCGAGAAGCCGAGCAAACGTTCCGTGCTGGTGCTGGATGTGAAGACATGGCGTAAGAACACACGCCTTGCGAAGAAGGTCGATGCCGACGGGTTGGAGATTGAGTGTTCTGACCTGACAGGACAGCGACTTGATAAGTGGCTCGTCACGCAGGCAAAAGAGGTTTATCAGAAGCAGCTTGTCTCATCCGCCGCTGCATTGCTGCCTGCCTTGGTTGGGAATGGCCTCGGATTGCTCGATCAGGAACTCGGCAAGCTATCGTCTTACGTCGGTGATCGAGAAACCATCGATGAAGACGACGTCCGGAAATTGGTGGGCGGGTGGAAGGCGGAGACAACCTGGTCGATGGTTGATGCCATTCGAGATGGAAACGTCGATGCTGCCGTCACCTGTCTGAGCAAGTTGCTGTATGCAGGCGAACCGGGGCCAAAGATTCTCGGGGGATTGAACTTCGTCTTTCGGAAAATTGCGGTGGCGACAGAGAAGTCACGGCAAGGGGGGACGCTCACTCAGGCCCTGCGTGATGCTGGTGTCTTCCCGAAGGACATCCCGCTTTACGAAAAGTATCTGCGGCGAATTCGTCGCCAACGGGCAGAGACGATTCTCGAAACGCTTGCGAAGGCGGATTATGGCCTGAAAGGCGGAAGCCGGTTGCCGGAACAAGTGCAACTGGAGCAATTGGTCCTCTGGCTCTCAGGGGTTCCCATCGAGATTGAACACGCTCGCCAGTAGTCGCGTTTGTTCGGTGTGCTATTCCGGTTCGGCGACGCGATACGCCTGAAACTGCAGCATGGCAGGGATGTTTCCATAGTTCAGTTTCAACTCTGGTCCCCAGCGATCAATTTCTTGCTGCCAGCTTGCGTCAACGCTCTCCCAGGGACGCAACACTTCCTGATCCGGTAACACAATCGGACTCAGGATACCTGCATCAACGAACTGTTGCATGCGATCCGGAGAGACGAAATCGGTGAAGCGATAGGTTGTGCGGTATCGCAGGATTTCGTTCCAGTTGACGAAAACGTGCGTGATCTTTTCCTCACGGAGCTTGGTGAGAATCTCGTCCTGACTGAGGAGTGTCCATCCTTTGTTTCCGTCTGGTCGGGAAGTCCATTCTTCCAGCAGATTCTTGTCGAAGACCGTGCAATACGCATACGGGAAGCGGGCGTCAAAGATCTCTGCTTCCCCAACGAAAAGCACCTTTGCATCAGGTGGAAGATTCATCGCTTCAACGACCGCGATGGATCGCGTCAGTGTTTGCTCGCGAGCGGCTTTATAGTCCATCAGGTAACCGTTGAACCCGCACTTCGCAGTCGTAATGAAGGCGAAGTTGTAGACGATGGCGCCTGCGACGAGCGAAACAACGACAACATTCTTGAGGAGGCCAGCGGGGTCAGTCTGGGGGACTGCCGTTTGCTTTCGCTGTTTCTTCTTTTGGGATTCAACTGGAGTGCGTGTTGAGGCGAAGTGTTTCAGTCCCAGTGTTCCGACCAGTCCACAGCCTGCAAGGACGGCCATCACCGAATTCATCGGCACCCAGAATCGGTCAATGCGGTGAGTGAAGAGATACCACATTGCAAACAGCAAGAATGCGAATCCTGCGGTTTCAACGATCCCCCGTTTTCTCTGAAACACCAGTGCGAGCGGAGCAAGGCCGAATAAAAGAGGGGATTGCCAGTCGTTCTCGTACAGCACGCCACGCACATCGCCCCAACCGGGTTTGAACAGCAGTGAAGGGTGTGCGTCTTTCCACTTCGCCTGAAGTTCTGCGTTCCAGTCGGCTCCCCCAAAGAGGGAATAGAGCAACGGGTAAACAGGGTTTCCGGTTTCGACAAGGTTCTTCAACATCCACGGGCCAAATGTGATCAGCACTCCGAGGGTGTAGAGCAGGCACATCGTCACTGTGGAACGAATTCGTTCAGTGGACGGTTTGAAGGAACCAAGTTCGGTCAGCAGGATGGCGAGGCCAAATGGAATCGCGACCAGAATCATGCCGGGGTATTTGGTGGAGACCGCGCTTCCTGCCAGCAGACCAATGACCAGACAACCCCAGCGTGACCACGCATCGCTCTTGATCGCGGAGTCAGCTGATTGACGATGGTCTCGCCAGATGAAGAAGGCCAGAAGAGTCAGCACGACGTATCCACACAAGGCCCCTTCGGTGTAGGCGATGATGGAAATACGATAAGTCCAGGGGATCGTCAGATAAATTAAGGCTGCGAGCCAGCCGGCCGCTTCTCCGGAAAGTCGACGCGCAACCGCGTAAACTCCCAGTGCCGTCGTTGGGGCAAACGCCATCAGCACTGCCTGTCCAACGAGGGCTCCCTGTTCCCAGCCTCCGTATAGAACCATCCCGACCAGCAGCAGCATTTCGGTTAAGAAGGGAAAGCTGGTGTAGACGTTGTGTGGGAGGAAGTGGACTGAACCTGTGAGGAAGTATTCCTTGGGGCCGCCGAGATGGTATTCCTTCACGTCAAAGTCGGTCGGGGGCAGGAGCGATCCCAGCAGCATGCACCACAGAAACGGAACTGCAACGATCAGGCAGACCCACATCATCGGATGTGGCCGAAATGCATGCTCTGCGGGGACAGGTTTCTTCTGTTTTCGGTGCTGATATTCGAACCAGCATTCGGCAATGTTGATCAACAGAAAAATGGCGACGAACAGTGGACGTGATAACAGTCCGGCCACTCCTAGCGTGAGTGTCAGCAACGACGTCGCGGATAACCCGATGCCGCCTGCAATGGCAATCTGACTCAGCTTGTCGATGCCAGTGGTGAGCTTGAGCCCACGGAGGATCAGATTCCCCAGAGAGAATGACGACCCGACAATGAACGCGGCGAGAACGGCTGGCCAGAATCGCTGCGGCAGGTACTGGAGGCCTGATGTCGTGGAAGCAGGATCTCCAGCCAGGCTGGCATAGATCTCCGGCAGCATAAACACGACGTCAGATCGGTACAGCGATCCTTGCGAGTTGGACGAATTCGGAAGTCGAGACGTGAAGAACAGGAACCAATAAACCGCCAGCCAGAGGATGACCAGAATAGGAGCCCAGCGTTTTAAGGGCGATTCCCGTTCAGTGTTCAATCCCGCTGACATCGATGCGGCTCCGGCTCGAATGACTGTATTGTCGAACTCTCTGCATGAGGCGAAGTGATCGCAAAACTCAACGTGCCGTCGACGCAACGCCAGACTAAACTGGCTTAGCCGTGGTCGTGTCCATGGTCATGGCTGTGATCATGATCGTGGTCACAGTCTTCGCCGCAGGAGTGCTCCCAGTTGTCTCCGCCTGCTCCAAAATACTGACCGACCCAACGTAGCCAGTGGTCTGCAATGACGATTGCAACCATAGCTTCTGCGACTGGAATGAAACGTGATAACAGACAAGGATCGTGACGTCCCTTTGTGCTGACCGTGGTCGGTGTTCCGCTGCGGTCGACGGTCTGCTGTGGAATCGGCAGGCTGCTGGTCGGCTTTACTGCAGCACGGAGAATCAACGGCATTCCTGTCGTAATTCCGCCGAGCATTCCCCCATGACGGTTTGAAGTGGTGTAGATCTCTTTTTCGCCTTCTTCGTCGAGACGGCAAGCAAAAGGATCGTTGTTCTCACTTCCACGCATCGTGGTGCAGCCAAAGCCGACGCCGTATTCGACACCCAGGACTGCTGGGATGCTGAACAATGCTTTGGCCAGATCGGCTTTGATCTTGTCGAAGACAGGTTCGCCTAATCCTGGAGGAATTCCGGTCGCAACAATGTGTGCCGCTCCGCCGATCGAGTCCTGTTCTTTGCGGCATTGATCGATCAGGGCGATCATCTTTTCCGCTGCATTCAGGTCCGGGCAGCGAATGATGTTTGGTTCGCCATTGGGCAGAAACTCAACCTGATCCTGTGTGATCGAGGCTGGATCTGAAATGTCGGCGAGAATATTTCCAACTTGCGAAACGAACCCGACGACTTCGCCACCAAAAGCTTGGCGCAGCAGTTTTTTGGCAACGACGCCAGCGGCGACACGGGCAGTTGTTTCGCGAGCACTTGCCCGACCACCGCCACGATAGTCGCGGTGCCCTCCATATTTTGCGTCATAGCTGTAATCAGCATGACCGGGGCGGTAAACATCTTTGATGTCGTTGTAGTCTTTGCTGCGCTGATCCTGATTGCGGATCAGGATCGCGAGACTTGTGCCGGTGGTTTTGCCTTCGAACACACCAGAGAGAATTTCTGGTTCATCGTCCTCTTTGCGTTGAGTAACGATCTTGCTTTGGCCTGGCTTGCGTCGTTGCAAGTCGACTCGCAGATCCTCAACTGAGAGCGGAATTCCTGCTGGAACTCCGTCGATGATTACGACATTCCCCGGGCCATGGCTTTCGCCTGCCGTGGTGATACGAAACGATTGTCCGAATGAATTTCCTGCCATAGTCTCACATCATAGAGAAGGGCGGGGAGAGTGAGAAGGATGAGAAACCCAGGCTCTGCACGACGGCGAAAATCCGCGCCCTTGACGCTCAGGTGAAATGGCGGTTCAATGCAACAGAATCCATCCATTTTTATTGAAGTATGCTCTTCTTGCTTCAATATGATGCCTTGTTGCCTGATCGGTGACATCAGGTCATTTTTCTCATTCCAAGCCCTATTCGATGTCTTGGTGATGAGAGTGAGGCGGTGGAACCGGATTGCCGTTCCTTCTGAGTTGCGGGCACAAGAAAGCACGCCTGGCTAATTACTAACTGGAGAATTTATGAAACGAATCCCGTTGCTGTTCTTGTTTCTCGCGTTGTGTTGCAATTCTGTGTTCGCCGGTGAACAGTCGGTCACACTCGAAATGGAACGGAACGGGGTCAAAGTCATGATCGGGAAAGACGTGTTCACCGTCTTCCGGTTTGGATTGGATCGGCGGAAGCCGCTTTTCTATCCAGTGACAGGACCGAATGCGTACGAACTCCTGACGAAAGCCTGCAAGGACGCTCCACCAGATGCGGCTGAACGCAAAGTTGTCGTGGTGTCAGAAGTCGCACCGTTGCATAAAGAATCCGGCGAACCTGAAACAGCACCATTTGGTAAGGTTCTGGTAGCCAAGCGTGTCGACGGCGACAAGGTCTACCTCGCTGATAGCGATGCATGGATCGCCCGAACTGATATTGCTCCGGTTGCCGGGATCGTGGTTCGACTGATCAACGACAATCCAACGAATACCAGAGATCGCAAAGCTCCAGATTTCTATGACCACGTCCATCATAAAGGGATCTGGTTCGCCGTTGACGAAATCGATGGCATCAAGTTCTGGATGGAAGACAGCCTCGTTTCGACCACTCAGGTTTCGATCGTGAAGGGAAGTGGTCCAACAGCGTCGTTCAAGTATTCGACCGTCTGGCTCAGCAAAGAAGACAAGCCAGTACT
The DNA here is from genome assembly GCF_051465645.1 of Planctomicrobium limosum. Lineage (GTDB taxonomy): Bacteria > Planctomycetota > Planctomycetia > Planctomycetales > Planctomycetaceae > Planctomicrobium. The sequence goes on along the minus strand of NZ_CP195790.1, from coordinate 2,978,160 downwards.
TGAACAGGATACGCTTGTCACCTTCACTGCAGATCGCCTGATGACTTACGACGCGACGTTGCGTCCGGCCAAAGAATCAGTGCACATCGGCGACACGAAAGAGGGCTTTTTCGCAATTCGAATGCCGCATGGCATGCAGGAGAATGTCTCCGGCGGACCTGTCACGAATGCAGAAGGAAAAGTGAGCACCAAGGAAACTTGGGGTCGTCCTTCACCGTGGATTGACTACGTCGGTAAGGTCGGAAAAGAGAAATTCGGCGTGACGATCATGGATGCTCCACAGAACCCGTGGAAGTCACGATATCACGTTCGCGATTATGGACTGTTCTCTGTGAACCCATTTGGTGATGGTGCTTATACAGCAGGGACACCAGATGCTCAGCCTGCACACAAACGCGATCTGAAGCAAGGCGAGTCACTTCGGTTTGTCTACGGCTTGTGGGTTCACGGCGGAGACGCAGGTGTGGAAAAGGTCGCCGAGTCTTATAAGACGTTCTCAAACGGCATCGCAAAGTAACTAAGCTGATGAGTCCTTCCGAAAGATGACATCATCTGCGACGAGGTCAGTCTGACTGCCAATGTCGATTCGGGTTTGCTGCCTGAAGCACATTGATAGGGTTGGCTCACTGGACTCAGGTGCAAATAAAAAAACGGGCGATGGTGAATACCATCGCCCGTCCTGCATCTGGGAGTGCATTTCTGCTTATCTGACGTGAAGAGTTAGTTCACGCAAGATTCTGGTGCGGCACAAACTGGGTTCGCAGCTGTCACGCATGGATCATTGCAGACAGGCACTTTGCGGACCACAATTTTTGGAACGCAACGAGTCTTTGTCACTGTTACGGTGCGAGGGACACATTTGGTCTTTGTTACCATGTGAGTTTCGCAAACAGTACGTGGAACACAGTAAGGAACCTTACGTGTGTGGCATTGTTTCACATAGCTGCAGGTTGTGTATGGAACTCGCTTTGTGACAGTTTCGCAGGTCCATGTGCAGGTTGTGTATGGAACCTGTTTGCTGACGCATTGTTCAACATAGGTGCAGGTTGTGTAAGGAACTTGCTTGGTGCGGCATTCACGAACCATGGTGCAGGTTGTGTATGGAACGCGACGTGTGCAGGTTTGTGTTACATAGGTGCAGGTTGTGTAAGGAACTCGTTTGACACAAGTTACTGGCACACGACGGCAAACTGTGTAAGGAACTTTGCAGACGCGGGTTTCTGGAACCATGCGTGTGCAGGTCTGAGTCGTCATGACAGTCTTTGGGCACCAGACGCGTTTTGTCACGGTACGTGGTGGGCACTGAATCTTCTGGATGCATGCCTTACCTGGGCACCAGACGCAGGTGCAGGTGCATGGATCGAAGACAAACTTGCCTGGACCGCGAACACATCGTTCAACAACTGGACCTGGAATGCATTCGGTGACACATTTCCATTCGCCACATTGAACTGGAACGCACTTTGATTCTGTCACAGCACGATAAGTTGTCTGGCAGACATCGCGGTAACGAGTTTCGGTTTCAGTTCGGTAGGTGGTGTGGCAGACGTCGCGATAGCAAGTCTGGTAGACAGGCTTACGGACGGTGTAGCACTCGTCACGGTAGCAGGTCTTGTAAACTGGTCGGCAAACGGTGAAGTTCACTGTTCGGTAGCAAGTCTGATAGACAGGCTTACGAATTTTGCAGGTGACGGTGCGATAGCAGGTCTGATAGACCGGGCGACGCACGGTGTGAGAAACTTCACGGTAACAGGTTTTGTAAACCGGTCGGCATGTCGTGTAAGTTTCGTCACGATAGCAGGTGTCGTAAACGACACGGCTGCGGGTGACTGGCACCTGGTATGTGCAGGTGTCATAGACGGTCTGGCATTCTGTGTACTCTTCTGTACACAGGACGCGTTCCCGGACCGTCCGGTACTTTGGTCCGCAAGATTCTCGTGCCGTACAGTAGTCGCCAGCTGGTGCACAATTGGCGGCTGGAATGTTCCGGTACCGACACGCTCCGCAGAACAGCCCAGCTTCCGCTTGGACTGACATCAACATCGCGAAAAGCGATGCGGTCAGTGCGGAAATCCATTTCAAGTTTTGCATGGTTACGCTTCCTCTCCTCATCAACCCCCAGATGCATAGAATCCCGCAATTGGATTCTTCCACTCTCTGTTTCGGTTGATTCTGCTGACCCGCTTAACGCAAGTTGTCCATCTTACCTAAACGAGCAGCTCATACTGATGTCCTGCCCGCACCACCTGCAAATCCGCCGCAATGATGATCTGTGTTAGATTCTGTTCGATCTGAACACTGATCATTGAATGCATCGACTAAACACGTTGTGGGCTGGAGCACTGACGGTGTCAGCGGTACGTTCAGTGTCGACCTTCTGGAAACTCTCCCGTACTGTCGTCAGAATCGGCATTTCTTCTCGGAAAGTTTCTCTTTGATGATTCGATTCGAGAGTAAATGTCGATCTTGTATGAATTAAAATCGGCATCCGGCTGTTTCTGCCTCGGGTCAGAATCCAGGACATAAAAAACGGAGAATCCTCTCGACATGAAATTTGCAATCTGCCAAGAGCTGTTTGAAGGTTGGGATTGGGAACGCCAGTGCCGTTTTATTCGTGAGACGGGTTACGAAGGTGTCGAGGTGGCTCCGTTCACTTTGGC